>JANQPV010000020.1 GCA_028285305.1 Alphaproteobacteria bacterium | reverse complement strand
GTTTTGGTTTTGACGGAAACACAAAACGGCTCCAGATTCTTTGTTTTGCGCGTTTCCTGACGGTGAACCGGATTCCACTTCACCTGGAAACGCTCTAGCACGTACCTGGCGTCAGGAAAGACTGCACACCAATTGCTTGAAAGGGCTCTTTCGCGTTGGGCTGGACAGTCACGCGAACCGCGTCAATCAGCACAAAGTCGCCGGCCGCATTAAGGCGCCATAGATGAGGGGCTTCTTCACCGCCAAATGCTCTGTCCAAACAATAAGGCGAAGTATCCCCATGCATGACAAGCACGGGTTTCTCAAATGCTTTGGCCCCGGCAATGAGATGCGAGGTGATGAGCGCATACGCGTTGCACTTTATGGGTTGCTCCTCCGTACACGCGCCTAAGTTTTTGTTTCCCGCCGTCAAGTCGGCTTGAGTGGCAAAAACAACAGCCTTAGCATTTTCGGCTCCAGCACGTGCAAATGTTTCGTCGATCCAAGCGAACGCCGATTGTTCCCTTTGTTGGGCATCCGCAATTAAGGCCTCGGTCTTGTCACATTTGGGCCGGATTCCGCGCGAGCATTCCTTGCCCGCGTTGCGGCCATTATTGCTGCCGCTGACATGTAGCGTGGCGAACACAACATCGCGCAGAGACCATAGAGCATTTTCAGGCGCACTATTTTGCCAGACCGCATTTAGTTCTTTCGGCACGGCCGGAGGAGGATCAAAAAAAGTGCTCCTGATGTTTTTCAGTTCTCCCAGTGAGGAACGCACGGGCCTATTGGCTTTCCGATCACAGTCCGTCCATTCATTGTCACCGGGTGTGTAAAAGACTGGCATGGGAAGTCCGAGCATCCAGTTTTGGTGCTCGATCATGGCCGCCTTCGTGCACGGAGATTTTCTGCCACCTTTGTAATCCCCCAAATGCACGACAAAGGGAACAGACGTGTCTTCTGCGATCCGGGGTGTAATGTATCGGTCTAAGGCAAACTTTTGGTCATCATTGTAAGGCAGATCGCCAACAACGGCAAAAGTCAGCGCGTGTTCAGGGGGCGCTGCGGACGTCGAATCGCCATCACCAAGTTTAGACAACCCCGGAAGCGTACAAGCAGAGATCCAAACAGTTGCCGTTAATATCGTGAGAAAACGCGAGAGCATAGCCGGGTCGTTTTGAAGTGAGTCACCTGGGAGAACATAGGTCAAATTTTGGGTGATTGCACGTTGGTTAAGCTGATCGGGACCGCTGCAAATACGGATTGCGGCCCCTTGCTAACCAAAAAGGAGGAGAAGCTTCACGTTCGCACCTGGGGGTCTCTGGGGGAACCTGGTTCATAGCAGTCAGTTTGGGTCAAATTGCGGTTTGTGCAAGCGATCGCAATTGACGTTCGACACCTGTGTCGCTAGTCTCAGGCTACTCAAAACTATGTCTTGGAAGAGATGCTCTTACTCACGCCGGATGCGCTAAATGAAGCGATCGAATTTGCGGCAAAAATAGGCGATTTCGATGATGTTTGTGCGCTCACGGATGAATTCGAGGGGCGCTTGGAGACGTTCGGGCTGAGTGCGTTTGTATGTTCCGGGTTCTTGCGAAAGGGGCGGGCACCGGAGAAGGACGATCCGCTTGAGTATGATGTTTTGGTCAACAAACTGCCCGATGGCTTCATCGAAAGCATTCGGCGCGAGTTCAAAGAAACCGACATCACGTCCCAGCAGCTAATCAGCTCAAATAAGCCATTTGTCTGGTCAGATGTATGGTCGGATTTAGCCAAGCGAAATGAAGACGAGGCTTCGGATCTTCGTGAAAGCCTAAAAACGATCGGCTCAATCGCCTACGATCACAATTTGAGAGATGGCATCTGCGTTCCAGTTCATCATTCCGGAGGCTATGTGGGCGCCGTTGGAATGGCCGGACACTCTCCAGAACTCCCTAACGAATGCCGTGTCGTTTTAAGAGTTTTGGCCATCACCTATCATGATCGGGTTCTTGAGCTGGCCACTGAAGACGAGGGAATGCGCGCCAAAGAAAAAAGACAAAGTGTGCTCAGCCCCCGTGAACGCGAATGCGTAAAATGGGTCGCAGATGGAAAAACGGATTCGGACATGGGAGAAATTCTGGGAATTAGTCCGAGCACTGCTCATTTCCATGTCGAGAACGCGAAAAAGAAATTAAACGTTCCCACTAGAGTTCAGCTCGTCGTCAAGGCCATCCGCCTGGGTGAAATCGAACTCTGATCGAAGCAACCAATCGATCCAAAGCACGCCCTCCAAGTCGTCTTGCTACGGAACAGACTTGATAATCTCAGTCGGGAGGGGTGTACCAGATCGGAGAGGTGTAGGCGCGCTCTTGGGTTATCATCGGAATGTCTGGCGACAACTCTAAGCCCAACCGCTTCGCATCATAGGCCGTCCATCGCGGGGTTGGAATCTCTATAACCCGCACATAATAGAACGCGTTGCTTTGGATTAAAGTCAGGGTCTTTCCACATGGCCATAAGGCTACTGCGACCAATAGAATTGGAGTAGGTCGCCTGTTGCAGATCAACGGTGTTGCCGATCGCGGGAGAATCAGTGAAAAGACCGCGTAGTCTAGAAACTGGTCCGCCGGCCCGCGACACATCGTAAACGCGTTCCTTGAGATCACCGCCTTCGGTAAGCCATCCCTTGATGATTTGAATACGGTCTAAGTTGGCACCGTCCGGATCTTTAGACGCACCCACTAGAAACCTTGGCGATCCACGACCGGGCCAGTCAGAGAGGTCACCCCCCATCGGAACACCTTTTGCATATCCGATGCCCGCAAAGTCAGGGCGATGAATATCTTCCTCGGTAAAGTCCCATCCTCCGAAGAAACGAAGGGTAATGCGAGGACCTGTCGAGGCGTAAACCTCCTTCTTCTGCATTGCTGCGAACAGAGCTTCTCTTGTGTTCTCGTTCGCCCATACGGCTGCATATCCGGACGCGCTAAGACGCCAGTTGCTCCAAAGTCCTTCGCCGCCCGTCGCGGCACTACCCATATTCGTCTGTGTTCGATCCGGTCCAGGTTCTGAGTCCTTGAATTTGCCGAAGAAATTGTCGTCATCGGCTGTCGCCATAACCGTGTGAGAATCTGTGCTTGCGATCATACCAAACTTAAACGGGTTTGCTCCGGTCTTCTGTTCGATCGACAGACCGAGTTTTAACGCGGAACGTGCATACTCATGCTGAAGCATCTCGTTTGCTTTTTCTACCGAGCGAGCGATATTATCAGCATCCCACGTTTCATAGTCTGCGAACTCGTCTCCGGGTGACAGGAAGGGGTGCGCTTCGCCATCCCCCTTCACCTGTGAGACTTCATAGAGCCGCTCCCATTTCGCGCGCGTCTCGGCATAGTCCTGGTCAAGCGGCTCGCCTGAAAGGGTCTTGTCGTCGAACATCAGACCATTGCTCAAATTGCCGTTATGAGCAATTGCCAAGACCTGTCCTCCGGTTCGCCGTTCATACTCGGCAAGAAACGCCCACAAATCCTCGGGGTCGTGACTGTCCTGGGCTGAAAACGGAAGGACTCTGTCCGCTTTGCCTTTTCCATCCCTAAAAATCAGCACACGGTGCAAATTGTTCCCCTCTGGCATGGAGGTCCATTCGTACCCTGCAAATGCGGTAAACTGGCCCGGCTTATTGTGCTTATCGGCGACCGCAACGACGTCTTTCCAGATTGTTCTGCGCGCCCAGTTGGGCATACGTTGCTGGGGGGTGGGCTCCGACAGCCCGTCCACGAACTCTTGCATCATGGCGGGGAAGTTCCCCTTTTGCATGTATCCGTGCCAACGCCGTCCCAGCCGAGTTTCAAGAATTTTGGGATCGTTCTGAGATAGTCTGTAGAAGACGCCGAGATACTCAGCATGATCGGTAACAACCAAGAAATCCAAGGGCCGCCTCAACTTCGCCGTATGCCCGGCCGATGTTTTGATCGCCTTGCCTTGAGCAAAATCGTATGCGTCTTCCGCGCTAAGGCCGGTGGTCCCAAACGAAAACGCATCGGGCGAGTTCCTTGTATGGACATGAGTATCACCCCAATACACCGTCGTCGGATAATCAGTATTAGCTGGAGGAGAATAAGAGTCAGCTGCGAAAACGTTTACGGTCAGGAGCCAAGTAAGGACAATCGCTGCTGAACAACCGAATGAGTGTATCCGCATCAAAACTTCTCTCAAGCAAAGTGATGTGGGCTGTGCAAAGTCCTGGTTGCACCATTTAAACGAACCTAGCGTGGAGCAGAAAAAAAGCAAAGCGTACCGAACTCAATTGGATACTCGGGATGAACCGCAGACGGAAAAACAGATTCGGGGGAATGATCGCAACGAAGGAACATGTCTCAGCTCTTCGCAATTCCATATTGCAATTGCGAACAAGAAGTTGAACGGCGCTTCTCGCGTCCACCATCGGGACCAAGCCACAGGGCTTGTAAAGGTCCGGATCGATCCTCGTTTCCCCAGATCTGTCGAGAAAAGGTCAGCATGCTTGCCATACTGGAGCGCTAAAGAGACAGACTTGCTGTCCTAAGTGGCAATTTGGTCGGTGAACGGTGGATTGTTGTGTAGCAACAAGGTGACACAGCCTCCAACAATAGAGGCCCTCCCTTTTTAGGTAGTATAACAATTTGGTGAAAGGCTCTAGGCTTTGTCCGAGCGTGGCATTGAGACGCATGAATGCGCTCCAAGTTTAGGGGGCCAGCGCACGCTTTGCGTTACGTTGCCAAATGGGAGGGGACTACCAAAACGCAAGAGCGCGACGAGCGAGCATTTCCACGCAAAACAACTCGAACGAAATCGGGGAGCATAGGGATGAGGAAACGGAACCTACTCAAGGGCGCAGCCGCCGCTGCACTCCTTTTATCTGCAGACATAATGCTGTCGCTGCCTGCGTCAGCGCAAATCGACGAAATTATTGTTACAGCGCGAAAGCGTGAAGAGTCGATCCAGGATGTGCCGATTTCGGTAACAGCGTTTTCGACCGAGCAGATTGAGCAGATCAATCCTCGAACACTTCAGGATTTGGATGGATTTGCACCAAACGTTTTCGTCGGACAACAGACCGCGATACCGGGCGGCGGAGCCATCTACATTCGCGGCGAAGGATATTCTGACGTTGAGAAAACGCAAAACCCTTCCGTTGGCGTCATATTGGATGATGTGTTCCTTGGCGTGAACACAGGGCAGCTGATCGATGCCTTCGATATGCAGTCCTTAGAGATTTTGCGCGGGCCCCAGGGCGTCTTGTTCGGAAAGAACACAACCGGCGGCGTTTTGAAGGCGACACGGTCGCGACCAACAGGGGAATTCGGGGCCAAAGTATCCGCGGGCTACGGTGCATTTGAGCACGGACGCTTCCGGTTCGTAGGGAACGCGCCGATTATTCCTGATCTTATCGCATTGAAGATCGGCGGGACACTGAACAACCGGGAAGGATACACAGATAATGTGTTCTTGGGATCAAACGAGGGTTCTGTTGAGTACAAATCCGCCAATGCAGAATTGTTGATCACGCCCGTAGAGGGTCTTGAGATCTTATTGGGCTACGACTTCATTGAAGACCGCAGCGGATTGTTGCCTGTCGAACTCATTTCTTTGAAGGACGAGCAATTTACGGGCTTTGGCGATTTCGGCGGCGACGCACAGTATGACGCCAAGATTTATCGCGCCAAGTTGGATTGGGATACGTCCTTCGGCACATTTACCTCCATTACGGCGATAATGGATACCTCCGACCGGGCCTTCCAAGATTTTGATGCGACAAATTTTGGTCCTGGTGCGCCTGAAAATGCTTTTTTGGGTCCGACGGCCTTCTTGAACAACCCTCTCATTGGTCTTCCATTGACCGGTAATCAGCTCCATACGGACAGGGCGCAGGAATACGATCAGCTCACGCAAGAGCTGCGCTGGAATGAGACGTTCTTGGACGATCGCATTGACGTGCTGCTGGGTGGTTTTTACTATCGACATCAGGTCAATCTCACTCAGTTTACCGATTCATACAACGATGCAATAGGCTGCGGAGTCCTAACTGCTTGTGCTGTGTTTACGGGCGGTTTCGGTACGGCTGATGGAGTTAACTCTGAGCAGAACAGCGGCGAGGAGAATCACGCATATTCTGCATTCGGGTCCATCTTGGTGGATATTATTCCGGATCGCCTAAGTGCATCGTTCGGTTTGCGCCATATTCATGAAGAGAAGAATCAGTACAGCAGGTTCGATGATCTTATCTTCCCAGGCATTGAAACCATTGTTCCCAATACGGAGGATAGTTGGAACTACACTACGCCTAAAGTAAGTGTGGACCTAAATGTCACCGAAGATATTTTGTTGTACGGCTATTATGCTCAAGGTTTTCGAAGCGGAGGTATTTCTATCCGAGGCGTTCCGGATCCGGCACTGTTCATAACCGTGGACGATCTTTCCTACGATCCTGAGATCGTTAAGACTTTCGAATTTGGTATGAAGTCTCAGTGGTTTGAAGACCAACTCCGGGCAAACATTTCAGGTTTCTTGTCCGACAGAGAGGGCAGCCAGTCTAACATCGTTTCGGTGAGACCGGGTGGCACTCCAACAACAAATACGATCATCTTGAACGTCGACAAAGTAAATGTCAGCGGGATCGAGATGGAACTCCAAGCGAACCCAGACTTTATCGAGGGTCTAACAGTTAGTGCTAATTACGGCTGGCTCGTTGGACAAAATGAACCTCAGACGTTTCCGCTGGGACCGTTCGGCGTCGGCCCGACCTCCGTTTGCCCTGAACCCGACCTTGCCACGTTTACGTGTCAGGGATCTGTCGCAGGGCTGACGCGCTCGCCGGAATCGCAGGGCGGTGCAACGGTCAGCTACACGCGCCAGATTGGCATAGGCGATCTGAACGTTAACGCCAATTGGCTATACCGCAGTGAAGTCGAGTGGATTGGAGGGTTCAACGCCTTCGACGGAAATCTGCAAGACGCCTATCACCTCGTAAACGGCGGGATCTCCTATAGTTTCGAATTGAATGGCGTTGATCTACGGGCCGATTTCACCGGAAAAAATATCTTGGATGAAGAGTATGCGACGGCAGCTCTACCGAACATCGACTTCCAAAGCTTCGGTGCACCTCGGACATGGTTCTTTGAACTGACGGCCAATTACAATTAGTCAGCTCTCATACTTTATCGTCTACCCTTCCATATGCCGGGGCTTTCGGGCCCCGGCTTTTGCTTTTGATGGAGATCAACCCCCGAATTGCTGCCAGGCCGATTAGCCCCATCTATATGGAGAGGTTGCACCGATTCCTCTTCTCTATACGGTAGCTTCCACTCAGTATTCTCTAGATGTTTTGGCGCTCGCGCTTGCGCCTTTGACGATATACCTTTGAAGCTGTGACGGAGGAAAACTCATGACTAAACCTTTTCCCAATGATCCTTTCCTGACGGGCTTCATGGCGCCGTCCGGCATCGAATGCGATGCACCGGATCTGGTGATCGAGGGAGAATTGCCAAAAGATCTCATCGGCACCTATTACCGGAACGGTCCGGACCCTCTTCACCCTCCTCGAGAAGGCGACACCTATCACTGGTTCGACGGAGATGGAATGATCCAATGCTTCCACTTTGAGAACGACCGCATTTCCTGGCGCAACCGTTGGGTCCGCTCGGAAAAGCTCATGGCGGAAATGGAAGCAGGTGAGAGACTTTTCGGTGTCTTCGGAAACCCGATGATGAATGATCCGCGCGCGAATGAACTCAAGTATAACACGGCGAACACCAACATCGTCCAACACGGTGGCAAAATGCTCGCCCTCATGGAGGGTGCGTTGCCGACCGAAATCAAGCACCGTACGCTGGAAACGGTCGGCGAGCTTGATTATGGCGGTCAGATAGACGGACCTGTCACGGCACACCCCAAGTTCGACGTCCATACAGGAGAGATGATCTTCTTCGGCTACTCGGCCAAAGGGCCTGGCTCCAATGCGATCCGCTACAATGTGGCCGACAAAGATGGAAACCTTACAAAGAATCTTTTCATCGAAGCACCATACTCTGCCATGGTCCATGACTTTTTCGTCACGGAAACCCATGTCATTTTTCCCATATTTCCTCTGACCACAGATTTGGAGCGAGCTTTTAAGGGTGAGCCCATGTTGGCTTGGGAACCGGACAAGGGAACCCATTTTGGGGTACTCCCCCGCGACGGCTCGGAAGCAGACATTCGTTGGTTCAACTGCGAAGCCAAGTTTATGTTCCACATGATGAATGCTTGGACCGACGGCACGAAACTGCACGCCGACGTAACCGGATCCAACGCCACACAATTTGCACCAAAGCTCGATGGAACAATGGCGGACGTCGAAGAAGGCGTGGCGCCTACTTTCCGCCGCTGGTCAGTCGACTTGTCCGACAACACAAACTCAATCCAAGAAGAGTTGTTCGATGACATGGCTTGCGAGTTTCCGCGCACGAATGATGACTATTCGACCCGTCCATACCGGCATGGCTATGCGGTCGGCACGGTTGGCAAAAAGCTCGAGAACTTTGACACGCTCATTCACTACGATACGCAGACTGGTGGCCGCAAGACATTCAACTTAGGCGAAGGCCGCATGGTGGGCGAGCCCGTGTTCGCCGCCCGCGAAGGCTCAAAAGGCGAGGATGACGGCTATGTCATCATGCTTGCCTATGATCAGCCGACAGATAAAAGCGAGTTGATGATCTTCGATGCCAAGGAGATCGACCAAGGACCGGTGGCAACAGCTAAGCTGCCGCTCCGCATTCCGGCAGGCTTCCACGGGAACTGGGTCCCTCTCGCGGCCTAACACAATAGACGCAAAGAACTACGGGGAGGCTGATCTAGCCCCATGCGCGGACCTGGATGTCGGCGCCCTAATTGATAAGGGCGTCGACCTCATCCCGCGTCGGCATTGAGGGGCCGGCACCCAGCCGTGTAACGCTAATGGAGGCGGCAAGATTGGCCCGCTTTGCGGCAGCTACAAAGTCCGCGCCGTCCGCCAGCGCCGCCGCAAATGTTCCCGCAAAACAGTCTCCGGCACCCGTTGTATCGACGGCCTGAACCCGACGACCAGGAACCGAAGACCGCTCGCCGCGGTCATAAATCCGGACACCCAACTCACCCAAAGTCGTGATGATCCGCTTGCAGGCTCGCCCTGCCGCCGCCGCTTCCGCGGCCGCATAGTCGTCAGCTGATGATGGCTGGCTCTTTGCCTGGGCTGCAGTTCCAAGTTCGTGTTCGTTGGCGATGAGAATGTCGGTGAGATCCAATAGATCGAGGTCAAAGAATGCAACAGGGGACGGATTAAGGATCGTCGTGGCCCCCTTAGTTTTTGCTGCTTCAAACGCTTGGGCAACGATATGCGTAGGTATTTCCAACTGTGCAAGAATCATATCGCCAGGGCCGATCAACTCCGTGTCGCTGAACGTGGCCCCCCACGACTGATTGGCGCCTCCATGAACAACAACGGAATTCACCCCTTCCACATCGACCGTCACAAAGGCTTGCCCTGTCGGCAGATTTGGTACTCGTTTTACGGCATCGGTATTGATACAGAAACGATGACAGAACTGAAGGAGCGCGTCTCCGAAGTCATCTGCACCCACCCGGCCTATCAAATGGGTGGCGGCACCTTGGGACGCACTTGCCGCAGCCTGATTCGCACCCTTTCCACCCGGGATGCTCGACACACTCTGACTAAAGATCGTTTCTCCTACATGTGGATGCCGCTCAACTTGAATGACGATATCCATGTTCAGACTTCCGACGACGACGACCTTTGACATCATGCGTCACCGTCCAGCAAGTTTGCGCGCACTGCAAGACACCGTTCGGCAAGGGATCGCATGCTGACATCTTGAAAACCAAAAACGAGCGGTTTGACCGTATCATTGAGCCTTGCATGCAAATTTCCACCAAATCGGGACTTGCCGCGTGCGGCACCGACGATCGAGCCGACAGTTGCCGTGTGCGAATCAGTATCCAGTCCCGCCATGACTGCCAAACACATTGAGCGATCCGGATCCATGTCTCCATATATCAACGACATGACAATAACGAGAGTGTTGTTGACGGTGTGAACCGGGCTCATATCGCCAAAGTGAGTCTCAAGCCGGTCTAAGAATGCCTCAAAATCTGCACACGTATCACACCACTCAAGGGCAATGCGGACAGCTTGCGCTAGCCGGCAATTGGCGGGAATTTCCGAGAGCCCGATTTCGACAAGCGTGAAGGGGTCGTCTTCGACAAAGGCGGCGGCGATCATCGCCGCAGCCATCATCTCTCCATAGATTCCGTTCGCAGTATGAGTCCAATGAGCATCGCGCCAAGCGAACTCGGCCGCGCGTTCGGGTTGACCTGCGCAACAATAGGCCCAGCCGTCTGCGCGGATCTGAGCGCCTATCCACTCCCGATACGGATTGTTATGGCGCCGAGTAAACTCTGGTGAGGCGTAAGTTCCTGGCTGCCGTGTGTAGAAGTGCGGCGTGACGGCGTTGTAGTTGAGAATAGCCTGTGTTTCGGCGGTGCAAATCGATTGATAGGAAAGCGAACTGTTCCACGTATCGGCCACATTCGTCCAGGTGAAGTCAGCACCGTATTGCTCAAGCACCTTCAGGCCGATGAGCGCATAGTGAATATCGTCGTCGGGCTCCATAAAGGCGACGTTCTCGCGTTGGGATGCCGGAAACAAAAGACCCATTCCCCCGTCGTTTGCCGCCACCCCGCTCACATAGTCCGTCAGCGGCCAGTCATTGCGCGCCTCAAGGTATCTCTTGATGGCCCGTCGTCCATTGAGTTCCTTAAAGCCCTGCATGCCCATGATTTCGACAGGCTTTCCGAGGGCACATCCCACACACTTGCCGGTCCATGCGCCATGCATTCGGTCCAGCAATACATCATCAGCATAAGCAATATCTAGAGTGCGCGGGCCGTCAGGACGTAACGCACGAATGGCGTCCAGATCATTCGGTTGTTCATAAGGAAAATCGGCGATGGACTTCAGAATCTCCAATTCCGCCTGGACCGCCGCAAGCGCGTCCTCGTCTCCCGGATCCATGCGGTCGAGCGCATCCACAATATGATCGGGAACCACGCATCCTTCGTAGCGCCGTTGCACGACTTCATCCTTTGTCAATGCCAACGGCGTGGTCCATCCCGACAATAGCATGTCTCAACTCTCCACTTGGAAATTGAGAGCGTAGTCGAAGGCACTCGCGAAGATCAAGCCGATGCCGGAAAGACCGGCCACATATCAACGATGGCTCCGTCTTCATAGACCGCGATATCGCCGAACTGTAAAAACACGGCCTCGCTTTGGTGCGGACGGAAAAACACAAACTCGTCTGGCTGGATGTCGAGCTCCGGTCCCCCGTTGAGCATCTCCTGATTGGAGGATCGTCCGAAGATCGAGTTCAAGGACAATCCGGGTGGGTCCACGGGATCAGCGAGCCAATGTCCGCCATAGATAAAAAGGGTTTTGTCGTGGTTGGGGTTCCAAGCGCGCTGCGCTCCGGTTGCGAATTCCATCCCTGGGAGGCGCGTCGTGGGAAGAGACTTGATTACCGGTGTGGCGATAAAGCTCGCCGGCTGGTGCGGTTCAAGGAGGTCTGTATCAAAGTGTGTCGGCTTCACGAGACACGACCCTGCCGACACTTCATTCGCAACCTCTGTATCATGATAATACCGGTAAGTCGGACTGCCCGCTGCATTGCGCGTAATGTGGTTCATGGTTTCAGCGTCAAAGATTGATTGCGCTTGTGCGAGTGCTTCGGAATAGATCTTCCAAGCGCCTTTCAGGGCTGCATCCCGCCAGCTGTCCGTAGGCAAGGACGGTATGTGGGGCTCATAGCCCATGAAACCAGCGAAGTTCGCACGGGGGTTCGCCTTGATCTGCTCAAGAACAACGCCGAGACTATCGCCAGGCACAAAACCGCCTCTATGCAAACCGACGTCCAATTCGATGTTGAGACGAAGATCTTGGCCGAGCTCGTTCGCGAGCGAAGCATATTGAGTATAGCGCTCAGGCGTATCGATCAGCCACTGCACATTTGCTTTGGCACCTTCTGCACCAGAAGGCAGAACGTCAAAGTAACGCCGTGCGGCTTGGACAGGCAATGGTTTCCCGAGCAACTGACCGGCCTCTGGCATCATCTCGCTCAGCTCAGAGAGCATTGGCAGATTGAACGTCATCAGTCGATCCGTGCCGGATCTTTCGCAGACATGTTCAATCAACGCGGGAGAAGGCAAAGACTTCGCGACAACCCGGTACCCCATCTTTTGGGGCAAATGGCTCATCAGCGCATCCACATTGGCATTGAGCCGCATACGGTCGATGACAAGGGTGGGTGTTGCAATGCCCGCGTTCATGAGCGCGGTCTGCATTTGATCAAAGTATGGGTCGCGCGGACCGCTTCGATCCCGAGGTTTTGTGGCCATCACAGTCACTCCCAAGAGGGCGGCACCCCCAATCAGTACATTTCGTCGAGAAAATTCAAGCATCGTACGTCACACCAAACAACTTTGCCAAATGCGGATTCAAGAACTTGTCCGCTGGATCCAAAGTTTCTCGCAGTTCTGCGAACCGGTCAAATCTCGGGTAGCGGGCGGAGAGCTCGCTGCGGCCAAGCGAATGCAATTTGCCCCAGTGTGGGTGGCCGCCATTTTCGAGATACATGGGCTCGAACTCGGAAAAGAAATAGTCGTAGGGTTCATCGGCCGCCGAATGGATGGCGATGGAAAGGGACGGACCCTCTTGAAACGGACTAAGCCAGGCATTGTCCTCTGCCACATAGCGCACTTCGACGGGATAGAACGAATCTTTGCGCCGATCGAGCTTTTCGATCACCTTACGCAAAACGCCCACGCCATTCTCCCGCGGCAAATGATACTCCATTTCGTTGAACTTATGCGGGCGGGCGGTCGCGAGCAAATTGTGAGAAAGATCGCTTGAATCCTCAACCACCCCTGTCGGAAAAGCAGCTTGAGCAATGCTACTCCGTAGCCAAGGCCACCAGCCAAAGGTATCGCGGAGATCTTTCAGCTGCAGGAGGAAGTCATCGTCACCGCTTTCTGCCCGTCCACTTACGGGCCCTTCATGTAGGTCGTGGGTGAGTACCGCTGCGTACCCTGTGTGGGGCGTATAGAAGAATTCATAGTTCCGATGCAGGTCAGCTCGCTCCTCCATTGTCGCAAGCACCTCTTCGATTGGATCGATTCTCATGATCCGGCGCAAGCTAAAGACTGGCACCGTCTTCAACGTGTACTGAGTGATGATACCCAGCGCCCCGAGCGAGACCTTTCCGGCTTGGAACAAATCAAGATCTGACTCCTTGGAAATGCGGCGGATTTCTCCGTTTGCTGTGACAATATCGAAACTCACTATGTAGTCATGCAGCGCGGTCAAGGTTGCTCCCGTCCCGTGGGTCGCCGTCGAGAACGTGCCCGCCAGTGTTTGGACATCAATGTCCGGCAGGTTTGGAAAGGCACGGCCGCGTTCCGCAAGTTCAGTAGCCGCTTGAAACAGTCTCGTGCCAGCCCCGAACGTGGCATTGCCGGTTTTGGGATCGAATTGGCGCAAACCTTCAAGACCGGACAAATCCACAATGATCCCTTCGCTTGGTACGAGGCCCGTGAAGGAATGCCCACTTCCGACAGGACGTATGCGGACGGTCGTGCGACGCACCAAATCCGCCAACTCTTCGTCGGACAGGGGCAAAGCGATCTCTTTCGGAGTTGACTTTTGAATGCCGGACCAGTTCGCCCAGGTGTGTTCTCCCTCGGGCGGCTCAAGATAGTTCGGGTTGTAGCCCGGCCGTGTGAAGGACTTTTCTCCCCAGGCCACATGTTGAGTGATAGGAATAGCGCTCACAACCCCCGCGCCGACGCCCGTCTGAATCATTCTTCGTCGCGACAACATTTAGCAGCCCTCCAAAACAATAGTCTTGACTATCATTTCACAAGAGCGCATTGTCAACACTGTTTTTCGGGATCCTCAAAAGAGGGGAATATGAGCGCGTCACCACCTCTCAAGAAACGGAGCGAGCCGCGCCAAGGCAGAAGTGAGAAGACTTATGATCTCATTTTAGCGACTGCGGCGGAGCTTCTGGAAGAGGTTGGGTTTGAACGGTTGTCAACCAACATGATTTGCAAACGCGCCGGTCTGACGCCGCCAGCTCTCTATCGCTACTTTCCCAACAAATATGCGGTGCTCAAAGAACTTGGCGAGCAACTCATGCGCACACAAAACGAACTCTTTGAGGGGATGGAGCCGCGCAGCTTCTCAAAAGACGATATTGAGCACACAATTCTTGATGTCTTGGTTGCGACCGTAGCGGTCACGCGGGCACAGACAGCCGGCGCTTGGATCATGCGCAGCCTGCACGCAAGTCCTGTGTTGGCGGAAGTCCGGATCAATTCTCATCGACAGGCAGCTCAGTTTCTAACGAGCTTGATTCGGGCCCGGAATGAAACGCTCGATCAAGATCAAGTCTATGCAAAGAGTCGCCTTGGCGTGGAGCTTGGCTATGCGGCCATTGAAATGGTTTTCGACGAGACGGAATTGGACGAGGCGGAACTGCTTGCAGAGGCGGCAAACATGTTGGCGCGAACGGTCGTTAGAATTCTCCAAGAAGCCTAGAGACAACATTGGGTTTCCAACGAATGCGCACGTGCGTACCCGCTGGCTTTACAATGCCGACGTCCTTACACCCACTCCAGCGGCGCCAAACCCAAAGCCTCATTGTACGCATTGTGGTAATGATGCAGTGCCGGTTCGTTTCGGCCAAAGAGGACATGATCCTGCGCACCCGAGAGTGCACCCACATGATTGCTGGCCGCCGCCACATAGTCTTCCGCTTCGATCACGGCTGCAAATGCTTGGATTCGCTCATCAAGGCTCATCTGAGTCATATACTCGGCAAAGACCGGTCCCACACGCTCGCGGACGGAGTCTGGATAGGAATACCAACCGATTTCCGAACGGCTTTTATTCGGGTTCACTGCATCCGGATAAATGCGGACGAGGGTCGGGCCGTCCGCCCCAAACAGAAGCTGAATGTTGGGAAAGAGGTAATAGACGGGCAGGGCACCTTGAAGTACGTGCCAGCTTTCCTTTGGCCGCGTTCTCATCGCATCAATCGGGCGGATACACAGGGCCATTCGGTGGTTTCGCTTGTAGGTGTCGTAAAGTTGCGTGTTTCCATAGAAGTTGTAATTGAGCGTATCTTTATGGAGCGCTTCAAAGTGATAGGTCTCGCCATACGTGTCGATCGCGAGTTTCCAATTGCAGTCATGAGGAAACATGGTCTCGCCGCGCCTCGCACAAGTTCCTAAGTCCCACGAGGCCAATTCTTCCGACAATTGGTCCCCAAGCAGATCGTCAAGATCGATCTGGCCGTTCTTATCGGGATGAACCCAAAGAATTCCGTAACGCTCAACACAGGGAAGGGGGACCAAGCCGTGACAGGATCGATCGATCTCGCCAAAGTGATGTTCTTTCGGAACCGCAACGAGATCACCGCTGGAACTATAGGACCACGCATGAAACGGGCATGTAAAGAGTCGCTTATGCCCGCGCGCTGCCGTTTCGAGGACCGATCCCCGATGTCGGCAAACATTGTAGAACGCGCGAAATTGCCCGTCTTTATCGCGTATACAAAGGATAGGTTTTCCCAAATCCGCATTGGTGAAGAACGTTCCCGGCTCCGGCAGATCATCAGACAGTCCGATCACGTGAGGATAAGACTGAAAGAAGGTCTGCCATTCCTCCACGGCGCGCGCCGGGTCCGTATAGACTGAGACGGGATTTTTAACCTGCCGCCCCGCATCCACATTCGTATCGTTGTCTAAATGTGTCATCAAGCCTTCGATGACGCGGATTTGCTCATCATGCTGCATGGTGTACTCCAATCCAGACCATTTTTAACAGTGTTAAAACACTAGACGAGTCTGCATATTTTGTACAGTGTTAAAATTTATCCGTGATTGAAAAGGTGAAATCGTATGAGCACCCTTACCGAAATGAGGCAATCGGAGACAAAAGCGGATCGGCGGGCGCGGATCTTGAGCACGGCTCAAGCGCTAATGAGCAAAAACGGATTTGGGGGATTAAGCCTGCGAAAGCTGGCGTCTGCGTCGAACGTAACCGTACCGACGATCTACAATCTCATCGGCGGAAAAGACGAAATCCTGCTCGAGCTCTCCGCTAAGATGATCGAGGTCATTGAAGACGCCTTGACCCGCATTAACGAAGAACACCCGCTCGAAAAAGCAGAGGAGATAGTGTTTGTTGCCACCGGGTGTGTGGAAAGCGATCCCGGTTTTCATCGCGCCGCACTCTTGGCGATGGATCACATGCAACGGCACGGACTGGCCCAAGGGGAAATGAACAAACTGGGACGACGCGCTGCGACCATGCAAGAAAAGGCAGCGGCATCGGCTCAGAAGCTGGGTCTGATGGAGGGGAAAATACCCGCCAAAATAATCGGGGAACAGATCTTTAGAAATTATCAGTCTGCATCCCGGGAGTGGGCGTGTAGACGAATCGGAGTCAAAGAATTCCGGCGCATCGCCCTGTTAGGAGTATACTTGAATCTGGCCGCCGACGCGGCCCCTCTATTCAAGAAGGTACTCTTAAAGAAGATAAAGATACTGACCGAATAGACAACCCGCGCCCGCCTGCACCTATTCCCCAGCGGGTTGCGGTTTGGCCGGCACCGTGGGAGGCGGCGCGCTCTCTTCTGCTTCCGCCTTCTTGTTCTGATCCGCGGCCAACACCGTCATCCGGTCCGCAAGCTGAACTTGAAGCTCTTCTTGCGCCTTTTTGTCGAGGGGGAATCGCCACATGATCCATCCGGCAAGCCCGAAGGTAATGGCCGGGACAAGGATGTAGATGAGCTTGAGAGTCCACACGTCCTGGGCCGTATTCACCCCATCGGGCGTTGTATCGACCCCCAAAAACTGGATGAGCGGCAGCGACAAGAGCGCGGTCGCATAGCCGATCTTCTCCGTCAACGTCATAAGAGAGAAGTAGACGCCTGTGCGGTCCTCTCCGGATTCAACGGCATCCACGTCTTTGATGTCGGCCATGATGGCGCGGGGGAAGAACGATGCCGCCCCGTAGGCCACGCCGTAGAGAGCAAACCCAATCATAGCCGCCCAGTAATTTCCTGCCGGGAAAAACAACAGAGGGAGGACGCCGACGACTCCATAAATCATCGAGTAGCAGAAGGTCCTGTGCTTTCCATACTGACTGCTGACCCAAATCCATAGCGGCACGGCCACCACACCCGTCGCGAAATAGAACAGCAGCAGAGTGTTTGCGCTCCCACCCATTTGGAGAGCAAGCGTTGCAAACCAAATGTACAAGGTTCCGGTCGTGCCCACGGCAAGAGAACGCAGAAAATCGGCCGCCAATATATAACGCAGCGGCCTATTCCGGCGCAGCGCTCTTAGCGCCTGGCTCCAATCGATAGGCTTGGGTTCCGGCGAAGGGCGTTCGCCTACCAATACGACGGAAAGCGCCACACCGATCGGCAAACTGATCAAGATGAAGATCGCCATGGCTTTGACCGAGTCCGCATGTTGCAGATCGTCGATCAGCAACTCCATCACTGCTGGCAAAAGAAGGACACCGAGCATGCCCCCAACGAGAGCGAACTCGCGCCACCCTTGGACGCGCGCGCGCTCGTGATAATCGCCTGACAGTTCCGCCCCCCAGGACATATGAGAAATGGTGATCAGCGTCCATCCTATATAGAGAATGAACATCCAAAACCCCAGGTGCAGCGGACCCGCCCCATCAGGGGGGATAAAGACGAAGGTGGTTGCGAGCATAACGATGGGTGTGCCGATGACGATCCAGTGACGCCGCCGGCCCCATCGGGTTGGGAACCGATCGCTGACAATGCCCAGCACCGGGTCTGTGATGATGTCCCAAAGTCGCAAGGTGAACAGGACCGACCCGACCACGGCCGCGCTGAGCCCGACGTGAGAAACATAAAAGGGGGGCAGATGGACCATCAGGGGAAGCCCGAGCGCAGAAATCGGCACGGCGGGAAGAACGAAAGCCGCGATTTTCCCGCGGCCTAGCTTTTCAGAATCTCGATCGGTCAGCGTCAACGGCTGTCATCCTTTGCTGTTGGCGTCTGCCTTTTCCCCAACTCCCAAACAGATAGTATTTTGGCAGCTTTGTCCATCTCCACTTGCTCAAATCTTCTCGAGGGGTAAGTACTTGAGAACCAACAAGTTACAGGCACGGCGGTTCCGGTTTTGGCTTCGGAACGCGCCTTATCGAGTCGGAGGAACCTCAAAATGTCAAAAGTAGTTTTCGAACAGGACGGCCGGGTCGCGCGCGTAACGCTCAACCGCCCCGACGTCATGAACGCCATTGATGACGAGTTACCGTCCCTGATCGAAGAGGCGATGAAAAGGGCCCAATCGGATCCGGCCGTCCACGTGGTGATCCTATCCGGCAACGGCCCGGCGTTTTGCGCTGGGTATGATCTCACCTATTATGCGGAAGGCAACGGAACGGGAGAGGCGACCCAATCCATGCCTTGGGATCCAATGCAGGATTACGCCTTCATGTGGGCCAACACGCAGAAGTTCATGTCCATCTTTCGCTGTCATAAGCCGGTGATCGCCAAGGTCCATGGCTTTGCCGTCGCCGGTGGATCCGACATTGCTCTGTGCGCCGACATGGTGGTCACGGCCGAAGACGCCCAAATCGGATATATGCCTGCCCGCGTGTGGGGCTGCCCGACCACGGCTATGTGGGTTTATCGTCTGGGGGCGGAGAAGGCCAAACGCATGCTCTTTACTGGCGACAAGATATCGGGGCGCGAGGCGGCGGACATGGGTCTGGTCCTCAAAGCGGTTCCTGCAGACGAACTGGACGGCGAGGTTGAGGCGCTGGCCGAGCGCATGGCGTCCGTTCCAATAAACCAACTCATGATGCAGAAGATGGTGATCAACCAAGCGATCGAGGCCATGGGCATGAACGAAACGCAGCGGCTGGCAACCATCTTTGACGGCATCACCCGCCACTCGCCCGAAGGCATCAACTTCAAAGAGCGCTCCGAGCAAGTGGGCTGGAAGCAAGCCGTCGATGAACGCGACCGCGGCACGTTTGATTGGACCGCAAACAGACCGATGAATAAGGCACAATAACGAATCCTCTAAAGACGGTCATCGCGGTCTTGAGCGCAAGAAAACCAGCTCTCCACGAGGGTTTTGGCCCGCTCGGAGAATTTGAGATAAGGTGGAAACACACGAATGTTAGGGAGACTCGAGAATGTCATCCAAGCTCATGATGTGCTTCTTAGTAGTATCCGCATGCATTGTGGCCGCTATGGCCCACGCCAAAGACCTCGAAGACGTGGCTATGGTTTGGTATCCCTCAGCAAAGTGTCAGATAGAACCTGAACCTGGGTCGCCAGGCTCCACGCCCGAACTGGCGATTGAGATAGATAACCTGACTGATCTCTTTTTTGCGGCGGTTTACCAATCGAATAAGGAGTATCAAGAAAATCAGCAGTCAAATGAAGAGTTTGAACCAGTCTGCAAGTGGGTTCGATTGAAAGGATACTTCCGATGGCTCAATTACTACCATTATATGGGCACACTAACAGATGATAGTGGGACCCATTACTTTGATCCTTCATCTCGCTTCATCATAGAAAAGTTTGGCGACGACTCTATCCGGCGCGGAGAATTGCAAGCAAGGCATGTGACGATTGTCGGCCGCTTTTACAATTTGTGCGCAGCGGCGGAGAGAGCCGAAGAGCGTAGCGGTGAAGACTGGATCATCATGGGAGGCCCTTGCCACTACGGGGATGATCGAGGAATGATGCTCACAGATGTTTTTGTTGAGGACGTGCATGACGATTTCCCCAGATATTTGACGGGGGAAGCCAACCGAACGCTGTTCTACGAATTGCCACATTACACGGAGGACGATATTTCAGCGCTGAAAAGTCTGACCCGCCGTTGGGCGGATTCAATACAACAAGGAATAGAGGGTCACGCAGAACGGTCGCTTGCACAGGATCCCGAAACCAAGAATGATGAAGGTGAACGGAGAGAAGCAGTGCATGACATCATAGTGGGGCGCGACTCCTACACCTATTACCTCAACCAGAACGATGCATTTCAGCGCTTGGATGTCGAGAAAGCCCCCGTCGTTGTGTTTGCGAGAGGCGCGACAGCAAGCCAGCCGGTGAGGGCGGTTGGTTGCATTTGCATGATTGAAGACTGCACGGATCGGTGGCCCGTGTTGGACAGTGACGCAGACAACTTTTTGGGAGCGGCCGCATGCGTTGATCTTGCCAAAGAAAAGGAAGGCCGGGTTTGGCATTGGTTGCAGTGACACCGTGCGTACCGGCCAACGCACCATCTGTGTTCACACGAACCGTCTTGTAAACGGCCTGCCACTAGCGAATGTTTTTGTCTTCTATTCGCGCGGGCCTAGAGATCTTCGGCAGACCAGGAAACTTCGCAAGGAGGCCAAAGCCAAAAATCATCAAGGCTCTGACAAAGGCTTATCGGATGGTCGCCCGGAGTGAGCGTGAGTTTGTCGCGTTATCCCGCTATCGTTCGCTCCGCATGCGCCATCACGTAAACCGTATGTCAGGTTCGCATATGATGTCTGCAGACGTACGGTCTCCAAACTTTGCTAAGTCCCTAAGAAAACGGTCAGGGTCGCTCCATGCCTCGGGAAAATGGCACCCAGGTTCGCGGCTTTTGGTCCGGTCGATGGCTTGCAGAAAGAAGGCTGCTTGCGACAAACCGGTTGCGGCTTCCATCGTGTCTATCGCGGATCCAGCCTCATGATCGTTAGACGTTATGAGGACTTCAGCGGGGCGCCCTTCAAGAACACCCGAGGCGCGGGCCCCTATGCCGTCACGGGCGCTTGTGGATTTGCCTCGCAGTTGAGCGGCGACATACGCTACAAACGTTGAGACGGAGCTTTCCCCTTTTCGAATCTGATCGATTGCTCCGCCCAGTGCGTAGTGCCAGACCTCAAGGGAACCTAATCGTCCTTCCACGACGTCTTGAAAGAAACCGCAGGCTTCGTCCATGGATATTTTGCCTGCATGTTCAGCGCGCGCAACGCCCTTCAAGACGCCGTTAAGGGGAGTGGGAATAATGGCGCCCCAACACGTCACATTGCGCAGGTGCGGATAACTGTAGGGAAGCGCAATCGTTTCTGGGTGGGCGCACTCATAGAGGCGGGTAGGGATCTTATCTGCACCAAGAGGAAAGAGCGTTGTGGCATCAAAACTGCGATGGGTCACCTGCTGGCCGTTTCGCCAGGTGACGCAGTCACCGGCACCGATATGCATCGTATGCTCAAGGACGGCCCGCCCAATCTGCATCTCATCTTCATCACCCGTACACCAGGCCACCTCGACGTCGTGAACTTCGTCCAAGAGATCAATCGCCTGGCGGGCCAAGATATTGGTCAGACCGGGAGAGGCCCCACATCCGGGATAGAGTGCGGCATTAGAGTCTTTGGCTCTTTGATCCAATGCGATCGCGTCTAGACTGCTTTCCACATCATCATCGATATCCATATAGTCCGTACTCGACTTTAGACAGGCCTCGCGTACGAGCCGAGCGGTTTTATGGAACGGGCCGGCACCATGGATGACAAAATCAGATGCCGCAACTTCATGCTCCAGAGTGGAAACATCATAAATGTCGAGTTTTCGCGTCTCGCACGCCCCTGAAGGCATCGCCGCAGCGGTTTGCGCCGCCGCTTCTTCGAAGATGTCCGCCAAGACAAAGTGGCATCCCCCTTGGCTGAGGCCCTGATGGTCGCCCAGAGCCTTAACGGTACGCGAGGTCACTTGGCCGCCGGCGCCAATCACGAGAATCTTGAGTTGATCGGACATTTTTCACCAGTTTATCGAAGAAGTCTGAATTCGTAGTTGAATTATCACAACAGTTGTTATAACTAAATTTGAAAGAAAATCAACTGGTGGAAGTTCATTGACCGCGCCGAATGAGGAAGGTTGAAATTGCCGGAGCAAATGACGAAACAAGGCCGCCCGAGCGGTGACTGGGAAGCTCAGCGCGCGCGCGTAAGCGACGCCACGTGGCGTGTGATAGCCGAACACGGCCTGGAAGGGACCAGCATGCGCGCGATCGCAGCGGAGATGGGGGTTACCACCGGCGTCCTCTCTCACTATTTTCGCGGCAAGCAACAATTGCTGCATTTCGCTATGAAGAGCATGTTCGACGCTTTGTATGCCTCATTTCGGAAGGCTGCTGAGATAAAGCCGGCCGGCGACGCGCTGCGTTCGCTGGCGATGATTGCTCTGCCAAACGATGGGCAGTCGCGGCTCGAGTGGTCCGTGTACCTCAGTTACCTATCTCAAGCTCCACGCAATCCCGACTACGAGCAAGAGATCATTCAGCGGACGTCGACATTGAAAAACATCGCCAGTAGGGTCATTGCGCAGGGTCAAAAAGAAGGAACTCTATCGTCAAACATCGACGCGGATAAGGTCATCGACGAAATTCAGTCTACGGTGGAGGGACTAGGTGTCTTATCTATGGTGACTCCTGAACGATTCTCGCGCCGACGGCAAAGCGAAATGATCGATGCAATTGTCAAGCGAATCGAAAACTGATCAAAAGAGACACCACAACGGAACGAGGTCAGTCCAACGTCCGCTGGTAGCGGAGGAGCGCAACAGTTCCAGCAGCAAGAATAAAGGCGGCGAGTGCGAGGAACTCCATCTGGAGTTCAATCAGTGAACCCCCTTTCAGCATGACACCGCGCACAATCCTTAGGAAATGCGTGAGCGGCAATGCCTCGCCAATCCACTGCGCCCAATGAGGCATGCCCCGGAAGGGAAACATGAAGCCGGATAACAGCAATGACGGAAGAAAGAAGAAGAACGTCATTTGGATGGCCTGCATTTGCGTGCGGGCGATCGTGGAAAATGTAAAGCCTACGGACAAATTAGCGATGATGAACAACGTGACGCCAAAGGTGAGCGTGGACAACGTGCCTTGGAAAGGAACATCGAAGAGATAGCGCGCTGTCAGCAGAACAATGATAACTTGAACGGCGCCCACGCCTACATAGGGCGTGATTTTGCCAATCATGACTTCAGCCGGTTTGGCCGGCATGGCCAAGAGATTCTCAAGCGTGCCCCGTTCCACCTCGCGGGTCATCGCAACCGACGTAATCATCACGAGCGTCATTGTCAGTATGACGCCTAAGAGGCCGGGTACAATATTGTACTGGGTAATGGCTTCGGGGTTATATCGGGATTGGATAATAACGTCCGCAGGCTCCGGCGCTGCGTTTAAAAAGGCGAGGGGCCCTTTAAGATGGTGGCGCAAAGCGCGGTTGACGATTGTCTCTGCGCGGGCCACCGCATTGGAGGCCGCCGCCGGATCAGACGCGTCTGCCTCGATCAATATCTGTGGCCGGTCGCCTCGTACGAGCCGCTCGCTGAAACCCGACGGAATATGAACAAGAAAGACGGCTTGCCCACTGGCAAACAGTTCGTTGCTCTTATGTGGGTCATCTGTTTCCAGAATTATATCATAATAGCCGGAGACCTTGAGACCCTGGAGAATGGAACGCACAATGGGCGTTTGCTCTTCGGCCACGACGGCAGTCGGCAAATTCTTTGGGTCGAGATTAATCGCATAGCCAAATAAAATGAGCTGTACGATGGGGATCATAATCATCATAGCGAACGTCAGCCGGTCCCGCCGCATCTGGATAAGTTCTTTTGTAAAGACCGCTGAGACACGGCTTGCATTTCCAAACATCTATATCACCCATGCATGCGCTTGTCGGTTCCCGCTTGTTCCATCAGCTCAATGAAGACATCTTCCAAAGTCGGCTTCACTTCTTCGGCGGTCACATGGTCAGGTGCCACGTCCCGGATCGCCTGCTCCAGCGCGTTCCGATTTCGGCCGCTGATGTAAAGCGCATTTCCATAGTAAGCGGCGTGATCTACGCCCGACTGGCCGCGAAAAGCTTCGGTCAGCTCACGGACGCCTTCTCCCACAAGTCTGAAACTGAACAATCCGGCTTTGTCGATGATGTCATGCACCGGTCCTTGTGTGATGAGCTTTCCATGCGCTAGGTAGACGATCGCATCACACCGTTCGGCCTCGTCCATATAGTGGGTGGAGACCAAAACCGTCAGCCCCTTACTCGACAACAGGTGGATCTCGTCCCAAAAATCGCGCCGCGCTTGGGGGTCGACACCCGCCGTTGGCTCATCGAGAAGCAGAAGCCGTGGGCTGTGCATGGTGACCGCTGCCAGAGCCAGACGCTGTTTCCATCCGCCGGACAGCGAGCCCGCCAGTTGGTTTTGCCTCTGGGACAGACCCAACCCCTCCAGCGTCTCGTCAATTTTTCTGCCCATACGGGGCATCCGATAAAGCCGGGCGACAAAGGCCAAATTCTCCCGAATGGTGAGATCCTCCCAAAACGAGAATTTTTGCGTCATATAGCCTGTGGCTTGCTTTATGAGATTGGCGTCTTTGCGAATATCGAAGCCAAGGCATTGGCCGCCCCCTTCATCCGCTGTGAGAAGACCGCAGATCATCCGGATCGTCGTCGTCTTTCCGGATCCGTTTGGACCCAAAAACCCCCACACCTGCCCCTCGGGCATCTTTAAGTCGACCCCATCGACCGCGACCTTGTTGCCAAAGCACTTAACCAGTCCGTACACATCTATGGCGGCAGCACTCATTGCAGCCTCACGGTCACGGGTTGTCCCGCGCGAAGGCGCGCCTTGTCATCGACTCTCGCTTCAACGAGGAAAACCAATTTGTCACGCGTGTCCTCACTATAGATAATTGGGGGTGTGAACTCCGCTTCGCGGGCGACGAAGAAGATTTCGGCGCTCACCGGCTCGATCAACCCGTCCGCCTTCACCTCAACACCTTGGCCGGGCTCAACGTTCGATAGATCGGCTTGCGGAATAAAAAAGCGAACTTTGAGACCGTCCGCCGGCAGGAGCGCATATATGGGTGAACCCGCCGAAACAAATTCTCCGTTGCGATAGAACACCTCTTCGACGCTGGCGGGCCGAGGGGCAGTCTTGCGCCGTTGACTGAGTTGGTAGTCCGCTCGTGCAACCCGCGCCTCGGCGTTTTCCAACGCCGCTTCGGCTTGTTCGAAAGCTGTCTCAATGTCGTCGAAGCGAGCCTGCGAAATCGCACCCTGCCGCAAAAGGGGGCTGTTTCGAGTCACTTCGGCCTCCGCAAGCTTCAAGCTCGCCTTTGCTTCATGCAACTGGGCGTTTGCTTCGGCCAACTCGGCCTCTTGCAGATCGGCATCCAGTTCAAAGAGGAGGTCGCCGGTCTGGACATTGGACCCCTCTTGAATACCAGCGGACGCAAGCCACCCGGACTGAGGCGCGGCCACAAACACATACTCAGCTTCCACATAGCCTGTATAGGTTCCTGGCTCAGGATCTGGGCCGCACCCGGCACAAATCAAGGCAACGAAGAAGACAAGAACACTTGTGGAGAACGTCGGCCGGGTCATGTGGGTTCGTCCTCTCGCTTGACCAACGCCCGCCTCAAGTAGCGGGCGTGCAGAGCAAACAGCTTCTCCAAGTCGACGCGCCCATCGGGTTTGTCTCCATAGAGAACATGCCAGACCGCCGAAAGTACCATCGGCCCCATGATCAGTCGCGCGGTGAGAGCCGGGTCTTCAACCTCGAGCTCGCCCCGCTCCACGCCCTGTTCCAGAACGCTGCGAATGACTCCCATACCGCGCTCGATGAAGTTGCGGCGATAGAAGTCGGCAATTTCAGGAAACTGGTTGCTCTCGCCAATGATTATTTTGGCAAGGCGTGGCACCGGAGACCTTTGAATGAGCATTGGCGCGAGCTGAGCAAAGGTTGCGAGGGCCTCGAGCGCGCTCGGCATCTCGGTCACTAAGGCTTCTATCTCATCGAGACGGGGCGCCGCTTTTGTATCAACCAGCGCTTTGAACAGATCTTCCTTGGACTCGAAATAAAGATAAAGCGTGCCTTTCGAAAGATCCGCCCGGCGCGCAATGTCTTCCATCCGTGCGGCGGCGAAGCCTCTTTCGGCGAATTCGTCCAAAGCGGCATCGAGCAAGGCTTGGCGCCTTAAATCTTTTGCTTCATCGGTCCGCGCGCGCATAGAGGCTCCTAAATAACTGACCAGTCAGTAATATATGAACTCTTATGAACGAGGTCAAGGGGGAACCGTGCAAGACCCGATCACTCATGCGGACACGGCAACGGAGAGTAATCAAGTAAGAACGTGAATTGGATTGAGAGAACGGCGAGTCGCGCAACAGCCAGCCGGACGATATGTATGAGGAGCGAAGCCTCCTTAAGTGTCAACGGCTTCAAGCCAGATCATGCACCGACGACACACTTCTATTTGCGCTTCCGTTTGCCGGATTCACGTCTGCCGCAAAGTCAACATCCGAGCGCGGATCAAGCTCGATGATTTGAGGTGTGGTCCGAGGCGCCGCCACATAGTCGTCTTGCTCTCCTAGAGGCACCCGGTCCGTAACGGCGATCCGATATAGCCCATAAAGGCTCAGCGTTGCTTGGATGACCGCAGCATAAAAGAACAAGGCTACGTCACCGAAGACGTCCATGGTCAAAGCGCCTAGAAATGGGCCGATCATTGCGCCCATGCCAAACAACAACAGGAGCGTGCCCGATACCTCGACAAAATCCGTTTGTTCTGCGCGATCGTTCGCGTGCGCGACGGCCAGCGAATAGAAGCTAAGAGACATCGCGCCGAAGAAAAACCCAGCGAACAAAAAGGCCGAAACACCGAGAGGGACGCTAACGGCGACGCCGAGACTGGCGAAGGCACCCACGACAGCGACTCCGACCAGCACATGACGACGGTCAAAAAGGTCGGATAGAGCGCCCACCGGGAACTGGGCCAAGACCCCGCCGATGATCACGCTACTCATGAAGGCGGCGACCATGCCTGTTTCGTACCCGGAGTTCTGCACAAAGACAGGGCCCAAGCCCCAAAACGCACCGTTGGCGAGCCCGGCCGCCAGGACTCCCAAAGCCGCAAAGGGTGAAACGCGCATCACTTTGGACAGATTGAGCTTGGCCGAGACAATCGGCCGCGGCGCGGTCGCTGTTGTGAGAGCGATCGGAACGAGAGCGAGACAAATCAGCATAGAGACCAGAGCGAATAGCTGAAATCCCTGAGGATCCGCTGCCACCAACAACACCTGACCCATGGTCATACTGCCCAGATCCACAACGCGGTAAAGGGAAAAGAGGCGTCCGCGATTGTCGTTTGTGGCGTTCTCGTTAATCCAACTTTCCGTGACCATGGCGAGGCCGGCGAAACAGAAACCGATGACCGACCTCAGGACAAGCCACGCGATGGGGTCGACAATAATCGCGTGAAAAAGCGCGGCAACGGAGGCTATTGCGGCGAGCGCTGTGAATGCTCGAATGTGACCGACGCGCTTGACCAGATAGGGATTGTACCAACATCCCAGGATAAAGCCCGCGTAGTATGCTGACATCAGCATGCCAATAATTGGAAGGGGAAACGCCTCAATATTGGCCCGCACGGCGGAAAGCGTGCCAAACAGGCCGTTGCCCGACAGCAACAGGCCGGTGGCCAACAAGAGCGCAAAAATGGAGCCCAAGGCATGTGCCATGGCGCACTCCGAGAAGACATCGAATCTGGTAAAACAGAATCTTCGAGTTTAGGTTTTCATGAGATGGACCAGTTCTTCCTGAATGGAAAAGTTTCTGGACAAATCGCCTTTAGCTCTTTTTCTTCCAAAGGTCCAACCAATTTTTGTTGACGCAGGTCGAATTTTCAGTCAAATGCCGCGAAGGCTTCAGAAACTGTAAAAGCCGAACCCTACCCCCTTTCAAAATATAGCGTGAAACTCTGCTGTCGCCCCATTTTTGGGGCCCGTTATTAGGAGTACTCGAGCGATGCCGGATATTCGCCCAGGCTTCATCCTGCCCAGTGCCGCCTTTACGATAAATCCCAAACTGATCAAACACTATGCCGATCTTGATCGTGCCCCTGAAGTGGGCGATCTGGTCTACGGGCGGGTGGCGAATCTCGGTGAACATGGGACATTGGAGAACAAAGAGGGGCGCATCCACATGGTAACGGACCGCACGCGGTCTATTTTCGTGTATGGCAATCGCTACGCACCCGACTATTTTGAAGGTGTCATCCCCGAGCGGAAATCGCGGGAGGTGGATCTCTTAGCGCGATCGGGTGTCGTTGGCGTAATGCGGCAGAAGAACTCAGCAGTCAAAGATCCCACACGGATCGAAGTTATGGGATTTGTTGTAGACAGTGAAGGCAACCCTATAAACACCAAGGATCATCCCCAAGCCTTACCGCGCAGTCCGCTCAACAAGCTGAAGCGCCGGTCCCGCATGATCCTCAATGTGGGCACGAGTATGAACTCGGGCAAAAGCACTTCGGCGATTGCATGCTGCTGGGCGCTCTCGGCGATGGGACATGAAGTGCGGGCAAGCAAGGTTACGGGAACCGCAAGCCTGAAAGATATTCTGCATATGCAGGACAGTGGCGCAGGCCGCGTTTCGGACTTTTCGTATTTGGGGTATCCCTCGACGTACATGCTGGACGAAAACGAGGTTGTCGGAATATTTGAGAATTTGGATGCGCGCTTCGGAGCGAACCCTCAAAGATTTTGGGTTGTTGAATTTGCCGACGGTATCTTGCAGCGCGAGACTGCAATGCTTCTGAAAAACGACTATATCCGCTCTCGGATTCATCGTCTCGTCTTCTCGGCCGTGGATGCATTTGGCGCAATGGGAGGTTTAAACATTCTGAAGGAGGAATATGGTTTGGTCCCCGATGCGATTTCGGGGCGGTGCACCTCTTCCCCGTTGATGATCAGCGAACTCAGAAACAGAACCAATATTCCTGTGTTTGACAATATGCTCCGAAACCTAAGCCAATTGAGCGAGATCCTGTTGTAGCCAAAGTCTATGAGCGAAATCGTATTGGCGGTGCATGGCGGCGCCGGACACCTGCCAAAAAGGAAAATCACGGGCAAGGCGCGCCTTCATTACGAAGCTGGTCTGACTGAAGCGCTGGAGGTCGGCCGCGGCATTTTGCAACGGGGAGGTTCGGCGTTGAACGCCGTCACCGAAGCAGTTGCCGCGCTCGAAGACAATGAACTTTTCAATGCTGGAAAGGGCGCGGCTCTCTGTTCAGATGGTTCCGTGGAGCTAAGCGCCTCCATCATGCGGGGCAGCGACAGATCTGTGGGCGCAATGGTGGGACTGCGACGCACCAAAAATCCAATTCGCGCTGCGAGGGCGTTCCGCGGTCACCTGCACGGTCTTCTATTCGGCCAGGAAGCCGACGCGTATGCGGAAGCCAAGGGATTGGAGATGGTCGATCAAGACTATTTCTACACAAATAATCGATTGCGCCAGTGGCGTAAATACCGAGAGACGAAGTCGGTTGTGCTCGATCATGATGCTGAAAGCGCCCATGGCACGGTTGGCGCTGTGGCGCGCGACCGTCGTGGAAACCTAGCGGCCGCCACGTCGACCGGCGGGTTGGTCAACCAACTGCCGGGTCGGGTCGGGGATACGCCGGTCATTGGGGCCGGGACATGGGCGGACAACCAAGTTTGCGCCGTCAGCGCCACTGGCAAGGGGGATGCGTTTGCTCGGATTGCTTTTGCTCGGCGCGTCGCGGATCTCATTGAATTGGCAGGCACGGCGCCGAATGAGGCGGCGAGCCGGGCCCTTGAAGAAGTCAAAGAAGTCGGGGGAACGGGCGGCTGCATAGTGATTGACCCATCGGGCCAAGTTTTTTTGCCGTTCAACAGCGCACACATGCTTCGCGGCTGGGTGAGAGGGAAGGGTGCGCCTGTCACAGCAATTGAAGTCGTTGATTGAAAGAGCAACAACGGCATTCCGCCACAAATCTTAACGTCCGGAAACGGCGATACGTGGCCGCCGGAATGCGCTACGGTGCGCCCATGAATCTCAATCATGAAGCTTACTGCCGGGCAATGGAGACTCGCGACGCGAGGTTCGACGGACGCGTGTTCATCGGCGTGCGGACCACAGGCGTCTATTGCCGGCCCATTTGCCCAGCGCGGACGCCAAAGCGGGAGAACGTTGTGTTCTTCTCAACGGCAGCGGCCGCTCAAGAGGCCGGATTTCGGCCCTGCTTGCGGTGTCGCCCGGAATGCTCCCCCAATATTGCGGTTTGGCGCGGCACGGCAAATTCAGTTAGCCGTGCTTTGGCGTTGATAGAACAAGGCGCACTCGACGGGGGGTCGGTGGCGGACCTGGCTGAACGTCTCGGGATGGGAGAGCGCCATTTGCGCCGGCTCTTTGCCGAACATATAGGCGCATCCCCAAACACCGTCGCGCAGACCCGGCGCATACATCTCGCCAAGCAACTTATCGTCGAAACCGATTTACCCATGACTGAAATCGCACTTGCGTCCGGCTTCGGCAGCGTAAGGAGGTTTAACGCGCTGTTTCGAAAGATGTATCGGCGCCCTCCGAGCGCGCTGCGTCGACGCAAACTAGCCAGTCCTCACCAAGCCGGTATCACGGTCAATCTACCGTTTGCCCCACCTTATAACTGGGCTGCGATGCTCGAGTTCTTGCGCCTTCGCGCGATTCCGGGAGTCGAACATATAGATGACGAGGGCGGCTATCATCGGTCCATTGCCATAAATGGGGAGTACGCCACAGTTTCTGTTCGCCCACTGACAGAGCTCAACGCCCTCCAGGCGACGATCCGCAGCGCAAGTGCTGAAGCGCTCGGTCCAGCCATCGAGCGTCTTCGCCGCGTCTTCGACCTGAACGCAGATATTGAAGCCATTGAGAAGGACTTATCCAGGGATCCGCTCATGTCCTGCCTCGTTTCACGGCGAAGGGGCCTTCGTCTGCCTGGCGCATGGGAAGGCTTCGAACTTGCCGTGAGGGCCATCTTAGGACAGCAGATTACCGTTGCGGCGGCGACAAAACTGGCGGGTGATCTGGTAGCTCTCGCGGGCCAGCCGTTGGCTCCTTCACTCCGTGGGCCTGGATTAACACACATCTTTCCCAGGCCTGAGCAATGTCTTGCCGAGGGCCTCAGCACAATGAAAATGCCGCGATCTCGAACGGACACGATCCTCGCCGCGGCAAAAGGCGCAACGGAGGATCCCGATCTATTGGATCCCACTCAGCCCCTGGATGAGGCGATCGAACGACTGTGTGAACTAAAAGGTATCGGCCCTTGGACGGCCCAATACATTGCAATGCGCGCACTGGGCGCGACCGATGCTTTCCCGTCATCAGACATTGGAATCCTGCGGGCGCTCACAGACCAAAAGGGCGAGCGCCCCTCTCCAGATGCGGCTCGGCGGCGGGCGGAAAAGTGGCGCCCGTGGCGGTCCTATGCGGTCATGCATTTGTGGCAGTCATTGGGTGAATCAAAACAAGAACCGAAGCCGCCTCAACGCAAGGCGGAGAGCAAGGAAATCAATTCCGCCGCACATCCTTAAACGGACCGGTATCAAAACGTGTTTCTTTTGGCATGTCTAAGAGGCGCTCAGAAATAATGTTCTTCTGAATTTCATCCGTACCGCCCGCAATCGAAACGGCGGGAACCGAGACGAGGATTTCGGCGATAATACCGTTCTGCGGGCTCTCAGGGCCCGTCAGCATCGCATCGGTCCCGGTGATCGATGTGTGGACATCGGAAGCCAGCCGGGCAATATTGCTCGCGGCCAGTTTGGTAATGGACCCCTCCGGCCCTTTGGCCCGTCCCGCCTTTTGATCTTCCCGCAAGCGTGCAGCAAACCACTGGGCGGACTTATCCATCGCGAGCAGTTTGGCAATCTTTTGCCGGATCACGGGATCCTCGATCGCTCCTGTTTCCTTGGCGCGCTGAACGACCAAATCAACCCGGCCCGCCCGTTGCGGGTACCAGGTATAAGGTTCGTTAGCGATCGCCACTTCTTCTCGATACTGATCATAAATCTTGCCGGACCATAATTTGTCAATTTTGATGTCCCGCGATCGCGCAAATCCCCGCCGTTCGTAAGCCAGTGTCGTGACAGCCACCGCCCAGCCTTCACCCTCTTCGCCGATCATATGATCCGGCAAAACACTCGCATTGGTGAAGAACACTTCGTTAAATGACGCGTGCCCGTTCATTTGTCTAAGCTGGCGAACCTCAACACCCGGCTGACGCATATCAATGATGAAATAGGTCAGCCCCTTGTGTTTGGGTTGGTCCCAGTCTGTGCGGGCGACTAAGAGCCCATAATCCGCATGATGAGCACTGGTATTCCAAACTTTTTGGCCATTGACGACCCATTCGTTGCCCTGCCTGTCTGCTCGTGTGGTTGCGCCGGCAAGGTCGGAGCCGCTACCCGGTTCGCTAAAGAGTTGGCACCACGCATCTTCTCCGGTCAGAATTCGCCGTAAGAACGTACGTTTCTGTTCGTCGCTCCCATGTTCCAAGAGCGTCGCAGCAGCAAGAGAGCGCACGCCCGTGGACTGTGCCCCGCCAATGGCACCGGCGGCGGCGAACTCTTCGTTGATGGCTGCCACTTCAGCCGGACCGAGGTTCCGGCCGTAATAGTCTTCCGGCCAATCGGGCGCAGCCCAGCCGGACTCGGCGAGCCGTGTGCGCCATTCGATCAACGATAGGGACGAATCCCAGTTTTCCTTCAGCCAACTACGAGCTTCATCTCGGATGGAATCAACGGATTGGTTCATGATCAAACTCCCACCGCTTGCAGCATCCGCTCCCGGTGTTCTTGCGGCGTACCTAGAAAGACTTCGGAGCTCTTTGCCCGTTTGAACCAAAGATGCGTGTCGTTCTCCCAGGTGAATCCAATGCCTCCGTGAAACTGAATGCACTCTCGTGCGGCAAACAGATAGGCATCGCTTGCCGTTGCTTTGGCAAGGCTGGCGAGTTCTGTCGCCTCCTCGCCGCTGGCAAGCTGTTGCGCGGCTTGATAGGCTGCGGCTTTGGCGAGCTCGACTTCAACCATGAGATCCGCACACCGATGTTTGATTGCCTGAAAAGAGCCGATTGGCCGGCCGAACTGAACACGCAGCTTTGAATACTCAACAACAGAGGAAAGCATCGCCTCGGCGCCGCCTGCCAATTCGTTGGCAAAAGCAACAAGAACGGAGTCAAACGTTGCATCCAGATTAAATCCGCCGTCCTGCCCTACGAGTTCGGCAGGAGTGCCCGCAAGTTCGATTTCGGCAATTTTTCGTGTAGGATCCATTGCAGGCAAAGGAGTTCGCCGAAGACCTTTTGCAGAGGTGTCCACTTTGAAAAGAGACAACCCGGCCTCCGTTCTGGCGACGACGAAGAGCATATCCGCGACGCACCCGTCTAAGACAAATCTCTTTCTTCCGGCGAGAGTGTAGGCGTCTTTGTTCGGCTTGGCCGTTAAACATATGTCGTTCGCGCGCCATAGTCCTAGATCTTCCGAAATAGCTAGGGTCGCGATTTGCGACCCATCGGCGATAGCGGGGAGCCAGGCGCGCTTTTGCTCTTCACTCGCCGACGTCAACAAAGCGTATCCCGCCATGACGGAACTGCTCAAATAAGGCGCGCACAACAAGGCGCGTCCCTGTTCCTCCATGGCAATGCCAAGCTCAACGGGACCAAATCCGGCGCCCCCATAGGTCTCCGGGATATGGATTCCCGTTAATCCAAGCTCGCCGCAGAGCTGGCGCCAGACGTTTGGGTCGAACCCGTCATCCGTTTCCATCAGTTTGCGCACGTCGCTGGAGGGCGATTTGTCTGTCATGAATCGCGCGACGCTTTCACGAAACTGATCTTGCTCCGCAGTAAAACTAAATTCCATTTGGCGTTCCCTTTATTCCCGTACAAGTAACTATACGCTTGCCCATTTTGTGCGGTTTATCGGATCATGATCTAGCATTGGAGTCTCCAGCATTGAAAGGGCCTGGACGCAAGGCATGGAAGATATCATCGTTCTGATATTAAGGAGAAAGAACCATGACCGACTTGTTGCTTTATCACGCCATTCCGTCTCGAGGCACTATAGTGCGCTGGATGTTGGAAGAGGTGGGCGAGCCTTACGAGATTAAGATTCTCAACATGGAGGCGGGCGAACACAAGCAATCTGAATACCTGAACGTGAATCCCATGGGGCGGGTGCCTGCTCTGCGGCATGGGGACAAGGTGGTCACGGAGACGGCGGCGATCTGCACCTATTTGGCTGACGCGTTTCCCGGAGCGAATTTGTCTGTACCCGTCGACTCCCCATTGCGCGCCGACTACTATCGCTGGCTCTTTTTTGGACCTGTGTCTGCCGAAACCGCTCTAATGTGGGCCGCCCTGGGGGACGTCAAAACGGATATTGACTACAAGCCGTTCGCGACGGTGGAGGACGTAGCCGAGACTCTAAGAGGGGCCGTTTCCGGCAAAGACTTCATTGTCGGAGATCATTTCACCACTGCCGATTTGATCATCGGCGGAACGATCTTTTGGGGGCTGGAGTTGGTTCCCGTACTGCCGAAACTCCCCGAACTCGTGGACTATTGGAGCAAAATTGCCGAGCGGCCTGCATGGAAGCGAACGCTTGAGGGGAATGAGAAGGATAAGCTAGTGTAAGCAGATTGCGATTTAAGCTCCGAGAGTGCCTCCAGCAACACACCTCACCACACAGGGGTGTGCTAACGCCCTACAAACTTTGGCTCTCGCTTTTGGGCGAACGCCCGCGCGGCTTCTTTGTGATCCTCCGTAGTCCGCGCCTTCAACAAACGGTCAGCTTCCCTGTCAATTGCGGTCGCATGGTCGACGATTAACGCCTCATCGAGATTGTCTTTGATGTAGGCGTACGCGATTTGCGGTCCGTTTGCCAAGTGCTTTGCGAGCTCCATTGCATCCGCTTGCAGATGATCAGGCTCAGAAATCTGATTAATGAGGCCGATGTCAAGGGCCCGTTCCGCGGGAACTCGTTCGGCGGTGAGCATCAGGTGCCGGGCGCGGCCGGGGCCGACAATGCGTGTCAGCAACCACGCAATGCCATAATCTCCGGTCAGACCAATGCGGACGTAGGCCGTGCTCAAGAAGGCGGTCGACGCCGCAAGACGAAGATCGCAGGCAAGCGCAATCGCCATCCCAGCGCCCGCTGCGGGACCTGGAAGCGCCGCGATGGTGGGTTTACGCGCCGAATGGAGTGCGCCTGAGATTTCGTGATGCCGAGCGCGCAATTCTTGAAACTGCGCTTCAAACGAAGGCGCCTCTTCAGGTGCTTCATTGCTTTTGCCCATGGCTTTGACATCGCCGCCAGAGCAAAACGCGCCTCCAGCACCCGTTAAGAGAATGGCGCCGACATCGCTTGACGCGGAACTCCATGCAATGGCGCGGCGCAAGGCGCTGGTAAGTTCGGGCGAGAGGGCATTGCGCGCCTCCGGCCGGTTGAGTGTGATGCGGGCAATCCGGTCCGTCAGCTCAAACAAGATTTGCGGGGTATCGGATTCGAAGACTTCGCCCACGGTCGTCCCTTTCATGTCGTTTGCACTGGAACGTAGCACCGCCTAAAAGAGAGCGATAGGGCAAGACGATATCGCCCAACTACGCGGTGGAGGAAACGGAAATGGACAAATGCGCCGAGGGCTACGGCTTGATTGAAGGGCCGGTTTGGGATCCAGAACGAGGACTTCTGTTCAGTGACGTGCTCTTTGGCGGCGTGTTTTCGCTCGCCATGGATGGATCCGTCTCAACGGTGTTCGAACACCGGCGCGGCATCGGCGGCATCTCCCTACACAAGAGCGGCGGCCTTATCGTCAGTGGGCGCAACATCTCCTACAAACCTTTTGACGGGGGAGAGACGATCACTGTGCTCGACCGAGATGAAGAAAACGGATTGGTCGGCTTTAACGATATTACAACGGACTCGACTGGCCGGGTCTACGCCGGTGGACTGGGCTCCAGTCCCGTCTTCGAAGATGGCAGGGGGCCTCAAGCCGGCAATCTCTATTTGATTGATCTCGATGGCAGTGCGAAGATCGTCGGCGAAGATATCGTGCTGACGAACGGGCTAGGATTTTCGCCGGACGAGAAAACCCTCTATCATTCCGACACGACTCGCAATGCGGTGTTCTGTTATGCTGTAAAAGACGACGGCACCCTTGGCCCAAAGACTCTGTTCGCAGAGATGGAGAGGGGGGCGCCGGACGGGTTGGTCGTGTCCGAAGATGGCGCCGTTTGGGTGGCCCTCGCTCGCAATGGCAAAGGCGTTGCCGTCCACGAATCATCCGGCGCCTTCCGTGAGCATATCGAAATCCCTCTGCCTATGTGTACAAGCGTGTGCTTCGGCGGTGATGATTTAAGGGATCTTTACATTGTCAGCGGATCTGACGGTGCCGACTCTGATAAAGCCGGCGCCATCTTCCGAACAAGGACGGAGGTTGCGGGACTGCCCGTGGCGAAGGCGAAAGTAGGCTTAGAACCAAAAGCGTGAACCGAGTCGTACAAATAAATAGATGTGTAAGCGCGAGACGTGAGGCAGGGGTGCTTCTTTAGTAGGAGTTTCCCCGGATTGCCGTGGCCCTCGAAGACCGGCACGCAGTGAATATTGGAGTAGTAACAAATGACCTTTGAAATCCCCGAAGAATACAAAATGCTCAAAGACCTGGTCGCAAAATTCGTCGACCACGAGCTGATCCCTCTGGAAAAGTCCGTCCTCGAACGGGAGGCAGCAGGCGGACCGGCGTCTCTGACGGATGAGCAATTGGATCCTCTCTACGCACAGTGTAAAGAGTTGGGGCTATGGGGTCTGGACGTCCCGGAGGAAGTGGGCGGCGCCAATCTCCCGGCGCTCGCCCTCGCCGGTGTCAACGAGGAGGTGGGACGCACCGCGACCCCGTTCACGTTCCCACCGGACTCGCCCAATCTCCATATGCTCCTGGCAGTCGCCAACGAAGATCAACGTCGCAAGTACCTCGATCCCTATGCAGAGGGAAAGACCCGCTCAGCCATCATTATCTCCGAGCCGGGCGCCGGCGGCGATCCAGCGGGCATGCAGACACGGGCTGTCAAAGACGGCGATCATTGGGTGATCAACGGCACGAAGATTTGGATCAGCAATATGTCCCATGCCGACTGGGGCATTGCCATGGCGGTCACCGATCCTGAAAAAGGCTCCAGAGGAGGGATCACAGCCTTCCTGATCGACAAAGACACGCCGGGCTTTTCGATCGCTCGGGAGATTCCCATGATCGGCGGGGCACGAACATATGAGGTCGTGTTCGATGAATGCCGTGTGCACAATGATCAAGTCCTAGGCGAGGGCGGGCAGGGATTTGCGCCTATGCAACTTCGCCTCACAGTACGGCGATTGCAGATGGGCGCCTGGTGCGTCGGCATTGCCCGCCGCGCCCTTGATATGATGTGCGAGCATGTGCCCAACCGTGTGACTTTTGGCGCGCCTTTGTCGGAACGCCAAGCCATTCAGTGGTGGATTGCGGAAGCTGCCACAAAGATCCACGCGTGCCGCTTGATGGTGCTGGACGCCGCAATGAAACAGGATCAAGGCAAGGACGTGCGGACCGAAGCTTCAATGGTAAAGGTCTACGGCACTGAGATGGCGGCAGAAGTGGTCGACCAGGCCATGCAAGCCTTTGGCGCCATGGGAGTGACCAAGGAGCTGCCGCTGCACCTAATGGCACAAAACGTCCGCCTCATGAGGGTCTACGAAGGCCCATCTGAGGTTCACCGTATGGTGATCGCACGGCGGACATTAGCGGGTCAGCGCTAGCTGTCCAGACCTCTGAGCTAGCAGAAAAATCAGTTAGAAAAGTACCTAACTATCTTGACTCATATACGGCTGTGCCATAAGTTAGGTATATGCCTAACTATGAACTTGCCTTAGACAATGTGTTTCGTGCACTGGCCGACCCCACCCGTCGCGCAGTTGTCCAGCGCCTCAACAAGGGACCGGCGTCCGTGAAGGAACTGGCCCGCCCTTTCGACATGGCCTTGCCGTCCTTCATGCAGCATTTGCGCGTTTTGGAAGACAGCGGACTTGTGAAGTCCGAAAAAGTCGGCCGGGTACGGACGTGCGCCATCGAGACCCAAGAGCTTGCGCGGGCGGAAAAATGGCTGACCGAACAGCGACGGATTTGGGAAGGTAAATTCGATCGATTGGATGCCTACTTGGAACGATTGCAGCAGGATCAAAAAGATGACGGATAGCCAAGAAGTTCGAGATAAGACCGATACGGATTTAATCCTATCGCGCCTTATCCAGGCGCCCAAAGCATCCATTTGGCGGGCGTGGACCGAGGCCGAGTACCTCAAACAATGGTGGGCTCCGAAGCCGGTTGTGGTGACCGAATGCGAAGTGGATCTAACGCCGGGAGGTCTCTTCCGCACGGTCATGAAAATGCCAGACGAAACGGAACATCCGGGCGATGGTTGTTTTTTGGAAGTGAAGAAAGAAGAGCTCTTGGTCTTCACCGATGCGCTGCGCGAAGGCTGGCGTCCAAACCCGGAGGCGTTCATGACAGTAATGATCTCGCTAGAGGGTGTGGGCGGCGCCACGCGCTACACGGCTCATGTCCTACACAAGGATAAGAAGGATCGTCAGAAACATGAGGAGATGGGCTTCTTCGAGGGTTGGGGCGCATGCCTCGATCAGTTGGCAGAGATAGCAGGCGGATTGAAAGCACAATAGACATGACTGATCACCGCACGAACCACACACTCTTCACCATCAAACGAGACGTTAAAGCACCGCCGTCGCTTGTATTTGATGCCTGGTCAAAGAAAGAGATGAAGCGCGAATGGTTTGCCCTCGAAGATGATTTCGACTTGAAAGTGCATGAGCTTGATTTTCGCGTGGGCGGCAACGAAACGACCGATGGCAATCAAGCCGACGGCACCCGGTTTCTGACAGAGGCCGTGTATCAAGATATCGTCGAGTGCGAGCGCATCATCTTTACGTATCGCATCATTTTGAACGAGGAGCCGATTTCCGTCTCGTTGGCGACAGTAGAGTTTGTCGCGGCTGGTAGGGGAACGCAGATGACCTATACGGAGCAAAGCGCATTCTTAGACGGCAAAGATACGCGCGAAGCCCGAGAACACGGCATGAAATATTTGTTGGGACGGCTCGAAGACGCCGTCCTCCGGAGAAGTGGATCATGAAGGTCCAGGTCGCGCGCGAGGATGCACAAAAGCTCGTTATGACGCGCCAATACCAAGCTCCCAGATCGCTGGTCTGGCGTGTCTGGACGGCACCCGAACACGTGGCCGCCTGGTGGGGCCCCTTTGGGCCGGAACAAACGGCAGCTGAAATCGATCTGCGCGTCGGGGGTGTCTTCTTTGTTTCCATGACCGCGCCCGACGGCTCAAGTCACCCAAGCAAAGGTGTGATCAAGCAAATCATTCCCTAGGAGAAACTACTGATCGAAGGGGATTTAGATGCACCCGACGCGTGCGGCGCAGGTCTGCCGCCCGGCGCGCTGATTACCATCCTCTTTGAAGATAAGAATGGCGGTACGCTGCTGACATTATCCGCTGAGTTTCCGTCCGCTCACGCCCGAACGGCAGCAGAGAATAGCGGCTACGCAGACAGTTGGACAAACACGTTGGGCGAGCTTCAATCTTATTTCGATCAATTGATGGAGAAAGGGCCAACACAATGACCGAGCCAGCGAAAGTACGCACATGTCTTTGGTTTGATGATCAAGGGGAAGAGGCGGCCGAATTCTACGTCTCTCTTCTTCCCGGAAGCTTCATCGAAACGGTCTCGCGCCCCAATCCTGACGGCCCAGCCTTAGTTGTCGAGTTTACACTGGCCGGCGTCCCCTACATGACGCTGAACGGTGGCCCGCACTATGAACTCACGCCGGCCGCATCAATTTCCGTTCTCACCAAAGATCAAAACGAAACCGATCAATTGTGGGAAATGCTTACTCAAAACGGCGGCAAGGAAAGCCAGTGCGGCTGGCTTATCGATCGTTTTGGCCTGTCATGGCAAATCGTCCCGGAGATACTGCCGCAGTTCTTGGAGGCCGATGACAAAGAGGCCGCTCAGCGGGCTCATGCGGCCATGATGGGCATGCAGAAGATTATTATTTCCGACCTAGAAGCTGCCTTTCGCGGCGCATAAAAGGAGTTCCAGAATGACCTATGTAGATGGATTCGTGGCCGCTGTACCTACCGAGAATCGCGAAGACTATCGCGCGCATGCAGAGGAGGCCGCGAAAGTATTCAAGAAACACGGCGCCACCAAGGTGGTTGAGTGTTGGGGAGATGACGTGCCCGAGGGTGACGTGACCTCTTTTCATATGGCTGTCCAGCGCAAGCCGGATGAGACGGTGGTCCTATCCTGGGTATTGTGGCCATCCAAAGCGGTTCGAGATGAAGCCATGCCGAGATTCATGGCCGAGATGGAAGAAGCAGCCAGTCCGATGCCGTTTGATGGCTCACGGATGATCTTCGGCGGCTTTGAAATGATTGTTGATCTGTAAACAAAGCCAGATCGCACAACTATCAAAACTACGAAAGTACAAGGCGGTTTGGCACCTATAGAACGGCGCCCCGGCCCATAATAGTTGGCAGGTCAATCAATGATTTGATACCCGGCTCCGCCTCGCAAACGTAAGGGATGGCGTTGACAGCATGCATGCCCGTGCCGAGGAGCGCCTGGTCCTCCATAAACGACCATCCGAATTCAAGCTTCATATTTGGCTCGCCTTTGATGGCTATCGTGTGATCTCCCGTTGGCCAATTGGGGGAGACACTCTCGTGCATCCGCCAAACGGTTTCGTGGACCACGAGCTCCCGGCCATTTGAGATACCCGCCCATTTCCACTTTTGCCCGGCGATAGTTCCCTTACGGACTTGTCCCGATGCGGTTTCCAGGTCCGTCGTTGCATGCGCCCGCACCATCTCGTGGCTGATCTCGTCAAGCGGCGCGCCGAGCCCATCAGCCACCATTAGCACGTTTTCGCGAAAGAGGCCGTTCAGCCAATGGGTAAACCGAGATGCATCCTTCTCAAACTCCTCATCCGTCTTGCTAAATCCCATCATCCCGAACATGATCTCCGGAGACGGATAATATTGAAAGTTACCGATCTCGCGCGTGTAGACCTGATCAATTCGCTTTGACATCCCCGACATCGTGAGGGGGAGAATATCTCCCAGCCAACCTGGATTGGCGCCGGTGGAATGAAAGGTCGTGCCGCCCTCTTTGCAGGCAGCTTCCAATCGCGCAACCAGCTCTGGGCCATGTACTTTGGGATACATGTATCCCACCGTTGTGATGACGTTTTTGCCCGAGCTAAGCAAGAGGCAAAAGTGATCGACATCCGCCCCCGGATCATCCCCGTACACAAGCGAGGGGAGAGGCGTATGGATAACCACATCCGCGTCAACAGCAGCAATTTCATCAATGCTGGTCGTCGCGGTCACGCCCAAAGGCGCCGTGCCGGCGATCTCTCCCGCATCCTTTCCTGCCTTTGTGTCCGAAAAGACCAGCAATCCGGCGAGCGTTAGGTCTGGCCTTTCAGCCACCGCCTGGATGACGCCTTTGCCAACATTGCCGCTCGACCATTGAATGACGCGGGTGACCATGAGTTCCTCCTCCTCCAAATTGAGCCCGCCAACTATCGCGCGTATCGTCGAGCGCAGCAATGGACTTGTGCCGGTTAAAGCCCCATGCGAGAGTGCGCCAATAACCAATTCGCAAATGGGGAGATCGCCATGAGTCGCGCCGAAGACATTTTGGAAATCCAAATGCTGGCCCAGCGCTATGCTGACGCCGTTAATCGCCACCACGCTGAAGACTGGATCGCCTGTTGGGCCGAAGAAGGCGTTTGGTATTTAGGGACACCCGAGCCGATTAGAGGACGCGACACCATACTGGCGGCTTGGAAGGGTGCCATGGCGGGATATCCGTTTGCCGTCTTTATGGTTCAGCCCAGCATCGTCGACGTGGACGGTGATACGGCGAACTCAAGATCGAATGTTGAAGAGATTTTGGAGGATCCAGACGGCAACGCCATGCGCGTGTACGGCGTTTACAACGATAAACTGGTGAAAGAAGACGGCAAGTGGAGATTCCTAGAGCGCCACTACAATGTGATCTACCGCGGTCCAATAGAACTCACTGGTGACAAAACGGGATATAAGGGCTGACCCCGCAACACCGAGGCGCTACTTTCGCTTAACTGCGACAGAAACGCATTAACCCGATTCGTGTCGCGGGAAATGGCGCCACATGCATTGGCAAAATTGAATCGAGATTGGTACACCGATAGACTAATTGCGTAATCAGCACAGTGACGATGTGGCGCTGAAGTGAGGCTCATTGGAAAGAATGGCAGATCACCCAACGACAATCGAGCGGGACCTAAGTCCTCTGGAAAAGGTGATGTGCAGGATGAACGAAACGTCGCCTTTGAACTTCACTATGGCTTGCACGGTGGCTGGACCGCTCAGTCGAGAGAATTTGCTCTTTGCACTTGATGAGATCCAAAGGAGGCATCCCCTTCTTCGTGTACAGATTGAAAAATTGGGCAACAAGTATCGGTTCACGCCTACTCAGTCTCGAATACCGTTGGAAAAACTTGAGGCGACGGACGCCGACTTAGTGACTGTAATGCAGCGCCAGATCAACACTCCGTTCCATCAAGAACAGGGACCATTGGTCAGGTGCATTTGGTTCGAAGAAGAAGGCGGAGTCCACCACGTGCTGCTCACCGTGCATCACGTCATTGGCGATGGAATGTCTGGCATGCAACTGCTGAGAGATCTCCTGACCGTCGCCGGGTCAAATTCGAATCGAAATGCCTACACGCTTGAGGCACTTGATAACCACTTGGCAATGGATCACCGCCTGCCGCCTTCGGCACGAAACTGGGCGGGATTCGTGAATGCAGCGAAATTTAGCGCACTGAATATCTTTCAAGACATCCGTCTTGGAGCGCCGGATCTATGGACGATCAAGGGTGAAGTATCGATCGGAAACAGGGAAACAATCATCGCATTCAAAGAGTTCAGCGAGGATTTCACTGATGCACTCGCTGACCGCGCTCGAAAAGAACAGTCAACGGTACATGCAGCACTATCAGCGGCCATATGTCTTAGTTTTGCAGAAGAATTCGATGACAAACGCATGGTAAGCGTAAAGCACAGATCTCCTGTTAACATTCGCAAAGACCTCGAACCGCCTGCGGACGAAGAAGTAGGAATGTTCGCATCGTTGGCGTTTTTCAGGGCCAGAATTAATCAGCATGACGATTTTTGGACGACAGCACGATCGGTCCGGGAGCAGATAGAAAACCAAGTTAGGCGATCGGTGCCTGTCGTTGCAGCAACCGTACCGTGCCGGTTATATCGTTTCTTCAGATGCGACAGGCTCGATAATCGCAAAATGGCAGATATTTGGTGGCGTTATGCGAAAAGCTCGACCGGGCTAACCAATCTCGGCCGCGTGGATCTACCTACCCACTTTGGAGACCTGACAGTCAAAGAGCTACATACAGCCGTTTCGCCCGGCATTATCGGCGATTACACCAGCACGGTGACCACGTTTAACAATCGTCTCACACTGAGTTTTATGATGCCGGCGAAGGTCTTTCCGGCGGCCCGGCGTAATCGATTTGTTGATAATGTAGAACGGCGCCTAACGGCGGCCCTATCAGACAGTCGCAGCAGTGCTTTGTAGCACAAACGTGCTCTGATCGTATTCACACCTACACAGATCAATAGAAGACACCTTGTCTTCTGTTCCACGGCCCCCAAAACAATCAGTCCTGACGGTTCGAGCCATGACAAAAGTGCATGACAGTTGCCGGACCTTAGACATGGAGCCGATAGGACAGTCCCGGTTATGATCATAACAATGTCATGGAATAGGTTTTAGAAAAAAGCGCAGAATTGTTGGAGAAACACATGTCCGACGCGACCCAAAGTTCAGAGTGGAAACCGACCGCATGCAACCTTTGCTATGCGAATTGCGGCATTCTTGTACAAACCGGCGGCGAGAACGGCCGACATATTGTTAAGGTCAAAGGCGACAAAAACCACCCCGTTTCGAAGGGATATACGTGCAATAAAGCCCTGCGGATCGACTATTACCAGAACGGCAAAGACCGTCTGTCCACGCCTCTCCGCCGCAATGAGGATGGCACCTTTGAGGAAATTGATTGGGACACCGCCATTTCGGAAGTAGCATCCAAGATGAAGGCCATCCGAGACGAACACGGGGGTGACAAGATCTTTCGCTATGGCGGTGGCGGGCAAGGCAACCATTTGGGGGGTGCCTACTTTGGCTCTGTTAGCTCCGCATTGGGCATGAAATACAAAACCAACGCGCTTGCGCAAGAAAAGACCGGCTACGGTTGGATCATGGCCCGCATGTTCGGTGGCAATGTGCACGGCGAAATTCACCACGCTCAAACCGTGTTTATCGCCGGAAAGAATCCTTGGCAGTCAAACGGCTTCCAACGCGCCCGGATTGCGATACGGGAGCTTTCAAAGGATCCGAACCGTACTCTGATCGTGATGGATCCCCGTCTGACGGAAACGGCGGAATTCGCCGACATTCATTTGCCGGTGAAGCCCGGCCGGGATGCCTGGGCCACATCGGCTATGATAGCTCATATTCTGCAGGAAGATCTTGTTCCCCGCGACTGGCTGGCAGAACACGCAGTAGGCGTCGAGGCGGTCTTGGAGCGCTTCAAGAACATTCCTGTTGAGGACTATGCGAACTATGCAGGACTTGACCCGGCAGACGTCAAGAAGGCTGCCGAAGCGATAGCCAATGCCAATACGGCTGCTCACTACGAAGACCTGGGCATTCAGATGGCGCCCCATTCGACCTTGGGCTCTTATCTAAACTTCTTGCTCATGGCGGTCACGGGCAATTTTGGCCGGCCTGGCACGATGGCCGTTCTGTCTCAATTGACCGGACCGTTCTTTGGGATGTCCGACATTGGCCCGGATGACGAAAATGGCTATGAGACCGGCCATAAAAAGTCACCGGTCACTGGCGCGCGCATCGTGGGCGGCCTGGTTCCCTGTAATACGGTGCCAGACGAAATTCTATCGGACCATCCGAACCGTTATCGGGCCATGTGGATCGAGAGCGGCAATCCTGCCCATTCCATGGCGGATTCACACAAGTGGCGCGAGGCGCTTCGCGCCCTCGACCTGGTGGTGGTGATCGATGTGGCCATGACCGAGACGGCGCGGGAAGCCCACTATGTCCTTCCCGCCTCCAGCCAATACGAAAAATGGGAGGCCACGTTCTTCAATTTCGAGTATCCCGAAAACGTTCATCATTTGCGGGCGCCGGTACTGGAGCCGGTCGGCAATACATTGTCCGAGCCGGAAATCCATGCACGGATCTTTGAGGCGTTGGATGTAATCGATCCTGCATCTCTTGAGCCCTTGAAGGAGGCGGCCCAAAAGGGGCTCGCAGAGTATTCGGATGCCTTCACACAATTCGTTTCCGGCGATCCAAATATGTTCAAATATCTGCCGTATGTCCTTTACCGAACTCTTGGGCCTTCCTTGCCGGACGGCGCCGCTGCGGCGTCATTCTATTGGGGCATGGCCCAGCGCTTTGCCATGACCAATCCTGAAGGGGTCAAGCGGGCAGGCTATGAGGGCGAGGGCGCCCAACTCGGCAATGCTCTCTTCGAAGCCATTATCGCTGGCCGGTCCGGTACAGTGTTCAGCATCGAGGACGAGAATGAAGGCTTCGCCAAGGTCGGATTCGATGACAAGAAATTGCGCCTCAACATCGCCGAGATGTTGGACGAGGTCGAAGCGCTTGGCGACATGACGGACCTCGTGGAGTTAGACAGCGATTTCCCTCTCATCCTGGCTGCTGGAGAACGCCGTTCGTACACGGCCAATACAGCGATTCGCAACCCGGATTGGATGAAGTCGAACGACGCCATTTCCATGTCCATCCATCCCGAAGACGCAGCGGCAGCCGGCCTGAAAGACGGCGGCCGGGCTAAGGTGGTGACTCATGCGGGCGAAGCTGAAGTACTGATCGCCCACGACAAACGCATGAAGCCCGGCACACTTTCTCTGCCTAACGGCCTAGGTCTTCTCTATCCGGACGAGACGGGTAAGGACAAACTCACCGGCGTCAGCGTTAACGAACTCACTTCACTCCGCTTCAAGGATAAATATCTGGGGACCCCGTTTCACAAGTTTGTCCCGGCTCGGCTGGAGGCGGTTTAGATAGGCAAAGACTGATCCTAGGGTGGACAAAACGCGGAGCGGAACGCAGTTAGACCTGCTCCGCAGAACGGGAACGTTAGGAAAAGCGTCTTGTTCTGATTCGGATTGACAGATGGATTTGTGTGATCCCTATCCGGCCAGGCCTTCTGCCCAATCAAAGCAAGAAACAGCGGTCTTATCCACAATTTTGTGGCGATAATTTTTTGCTTAATTCAGATGATTGCGACGCTGCTTTAGAACAGATTACGTGTTATGATATAGATGGTCTGTGCGTAACTGTAATTGTTCTGAGTATGCTCCAAGGGCCCTTGTCGGACACGAAAGCCCAAAAGTCTGCGCCCGCAGGGGTGTTTGTCGTCGGTTCGGGGCGGTGCGGATCCACCCTGGTTTCTGACATGCTTAACACTCGCGCAGATCTTCTCAGCGTTTCCGAGTTTTTCATTACCTTCATCTCACGTAGTTTCATATACAAAAAGATGGACGCCGCATCTTTTTGGAAGCTTTTGTCCGAGCCAAGTCCATCCGTGAAAAAACTCCTGACTCCCGAACACTCGCCTGAATTTCTATACGAGTTTCGGCAAGAGAGTTTATTCACTCCCGAGAACATTCCGCCCATCGTTGGGGTTATGCTTCCTCATATCACAAATGATCCCGATACGCTTTTTTTGGAAATTGAGGAAGAGGTCAAGTCCTGGAGTACGGCAGAAGTTTCAACGCAGTATGCCCGCTTGTTTAATTGGTTATGTGCGAGACTAAAGCGCCGCAAATGGATTGAGCGATCCGGTGCATCACTTGTGATCGCCAACTCGCTGGTAGCCAAATTTCCAGAAGCAAAGTTTGTCCATATCTATCGCGACGGAAGAGATGTCGTAATGTCGATGCTCAATCATCCGCCCACGCGCTACATCGCCAGCACCTGGATCAACACCAAGCGAATGGGCGTTGACTTGCTGCGCAAACCATTCCGGTTGGGCGAATGCAGGCTGGTAGCGGAAGTTGAAAACCATTTGAGCTACTTTCTGAACATCGAAAAAAGAAGAGACAGACCTCTATCGCTCAGAGGCCTTGGTGAGTTCTGGTCCGAAATGATCCGTGTCGGATTGGACGACCTCTCAACACTTCCCGACGAACAAGTACTAAATCTGTCTTATGAGGAATTGTCCGCTAATCCGAACAAGGCGCTTCGCCAACTGATGGAGTTCATAGATCCCGGCTTCTGTGATGAAGGCTGGCTGGCTGAGATGTCGAAGAGAGTGCATCAATCAGATCATCGCTGGCAAAACCTCAGTAGACGGGAACAAGATGAGCTTCTCGGCGCGTGTGAACCCGGCCTTAGAGCTTTAGGTTACACGATCTGACAATCGACGTTGTTTAGATCGTGAGCCGGTCATCCGTCCGAAAGTGTTGCCCATTATCTAAAACTGAGTTTTGACGCTCCTTGGATTCTGGGACTACACCAGAAGCACATAAGTGTCGCTTCCAACTTGATCTCGGTTGTCCCGCGCCGTGTCCAGAAACAAGCGATAGTGATGACGAACTCACCTCGCCGTACTCTCAGGACACGTATTTGGGCCCTCTGTTTCAAGAGTCTGTGCCAGCCAGTTGAAGGCAGTTTCAGGCTTAACAGGATCTACAAAAAAAGCGGCGTTGAAGGCCGAAGCCTCCAACGCCAAATGAGCTTCGGGAAGAGTGAGCGCGCGCGCCGCTTGGGCGTACCCCCAGATCGCCATGAGTGTTGAGATCGCAATCGGAACCCAATATCTCTTTTTCATCCAATCGTGACTTTCCTGTCGAAGCGCTGCGCATTTGCGAGCCTGAACTTGGAGGACCCCGCATTTCAATACATCCCCCAAATGGGGTAAAGTGGAGGTCATAAGACCAAAAGGGCGCTAAAACTGGGGAAATTCAATGGCAAACGAGCAGGAAGAGGGTCTGAGCGCAGAAGGGGAACTCAATCAAAAGGAGAGGCAAGCGGCGGCCGTTTCAACCCATCCGGCGGGTCGACCGGCAGTCGAGCAACTCGTTAGCGACACTTACGCTGCGGCCCTCGACCCCCTGCACTACGATCAGCTTCTCGACACCTGGCAGGCTTACCTTACCGCTGGCTCGCCGCGGGATTTCATCGCTAGTACAAGTCGCATTAAGCTGATCCATCGCCAAGTAGAGACGCACTTTTCCCAAGCGTTTGAGATTCTCGAGCAAGTAGGAACCCGGTCCAAGGAAACGAACACGGAGCAAGAGTTCCTCGAACACATCCCGAGCCCTGCGATTGTACTGAACGCAAGCGGGTGCGTCGTCGCGAAGAATAGTCTAACTTCATCTCTGGCAGTCCCGCTTGGGCCCGACCGGCAACTGGACCTGAAATCTCTACTGGGCGATGAAGGCGCCGAAAGCGATGTGCGGGCCTGGCTCCGTTCTGGCGGGGAGCATTTCGCATCTCTGTCAGCCAGAATGACCCATCAAAGCAATCGCCAAACTTATATTTTGATCGGCCATAAACTGACGATAGGTTCCCGGTCAAGTAAGACGAAACAAGACCGCCATTTGCTGATTTTCGTTTCTCCTCAGCTTACAAATGAGTTACGCACACAGCTCACGGATATGTTTTCACTGACCAGTGCTGAAACTGACATCGTATCCGCGCTTGCCTCGGGAGTGACACTTCAGTGGATCGCCGATACGCGGGGAACAAGTGTCGACACGGTCAGATCTCAACTGAAATCTATCTTTCGCAAAACTGGAACGTCGGGGCAAAGCGATTTGGTCCGTCTCATCCTCTCCTTCTGTTTCACTCATGCTCTGGTCGATCATGCTGACTTTCCAAAGACGGATGTTCTCAGCACTCCCAAGGATCATGCAGTCGAACGCACGTTCCAATTGTCGGATGGTCGGTGCCTTTCGTATTTTGAGTTGGGCGATCCCAGCGGAACACCAGTTTTGTTCTTTCACGGAATTTTGAGCGGCCCACGCCTTTCTAGCAAGATCGCCGAACACGCTCGCGACCGCGGTTTGCGAATTATTGCTCCCTCTCGTCCCGGATACGGCGGATCCGATCGACTGCGGATGGATTCAGTAGACTGGGTCTGCAAACGCCTCAATGAGGATGTGAACGAGTTGTTGGCCTGCTTGAAAGTAGAGCATGCCGTCATTGCTGGGCACATGATGGGTGCGGTCTATGCTTTCCAATTTGCCGCCTTCCGACCAGAACTTACGCGCGCCATCATATCCGTAAGCGGAGCTATTCCCATAGTCGAAGCGCGCCAAATCAGATCTCTTCCGCCGCGCCAGCGTGTGATCGCGTATACGGCGCTACACACGCCCAAACTTCTGCCGTTTCTTGTGCGGGCCGGTATATCTCAGATAAAGGCGGGACATGAAGATCGTTTTTTGTACGCCCTGTACAAATCATCTCCGGCAGACCTGGACGCGCTTCGGGATCCATTGATCCGGCAAGTCGCACTCGAAGGCGTGCATCACGCGGTGTCGGCAGGCCCTCATGGCTTCTGCATGGACTCGCAGGTTTTGCTAGCCCAGTGGCCTAACAGCCCAAGTGAAGTTCGGTGTCCGGTGCGCATTTTCCATTCGCCCGACGACACGGTCGTGTCCATTGAAGATGTCAAATCGTTTGCCGCGACTCACGACTTTCCCGTGACCGAAGCCGAGGGTGGGCAGTTCATGCTCCACCGCTCTGATGTTTTACTCGAGGCTGTTGCGGAATTCGTTTGAACTTTATCTGAAGTATGGGCTCATCTCTGCTAAGTCGTCCCCTCACAGCTCTCCTCATTCTACACACCTCTGCCGACGGAGACTCTATTGACCCAACCCAAAGTTCAAATAGACCATCTCGCCGGCATTCGCCCGAATATCGTCCGCGTTTGGTTCTCCGTTTTCATCTAATCTCACGCCAGCAAACTGAGCATCGCGCGGAACGGCTCTCAAAAACGCGGTTTGCATACGAATAATTGTCTCAAGATCTTCCGATTCGACATGGGCGACGGTTGCAATACGCTTGCCCTTAATCACGAGATGAACCTGTGCTTCGTTCTGCAGATTCAGCCACCACTTGCTCGCCTTAGACGTGAATGCATGCACGCGGCCCTCATTCTCCCAATAGCTGATCGGCGTGCTGAGCGAACGCCCAGATTTACGGCCTGTAAACTCAATGATCAGAGTGTTGCCGCTCATCACACCGTGAAGGGGCGAGCGAAGAAGCGCCTTCACGATGGGATTGATAATTCTATAGAGCAAAGTGGACATCCCCGTCTCCCAATCAAAGTTGGTTCCTGCGCTCAGGCACCGCTGCGTATCTTCTCAGGCTTCATCGACAAGAGACAAAACGCATCGGGCGCTGATTTCCATAGGTCGAATGTGGCGCGTTTTTCCTTATCGTCCAAATCCCAATAGCGCGGTGCGAGTTTTTCGGCCAACGCGAATGCCCCTTCTTCTGAAATGGTGATGTCACCGTCGAACGCGACCCAGGCTTCCTTTTCGTCAAGCCGATTGGTAACCAAGACGGAAACGCGGGGATTCGCCTTCAGCCTGCGTACTTTGGGCGATGACTTGTCCGCAAACATCTTGATGTGCTTACCGTTCCAATCAAACCATACAGGAACTCCAATGGGAGAGTGGTCTAGACGCGACGAAATGAGGATTGCAAGGCGAGGCTCGGCGAGAAAGGCGCCGCGTTCTGCGTCAGAAGAAAAAGGAGAGGGCATCGTAAGGTCCATTTTATCAATTTAGGTCATCGACATAATAGTAGTTTGTATGAAATTATGTCAAAGACCTAAAAGCGGGAAGAGATATGCATTATCGGAATGGAGGATGGGTTGTGAAACTCAGGAGCACTTGGAAAAGAACTATTGTCTTGGAATGTCCGGAACAATTTCTCTAAGCTTATCAAGATGTTGCTGAGGCGTCAGTTCACCTCCCAAGGTCCGCAGGCAAAGATGCGTCAGCCCGATCTCCTGCCATCCGCGCACGCGGTCTTGCCATTCCGCTTCGCGGGGACCAACGACGGCCACACCGGCCTCCGTTCCGATGTCTTCCGGCGTTCTACCGGCCACCGTTGCTGCTTGGTCGATACCGCTCTTCACCTCATAAAACTCCTCAGGCGAGCACAGCACAAACCAGCCATCTGCATACGTTCCAATTCGTTTGACGACGGGCTCGCTGGGGATTGGAATTGCTCCGATCCAGACAGGGATAGGCCGTTGCACGGGAAGGGGATTGAGCCCCAGACCTGAAATCGTATGCCAACGCCCTGAGAACTCAACCTCATCTTCCGTCCACAGTTTTTTGAGTAGCGCCAACTGCTCATTGCAGCGCGCGCCCCGTGTCGCAAAGTCTTCGCCAAGGGCCTCATATTCTTCTTTACTGCCGCCCACGCCGACCCCCAATCGCAGACGTCCACCCGAAAGCACATCCACTTCTGCGGCCTGTTTCGCAACATAGACCGTCTGCCGGGAAGGCAACACGATTACGGACGGAACCAGTTCGATCCGCTCAGTCTTGGCGGCAATATAGGCCATCAATGTCATGGGCTCGTGCAGGTGGCCGCTGTTGGGTCGCATTACGAGGTCGGGAACGCGAAGATGGGAATAGCCTAGCTCCTCAGCAAGCTGAGCGAACTTGACGATTGACGGCAAGTCGTCCTTCATTTCGCGAACGGGAAGTGAAACGCCGATTTTCATGGAATAGCCCTTTTGCGTGAAACAGGTATGCCGTCACCGACGTAGCACAAAATAATCGTTTGTGTATTCTCGCCACCGACTCATTTGTTGAGGACCAAACTATGTCGCCAAAATTTGGATACCTGCTCCCCACGCGGGAAGGCATCATGAAGAACGACCACAGCGCACGGTCACTGATCGAAGCCGCAAAGCGCGCTGAGGGCTTTGGATTTGACTCGGTCTGGGCGGGCGACTCTTTGACAGCGCGGCCCCGTCACGATCCCCTCACGCTTTTGGCCGGTGTAGCGGCGGCGGTTCCGCGTATTGAAATGGGCACAGCGGTCCTGCTCCCCATGCTACGCAATCCTGTGATCCTGGCCCAACAATTGGCGACGATCGATCAAATCAGCGAAGGCCGCCTCGTCGTGGGTGCCGGAATTGCCGCGGATGCCCCGTCCGTCCGCGCCGAATTTCAAGCCGCCGGTGTCCCCTTCGAAAAACGGGTCGGCCGCATGATGGAAGGGTTTGAGCTTTGCCGGGCATTGTGGAGCGGACAAGAAGTAAGTTGGGAGGGTCTCTGGAAAGTCGAGCCCAGCCGCTTGGCGCCCGTCCCACACCGCCCGGGAGGTCCGCCCATTTGGATGGCGAGCAGCGTTCCCGTAGGAATCGAACGGGCGGCGAAACACTATGATGGCTGGTTTCCGATTGGTCCAAATCCGGAGGGATTCTCTTCGAATCGGCAGATCTTTTTAGAAGCCACAAAGGCCGCCGGCCGAAGCAATCTCACGTCAGCAATATATCTCACAATCGCGATCGAGGATGATCCGAGCACCGCCGATACCCGCATCAACAGATACTTGGAGGACTATTACTCAGTGCCCGCCAACATCATGCGCCAATTCCAATCATGCTGCGGAGGCGCGCTCGACGACGTGCTCACATTCTTGCGGTCTTATGTCGAGGCAGGCGCAGACCATTTGGTGTTGCGCCTCGTGGGTGATCACGAGAAAATGCTAAGTCTCCTTTCTCAGCACCGATCGGAAATCATTACTTAGGATCCCTCTGTCTCAGATGGATAAACAAACTTACATGTGTCCACGGATTGCAAATCTTGAGTAACTGCGATGACTGCTTGGCTCACGGATCGTCGTACACCAAAAGAGACCCTCGATCTCCGAGGATCCATTGCGCGGTATCGCGCACGTCGAACACCAAGCTGATGGCGATGGTCATGGCTGCGATACCAGCGTACACGCGATAGGCAAGCCACTTATCGGTTGGTATATCGCGCACGAAGAACCAGAGAGGTATGAGCCAAGCAAAATGACCAAGACCAAACAATTTTGTGATATCGTTCCCTTCGGCAACAAAAACCGAATAGGCCACGACGACATTCACAATCTGTGCAAGTATGAGCCACCGCGCGGCCCTATAGCGAATAAACACGATGGGCCCAACAAACAAAATCACCTGCATCCATAACAGCCAAGGGCGAATGTGCTCCGGGAGATGGGCACCGGCGTCCACCATGGCTTGAAAGTCGCTCACCTCGTACCGCTCCTGGTGCTGTCTCTTCGAGGGTGCGGACTCGCTAAGGATCTAATCCTCGGGTTCCACATCCGCTGCATACATTTGGCACGCAATCGGATCAATTACCTCTTAGGTAGCGAGGCGCCGTTCAAGGTTTTGAAATGATGGAGTAACGTGGCAGCGTACGCCTAAAACGTCTTCGCCGCCGCCCGCGCTTCTTCCTCCTTTTCTGCGACCATTTTTTCGAGATCAGGTCCAGGGATGCCGGTCGGATGCACACGGAGCGTGCGGATGTCCTCGAACCCAAGAAATCTGAAAATGTGCTCAAGATAGGGATGCATAAAGTCCGTCTTCGTTCCATCCGTTGGAAGTGGGAAGCGTTCTTCATACGAACTGCCGCTGGACGTGATGATCTGCACGCGCCGCCCGATCAGCTGCCCGATATACTCGAATTTTTCATTGACGAGGACTGTCACTCCCACCTGCACAACCAGGTCCAGCCAGTGTTTAAGTCGATAAGGTAAAGAATAATTCCAAACCGGAGAGGACAGTAGAACCTTGTCCGCGCGTTCGAGCCGGCCGATTTCCGCCATGACCCCCGCCCATTCGCCAATCGCCTCAATCCCGTCTCCGCCGGCGAACCGGTTCATGATGTTCTCCATCTTCTGATCGGCTCCTTCTGCGGTGAAGGGCGGCAGATCCACCTGGAAGAGAGGGAACTGCTCCACGTCATGGTCAGGATGCGTCTCCTGATAGCTTTCCAAAAATGCCTGCGCCACACGCGAAGAGTAAGAGTTTTGCTTGCGCGGACTGGCTTCAACATAAAGCAACCTTGTCATGATGCATTCCCCTCAAATGGTTCGCTATACCAACATGTTGGTCGGATCCTGACCGAACAACAACCTGCCATAGTCACCGTACCGAGCGTCTTTGTCGAAGACAACATGGCACGAGGCGGTGTTGACATCCCGCATCGCCCTTTGGATCGGATTATCCAAAAAATTCCCGCTCGCGCCCGCGGCGCCGTTGATGGTATGCACCGCCCCCCGACATAGAAAGACAGCGTGCGCCATACGTGACATCCAACGGCTTCGGTCTTCGAGGCTACAGTCGCCGCGATTTTCCATCATATCCTTCAGGACATCTCGGAGCAGGAGCTCTGCGGTTTCGATCGTGAGTCCCGCCTCGGCGATGGCGACATGTTTCGAGTCTGGCGCCACTCCAACCCGTGTCACATTCTTCGCGATCTTCTCTTTCGTCTGTGCACAGTAGGCCTCGAGAGCCATTTGGGCCGCCCCCAGCTGAGGTGTGGCCGCCGTCAGACCAAGAATGGGGAGAAGCGGCGTTTGATAGAGCGGAGCCTGAAATGCGGGATCAGCCGACTTGGTAACGCTGAGCAAGTCGAGAAAAGGCACCGCATAGGCGTTTGGGACAAACACATCTTTAATCTCGAAGTCCCAGGATCCGGTGCCGCACATACCGGCGATATGCCAGTTGTCGATCGGCTCAACATCGTCCCTCGGCATAAGGAAGAAATAGGGCGTCGGCGTAGCATCTTTACCGTCGGCGAGTGCCCCCGCCATAACCCATGTTCCGTGGACAATGCCGGTTCCCCACTGCCAGCGTCCGCTGAGACGGAACCCGCCGTCTTCCCGGGTGGCTTTTCCTGCACCCACATTGAGGGAGGCGGGCGCCAGTATATAGGTCGCCGACTCAAACAACCGATCAATCACCTCACGCGGAAACTTGAGAAACCAGAAATTATGCTCGATGTAAAAGGCGGTGAGCCAGCCCATCGACGCATCGGCTTTGGAGAGGATAAGAGTCACCTCAAAGAACGTATCAAGATCAAGTTCGTGTCCTCCCAGAGACTGGGGCACCATCATGGAATAGAGCCCGCTGTCGCGCACCGCGTCAATGACGTCATCCAGGGGGCGCCGAGCCACTTCTGCCTCGCGTGCTTTGTCGCGAAAGAGCGGAGCCAACGCTTGGGCCTGTTCGATGGCCTGCTCGGATGTAAGAGAACCCATCATGACCTCCTTGGATTGAATACCATGCTTGAAAACATAACATATACTATGTTATGTTTTCAAGGGGAATTGGCTTAAGCGAGTCTATGGCCAGGGAATCAGGAGAAAATGAGCCGAACAGGAACAGGCGTCACCCAATTGCAATGGATCGAAGCAGGCCAATCCGTACTGAGGACCCAAGGGATTTCAGGCGTTCGGATCGGGGCGCTCACAAAGAAATTGGGCGTCTCAAGTGGCAGCTTTTATCATCACTTCAAGAACATGGACGCGTATCATCATGCGCTCACGGAATATTATGCTAAAGAACAATGGCAGCGCATTCTGGACCAAGCAGGCGCAAACAATCTTGGCACGCCGGTCGAGAGGCTCAAAGCCATTGGCCGGACGTCCGCAAGAACCCATTTCGCAAAGCTTGCCTATGCCATGCGTGCGTGGGCAAACATCAGCGCCCAAGCGGCGGCGGCTGTGCAGGAATTCGACCTCATTGGATTTGGCTACTTGGAGTCCCAATTGCGGGAAATTGGTTTCGCAAAGACCGATGCAAAGGTAAGGGCCTTCCTCATGATCGCCGCCGGGTCCGTGGAGTTCGATGCGGGCCTAACAGGTTTGAGCGAAAAGACCCTGCGCGACGTTGGCTTTGAGATTCTCGCGAAGAAGTAGGCGACGCCGCGAAATTCTAGACCCTAGACGGCAAGTCTGCAAAAGCTCCCCGGGGTCAGTGTGTAAAGACTTGAATCGCGAACGTGATCGCCAGTACGAATAGACCGTCGAGCAAAGCTGCAATCAGACCTTGCTTTTGCTCATCCAAACATGGTTGCGTAGACCGATTATTGGGAACAGATGAAGCAGAGAAGAGCCCTTTTATGAAAACGCGCAGACTTGGTGCAAACGGACCAACTGTTTCGGCCATAGGCTATGGCGCAATGGGCATTCACTTGGCCTACGGAGCGAGTGACGAAGCAGAAGCTCTGGCCACTGTCCAAAGCGCTTTTGATCTTGGCATCACATTCTTTGACACGGCGGAACTCTACGGCTGGGGTGAGAATGAGAAATTCATCGGCCGTGCCGTCAAAGATTTCCGCAATGAAGTGGTAATCGCGACCAAGTTCGGATTCACTCAAAGTTTCGGGCTCGACAGCAATCCCGAGAACATTCGCAAAGTCACCGAGAACAGCTTGACCTATCTGCAGACGGATCACATAGACATCCTCTACCAGCATCGCCCCGACCCGAATGTACCCATTGAGGATGTTGCCGGTGCCGTGGGCGACCTTATCCGAGAAGGGAAGGTAAAGCATTTGGGGCTGAGTGAAGCCGGTGAACAAACCATTAGGCGCGCCCACGCGGTCTATCCTGTGACTGCTCTTCAAACGGAGTATTCCATCTTTGAGCGGGATGTTGAGGTTCTCTTTCCGGTGTTGCGGGAACTCGGCATTGGATTTGTCCCGTATTCCCCACTTGGTCGTGGTTTTCTGACAGGTGACGTGAAGCCTGCGGCAGACCACGAGGAAACTGACTTCCGCCGGTCAGACCCACGCCGTCAGCCCGGAAACTTCGAAAAGAACATGAAGGCAGTTAAGCAACTCGGCGAGCTTGCTGCCGGGATGGATGCCACGGTCGTCCAGTTGGCGCTCGCATGGACGCTCGCCCACGGTGAGGATATCGTTCCTATTCCCGGCACGCGCAGCCGAAAACGACTGGCCGAGAATGCAGCGGGCGCTGACCTAGATCTAAACCCGGATGATTTAGAACGAGTCCTGGAGATCCTGCCGAACGGCAGCTTTGGCGCACGTTACAATGAAGACTATATGCCTCAATGGGTTTGACCCAAGTAAGTCAGCAAACCACGCGAATCGAGGTATTGCGCACGTCAATCTCGAACATCGCTTTCCAGCCGCAGCGGGACGTGACGACCTATCCGAATGGCTCCGACCTTATCCATTCTACAGTATCCCGAAGGATTGTCGGGATGTCCCTGACGGTGACCCCGAGGCTATCCCGGCGGCTAAAGTCAAACCCGGTGGGAGGAGCCGGCTCAACATCAAGAGGGGCGGGAACCTTCAGTCCGGGAATAAGGTTTTCCAGTTCAGCATAAATGTCCTGCCAATGCCAACTGTCGTAAACACCAAAGTAGCGGCCTGAGGCATTGGCGTTCTCATAAGCGGCTAGGAACAGATCCGCCAAGTCATGCAGATGGATGAGCGACATGGAGTCATCCGGCATCTTTGCATGGCGTGGCGACTCGCCATTCAGCATCCCCCTGATCCAGGCGTGAGGATAGCGCTCCATATGCTCCGGCAAAATCACCGGCCCGAACATTCCCGTGGGGAGAAGAATGCTAAGGCGCATGCCATTCTCCTCGGCGAACTTCATCGCCGCCTTTTCCATGATCGTTTTGGTCGCCGACGTGTATTTCTTCGCACGGCACTGCTCTTTCTCATCCGACCAGTGATCAATTTCGTTTTTCTTTTCAACAGGCGGTATCGGATTGGTGCTACTCGTGCTGCTGCAGATTATCACATTCTTCACACCTTGCCGCTTGGCCGCCTCCATAATGTTCAGGCAACCGTTTACGGTCGGCATAATGATTTCGGCATAGCCCTGTTCATCCTCCATTTCCCGCGCCAGAGTGCCCGAAGGGCCCTTATAGGTCGGGATAAGGCAAGCAATGAACACCGCATCTGCGCCAGCGAGCGGCGCATCAAAGTCTTCAGTAGCCGACATATCGCCGCTAAACAAAATGAGCTGATCTCCGCCGGGCAGAGCTTTCAGATAAGGCGCCTTGTGCGCATCGTCTTTGTCCCTCAGGGTTCCGTTTACGCGGTAGCCTTTATCTAGAGCCGCCCGTACGATGTGAGAGCCGGCAAATCCGCTGGCCCCAACGACGCAAAGTGTTGTCTCGCTCTTGTTCATAGCTTATTCGCCCTCTCCTACGCGGCCCCGAAGTGGCCGTCGATATGAGAATGGAACTCTGCGCCTACTTTGGATAGGGCGTCTTTCAATGGTTTCGACACCTCTCCGCACACGGTCATTCGTTTGACGGTCCTGAGGTCCGCGAGTTCTTTTGCGAAGCTGGCATAGTTCTGGCCGTGAAAAAGAACTGCATCGGAATCGGCGTACTGCTCTACCACCCTCAGTTCCGTTTCGGCCTCGTTGATGTACCAGCTATAAAGAAGGGTATTGGGCTCCGTTGCTTTTACGTGGGCCACAACGCGAGAAATGACGTCTTTCAGCTCGGCAAGTTTGCCTGGCGCAATTTCTGATTCGACGATTAGGAAGATACTTTTTGACATTCTAAAAGCCTCGTTCATTTGCATTTAGTTTCGAGCCAATCGGCCCAAATAGCATGGATCTCGTCTGTATTCGCCTAGCAAGCGGGGTCGTACAGATTGGCAGTGTCGGACATGGGCCTCCTTGTGTTTTTCTTCTCGCACTTTTTTCAATTGGACGCTTTCATGCGGGCCAGAATACCTTCCATTGTGTACTGATCATCACCGTCATATCGCGGCGACTGCTTTTTGAACGCACTCTCGATCTCCGCCCAACGGCCGCACGGATACTCGATAACATGAGCGTGCGTCACAATGTAAAAGTCTTCGTCCTGAATTGCCTCAATGACACATCGGGCTACATCTTCCGCAGGCATTCCCAAAGCCATGCCAACGCCGAATCTTTCGTCGGCCTTTTCAGCCCCGCCTAGCCTTTCTGGGCGACGTTCGCCTGCTCGCCAAATCGAGCTATCCGTAACACCGGGGCACAGGACGCTTACGCCTACATGATCCGGTAACTCCCGGCGCGCAACATCGGACAATCCGAGGACAGCATGCTTGGTAGCGGTGTAGAGTGCGCGGTGGGAGTGGGGAACACCCAAGCTATGCTCTGAGCCGGTGTTGACGATCCAGCACGGTCGGTCCGAAGCTACGAACTTGGGACCAAACACGCGCATACCATTCATCACCCCTTCCACATTGACCCCAAAACACCAGTCATACTCTGCCTTCGTTGTTTCGATGACCGGTTTTGGTGGCAACACAATCCCAGCATTGTTGAAGAGGAGTTGCACGCTTCCGAATTGGCGCCAGGCTTCATCCGCCAATTCCTTTAGATCGTTTTCATTCATGACGTCGACTTCGAGACCGAATGCGCTCACGCCTTGCTCACGAACTTCGGCGGCCACCTCCATCGCAGCACCTTTTTCCAAGTCTCCAATCCCAACATTCACCCCCTGGTCCGCGAGGGCCAATGCGATGGCTCGGCCAATTCCATTGCCGCCGCCGGTAATTACAGCAGACGTGTTGGTGAGTTCCATGAACCGCTTTCCTCTCTTACTAGGTTTTCGCTCAAATCAAGTTTCGATGTTGATTGGGCCGAAAGTCGACCGCCGCCGCCTCGTCGTAATAGCGAACCACGGCAGCGCGCGGCGGGACCAACTCGTCTATTCGATCGAAATCCTCTTGGCTCAATTCCACACCAACACAGCCAAGATTATCTTCGACTTGTTCATACGTCCGTGGACCAATGATAGGCGCAGTCACACCCGGCTGCGCACAAAGCCAGGCGAGCGCCAATTGGGACATGGAGCACGACTTCTCCTTCGCCAAGTCGCGCAGGACGTCAAGCACGTCCCAGGCCCGCTCCGTGGCTTCTCGATTGAAATTGTCTTTGCCACCCTGCCAGCGACCGTCTTTGCTCCCTTGATCACGATTATACTTGCCCGTTAAGAGACCGCCGCACAGGGGCCCCCAAGGAATGACGGCGAGACCGAACGATTGGGAGGCGGGAATGACCTCGCGCTCAACCGTCCGGTCGAGCAAATGATACGCCGGTTGCTCGGACACCAGACGGTTGAGACCGAGTTCCTTGGCCACCCAAAGGGATTCCACGAGTTTCCAGCCTGAAAACATACTGCCCCCGATATAGCGCACTTTACCCGCGCGGATGAGATCATCGAGCGCGCGAAGCGATTCATCGATGGGCACGTCCGCATTGCATCGATGCATCTGATAAAGGTCGATCCAATCGGTCTTGAGACGTTTCAGAGACGCATCGCACGCCTCGATGATGTGACGCCGGCTGAGACCCTTGGCGTTGATATCCTCCCCTTGCGGAAAATTGAATTTAGTTGCGAGAATCACATTCTGGCGTTTTCCGTCCGATGCCAAGGCGTCTCCGACGATCCGCTCGCTCTCGTTCCCCGCATATACATCTGCGGTATCGATGAAGTTCACGCCCTCGCCAAGCGAATAATCGATCATACGGATCGAGTCGGGTTTATCTGTCTTGCCCCCGAACATCATGGTGCCCAGACAGATTTGACTCACTTGAACGCCCGTGCGCCCTAAGGGTCTGTAGTCCATTGTTCTCCTCCTCACGTGATCGAGGCCGCCAAATCATGGAGCGGCCTTCGTGTATGTGACTATGTCAACTCTATCTCCAAGTACCCGCAGGCCAATTGAAGTGCCTCCTCGATGAACTCGTCCTCTGTACACGTTGCCAGTTGAGTCCTTCTGAGCAAGTCGTCATTCCGCGACCGGAGCATAGCGCTAATCTGATCTATGACAAAGGCGATGGCGAAGATTGGATCCGGATGGCCGACCTCGTCTTTCCGTGAAAGCAAAAGCTTGTTTAATCTTCGATTGCTTTCAAGCCGCAGCTCCGCGAAGTGTTCGCGCAATTCGGGGTCCATATTGGCGGCCGCTAAACCCGCATGCTTGAAACCGGGCCTTTCTTTTGCCAGCTGCAATCCGAATGTTAAAAAGCCTCTCAACATGTCGACGATCGAGGCGCCCTGCCATCGAGCCGAGTCGACCGCGTTGCGGCTAATCTCTTGGTACTCTTGCGTCATTCGATCATAGAGGGCGTAGAGAAGCGCCTTCTTGTCGCGGAAGTGATGATAAAGAGCGCCCACGGAGCATCCCGCTTTTGCGGCAACGTCCGCTACTGACGTATTTTCAACTCCCTTTTCGAAGAACAGAGTTTCTGCCGCGTCCAACAGAGCTGACTGTGTTTTCTGGCTGCGATCCTGTTGACCCGGCCGCGTCCAGTGCAGATCAGACATCCAACGATTCTCGCTCAAATTGGGCCCTCCGAGACAAAACCGAACAGAGGTTCGAAAGCATTCCCTAGCTTTTAGCTTGACGTAGCCAAAGATTCAACATAAACATAATCATAATTCGGATTTTGTTTTATATATAAAAGTACCGTGACCGTTTCTCATACATTCTTCGCGCCCATTTCCACAGACGAGCCAAACCAGTTTCGTCTGCCCATCACCGATCCTGCGACTGTGCAACCGGGTCCCGGACGACATTTCTTGATGGGTGGCGTTGCGGTTGGCGCAGCCGCAATGGCAATGGAGCATTCGACCGGCCGGCCGCTCATCTGGACAACGGCGCAATTCATCAGTGCAGGACCCGCATCCGGGACAGTAGACATTGAGGTCGAAGAAATGGTGGTCGGCGGCAAAGTAACTCAGGCCCGCGCGACTCTCATGGATGGAGACCGACTGGTCCTGACGGCGAACGCCACTCTCGGTGGCCGAAGCGATCGACCGGAGGCTCAGATCATCTCCATGCCAAGCGTCCCCCCGCCGATGGAATGTGATGTAAAGACTGCCGATTATCGGGACTGCGATGACTTACAGCGCCGGTTCGAAAAGCGTATGGCCTATCAGTCCGACGAAGACGGGATCGAGCGCCTTTGGTTTCGGCCCGTTGCAGGCGAGCCGATGTCGACGGGGCTTCTCGCCATCATTGGCGACTTTGTCGGCGGCGCCACAAGCATGACCCGTGGCTGCACCAGTCTTGACAATACCCTCCGCATACACCGCATAGTCGCATCCGATTGGATCCTGGCTGACACCCAAATCTTAGGTATGGCAAACGGCGCCTTCCATGGCCATACACGTCTGTTTGCCGAGGACGGAACGCTGCTCGCCATCGCAGGCCAAAGCGCCATGCTGCGCCGCCCGGAGTGAGGCGCGACGAAACGCGAAACGAGAGGAGCAAATCGGCCCATGAATTCGATCAGAATTTCACTTTGTACTTTGGCCGTTACCATTGCGATCGGACACAGCGATGTATCTTTGGCAGGCCAAGAAACCGGAGCTTGTCTTGATACGATCCATCGGTATGCGGTGGAGATTGACAACAAGAACGCCGAAGGCGTTGCGGAACTCTTCACCGAAGACGCGAGTTTCATTCTTCCAACTCAAAGCGCCATAAGCCGAGAAGAAATAAAGAGGGGCGTGAGCGAGATGCCGCAAGACCGCCGCACGTTGCACCATGTCACGACGGCATCCCTCAAGGCGACCGGAAAAAACACGATGGAAGGAACGGTCTACCTCATTTTGCATGTCTCTCCGATGGGCGAGGGAGCCGCGCAACCCATTACGCAGCATGGCGTGTACACGGATATTTACGAATTAACGGAGGGCGAGTGCCGGATAAAGAGCCGCGTGTTGAAGATGGATCCACAGTAACGGGCGCGGCGGCCGAGTTCGGTCTAGCTGCGCCCGTGTTCATTTGACGAAGTGTAGCGCCAGCCCAATAGCAACAGCTGACCGTTGGACAACGAATAAAACGGAGAATGCATGATGAAGTACGCCAAGCTTGGAAACACAGGTCTCGAAGTCTCCCGAATCTGTTGTGGGTGTATGAGTTTCGGCAACGAAACTCCCGGCATCCATGACTGGAGCTTGCCGGAAGAAGAAGCACGCCCAGTCATTCAGCATGCAGTAGAAAACGGCATAACGTTTTTTGATACTGCAAACGCCTATTCGATGGGCACCAGCGAAGAGATCTTGGGCCGGGCCCTGAAAGACTTCGCCAATCGCGACGAAGTGGTCATCGCGACAAAATGCTATTTTCCCATGCGGCGAGGGCGCAATGCCCGCGGACTTTCCCGCAAATCAATCATGGCCGAGTTGGACAGCAGCCTTCGCCGTCTGGGAACCGACTATATCGACCTCTATCAGATCCATCGTTGGGACGATCGTACGCCAATTGAAGAAACCCTGCGCGCACTCCACGACGCAGTCGAGTCGGGTAAGGTTCGCTATGTAGGCGCTTCGTCCATGTACGCATGGCAATTCTCGAAGGCCCTCTATACGAGTGAAATGCGCGGTTGGAACAAATTTGTCAGCATGCAAAATCACTACAATCTTCTCCAACGCGAAGAAGAGCGGGAAATGATGCCGCTGTGTCTCGACCAAGGCGTTGGCGTGATCCCGTGGAGCCCGCTTGCTCGCGGACGCCTCACCCGGGACTGGAACGAAACAACCAAGCGGTCTGAAAGCGATGTCCACTTGAACAACAGATATAGCGGCGGCCGCGACAAGGAAATCGTTGATCAAGTCCACGCCATGGCGGATCAGCGGGGCATTGGCCGCGCCCAGGTGGCTCTCGCTTGGATGCTGTCAAAGCCCTTCGTCACGTCGCCAATCATTGGGCCCAGCAAGATTGAGCATCTCGATCAAGCCATCGCCGCTGTAGGTATTCAGCTTACAGATGAAGAAATCGCTAGGTTGGAGGAACCTTACACACCCCGCGCCGGAGGGAGCTTCTAAGGAAAGGAGGATCCATATGAGTCTCGAAGGAAAAATCGCCGTTGTCACAGGTGCCGCCTCTGGCATCGGACGCGCGTCCGCTATTCGTCTGGCACAAGACGGTGCCGATGTGGCCATCATGGACATCAACGAGACCGACTTAAACGAAACCGCACGGCTGATAGAGGCTGAAGGCAAGAAATGCGTGCCGATTGCCTTCGATCTGTTGGACCGCGCCGCCCTCACCGCAGCATTTGAGAAGACGAAAGGGACATTGGGATTCATCGAGATCCTCCACAACAATGCAGGTGGCAGTTTACGCAAGGAAAATCGCTCCTTCCTCAAAGCAGATGCCGGGCAATGGGATGACTTCATCGCGCTTAATCTCACGGCCGCCGCCGACTGTACCCGAGCTGTTGTAAACGACATGAAAGAAAAGCGCACCGGGCGGATCATAAACACCTCATCCGAACGAGCGTTCGTAGGCGGGGCGGGGTTCACGGACTATTCCGCCGCAAAAGCAGGTTTGATTGGCTTTACGAAATCCTTAGCGCTTGAACTCGCCCCTCACCAGATTACGGTCAATGCGGTGTGCCCAGGCATTACCCGCACACCTATACTGGACCGCATGCCCAAAGAGCACATTGAGGCTTCGGAAAAATCGGTACCCCTGGGCCGGATGGCCGAGCCGGAAGAGATCGCACACGCCGTCTCTTATTTCGCCAGTCCTCTGGCAGGCTACACAACTGGCGAACACTTGCTGGTCACCGGAGGGCGAACGCTGCACTAGGCGCCACTCTTTACTTTCTACAATGACCAAACAGCAGCAGGGAACATCGAAACCAGTTCCAGCTCAAGCAAAGGACATCCACCCGACTAGGAACCTGCAATGCCCCAAACCGTTCTTATCACTGGCACGTCATCCGGCTTTGGCAAGCTGGCGGCCAAAAAGTTTCAAGCCGAAGGGTGGAATGTGGTCGCGACCATGCGGTCACCAGACAAAGAGACAGGGCTCACCCAGCTCGACAGTGTGTTGGTGACACGTCTTGATGTGACAGATATCCCCTCCATTGACACGGCCGTTGCAGAAGGGATCGAGCGATTTGGCGAGATCGACGTGCTTGTGAACAATGCCGGGCTAGGTGCACACGGACTGTTCGAACAGTACAGCGCCGACGAAGCGCGCGCCCTTTACGAGACCGATGTGTTCGGCACAATGAACGTCTGCCGAGCGGTCCTGCCTCACATGCGGGAACGTCGAAAAGGCAGAATCATTACGGTGACATCTGTCGCCGGTCTGATTGGGGGTCCAGGCACCACGCTGTACAGCGGCTGCAAGTTTGCCCTTGAAGGCTTTACGGAGTCTTTGGCGATGGACTATCACGCTTGGGGCATCAAGGTCTTCACCGTTGCTCCAGGCGCGTTTGATACGCGCTTTAATACGTCAGCGAACGATGCGTGGGATCGGGGATCGGATGAGTACGGCCAATATGGCCGCAAAATGGGGGCCTATATGGCTGACATCATAGACAACATGAAAAAGGCGGGGGGCAAACAATCCGATCCGGCTGAAGTTGCCGAAGTTATTTACGCCTGCGCCACCGAAGACAGACCCATTCATAATGTAGTTGGTGTGGATGCTGAGGGCCTCGCGAAAACCCTCGCAACAATGCCTCGACAGCAGATGCTCGAAGGTATGCTGGCGCGGCTTCCGAAACTGGATGACCTTTAGTCGGCGGATCGAGCACGAAAAGCGTCATCGGATCGAACACCCGGCTGGTTCCATTTTGTTGTTTTGGCTAGCGGCACAAACCAGCCTCCCGCACCGGCCTCTTGTGTTACCCGCTCAATGCAATACTACTGTGCGCCGGACCTGGTGAGTGGGAAAGAGAGGAAATCATGACCGAGTTTGTGCGTACTGCGGAAGAAAACTTCGAAAATCTGCCGGATTTTCCCTTCGCTCCCAGTTACCACCAGTGGCAGGATCTGCGCATGCATTATGTGGACGAAGGTCCTAAAGATGCGCCCGTCGTGCTGCTGACCCATGGCATGCCCACTTGGTCGTACCTTTACCGAGATATGATTCCCGGCCTGGTCGAAGCGGGCTACCGTTGCATCGCACCGGACCATATGGGCTTCGGCCGTTCCGACAAGCCGATCGACATCCATTGGCACACAATTGCCCGGCACACGGAGATCCTCTCGTCACTGATTGTCGATCTGGACCTCAAGAATATCACTCTTATCTGCCAGGATTGGGGAGGCCCCACAGGTCTTGCCCAAGCCGCCATGATGCCCGAGCGGTTCGAGCATCTGGTCATCATGAACACGTGGCTTCACCATCCCGAGTTTAAATACTCCGACGGCATCAAAGACTGGAATAAGAATTGGCATGAAGGCGGCATGTACCATCGCCCCGAACCCGACCTTGGACTCCTGCTGGTGGTGAGCGGAAGATATGAATCGCCAAAGGTTGTTTTCCCGGCCTTCTTGGAGGGCAGAGTGCCGGACCTTTCCGGCCGGGCGGCGGACGTCTATGAGGGTTTTTCCGCGCCCTATAAGGGACTGCCCGACGAGGGCTATAATGGTTTTCGCCGCTTTCCTCGCTCCATTCCACTCGACAGTTACAACAACGGCAACGCGGCTGCCCAAACCCTCCATTACAAAACGCTCCTCAATTGGGACAAAGGCGTTCAGTTCGTCTGGGGATGCACAGATGATGTGTTTACGGAGGAGTGGGGCAGAACCTGGGCAGGCCGAATGAACGCCAGGTTCGATGGCTTCGACGACGCCGGCCATTTTCTTCAAGATACCCACGGTAAGAAGATCGTTGAGCTAATTCTCGACGAAAAGGGGAAGCCTGCATGAGTAAAGGCCTCTACATCCTCGCAGGTCTGGCCGCTTTGGCGTTGGCGGTGGGGCACGTTGTCGGCGGCGGGCAACTGGTTGTCGATCCTCTCATGGCGGCCAACGATCTTGCTCCGGAGGCCGTTTGGCTTTCTTACTTCACCTGGCATGTGGGAACCATCATTATGGTGATGATGGGGCTGGCGTATCTATTTGCCGCTGTCCGCATAGGCAATAGATCTCTCGTCGTGTTTTCCAGCCTGATGGCGCTAGGATTTGCAGGGCTGGGCCTGTCGCTGGCGATCTATGGCAATTCGGTTCTCTGGGCGACGCCTGCGCCATATGCCTTTGGCCCAATAGGCATCCTGGGGTTCCTCGGGGCGCTGTTGGATCGGCGGAGCCCGATTGAGGGGCGTGCATGAGTACAAGCGACATATCGCGACCAATACCCAACTGGCTACCCGAGCACAAATGGCAAGTGCTTGGGCTAATGATTGCAGTTCAAGCTTTCGTCATTGGAATTGGCTTCTACAGTTTCACATTCTGGATCGAGCCGTGGATGGAGGAGTTTGGTGCGTCCCGAGGCGGCGTCCTGATGGCCATCACTTTGCTCGGCTATGCGGCAGGAGTGATTTCTCTTTTCGCCGGACGCTGGATTGATCTGTTTCCTGCAAAGCTTGTGGTCTCGTTCGGTCTGGCTTGCTTCGTCGGCGGAATGTTTTTGGTGTCCATCGCTCCGAACCTTTGGGTCATTTGGGCAGTCTATGCGCTTGTTCTGCCTGCTTCCGCGTCCATGTGCGGACCTCTCGTCGCCATGACGCTCGTCTCACGGAACTTTAACCGGCGCCGAGGCATGGCACTCGGCATTGTCACGCTAGGCACCTCACTGGGCGGGATCATATTTCCCTTTATCATCGCTCTTTTGTTGAGTGCATTCGATTGGCGCACGGCATTTGCCGTCCTCGCCCTATCGAGTGTGCTGGTTCTGGGACCGCTCACTTGGATCATTTTGTCCAATGAACATGGACATTCGAACGGCGCAGAAAACGCGGTCGGATCCCACGCCGGTTTCCGCTCGTTTGCAGTGCGTCCCGAGTTTTGGATTCTTGCGGCCGTCTATCTCATCACGTGGTTTGTCTTTACAAGCGTGCAGCATAATGTCCGGCCCTTTGCCATTGACCTCGACATTTCTGTTGAGCGCAGCGCCACTTTCATGTCGACACTCGCATTCTGCATGATCATTGGCAAACTGGTCGTGGGCACGCTCGCGGACCGATTAGACAACAGATTCCTCTTCATCGCCGCGTCCCTTCTTTTGGCAGCTGGCGTCGTGGCGCTGAGCCTGTCCTCGACATACCTGACCGCGCTCTCCGCATTTGCGGTCTTGGGACTTGCCGCGGGCGCCTATCTTCCTTTGCAAGGGACACTGTACGCCACGACATTTGGAACCGGAGCCATGGGCCGCGCGATGGGCATGGCCGCACCCATTCAATCCTTTTCGGCCACCGGCGCAGTGGCCGCAGGTTGGTCGAGAGATATGCTTGGGACGTACGCCCCCTATTTCCAGGGAGCAGCGCTCTTAATGGTGCTCATCGCTCCATTGTTGCTTCTGTTGCCGGCCGCGTCGCGTCAAGAACACGAACCGCCTGTTAAGTTACCTGCCGAGTAGCGTACGTCCCACATCGGGCTAAACTTGCCACCCGTCCGCATCTCTGCTCATATACAAGCCCAAGGGCAGAGGAGGAGCACATGCCGAAATATCTATTCGTCTACCATGGGGGCGGCATGCCCGACACGCCGGAAGACCAACAAAAGGCGATGGAGGCCTGGGGCGCCTGGTATGGTCAAATGGGCAGCAAAGTTGTCGATGGCGGCAATCCCGTGGGCCCGTCCACCACGGTGCACAGTGACGGTGGCGTAACAAGCGACGGAGGCCCAAACCCGGTTTCCGGATACGGGGTTTTCGAAGCCGACACTGTCGAGGATGCTATCGAAATGGCGAAAGGCTGTCCCGTATTAACATCTGGCGGCTCAGTCGAATTGGCGGAAACATTTGATCCGTAAGCAACCACAATTGCATTTGCTAAATTAGGACATTGAATATGCAGTCGGATCTACCCGGATACAAAGTCAGTGCTGTCGAAGCTTGGATCGCGGAAAATGTCCCTGACCTGAAGCCCCCGTTCGAATGGACCCGGCTCGAAGGCGGCCATTCGAATTTGACGTATCGCCTGAAAGATATGAACGGCAAGGATGCGGTTATCCGCCGCCCTCCGGAGGGCCAACTTCTTCCCAAAGCCCATGATATGAGCCGCGAATGGGCGCTAATATCGGCCCTCGGCCAAACCCCCGTTCCGGTCCCAGCCGCCTACGGATTTTGCGAAAGCCCAGACATCACGGGTGCCTGGTTTTATGTCATGGGCTGGGTGAACGGCAAGCCTCTGTACACGGCTGATGATACAAATGCCCTCATTCCAGAGGCCGAACGCCGCAATACCGCATTTTCGTTTATCGACGTCCTCGCTGATCTCCACAGCGTTGATCCGGACGAAGTGGGCCTGGGCGATTTAGGCAAACGCGACAGTTATGTCGCCCGTCAGCTCAAGACTTGGTACCGTTCCTGGACGGCCTCGGTCGACGACGCACAGTTCGACGATCCCCGCGCCCATGAACTTCAGCAGTACTTTCTCGATCATCTCCCAGATCAAGGCCCTATTCGCATTGTGCACGGAGATTATGGCTTGCACAATGTACTCATCGGTCCGGACCATTCAGTTGCCGCTGTGGTCGATTGGGAGATTTCTACTCTTGGAGATCCGATGGCGGATCTTGCTTACGCCGTCATTCAGTTCCCCGATCCGGCGGAAGGGATCGACCCAAAGCCCGACGCGGCGACGAGCGTGCCGGGCTTTCCTGCCCGCGCCGAATTGGCGGCCCGCTATGCAGCAAAAACCGGCCGCGATCTCAGCAGACTGAACTACTACATCGGCTTTAACCGCTGGAAGGGCGCGGCCATTATTCACGGCGTCTACGCCCGATATCGCGCCGGGAAAAAGAGCACCGAAGGCATTGACATGGACGAGATGTTCGAAAGAATTGGCCGCTCTTTAGATTTGGCCGAACAGGCCGTGAACAGGGCAGGGTAGTCGCACCGTCGCCACCCTAAGCCCAAAAGTATTGTGGGGGTGAGATCGATGGTCCGATTGGTCCTTGTCGCTGTTGGCATTGTTGTGTTGGGTGTCTTGTGGAGATTGGGCTCTACTCTAGTGCCCGTTTCCGGTGCTTTCCAGAGCCTCGAGCCCCATCTAGTAGAAGAGTGCACACCGGTTTCTATAAGTCCGGGAACAGAGGACTTGGTGATTGACCATCAAACAGGTCACGTCTTCGTTTCGGCAACGGATCGCCGCCGGGAACTGACAGACAATCCCGGTGACGGCGTCTATGTTTTTGACTTGGCATCGCAGTCGGAGGTCACAAAAGTCTGGCCGACCGATGACCGCGATTACAATCCCCATGGCGTGAGCTTGTGGCATGGTGAAGGGAGCACGCGCCTCTTCGTGATTAATCATCCTACCGGAGAGGTCGACGCGGTTGATATCTTTGAAGTTGGAGAAGGTGGTTCACTCACCCAGGTTGAAAGCATTTCCTTTGAAGAGATGTACACCGCCAACGATGTCTTGGCGGTCGGTCCAAACCAATTCTACGCGACAAACAGCAAGGGCTACACGAGTGGCATTCTGGCGCCATTAGAAAACCCGCTAGCGCTTCCCGCAACAAGCATTGCTTATTTCGATGGCACAAGCGGACGATTTGCCAAGAAGGGACTTATTTTTGCGAATGGGATCAATCAAGCACCGGACGGAAGAACATTGTTCGTAGCGGAATCGATGAAGCGCCGGGTTACCCTTTTCGATCGCGACGTAGAAAGCGGTGAGCTAACACGCAAGGGCCGCTGGAAGCTGAACACCATGACCGATAACATCGATGTGGACGCAGATGGCACGGTTTGGGTGGGCGGTCACCCAGAACTGTTCAAGCTTCTCGCACATCAGGGCGATCCCTCTATCCCGGCGCCATCCCATGTTGTGCGCATCGACCCGAATGATCCGGAGCCGGAGGACGTGTTCATTGCTCTCAACGGGGAGATCAACGCGTCTAGCGTCGGCGCGGTTCATGACGGTAAGTTGGTCGTCGGTTCCGTTTTCGACGGTCACGTGATGGTTTGCCCGCTTGGCGAATGAGGCGGGCTACTCTTCAAACCCCACGAACGTTACTGCTTCGTCCACGGATTTGCGTTTTGACACAACAACGTTTGCCGGAAAGCTATCGTCTGGAAATCCCATCGCCACACAAATCATGATTACTTGATCGTCTGGGATCTTCGCATGCTCGCGCACGACGGGGGACTGCATGATGCCCTGGCTGTTGATGACACAACCGAGCCCCCGGGACCAAGCCGCATTAACAAGGGCATTGGTTACCGCCCCGCAATCAAAGGGGGCAATATCACCGCCATGGATCGAGCGGTCATAGGTCACGACAATAGATACCGGCGCATCGAACTGCCGGAAGCCACGCAGAACCCAATCCTGCCGCGCCTCTTTATCGTGTCGCTCTATGCCCATCTCTTTGAAGAGCTGTTTGGCGATTTCGATCTGTCGCTCCCGGTGCACCCCCTCATACGCCCCATGACTGCGAAACTCCCGCGAATCCGGAACCCCCGCCAAATTGCGCTCCGTGTTTCCGGCACGAATCCGGTCCAGTGGCTCGCCGGAGACCACATAAAAGTTCCATGGCTGTGTGTTAAGCGAGGATGGCGCACGCATAGCCATTTGAATGACTTCTTTAAGAAGAGATTGAGGAACGGGTTCGCGTTTATAGCCCCTGATGCTGCGGCGCCCCAAGACCACGTCGTCATAATTCAATGTACTTGCCTTTCCCATTTTGCGTCTTTAGAGCGCGGAATGACGGCCACGTCAAACTCCGGTTGATGAAGGAAAAAGTAAGGAAGTCCGCTATAGTGCGATTCGACGGGCAAGACACCAATCAGGCGGCCCTGGGGAGATAGGTCAGGCATATGAGCCTTTTGATTTTTTATTTGGTGCTCGCGATCGGCGTATCGTTCTTCTGCTCCATCGCCGAAGCCGTACTGCTCTCGGTTCGGCCCTCCTACATTGCAACGCTGGAGTCAAAAGGTAACGCGGGCGCCAAAGTCTTAGCCAAGCTACGCGGAAATCTCGACCGGCCGTTGGCTGCCATCCTCACCGCCAACACAATCGCCCACACCGTGGGGGCCGCCGGGGTCGGGGCGCAAGCCTCCTTCGTATTCGGCAGCCAGTATCTGGGGGTCGTTTCTGGTGTCCTTACGCTCCTCATTCTCGTCTTCTCGGAAATCATTCCAAAGACTATCGGCGCCGCCTATTGGCAGCAACTGGCCCCCACGTTCGGTCACTTGATAGATGGGCTGACGAAATTGCTGCTGCCGTTTGTGTGGATGTCTGAGCGAATCACCCGCCTCATCTCCCGCTCCGGTGCCAGCGCATACACGTTTAGCCGGGAAGAGATGGAAGCCATGGCCGAGATCGGTGCAACCGAAGGTCTGCTGGAGAAGAAGGAGCTCAAGATCGTTCAAAACCTGATGCGCCTCGATCAGCTTTCGGTGCGGGATATTATGACCCCGCGCACTGTCGTCTTTTCCGTGCCCGGAACCATGGCGGTCAAGGAATTCTTTTCTAAGCACGAAAAGAATCCCTTCTCACGTATCCCTCTGTACAAAGACGGAGGCGATGACGTGATGACCTATGTCCTCAAGTCCGATCTTCTGGTGGCCCAGGGCAAGGACGAGTTCGACCGCCCGATGACCGACTTTGAGAGGGAATTTCTTGTGTTGCCCGACGTATTGTCCGCTTCCGCCTGTTTCGATCGCCTGATGCAGGAAAGAAGCCATATCGCTTTGGTTGTCGATGAATACGGCTCAATGGTGGGTCTTGTCACCCTCGAAGACGTCATGGAAACCCTCATCGGCCTTCAGATCACGGACGAGCTCGACACGGTGGAAGACATGCAAGTCCTCGCCCACGACCGCTGGCGGAAACGCATGAAAGCCGCCGGCATCGACCCGGACAGTTTTGATAGTCAGAAGGAGTAGGAGATCTTACTCCGCCTGCGCTACATCCAGCGGGAACTGCCCGCCAGGCATTCCGCCGCCGCCGCCGCGCCCACCGCCAGGCATGCCGCGCCCGCCGGGCATCCGGCCGCCGCTTGACCGCATGTTCGCGCGCATGCTTGCCATCAATTCCTGCATATCGCCGGTCAATTCTGCGAGCAGAAGACCATCCCCGGTCGACAAACCATACTCGGTTGCGATTTGCGTAAACTCAGAAATGAACTCGATTTCATCGATCCCGCCGGAACCGTTGCGGTTCACGCGCTCCCACGTGGGGCTGGCGTAGCGTGAGCCGAGCGCCACGTCGGACCAGTTTTGATACTCCATCAACTCGATCATGCCCGACCCGTCCGAATCTACAATCATGAAGGTGTGACGGATGCCAGTGTTGAACTCTTCCCGGCTGATGGCGTAATCCCCGTTTGTGTCAAAGCCCATAAAGACGAAAGCGGCAGGCTTAAGAACTTGCGCCCCTTCCGGCATAGGCGGGCGATTTTTGGCGGCCTTGTCGCGAGGCGACGAACATCCGGCAAGAAGGCCGGCGCTGATGGTAAGGGCCAATACTAGAGTGAAGCGGCGCATGATCTCATCCCATTGCTCTTGATGAGAAGAGAACGGCCGAGAAGATCAGTTCCGTCGAAATAATCGCATGGACACCCCTCCAACACCCGTTGACCAATACTAGAACATGATATAGATTTCGCCGAAACCCCGAGAAGGCGAGGAAACCATGACGCAAAATTTCGTTTCGGAAATTCTTCCCGATCCTTATCCCAGCTACGAAAAATGGCGGGAGGAGCAGCCCATCTGGTGGGCAGACGACTCAAACGGCTGGGTACTGAGCCGCTATGAAGACGTCATCGGTGTGCTCAAGAATCCGAAAGTGTTCTCCTCTTCGGGCATGGGCGAGCGCGATGAAAACGTCATCGCTCTTCCTCTGCTAACGGACGACCCGCCCCGCCATACGCAGCTGCGCTCGATCATCAACAAGGTCTTCACCAGCCGCTATTTGAACGCTTTGGCGGAAGAAATCGACGACCTGGTCGAAGGCATGCTGGACGACTTTGAGGGCCAAGAGACTGTCGACATCTGTCAGGCGCTGACCATCCCGTTGCCGGTCGCCCTCATCGCCAAATTGATGGGCATTCCCTTTGAGCGCAAAGATGACTTCAAGCGCTGGTCCGATGCGCTCACCAACACCGCCTCCGGTCAAACCGAAGAACAACGCATGCCGGAGATTATGGCGATGGCGGAATATTTTCAGGCTTTGCTCCCGGAGCGCCGGGCCGGAGACGATGATGATCTGATCAGCAAGCTCGTCCACGCCTCCGTCGACGGAGAGGCAATGACGGATGAGGACATTGTCGGCTTTTGCATGCTCCTCCTCATTGCGGGCAACGAAACCACGACCAACTTGATCAGCAATTTCTTCTATTACGCCGCCAACAATCTGGATTTGTGGAGCGAGTTGCGCGCAGATCCGTCCAAGGTGGACGCCGCCGTCGAGGAAACCCTGCGCCACCAATGCCCCGTTCACTGGGTCGCGCGCAAAGCCATGGAAGACACCGAGTTTCACGGACAACCCGTTAAGGCGGGCGAGTTGGTCTATGTGATCATGGGCGCCGCAAATCGCGACCCACGCCAGTTCGAAAACGCCCATGAATTCAGATTGGACCGGGAGCGGAACGATCATCTGACCTTCGGCCACGGCATCCACTTTTGCATGGGCGCACTCTTGGGACGGATGGAGGCGCGTTCAGCCATCCGCGGCATGCTCCAGCGCTACAAGAGCATCCATCACCCTCGAGGCGCCGACAACGAGCCGACCCACTCCTCAATGTTGCGGGGGTATCATCATTTGTGGCTCGGGCTGGAGACGGGGTGAAAAGAGAAATCGCCTCTCCCTTGAGGGGAGGCCGAAAAATCAGAGCAAGTGAATGATTTTTCGGGTGGGGTTCATCACCTACCGACTGCAATAAAAGTCCATAGATGCGAAGGCACAATCCCCCACCCAAAAAATTGCAGCTACGGACCATTTTTTTTGACCTCCCCTCAAGGGAGAGGTGGATCCCCCGTCGAATTCTCCTCTTGGGTCACTTTCTCCTCCCAATAGCTCCAAATTGCCAAACCGAGAGCCGAGATCGACAGACAAACCGCCAGGCCGGCATTGGCGATCCACCCGCCCCAATCGTAAGCGGCGGTCCCAGCCCAGCTGGCGGCGCCTCCGCCCACAAACATCATCACAATGTAGATTGTCATCAACCGTGTACGGATGTCCGGATCCTGAGACAGGAACGTCATGCGCCCGGTAATATCCACAAGAGGTCCGGCAAAATTCATCAGCAGAATGGGGAGAACGAGCCACCAAAGACTGTGGCCGGTGAAGAGCAGCAAGGCAACGCCCACCAGCTGCAAGCCGGCAAAGCCGACCCTTGCCCGCTTGGCCCCCAGTCGGTCCGCCAATTTGCCCAGGAAAGGTGTCGTGAAGAGATTGAGGATGGAAAACACCGCCAAGTAGCCGACGACATCCACGCCGTAGCCCATGTCCGGACTCGTTAGGTGCAGTCCAAGCCCCATCCAAACGGACAGGAAAATACCGAAGCTGAGACCTTGGATCGTACCGGAACGGAGGATCTCTGGATAGTGGCGAATGATCGAACCCAGCGACAATAGCAGGCCCCGATAACTCCGCGAAGGGTCCGGCTCACCGCCGCCGACACGTTCTTCCATGATGAGAGGCAGCAAAATGGAAACGATCAGCATCACGCTCGCCGCCACCACGTAAACCGTCCGCCACCCGAAATGTTCGCCAAGAAAACCGGATCCTGCACGGGCAAGCAGGATCCCCATCATGATCCCCACCGTGAGGATCGCATTTACTTGACCCAATTGCGCAGGGTCCACCCGCTTGGAGACATAGGCGGGCAGCAAGTAGGGCGCGATCGTGAAGAAGCCAAGAACAGTCGATCCTGCCACGAACAATCGGTAATCTTGGGCGAACGCCATCAGCGCGATGGCCAAGAACTGACAGGTCACGAAGATCGAAGTCAGGCGCCGATTGCTGATCCAATCGCCAAGTGGCAACAATAGAAAAATCCCAAGTGCCAGGGCTATCTGATTGAACGCAGGCACCATGCCGATCATGGCGTCGCTGATGCCGAAATCGTCCGCTACTTGAGCAATGATTGGATGGATGTAATAGGCGTTCGCCGTCACAACGGCACTTGCCGCCGCCAGAAGGTAGAGGCGGGCCTGGGTCAGGCGTTGGGGGTGATGATCCGCTGATTCATCGGTGCTCTCAGTCGCCATACACCGCCGTTTCAAAATCATAGAACAGCTTCAATGCCCGTTCGTCCGCGAACGGCAGGATTTGGGTCAGCAGCACGCCGGCAACGCCTTTCTTTGGGTCGATCCAATGATAGCAATTGGCGATGCCGGCCCAGGCCAGGCTTCCCGCCGAGCGGCCTGTGGGCGCGTCCTCCTCGTTGGTCATGAAGCCCAGGCTCCAGCGCTTATCGAGGCCGGGAAAGAACTCCGCATCATTCGACATTTGAGCGCTGACCGACGTCATCGGCGTCACCCGGGTGTCGCCCATGGCGTTCTTGGAAAGAAGACCAACGGACTCCGGCGAAAGAACTTGGGTGCCGTCATCCGCCCGGCCACCGTTCAGGACCATCCGCATAAACCGCGCGTAATCACCTGCCGTACTATAGAGCCCGTGCCCGCCCGGCTCGAACTCCGGCTCTTGAGGCAGCTCCATCTCAAGATTAGGCAACAGCGAGCCATCCTCGAGACGATGATGAACCTTGGCGAGCCGCTCGCGCATATGTGGCGTGATCTTGAAGGACGTATTTGCCATATCCAGTGGCTCGAAGAAATTGTCGCGGAAATAGTCACCGAGCTTCTGTCCGCTCATGGCCTCCACCATTAGCCCCGCCCAGTCAATATTGATACCGTACTCCCACCGCGCCCCTGGATCGAACAACAGCGGAGTACGGAGCATATCTTTAGAGCCTGTGTTTGTGGCTGGCAAGCCAACGGCCTCCTTATAGCGGGGAATATCCGCGTTCCACATTTCATAAGAGAAGCCCGCGGTGTGAGTGAGCAAATGCCGCAGGGTTATGTCTCGAGTGGGCGGTCGTGATCTTGGCTGACCGTCCGCGTCAATACCTTCGAGCACCTGAACGTCGCCGAGTTCCGGCAGCACGTCTTTCGCTGGGCCGTCGAGAGCGAGCTTGCCTCGTTCTACAAGCTGAACGGCGGCTGCGCTGGTAATCGCTTTCGTCATGGACGCGATCCAAAACGTGGTATCGAGCGACATCTCAGCCGGCTGATCGATAACCCGCCTGCCAAACGCCCCCTCGTAGGTCACACCATCCCCCGTCGTCACTTGCGCAACGCCACCCGGCACGTCGCCTCTTTGTATGCCCGCCAGGAACAGCGTATCTATGGTGTCGTTCACAGCTTTCCTCCCGTCGTCGAAGCAGCACGTGGTTTTGAATTTTTTTGAGTAGACTCGATCGCGTTATCCACCCAAGCTTGAAAATCTTCCGGATAAAGAGATCGGCCGTTTTCCCACCACTGGATCGAACCGGGACGAAGCGTGATTTCCCAAGCTTCAACAATGCCCTCTCCTAAGGCGTCCGGGTTCTTGAAGCCGGTCAATGCCGTATCGAAAGAAAGCTGCATCATGGCGCCAAACCGCCAACGTTCGGTTTCAGAAAGATCGTACAGGTTCTGTAGTCCCCTGCGATATATATCCGCATACGTAGGGTCATCGGCGATCCGTCCAACAAACTCGTTCTTGGAGAAATAGTAGTTCTGCTGTGCAACAAGATGTTGCGCTTTTGTGTTTTGCCGAACTTGAAGACCGACAAACAGAAGAGAGGCGATGACCGCGACAACGGCGATGATCTGAGTGATATAGTAGATGGTTTCGAGGCTCATATCGTTCCGTTCAAGCAATCCCGATCTGCGCGGGGCCTGAGCGAGGCTTGATTGAAAAACAAGCCACAATCTCTTCGTCGCGCCTCATTTACACAGCGACTTAGCATGCTAAGATCGGATCAAAAGAAAGGGAAACGCCATGGCCAAGATGACTGTCGACCGGAACTTCTTTTCCACCCACGCGGAAGTGATGGAGGATATCGCCAAAACCGGCTTTTGGCCGACCACCTATGTCTCTGGCGCCTCGCCGGAGTTGCCGATCCATCATCATGACTATGACATCATCGGCTATTGTGTGGCCGGCGGTGGTTACGTTTTGGACGGCGACAACAAAAGAGTCGAGATCACGGCAGGCGATAGATTGAATATCCCCAAGGGCGCTCCGCATGCGGAGGGAGAGGTCACCGGAAGCATGACCTATATCGTCACGGTCAGAGAGCCCGTGGGCCTCATGACCGCCCTTACACCCATTGATCCGAAAGGCCCCATGCCGGATCTCTCTCAACTGAATATTCAGGTTTAGGCTCGACTACTCTCGGATGATACAGAACCCATTCCCGAACGGATCGGCGCAATAGGCGATCTCTCCCCAATCGGCTTTTTCGCCACCTTCGTGGGTACCCCCGGATCCAACCACTTTTTCCACAGTGCCTGGAACATCATCGACCAGAAAGTCGAGATGAACCGGCGTCCAATGCCGCTCATAAGAGCGCCCCTTTTCTGCCGACTCGTGAGGACAACTGCCTGCCTCGTTGGGAAGCAGGTGCAGCTCGACGGGACCTGCCGTCACCACGGCATTGAATTTCGGCTGTTTCGGTCTCAGTTGGCAGCCAAGGGCGCCGGTATAGAAATCGACAGCTTGCTTGAGATCAGGAACATCGATGCTGATTGAAACGTTTGCCATGCCTTCCTCCTTTTACCATCTAAATAGGATAGAAAGTAAAATGACAAAATTACCATTAAAAGTCAATTGCTGGTAAAAGAGACTCATGACTGAGACTTCCAATCACTCTGCTCCCATTTTTCGAACTGAAGACAAAGCGGCACCAGGCCGGTTGATAATCGTGCATGGCTTTTTGAACACTTGGTCGGGAGAGTTGGGTCTTGAAGACTTGGCCAGCCCTCAATCCGCGCTCCGGTGGCTCCGAGAAGCCGGACTGTGGAAAGGGCAGCGCACTCTATTGCAACAGGATCTCGAACAGCTCCAAAACTATCGAGAGGCCCTCAGGCGCTTTGTGATTGACCCGGCGTCCGGTGCCGCTGACGTCGACGACTTCGTCAAAAAACTAACCTTCCACATGGCGGTGAATGAAGACGGGACAACCGATTTACGGTCCACCAACGAAGGTGTAGCCGGAGTCATCGGCGCACTGATGGAAATCGTCTTCGCGAGCCAGGTCAACGGAACTTGGCAACGTTTCAAATGCTGCGAATTGGAGACCTGCGGATGGGCGTTCTACGATCATACCAAGAATCGGTCAGGCCGCTGGTGCTCCATGAAAACCTGCGGCTCCCGCCACAAGGCCCGGGCTTACCTGAGGCGCAAAGCGGAAAAGGATTAGTCTGCAGGAGCCTGCGTCCGAGACTCCCGGCAACAAAATGGATATCTTCCAAAGTCACTGTTCTGCTTCCTCAGACCTTTACCCTAAGAGAACGCGTGACCGTTCCGGACGCCATGTCGATCCAAAGTACGCGTTCAACTTGGTTCGAGATTCCAGCGAATCAAAGCCTCACTTCGGCTCATTTCCTGACCGGCGACGCGCTCGAGGTTTTGAAGTGCAATCGCGGCGAAATGGTCCGGCCGTTCGACAACCCGATTCCGATGCGATGCCAATGCGGCGGGTGCGCGTGCTCTAGAAGCCGAGCTCAAATTCCCAACCGTGACGCGAGCGTCCCTATATGAAATAGTGGAAAAAAGCACAAAAGGGGGGCCCGTCATGACTCGTATCTTACTAAGCCTGACCATTGTTCTCGCCGTCGCAGCGGCAGTGGGCGTCTGGCAACGTCATCGCATTATTGTTCCGTTGGCGACCACCGGCGAGCCGGTTCCAGCGGTCAAAACAGCCGCCACTATCGAAGATGGCGAACCTTTTGGAGAGGATGCCTACTTCGTCGTGGTAAAGATCGATGAGCTGACCTATGCAATAGCCGAGCCCCGCTCCTGGGCGAACAACTTCAATTATCTCCTGATTGGGGAGAACCGCGCCCTTCTCTTCGATGCGGGTGTCGGCCACTATGACATTCGTCCGGTGGTCCGCTCTCTGACGGACCTACCGCTTACGTTCATGCCCTCCCACTTCCACTATGATCATACCGGCCAGGGCGAGTGGGAACGCATCGCCATTGTCGACGTGCCCCACTTGCGGGAACAGGCCGTCGGCGACACTCTCGCTCTCTCTTGGGAACAGCATATGGGCTCGGCGGAGGCCGTCGCGGCGCCCATTTGGACAGTGGGCGAATGGATCAAGCCCGGTTCAGTCATGGATCTCGGTGGCCGCGAATTAGTCCTTCTCTATACGCCCGGTCACACGGACAATTCAGTGTCCCTCTATGACAAACAGCGCCAAATGATGTTCACTGGCGATTTCATCACCGCCAGCGGCGTGGTCACGGCTTTCCTCCCAAAGGCAAATCTGGGCGATTTCCTTCAGTCTGCGAACAAGGTCCTGAATGAAACGGAGACCCGGCCGGAGACCCGGTTCCGCGGCGCTCACTCTGATGACAAAGGGACCATCCCCAATCTGGAGCGCATGTACGTGAAGGACGTTCGCGATACCCTTGAGCGGATAAAGTCCGGAGAGGCAAAACCAATGGGAGTCTATCCCGTGAACTATACAATCAACGAGAGCATGGTCTTTGTGGCCGAGCCGCCGTTCCTCCAAGACTGGACGCCCACCTATCCGGACGGCCACGAAGTGCATCAACACGGCAGACAGGAATAGACACACTTCGAAATACATATTAGCGGAACGCTGTTTGGGGCGCGCAGGGGGCGGCAATTGCGCGCAAGGCTGGATTTTCCTTAAATCCCCGTTTATGCCTGTGCACCAAGACAATCACGTTAATGGAAAACCCGATGACGGCAGAAGCAAATCTCGAGGCGGTGCGTGACGATGCGCGAACCTGGATCGAAAGCAACTTCCCAAAGTCCCTGAAAGGCTACGAAGTGGGCCTGGAGGGCGGCGGAGACGGCTCGAGTGACTTTGAGACATGGCGACAGAAATTGGCGGAAAAAGGCTGGGGCGCACCGACCTGGCCCAAAGAATATGGCGGCGCGGGGCTAAGCCATCCAGAAGCCAAGGTCGTCGCTAAAGCGTTGGCAAAGGCGGGCGCCTTTAACCCCATCCCCATGCTGGCGGGTATGGGCGTGACCATGGTGGGACCAACAATCCTTGAGTACGGCACGGACGACCAAAAAGAGCGTCACTTGCCCGGCATCGCAAGTGGCGCGGTCCGCTGGTGCTTAGGATTGTCGGAGCCGAACGCCGGATCGGACTTGGCATCGCTTCAAACCAAGGCGGAAGACAAAGGCAACCGCTATGTGGTGAACGGACAAAAGGTATGGACGTCTGGCGCAGACATTTCCCAGTGGTGCGGTGCACTGGTGCGCACCGACCCCGAAGCGGGCAAGCGCGATGGGATCAGTTTCGTTCTTCTTCCTATGGATCAACCAGGTGTGGAAACGCGGCCCATCAAGTTGATCTCCGGCGCCTCCCCCTTCTGCGAGACCTATTTCAATGATGCCTACGCGGAGAAAAACGATCTGCTTGGGGACGTAAACGATGGCTGGAGCGTTGTGAAACGTCTGCTTCAACATGAGCGGCAGAGCCAAACCAGCGCGCGCCGTCCTGACGCGGTAACCGAAGAATCCCTTGGCGAAAAGGCTAAGCGCTATGTTGGTGTGAGCAAAGACGGCACGCTGTCCGATGCCGATCTCCGCCAGCGGCTCGTCAAGCATTTGATGGACGAGCAGGCGCACTATCTCACCATCTCTCGCATTCAAGCGGAAGCCAAAGGAAACGTGGAAGTGAGCGCGGCGGCGTCCATATTGAAGAACTCTAACACGCGTGTTGCTCAAACAAAGGCCGAGCTCACGATGGAAATCATGGGCAGCCAAGGCTTGGGATGGGAGGGCGATCTCTTCACTGAGGAAGAACGCAACAGCGTTCGCGAGCTGTTGTGGGGCAAAGCCATGTCGATCTATGGCGGCTCTTACGAAGTTCAAAACAACATCATCTCAAAGAATATCTTAGGCCTGCCTGAGACCACCCAAAAAGGATAAGCTATGGCAGCGCTGACTGAAGAACAATCTATCCTGCGCGATCAGGCCAAGTCCTGGGTCTCAGACAAGGGGCCGGTGGAGACGTTCCGCAAGCTGAGGGATGCGGGACAGTCGTTTGATCCAAACCTTTGGGCGTCCATGGTCGAGATGGGCTGGACCGGTATCTTAGTGCCGGAACAATATGGCGGATCCGATCTTGGCTACCTCACCTTCGGTTTGGTCCTTGAAGAAATGGGCCGTCAACTCACGCCGTCGCCGCTTTTCGCTTCGGCCTATGTTGGCGCGTCGGCTCTGGTGCTGGGAGGCTCCGAAGAGCAGAAGACCGCGCTGCTCCCCAAGGTGGTGGATGGCAGTGAGATTCTCGCCCTGGCCGTCGACGAGGCCCCCCGCCATCGGCCTGAAAGTGCAATCACGCGGGCTAAGAAGAATGGCGCCGGCTTCACATTGTCGGGAACCAAGTCATTCGTCCAAGAAGGCATGACCGCGACGACGTTCATCGTAAGTGCCCGAACCGGTGGTGCTGAAACTGACCCAGACGGACAAACGCTTCTTTTGGTTCCGGCAGCAGAGGTTCAGCGTACGCCCATGCCGATGATGGACGGTCGAAACTACGCTCAGATCACCCTCGATGGGACAACTGTCGGCCCTGAAGCAATAATTGGTAACCAGGACCAAGGATACACACTCGTTGAAACTGTTCTAGATCGCGCCCGAGCCGGTGTTGGGGCTGAGATGTTAGGCACGAGCGCACAGGCATTTGACATGACGCTTGACTATCTCAAGACCCGCGAGCAATTCGGCAAAGTCATTGGCTCTTTCCAAGCGTTGGGGCACCGCGCAGCGGAGCTTTTCGGCGGGCTCGAACTCGCCCGTTCGTGTGCGGAGGCAGCGCTCCAGGCGATCGATGAAGGTGCGGACAATACGGCCGAACTGTGCTCTTTGTCCAAAGCAAAGGTCGGCGACTTTCTCCACGAAATGTCCAACCAACTGATACAGATCCACGGCGGTATCGGCATGACCGATGAGTTTGACGCGGGCTTCTACCTCAAGCGCGCCCGCGTACTTGAAGCTCTGTACGGTAATCAAGCCTACCACAGAGACCGCTACGCAAAACTACGCGGATTCTAAAGAAGCGGAACTGGGCAGGCATGAAAGGATATGGCCCCGCAACGTTCGGTGAATTGAACGCGGCTGACTATGACGAGCTGCACGATCCGGGCACGACGGGGGAGGCGGTAGATCTGATCCACGAGTTGGCGGCCAGCGGCCGCACTTTGGAGCTTGCAATCGGCACTGGCCGGATTGCCCTTCCACTAGCGAAGCGCGGCGTTGCCATTGAAGGCGTCGATGCCAGCCCTAATATGGTGGCCGAGCTTCGCAAAAAACCGGGCGGCGATGCCATTCCTGTCGTCATTGGCGATATGGCGGACGTCCCCGTCGAGGGCCCTTTCGACTTCATTTTTTTGATTTTCAATACGCTCTTCAATCTCACATCCCAGGAAGATCAGGTGCGCTGCTTCAAAAACACAGCAGGCCGATTGAGCCCCGGCGGGCAGTTTATGATTGAGGCTTTCGTGCCTGACTTAAGTCAGTTTCAAGACAATAAAGGCTTTCGGACGGTCGAGCTGGACGCGCGCTCAGTCCATCTGGAAGCTGCCATCCACGATCCGATCCACCAAGTGATCGAATATCAGAAGATCCGGTTGACGGACCAAGGGCTTCGCCTTACGCCTCTCCCGATGCGTTACGCCTGGCCGCAAGAAATAGATCTCATGGCCAATTTGGCCGGCCTCACTCTGAAAGACCGATGGGGCGATTGGAAGCGTTCACACTACTCTGCGGAAAGCCGGATGCACATTTCGGTCTACGAAAAACCGAAGTCCTAACCTATATCAGCTGACAACACGACCTAACCGGAAAGGCGCCTGATGACATTCACAGCACCCGTCAAGGACATGCAGTTTACGCTACAGCACATGGCCAGATGGGACATGCTCACACAAGCCGATGCCTTCAAAGACGTGTCCGATGACCTGGTAGCGGCCATTCTGAACGAAGCCGGAAAGCTATGTGAGGATGTGTTCGCGCCGCTCAATCAAGTGAGCGACCAAAAGGGCGCGGTCCTCGAAAACGGCACTGTACGGACCACACCGGGCTTTCAAGAAGCTTATAAGCAGTATACAGAAGGAGGATGGCTCTCTCTATCCCTTCCAGAAGGCATCGGAGGGCAAGGACTACCCACGGTTCTCTATTCTGCTTTTGCCGACATGGTCAGCGCCGCGTGCATGTCGTTTTCGTTTTGCCCTATCTTGAGCGTTGGCGCGATCAAAGCAATTGACGGCGCAGCGACCGATGAACAGCGCCGGTTGTTCCTCTCCAAAATGGTGTCTGGTGAATGGCTCGGCACAATGAACTTAACCGAACCCCAATCGGGGTCGGATCTCTCGAATCTGAAGACCAAGGCCGAGCCCATTGGAGATGGTCGCTATAAGATCACGGGACAGAAGATATTCATCACCTACGGTGATCATGACTTGACCGATAACATCGTGCATCTTGTGTTGGCACGATTACCCGATGCGCCCGAAGGTACACGCGGCATATCAATGTTCATTGTACCGAAGATTCAAGTGAATGACGATGGCTCATTGGGTGTTACGAACGATGTTAAATGTGTCGGGCTGGAAGAAAAGCTCGGCATTCACGGCAGTCCCACATGCGTCATGTCCTACGGCGAGAACAGCGAGTGTTACGGCACGCTGCTGGGCGAAGAGAACAAGGGTCTGCAGAACATGTTCGTCATGATGAATGCCGTTCGCGTAGATGTCGGTCTTCAAGGTGTAGGTGTGGCTGAGCGGAGTTTTCAGCGCGCCCTTGCCTATGCCCAAGAGCGGGTACAAGGTCGGCCCATCGGTGTAAAATCGGGCTCCCAAGTTCCGATCTATGAGCATTTGGACGTGCGCAGGATGCTCTATTCCATGAAGGCGCTGACCGAGGCCTCAAGAGCGATTTGTTATGCCGCGGCGGTCCAGCATGATTTGGCCCGCCACGCGCCGGACGAACAGGTTCGAAACAGCGCGGCCGCCCGAGACGGCATATTAACACCCGTCGCAAAAGCGTGGTCTTCCGACAAAGCTAACGACGTGACATCACTTGGCGTGCAAGTACACGGAGGGATGGGGTTCATCGAAGAGACAGGTGCGGCGCAACACATGCGTGATGCGCGCATTACGGCGATCTATGAGGGAACCAATGGCATCCAAGCGATCGATTTGGTCACACGCAAGCTATAGGGCGATGGCGGCGCAGCAGTCGGATCGTTCGTGACGGAAGTAAAAGAGACGGCGACTCAAGCTTCTACTGCAGAGAATAAGGCTATACGGAACATCGCGACGCGTTTACGAGATGCGGTGGAAGCGCTGGAGACTTCGACGAAATGGCTCCTGAACGCAGCCAAAGAGGATCAGCCAAGTGTCTATGCGGCCGCAGCCAGCTATATGAAACAGTTCGGCAATGTTGCGGGAGGGCATTACTTGACCCGGGGCGCCCTTGCCGCGGCAGAGATGCTCCGCGAATCTGCGAGCGATAAAGCGTTCTTGGAAGCCAAGATCGCAATCGCTGATTTCTATGCGGCCACTTACTTGACCGAAGCTGTCTCCTTGACACAGGCCGTAACTGCTGGTGCGGGAAAACTGAGTAAACTCGATCCTTCGGTATTGTCAGCTTAGAGAGTCTTCTTAAGACAAGCAGTGAGCAGCGTGTTGTCCGGAACATTCCAGTTCGAGATGTTCCGTTCACCGGTAGACAAAACGCTTCACCTATCCGAACGCTGTGGTGTCTCTCGAACTTTCTCCACCTCGCCCATTACGCGCAAAAAGTTCCCACCCCAGATCTTATTGATATCCTGCGCCGAATAACCGCGCTAAACAAGGGCCGCAGTGACGTTCGGGGCTTCGCTGGCATCGTCGAAACTCTCCACGCCGCCGCCGTGATTAAAGTCGGAGCCAATACCAACATGATCAATGCCTATCCGTTTGACGATGTAATCGAGATGATCGAGCATATCGTCCACCGTCCCTTTACCGATGGTTTGACGCATCTCGGCAACAAACAAACGTTGGCGTTTTGGATCTTCGATTTCCCAATAAAGTTCGTAAGGATACGAATATTTCTCCGGGAGACCAGCTTTCAATCTAACGTTCCGAACGGAAGCGCGAAGAGTTTTGTGGGAAAGGTCGACAAGATAACCGCCGAAGGGCGAAACATGGATCACACCTCCCTTCTTGCCGATCAGATCGATCTCCGCATCCGATAAGTTCCGCGTAACATTGGACAGTGCTTTGACATTGGAGTGACTTGCAATGACGGGAGCTTTGGAAAGCCTGAGTGTTTGCAGTGTGGCACTCTTCGACATCTGCGAAACGTCAATGATAGCGCCCAGTTGATTGAGCCGTTCGATGGCGGCGACACCAAGGGTCGACAGGCCGCCATGCTCTTCTTCCGGCTCATAGGTTTTCGACACCCCATCGTAAAGCGGGCGGGAAGAATCGGCAAAGTCGTTGTGGCCGAGATGGGTGAGACCAAAAACACGAACACCCTCAGCATAAAAAGTATCTATTGCGTCAAGTTCACCTTGCAAAGCGCGTGCGTTTTGAAACCCGAGCACAACAGCCGTCGTACCGTCGCGTTTGGCGGAAAAGACGTCCTGAGAAGTCGTTGCGATTGAAAGGTTGTTCTTTGGGTCTTCAGCCAGTCCGCGCACAGCAAGCAACTTTGCGTGGGCGAGGGCACCGGCCTCGGCTTTGGCCTTTTCCGTCCGTTCGCCAGGCCCCACGGCGACCGCCATTACAACGGCTGTCACGCCACCTTCTTTTAGTTTCTGAGGCGCCACTTGGGACAGGCCGTCGTTACCTAAGTAAGAGATCGGGGTTTCTGGAAGAACGATATCCGCATGCGCATCAATAACAATGCTCTGCCTATGGATTGCTTCCGCAGATTCCGGGGGTGTTTGAGCTTCAATCGGAGCGATGGGCGTACATGCCGTGAAGACTGTGGCAAGAAGGCTTGCGCCAAGGGCGCGGCTTGCAAGAAACGGCATAACTTTTCCTCCTCGGTCCAAATAGTGAGATGATTCAGTAAACAACCACAGTACACCAGCCGAATGCATCGCAGCGTAGCGTGCTGGAATCAGTCGCTGCCGTCAAGTTCGATACGGATTCGTCTTCTAATTGCTCCGCCTGCATCGTAAGGCGCATGGCGGTTTAGTCGGTAGAGACTTCCAGCTCTTTCTTCCGCATGTAGATGACAAAGTCGGCAACCCGTTCTGCATGCTCTTTTATGAATTCATCTGACTTTGGTTCAACACCAAAGAGCTCGCGGCACTCATGCTCCACATCGAACACCAAGGTCGCGGCCCCAATCGCCATATAATAGGCATGAGGATCGTTAAGCAGTTCCAAACTGTCTTGCAGCCAGCCAAACCTGTCGCGGATGAAAGTGTTGATCAGATAATGCAACCGCCATGTATCGTGCCGTCCCTCTTGAATGATAAGCCGGTTGAGCTCGGGCGTCTCAGCGCTAAAGCGAACGAACGCGGTGATCACCACGCGCAAGCGGGACTCTTCGTCGAGATCGGAGAGGACGGCTTCAAGCGGTCCCAGATGCTTGGAATAGTTTTGCAGGATGTGCTCGACTGCCGCTTTCCAAAGTGTCGCCTTGTCTTCGAAGTGATAGGAAACCGCACCGCGTTGAACATCGGCTGCGACTTCGAGCGCCCGGATCGAAACGCCGTCAAAGCCGAGCGTGGTAAACATCTCGACCGCTGTTTGGAGGAGTGCCCTTCGTGTTTCTTCCGCGCGCTGTTGAGGAGCTCGTTTACGGGTCGTTGATGAGACCTTGCCTGGAGAATTATTATTCACGTCACTTGACGTAAATAAGATAATTAAGTAAGTCAAGCGACATATTAGGAAGCCGGTGGTTTTCGCCAGGGGACGAAGGCGAGCTGATCTGGAAGTAAGGCCGCCGGAGAACAGGAGCGCGCGATGGGAGATTTTCAGGACAAGATTGTGTGGATAACCGGCGCATCGTCCGGAATTGGAGAGGCGCTCGCCGACGCGTTTTCGAAAGCGGGGGCCCGGATCATCTTATCCGGTCGCCGGGTTGAAGCATTACAGGACGTAGCAAATAGTCTTGCTACAGAGTCTTTGGTTTTGCCTTTTGAGGTTACGGATTACGGTCAATTGGCCGCAAAAGTGGACGAGGCTTGGTCGTGGAAGGACAAGGTGGACATTTTCGTTAACAATGCAGGCGTCAGCCAGCGCAGCTTGGCCATCCACACCGATCCCCAAGTCTATACTGATCTGATCAACATCGATCTCATCGCCCCCATTTGGCTTACCCAACTGCAGTTGCCGAAAATGGTCGAGGCTGGCGGTGCCCACATTATCGCAATCAGCTCCGTAGCCGGACGTCTGGGGGCGCCGCTTCGCACCGCTTACTCGGCGGCCAAACACGGACTGATTGGCTACATGGATGCGCTTCGGACCGAAGTGTCGGTGCGCCATAACATCCAAGTGACGAATATTCTCCCGGGCTCCGTCGCCACCAATGTCTCGCGCAATGCGCTGACCAAAGATGGGACAAGCCGCGGCAAGTCCGACGCAAACATCGACGGTGGGGACGACCCGGCCGATTGCGCTCGCGCTATTCTAGAGGCAGTGAAGCAAAACGTTCCTGAGCTGATCTATGCGCAAGGCCAGGAACTGGATCTGGCCAAATTGCGCCACTCGAACCCGGACCAACTGTTTGAGATGGGGGCAAAGCTCGGCGCGCAGATTGCGGAGCGCTACGAAGCCGGAAACGATACTTAAGAGTGACGCCGGATTTCACAACTCTTAGAGAAGTAAAAATGACCGAATACATGGATCGTCAAAACTGGGACTTGGGCGCCTGGCCTGAAATGTACGGCAAGCTGAAAGAGCTACAGATCATGATATTCACGGCGCCGCCGGGGATTGAGATCAATATGATGACGTTCACAATTTCCAGTCTCGCGTCGGGCTGTCGCCATTGTCAGGCGCACGGAGCCTATGGTCTCGACAAAATCGGTGTACCTGTTGAGAAGATCCGGGCTCTATGGAATTTCGAACGATCCGAGCTCTTTGACCCGAAGGAACGAGCCGCGCTTGCACTCGGCTTAGCCGCGGGTGCCACGCCAAACGCCGTCATGCCGGAACACCATTCCGCTCTACGCGAGCATTTCAGCGATGAAGAAGTCCGTACACTTATTTCTGTGTGCGCACTTGGAGGATTTATGAACCGCTACAATGACACGCTCGCCACCGTCACGGATCAGGAGGCGCGCGATTGGGCGCAGACGCATTTGTCGGGGATAGGTTGGAGTATCGGAAAACACGAAGGTTTAGAGCACGAGCAGCGCGCCGAGGCGCCCAAACTCTAGAAAACAAGAGAAACGGACAGTTTAAGGGAGGCGCACATGGCAGCGAACACACGAGTGGATTATCAGATCGCGCAAAAAGTTGTCCACTGGCTGATGGCGATTCTGATCATGCTGGATTTGAATGTCGCACAGAAATTCGGAGGCATTATGGAAGATGCTGACCGCTTTGAATCCCGCATCGACCATGCTCAGATCGGCATCATAGTCACAGTACTATTCGTGCTAAGAATATTGCTGCGCTTAAGATATGGCGCGCCGCCTTTGCCCGACACGATGCCGGGGTGGCAAAAATTTGCCGCCCATGCGGCCCACGTGGGGCTCTATCTACTCATTGGTAGCATGATTGCGACGGGCATGTTGAGCGCGATGAACGCGAATTCGATAGTGAACCCATTCGGCTTGTTTGCCTTCGGGGATGGTGTTGGAAACGAAGAGGTGTTCCTCACCGTACGTACGATACATGAGTACATTACTGAAGCCATTATTATACTGATCGGAATCCATATCCTAGCCGCGCTCTACCATCTCATTATTGCGCGCGACGGTTCCACCGGGCGAATGCTGAAGTTCTGGCAAAGCGCGAAAGCATAGGTTCGGTCAGGCGGGGACACCGTGTTGGGGATAATCAGCCAACCGGTTCGCCGCACTGTGCGAGCCTAGTGCGCGCGCCGCTTGATCTCGGCCGCGACCAGCCATAGTCGGTCTTGTCCCCAAACGGCCAGGTCCGGCTCCCCCTCGGGCCCCGACAGCCGGAAGCTGGGAACTCCCCAGAGCCCCAGCCCATCAATCATTTCATCTTGGTATTGACGGGTAACGGTTTTCCAGCCGTCATTCCCAATGAGAGAAGAATCTCGAGACCAATCAAGACCGGCCGCCTCCACAACTTGCCGCATACCCTTATCCGTATGCAGCCCAACGCCCATGGCAAAGGCGTGCCTAAGGCCGGAACTGAGAAGAGCTTCTTCCTTCCCTTGTTCTCGGGCCCAGGCAAAGAGAGAGTAGAGTCGGCGCGTGGGTTCTCCAATAGGTGTACACATAGGCCCGAACGGCACGCCTAAGAGTTCAGCTTCCCGGTGCGCGTCGAAGACGATGTACTGCATCTTATTCATAGGTGCAGGAACACCGCGCATGATCATCGGTAAAACGGGTTTGTGATAGAACCGAATGTTGCAAGCCTTGGCGAGTTCGACAGTTTTATCGTAGATGACGGCTGTATACGGAGAGTTTAGAGATGGATAAAAGTGGAGCTCTAGGGCGCTCGCATCAACACCGCTCACATCGATATCCGGCCGCGGCACAATGAATGGCTCATCGGAAGCCTTGCAAGCGCCCAAGTCCCGCAAGCGCTTTTCCAAGTGCAGAAGCCGGTCCGCCCCCCAATACCATTCGCCGCCATAATAGAACATGGCGCCGGAATAATGCCCCAGCTTGTGCAAACGCTCTGAGCCTTCAGTCAAAACGCGATCTGCGTCTTCTTGTGATGCCAAATTTCGGTTGGACGCCTTAAGTGCATCGCAGTCTCCGCGCCAAAGGGCGTCAGTGAGTTCAGGTGCAGCGTGTACGAACCCTTCTGCATCCAATTCCGCCAAGGCTCGCGCAGCTGTCGCCGCATGGTTCGCTTCTGGTACGGTTGGCACATTGCCGGAAAACGACAGACCATAGTGGGGCGCGATAAGTTCTGCATCGCGCCGGGCCCATACGGCGAGCTTTTCCATCTCCGGCTGACTGATGCCTCCGGTAGCACGGATCAAGTGAGGAACCAGCTCAATATCATACCGCTCTATGAGCGGCTTTAGCGTCTGCGCGGCCAGATGGGAGTAGGGATCATCCAGTTGGTGAAAATACTCGACCCTGTGAGGCTCGCCCTTCCGGTGCCGATTGGCCTCGAACTTGGTGCGCCGCTTTTGCCGTACAGAGGGATCGATGTGTCGGCTGCCGATTTTCGACGTCAACACTCGCAACCATCCGGGTGGATCTCGCTGGAGACGCGGATTGGCTGAACTTTCTGGATCGGCGGTGCTCATCTTGGCGGCTCCTCGGGGAAAATGCTCACGACTTTATCCCCTCGCCGATATGCGATCAATCCGATTGTCGCAACTCTAATTAATTAATCGGCGCAAGGATCAGTCGCCAAAAAGTAAGGCGAGCCGCAACAAACCACTCGACAAGCGATGCTCAGAATTGTCTGATGGGGAGGAGCACTTCATTTTCTCACGGAGACCGCCGATGACGAACGCCAAGCCGCCCATTCCTATCTTTCGCAGTTTCAACGAAGACGCGACCCGCGCCTTTTACATCGATTTTCTGGGCTTCGAGATCGATTTCGAGTTTCGATTTGAGCCCGGGACGCCCCTCTATATGGGAGTAAAGCTCGGCGAGTGTGAATTGCATTTATCGGAACATTTCGGCGATGCGTCTCCGGGGTCATCCGTCCGTATCGAAATCGATGATGTAGCCGGTTATTGCCAGGCGCTCAATGCCAAGAATTACAAACACGCCCGGCCCGGCTATCTAGACCAAGAGTGGGGCTGGCGCGACATGACGATCGACGACCCGAACGGCAACCGACTTATTTTTTGCGAACGGATAGAGTGAGTCATGGACTTCGAACATATCCTTTACGACATCACGGACAACGTCGCGACCATCACTCTCAACCGGCCGGAACGCTACAACGCCCTCAACGGCAAGGTCCGTCAAAACTTGCTCAACGCGGTTCTGCACAGCAATGAGAACGACGATGTCCGAGCGGTAATCATCACCGGCGCCGGAAAGGCCTTCTGCTCCGGCGGCGACATGAAGGCGCTAAACGATCCCAAACAACGGGAAAAAATGAATCCGTCTTCAGACAAAATTTCGCCTATCCGCGATCAAATCATTCTCGCTATGCGGGGCGCGGCAAAACCCTATATAGCCGCCATCAACGGTCCGGCGGCGGGCGGCGGATTAGGCATTGCTTTCGCCTGCGATATCCGTCTTGCCGCTGACACGGCGCGGGTGGGGCTAACGTTTTCCCGGCGGGGGCTGCACCCCGATTGGGGCGGGACCTACTTCCTGCCCATGTTGGTCGGCACCGCCAAAGCGGCCGAGCTTATCTGGTCAGGCCGAATGATCGAAGCCCAAGAGGCGGTGGATATGGGCATTGTCTCCGAGCTGACAAAGCCGGAGAATCTTCTACCCCGCGCCATAGAAATGGCCATGAGCTTTGCCGCCGGCCCGCCCATAGCAATCCGCCTGTCCAAGCGGGCGATCTACCGAAACATGGAACCAGGTCTCAGAGAAGCTCTAGAATTCGAGACCTATGCCCAAAACATCTGCGTTGAAACCGACGATGTGAAAGAAGGGGTTGCGGCCTTTGTCGAGAAACGCGAACCCAAATTCCGAGGTAAGTAACAAGAGCTAATCACGTATGTGATGATTAAGCCTTGGACCAGTCCTCGCCTGCCAAACGCATCCCAAATGGATAAGCTCCCCCAAAAGCCGCATGTCAATATCAGCGGCGCCAGGGAGGACCACTATGAGTGTCAGCGACCGACCGGCCGGCAACTTAGGCTTTATCAGGCAAAGCGAGTCGGGCACGTACATGCTCGCGCTGCTCTTTGTTGTGTCGGTGATGAACTTCTTGGACCGTCAAGTCCTTTCCATCGTCCAAGAGGACATCAAGCTTGACCTAAGCTTGACGGATAGCCAATTGGGGTATCTGGCACTCGCATTCGGTTTGACGAATGCCATCTTCGCCATTCCGATCGGCCGCCTGGCTGACCGCATTCCGCGCAAAACAGTTCTGGTGGCCTGTTTATCGTTTTGGAGTGCGATGACCGCCGCAGCAGGACTGGTGTCAAACTTTACCCAACTCCTCATTGCCCGGATGGGCGTGGCTCTGGGGGAGGCCGGCGTGACGCCCACAACCTATTCTCTTATTTCGGACAAATACCCCCTGAAGCGACGCGCGACGGCGATCGCCGTGTGTAGCGCCGGCATCCCGATCGGGCTGATGCTATCCCTTTTTCTGGGCGGCATCATCGCCGATGCGTTTGGCTGGCGCTGGACATTTATTCTCTTTGGCTTGCCGGGGCTCGTCTTGGCAGCGGTCCTGTATTTGACCGTTCGCGCGCCCGAGCGCGGTCAGGCGGACGGCATCAAGCAGATTCGGCGAGTCAGCTTTTCAGAGTCAATGCGTCATTTAATCGGCACAAAGACCTTTATGTTGATCGTCATCGGCTCTGCCTTTAAATCGATTGGCGCGTATGGGATCGTCCAGTGGATTCCCAGCTTCTACATGCGCAAGTTCGAACTCACGGCCGGACAAGTTGGCACCACAGTGGGACCGATTATGGGGATAGCGGGTCTGCTGAGCCTCGTAGGTGCGGCCTATCTGGCCGACCGCCTATCAGAGCGAGATGTCCGCTGGTACACGTGGATCCTTGCCGGATCCCAGCTCATCGCGTTCCCGTTTTCCTTTTTAGCGATCATGAGCGGTGACTATGTCATATCCCTCGTCTTCTTCACGATGGCAATCATCTGCGGCAATTCCATGCTTGCGATCACAAACAGCCTGATTCAAAGCACAGCGCCCGTTCAAATGCGCGGCGTAGCCTCCGCCACAAAAACCATGGCATTGAGTTTCGTCGGCTATGGACTTGGCGGCGCGCTCATCGGTCAATTGAGCGATTTTTTTGATACCGGCGTTCCAGGAGAGGGGTTGACCAAGGCAATCCTGTTAACAACGTCCACCTATTTCATTGCCGCAGCCATGTTCTGGTGGGCATCGTTCAGCGTGCGAAGAGACATAACCGAGGCCCAAACAGCGTCTGGAGCCTTATCTTGACGTCGTTGATTAAGCACCGGTGAGAGAGACAACGTGACCTTCGATTACTTGCAATTTCAATCTGAAGACGCGATCGCGACAATCACTCTCAATCGCCCAGATCAGCGCAATGCCCTCAATCGCGTGCTCCGGTCAGAATTCAAAGAAGTATTGGACAGCCGGTTGGACAGTATCAAGGTTGCTGTCATCACCGGAGCCGGACCATCCTTCTGTGCGGGAATGGATCTCAAGGAGCCGGTCGGTCATGGTGAAGGCAAGGATCAGTGGTCATTCTTCAAGCAGCTCTATAATTGCAACACCATTTTCATTGCGGCGCTCAACGGGCCGGTGGTCGGCGCCGGGATTACGCTCGCCTCGGCCTGTGATTTAGCTATTGCTGAACCCACCGCCACCTTTGCGCTTCCTCAGATTACCCACGGAATTTACGGCGGCGTGGCTGCCGCTATGCTGCACCTTTCTATCCCCAAGAAGGTGGTCGCCGAAATGGCGCTGACCGGACTGCCCATCTCGCCCGAACGGGCCGCGTCTCTCGGCCTCATTAATCGTGTTTCCGCACCGGGAGAGTGCCGAAATGAAGCAATGAGACTGGCAAAACGCATCGCTGGCTTTGACCAAGGGGCCCTTGATACCGCGAAATATGTCATCCAAAACGTCCCAGACGACGATGCAAGCCGCGAAGCGGCTTTGAAAGAAGTGAAGCTCGGGCAATTTCTCAGCCGGCCTTTGCCCGAAGATCGGGTGATCGAGACTAGGTTTAATCAGCAAGAGGAAGAAGAAAAATGAGACTTGGAGCCATCATCGGAGCAATCGCCGATCCCGCCAATCCACGGGCTATTGGCGAACAATCCAAAATGTATGTGGGCGAAGGGTTCGAAAGTCTTTGGGTACCGCAAGCGATCGGAAGGGGATTCTTCTTGCCCGACCCCCTCATGATGTTAACGGTTGCGGCAACTGTCACTGAGGAAGTACCTTTGGGGACCGCCATATTGCAGGTCACGCTCTATCACCCAATGGACTTGGCCCACCGGATTTTTTCTCTTCAGCAAATATGCGGTGACCGACTGATCATTGGCGTCGGCGCGGGGTCCACGGAAAAGGATTTCTTGACCTTGGACCGGGACTATGCGGGTCGGTTCGGAGCTTACCGGGAGACGATTGCGGAGCTGCGCGAGGCACTGAAAACAGGCAAACGGGGCGCCACGGATCTCAGTCCCTGGCCCCATGTTCAGGGAGGCCCACCTTTCTTTTTCGGCACATGGGGGAACGGCGTTGAGAAGGCCGCAAAAGAGTATGATGGCTGGATCGCCTCCGGCGCTTACAAGCCCGTCGACGAAGTTGTCGAAACGGCGAAGACGTTCCGCGCGGCAGGGGGCACCCGCTCCCTCGTTTCGACGATCAATGTCAGCAGGGAAACGGATCTGGGCAAACTTAAGGAGGATTTGTCCCGTTATGCCGGGGCCGGCTTCGACGATGCGGTGGTCATCATCTTGCCCGGCGGACCTACTCCCGCCGAAGTGCGAAAGCTGGTTGACTAATCCAACCAACCCAGAACTATGGCAGGCGCACATCGAACGGGAGGATATCGATGACCGAAAAACATCGCGTGCTGCTTGTCCTCAACGGCGCTGGCCTTTTGATATCGGCGATCATCACCGGCTGGTTCTATATGTTCATGCTACTGGGCGAGATTGTTCTCTGGCCGGTCGTGCCGTCGATTGACTTCCAAGTACCGGGCGAGGGGCGGGCGTGGAACATGGCCCATTTGGAGGGCATCACCAACGGCCTCCTCCTCATCGGGGTGGCGGCCATCGCGCCAATTCTCTCTTTGTCCGCGCGCCAATTTCTCTGGCTTTTTTGGTCTTTGCTCGTGACCGCCTGGCTCTTCACCTTGCCAGCCATTGCAAATGCCTTAGCAGGCACCCGCGGCCTCACTTTTGATGGTGGACCGTTCCCTGGCGGATGGATCAACAACGTTATCTACGTCAGCGGATGGCCTCCTGTGATCGCCGTTCACATTGCGTTCGGCCTACTCGCCTGGGGCGCCTGGAAGAAACTGAAAGAGGTGTGATCGTGTGGGCTCGAATCTGACGTCGATCAGTCGGGAACAATTTCATCGTTGTCGTCCAGTATCTCCCCACCAACAATATCCCGAAGTGACCTCAGTACTGCAATAACATCTGCATCACGATTGAAGTGCCGCCCGCTCATATCAGCCTGTACAAAAGTATTTTCATCCTCTTGGTCGATATTGAAGTACGCAACGGCATCGCCCCGATCCGAAGTGATGATCCAAGGGTGTTGTTGAGATGGGAGCAATTCATCGAGCGCTGAAACGAGCTTCCTGGGGTCACTTATCCTTTCAAGACAATAGTACTTCATGTGGCAACCAGCAAAAGTAGTTGAATATATCGCAAGATAATCTAGTAGGATGAATGCTACCGGATTGCCTTTTCAAACCAGCAGATATTCGAGAGCCCTCAATACAGGAAGAGATCCAGCATGCCCACATTGAACAGAGATGGCGTTGACATCTACTACGAGATCCACGGCACCGGGCCGGCGGTCCTCCTAACCCACGGCTATTCAGCAACTTCGCAAATGTGGCGCGGGCAGATAGAAGCGCTCTCCAAAGATCACACGCTCATCCTTTGGGACATGCGAGGTCACGGCCAAAGCGATTCGCCCAGAGACGAAAACGCTTACAGCGAGGCGCTAACGACTGCGGATATGGCCGCTCTTCTCGATCATCTCGACTTTGAAGACGCTGTAATCGGCGGCCTATCCTTGGGCGGCTACATGTCGCTCGCCTTTTATGCGGATTACCCGGAACGAGTGAAGGCGCTCCTTATCATTGATACAGGACCCGGATTCAAAAAAGACGAAGCCCGCGAGGAGTGGAACAAGATGGCCCGGGTGAGAGCGGACGCGATCGAGGCCAAAGGCGCAAGTGCCTTGCAGAGCCGCTCCCCAGAACAGGCACAAAGTCAGCATAAAGATATCGAGGGGCTCGCTTGGGCCGCCAGATATCTGCTCACCCAAAACACTCCTAGGGTCATCAACCTCCTGCCAGACATTAAGGTGCCCAGTCTGGTGATCGTAGGCGAAGAGGACAAACCTTTTTTGATCGCAAGCGACTACATGACCAAAAAGATACCGGGAGCGTCTCAGGTCATAATCCCCAAGGCTGGTCACGCCGCCAACATAGATCAACCGGACGCATTCAATGAGGCTCTAGTGAGTTTTCTATCAAAACACGGACTATAACGAAAAGTCCCCTCATGAGAGTGATCTCACGAGGGGACAATGGCTCAGCTAGACTTGACAGTTTCAGCTGGTGCCTTCGCGTAGTGGTCGAACACCATCGAGAAGACCGCCCGGCCGCTCGACAAAGACCGAAGCGCACCAACATAGCCGAACATTTCCGCCAGCGGCACATGAGCTTCGATCCGGTGACCGGACGGCGACGTCTCGGTCAGAACAATCCGCCCACGGCGCCCGTTTAAGTCGCCGATGATGGCGCCCACATGATCCTCCGGCGTTGTCACCTCAACCCTCATAACGGGCTCAAGGATCACGGGCGCCCCATCGACCGCGGCCAGACGAAAAGCCTCGCTAGCCGCCCGTTCAAACGCCAAGGCTGAACTGTCGACGGGATGGAAGGCGCCGTCAACCAGAGCCACTTTGAGCCCGGACATCGGGTACCCACACAATGGCCCTTCTGACATAGCGGCGGAGAGGCCTCGCTCCACAGACGGAACGAATTCCGCAGGAACGGCGCCGCCCGTAATGCAATCGTCAAAGACGAGTACATCGCCGTCCGCCGGTTCGATCTCAAGCTTCACCCGGGCATATTGTCCGGGTCCTCCCGATTGCTTGCGCAGCGTATGATCGATCGTCACTGGCTTGGTCAGCGCCTCCTTGTAGGCAACTCGAGGCCGCCCCAAAGCTGCGCTGACCCCGTGGGTTTCTTGCAACTCCTCCAGACAGATCTGAAGGTGCAATTCACCCATACCGGAAAGCAGCAACTGACCGGTTTCGGTGTCGGTCGACAGCTTCAAAGACGGATCTTCGCGCGCCATCATTACCAAAGAGGCCGCCAGCTTTTCCTGGTCGGCTGAACCTTTGGGTTCAACGGCGGCTTCGATCACCGGGTCCGGAGCGTCTAGCCCGCCGAGAAGAATCGGCGCATCCGGATCGCAGAGCGTCTCACCCGCATTCACCGATTTGAGACCTGTCAAACTCACAACATCTCCGGCTCCCGCCTCGGGAAGCTCCGTTTGCTGATCGGCGTGCATGCGCAAGATGCGGCCAACCCGGAAAGTTTCACCGGAACCCGAAGCCAAGATCATTTGACCTTTCGTGAGCGCACCCGAATAAATGCGAATTGTTGCAAGAGGTCCGAACGCAGTAACTTGCACCTTACTGACAAGTGCGCATAGCGGCGCGCCATTGTCAGCAAACCGTTCCTGCGCCAAACCAGATTCGGGATGCGAACCCACGACATTCGGCCGATCCAGCGGCGAGGGGCACCAGTCGACGATCGCATCGAGCAAAGGCTGCACACCGATGTTCCGGAAAGCCGAACCGGACAGAACGGGCGTTGCAAGTCCCGACACGCACAGGGTCCGGATGTAACCGGAGAGATCTTCCGCCGGGATTTCGTCACCCACTTCAAGATAGCGAGCGAGGCACTTGTCATCGAGTGACGCCGCCTGTTCGACCAAATTGGCGCGAGCCAGGCGCGCCCGGTCAACCAGCCCATCCGGGATTTCTGACCGAACAGGTTTCGATTGCCCATCGGGCCACCGAAGAGCGGTGAGTGTGACAAGGTCCAATACACCACAAAATTCGGTTTCAGAGCCGATCGGCAATTGCACGACCAACGGTTCCGCATTCAGCCGTTCCGCGATCATTGAAACAGTGCGGCCAAAGTCCGCTCCTAGATTGTCCATCTTGTTGATGAAGCATATTCTCGGCACGCCATGTTTGTCCGCCTGACGCCAAACCGTTTCCGACTGTGGCTCTACGCCCGCTACACCGGAGAAAATCGCAACGGCGCCATCCAGCACCCGTAGAGACCGTTCCACTTCAATCGTGAAATCCACGTGGCCGGGCGTATCGAGAATAGTGATCTGATGATTACGCCAGGCACATGAGGTGGCGGCTGCAGAAATCGTGATGCCGTGCTTCTTCTCAAGCGCACGCCAATCCATTTCTGCATTCCCTTTGTGGACTTCGCCGACTTTGTGGATGCGTCCAGTATTGTACAGGATTCGCTCCGTAAGCGTGGTTTTTCCCGCATCAATATGGGCCATGATACCAATGTTGCGGATGGCCGAAATGTTTCGTTCAAAGTGCGTACTTACGTTTTTGCGGGTCATGTTGGACCCCTTTCGTGCATAAGGTGCCGATCGCTGGTGCGCCGAAGCGCCCGCGTTCGGACGAATATAAACATACTCATCGGCCAGCGAGCACTCGCCAGCCCAAATTGGTTTTGAAGTGTTGCGCGAAAGGCAGCGACTGTGTCTACTGCGATTTTCACTTAGGAGGGGCGCTGCCGCTTCCTCCTAAGAAGGAGCGGAAAGTCAGTGCACCTCCTGGTGCTGGCTTTTTTCGATCATGGTGACCTCCGACCTCTGCCGTGTTTTTTTGACAGAGGGGAGTTAGGAGCATTCAATAGACTTGTCAAGTGTCGGCCGATTGAACTGAAGGTGAAGACCGCTTGGAGATGCGCGCGCGCATCCTTTGCTGGCGTTCTTCATTGAGGGGATAGCGCCGCAGCAACGGCATCGCTGCGACCATAATGAGGGCGGGAAAGATACTGTAAAAGCAAGCGAGCATGAACAACGACATCGGGTCGTTCTGACAGACCGCAATGTCTGCGCCTTCTTGCGCCTTGGCCTGAAGCGCCTCAAGCCGTTCGGGCGTACTCGCGCAGCGTGGATCGAATCCGAACAACGTAACACCGGCCGTCGCGATGAGAGCGCCGAAGGCGCCGGCTCCCTTTTTGACCATCCCCCAAATCGAGAAGAAGAGACCTGCACGTTGCTCTCCTGATCGCAACGTGTCCACATCGATCACGTCAGCCATCATTGAGGTCAACAAAAAAAGTGTCGGACCCGTGCTGCAGGCGCCTTTGAGCATCATCAGGGCGAGGAACACCCATGTCCACTCCGTTGGAACGAAGGGCAGCCAAGCACTCCAAAAACTGAGGGAGACAATGACCAAGAGAAGAGTCTTATGTTTGCCGATGCGATTGCCCACAGCAACCCAGAATGGGATTGCGACCAGATTCGACAGGTAGTACATGAACACGAAAAGTGGAAAGAGGTCCGGCCTCCCCACGCGGTGGCTGACGAAAAGGACCGAAAGCGCCGCCGTCATGGCCAAGCCGCAAAGCAGACACAGGCTAACAATGAGCAGTCGGCGGAACGGGCCATTCCGCCAGATCGATTTCACATCTTGCCACACGCTTGCCCGCGTGCGCTCGACCCGATCAGGCTCCGGTTGCGGCACGAACAAAAACATGGGAATGCTGAGCAAGGGAAGAAGAATGACGGTCGCAATGGCAAGAGCGAAGGTCATGTTTTGAAGTCCGCTGATCCCAAACACCGAGGCCATGACAAGCGGAATGGAGAGAGCCAGCACCGATCCGAACGTGCCGAACGCCTCGCGGAAACCAGTCACCCGCGAGCGTTCATGATAGTCACGTGAAAGCTCCGCCCCCCACGCATTGTAGACCAGATCGATCATCGTATTGGACAAATAGACGAGGAAGATGAACGCGAGCAAATACCAAACGGTGATATTCACGCCTTCGGGCGGAACCATAAGCATCCAGAAGGCAAAGAGCATTAACGGGATGCCCGCAAGAATCCATGTCTTTCGCCTGCCGATCCTCGATTTTGTCTTATCACTGAGTGTCCCGATCAGCGGATCAGTGATGACGTCAGTCCATCTGGTAACAAAGAGGGCCAGTCCCACGACGGCGAGGTTGAGCCCAAGCACTTCGGAATAAAAGGGCGTAATGTAGAGATTGAGGGGGAAATACACGACGGATATGGAGATATTGGGAAGGGCGTACGCCAAAAGTATGCCTGTTCCGATCCGCCGTTCGCCGGTGAGATCGCCTCCCGCATGCGTCGCCGTGGCCATGGATGCAAATCTCCCCTCGCCGCGTGGACCCGCGACTTTCCATTAGATGGACACCATCACGGGAGCATCTTTGCATATTCGCAGTGATATTTGGCCAGATATTTTGGTGATCTCGAAGCCCGTATCGCAGCTCCAGAATTCGTCATTCAACGGTTCACCGAATTCGTAGCTTGCCGACTTGCCAACACCGTTGTTGGCGCCTCGCATTAAACAACAGGAAAGGGGCCTTTTGCGCGAAGCGCCAACCAAATGTAATTATGGAAGACAGACGCAAGCAGATGAGCACCGTTCGATCGGCGGGCTGTGCGTTGTCCATGCCGCGGCATGACAGGACAGCCTGCGAATCATGCGTCTCATAGACGACCGCTTGAGCGCGAGCCTCTTTGCTTTGGCGAGCTTCAACTTCTTACGAAATTTATGAGTCCTAATCATCTTTCTCTCCCAGTTTTTCGATATCGCGTCGGGCCTTGCGCAAAATATCGCGCACGTCTTCAACAACGTCCTCCGGGTCCTGCGCTTCGGCAACGGTTCGCACAGCAACACGCATCAATCGAAAAGCAGGCCGCATGACTTCCCAAGATTCTGCATGATAGGCGTAGCGCCAACCAGTCCATTCATCACCGTCCGCCCGAGCCCAGATCTCCTCGATCGTTTCCGCGCGCTTCTTAACCTCCTCTTTTCCACGATCGGTTAACTCGTAGACTTTCTTGCCACCCTCTTGTTCCTTTGCACTGACCAAATCTTGGTCGAGGAGCTGTTGTAAGGTCGGGTAGATTGAGCCTGCGCTCGGCCGATAAAGTCCGTGAGACCGCTCTTCCAGGGACTTCATGAGCTCATAGCCGTGCTTGGGCCCCTCATCCAAAAGCGCCAAAATAGCCAACCCTAGCTCTCCCTTGTTGAAAAAACGGGCTTCCCATGACCACGGGCCGTAGCGATGACCGCGCATGCTTGTCCGGCGGCGGGGTGTCCTCATAGTATAACAGAACATATCTAAAACCTTTCCAAGATATATCGAACGATATACCGCAGCTGCTATAGAGTCAATAACGACATTAAATAGTGTTAGTGACACCGGCCCAAAGAAAGACGCGCCGGACTTGGCCGACGCGCCAAAAAGTGATCTTTGATTATATTTGTTGCTGATGCAGAGGCGTCCGAGAATGGACGAAGTGCTCAAGCGGTCCCGGCTACCTGCGGCATGGGGCCAACATAATCAGATTGTGGGCGAATAATCCGCCCTCCATCCAATTGCTCAAGGATATGTGCCGTCCATCCTGCGACACGGCCCATCGCGAATATAAGCGTGAAGCTCTCGCGAGGCAGTCTTAGAGCTTCAAGGACGAGCGCTGTGTAGAACTCTACATTTGTTTCAAGCGTAAGGCCCTTTTTCTGGTCGGCGAGGACACAGAGAGCGGCGGCCTCAATTTCCTCCGCAAGCTGAATACGGTTCGTATCATTCTTGAGACGTTTCGCCACCGCTTTCAATACATCTGCGCGAGGGTCCCGCACTCGGTAAATGCGATGACCGAATCCCATTAGCCGCTCTCCCTGAGCAACCGCTTCCGTCAGCCATGTCTTAGCATTTTCTGGACGGCCGATCGCATCAAGCATATCGAGAACGGGACCAGGCGCGCCTCCGTGCAGCGGTCCCTTCAGCGCGCACAGGCCCCCGACCACAGCCGAGAACAGACCGGCCTGCGTCGACGCGATAATCCGGGCCGCAAATGTCGAGGCGTTCAGTCCGTGATCGGCGACGGTAACGAGGTAGGTATCCAGCGCTTCGGAATCATGATCAGGAATCGGTTCATTTCTCAGCATGCGAAGGAAGTCTGTAGCGTGGTTCAGCCGAGCGTCCGGAGCAATCGCACTACGCCCCGTCCGCAATCGAAGAACAGCGGCCGTGAAAACAGGCACCGCCGCGACCGCCAAAAGAGCCTGTCTTTCTTCCAGCGTATGATCGGGTAAGGCGCTTAGCAGGAAACGCAGCTGTTCGACGGCACTCAAATTGGAGGGCAGAGGAAGGCATGTTTGCAAAATACCAAAGGCCTCCATACGCGCTTCACCAAGATCTGCACGAATTGAGTCTGGGCGGATATCCACGAATCCGTCCCAGAGAACACCGAGAAGTTCTTCGAAGGTAAAGCGATCCGCCAGATCGCCGAGATCATACCCTCGCACGATCAGCCTGCCCGCCTCGCCGTCCACGTGGCTCATAACCGTTTTGGCTGCCACAACACCGTCCAATCCACCTGTCGCCACCGTCATAAAACTCTCCTTGGATTGTTATGCCTATGGACTAGATGGACAGATCGATATATATCGTCAATATTGATTCAGATAAATCAATCTATATTGTGCGAGAGAATGTCGGAAATCGGTAAATTTGTTACGGCGGAGGAGGCCATTAAGCGGCTGCGCGTCTCGCGGCCGACTCTTTATTCCTATGTCAGCCGCGGATTGATCCGCTCCATCAACAGTGAAAGCGGTAACGCGGATCCGCGACGAAAGGTCTACGCTGCCGATGACATCGACCTGCTCATAGAACGACGAAAGACGGGCCGAAAGCCCGATCGAATCGCCGCCGAAACGCTCGATTTCGGGCTCCCGGTGCTGGAGTCCGAACTGACTCTCATCGAGGATGGCAGTCTTTTCTACAGAGGGAGAAACGCGATTGAGCTGGCCGAGCGCCTCACGTTTGAGGAAGTGGCCGCGTTTCTTTGGGGCGCGCCTGATGCGATTGCATTCCAAGCGCCCGTAAACTCGGACGACTTGATCCACCTTGGAACAATGGGAGAGGGGTGGGACCGATGGTCTGTCATTTCCCGGACGACCGCAGCCCTTGCGAATATGGGCACCACCGACCTGCCCATTCGTCACGCCCACGAGTCGTTGCTTCATTTGAAGGGCGCATTTCTCATCAGAGCGATTACGGCCGCGATTGTCCGTAGAGAGATGAGCGGTCGTCAGACTCACGTCCAGCTGGCCGAAGCATGGAGTTTGGATCCTGCAGGCGCTGATTTGCTACGATTTGCGTTGGTACTATTGGCGGACCACGAACTAAACGCTTCGACGTTTGCGGCGCGTGTAGCTGCCTCTACCGGCGCCTCCTTAAGCGCATGCGTGATCGGGGGCTTGTCCGCACTCTCCGGTCCGCTCCATGGAAGTGCGTCCGACAATGTGCGTGTGTTTATGGAAAAAGTTGATCAAACGGGTGACCCGGCAAAGGTGATCGACAGCCATCTTCGCCGCGACGAGCGGGTGCCCGGTGTCGGCCATCCGCTTTATCCGGAGGGCGACCCTCGCGCCCGAGCCATCATTTCAAGACTGAGCTTGAGCCAGCTCGAACAAGACTGCTTGGACCAGGTGCGCCGAAAAATTGGACACCAGGAAAACGTCGACTTCGCATTGGTGCTCTTAGAGCGCCATTTGCGTCTTCCTGCCGAAGCCGCCATCGCCCTTTTCGCTATTGGTCGGTCGGCGGGCTGGATCGCCCACGCGTTGGAACAGAATCGGGCGGGTCAACTTATCCGGCCCCGGGCCCGTTACACGGGGGTGCATCCCAGCGAAGGCGCGCAAGCTTGAGTTAAGGCCGCGGGCCGTGAAATAGGATCACGTTAACCCTGTTAATCTAGAATCCGTCCCAACAGTGAACAATCGCGAGGGCAGTCTGGTGACGGAATTGGCGCAGCGGGAGAACAACACGGACCCGCTCCAAAATCTACTCAAAGTCGAAATTGAGAACTGCGCGCGATCCTTCGCGGACGTCTGGCCCAATCGTCCCTTTGAAAATACGAACGGCCTCGCCAGCAATGGCGCTCTGGCGCTGTACTACTTTCTACGAAAAGTCGATCCCAAGTCTGTTGTCGAAGTGGGAACATGGCGCGGCTTTTCGACGTGGGTAATCGAGCAAGCTGTTCCCGAGGCTCATATCATCTGCACAGATCCGATCTTGGCATCCCGCCAATTCTTGGATCCGGCGCAGTTTCTTCCTGAATATCGACTTCAAAGAGTAGAATACACTTGGCAGGATTTCAGTGTGCTAAGCATTGTGGTTCCTCCCGAAGAGCGCGACAATTGCGTTGTATTCTTCGACGATCATCAGGATAAATGGCCACGGCTGCTTCAAGCAAAAGCAAAAGGATTCCGTCACATCATTTTTGACGACAACACGCCCTACGAGGCCACCCACCAGACATTCGAAGCAAAACGCAACGATGCTCCGTTTTGGGAATTGCTTATGCAGGAAGTTGACGAATACACGATCTTCCCGGCGCTTTATGATGGACGTCATTTTCGCTCTGGAGAACAAATGACCGGAATAGGGATACCGCCGATCGAACCGTTCTATTCGGACCGTATCTACAATTCCTACGTCACCTACGTTCGCCTGAAGTAACGAGACATCCGCACATTTGTGCGCCGTCCCTCCAGCTGATAGTGTGGATCTAAATCCATGGCTGTGGGGAAAGAGAATGGGCCACGTTCCGACCATTGATGTGTCGAACATCGACGCAAAAGCTCTAAGCGAAATCGATGGCGCCTGCCGGGATCACGGCTTCTTCTTGGCAGTGGGTCATGGCATGGACGATCACCTTCAGAATTTAATGACTCAGGCGCAAGCCTTCTTCGCGCTTCCCAAGTCCGAAAAACGTGCAGTTATGCGTTCTGCGGACAATCCTATGGGCTATTTCGACCGGGAACTGACAAAACAAAAGCGGGATCAAAAGGAAGTGTTCGACTATTACGCCCCGCGGCCCAGAAGCGGCCCCGGACGTATGCGTTGGCCCGACCGGCCGCAAGGCTTCAAAGACGCATTGTGCGCCTACTTCTACGCAAGCTCCGAACTTGCAAAGGCGCTAATGGATCTTGTGTGCCGGGCGCTCGGACAGCCTGATGGTACCTTAGATCAGGCTTTCTCCGGCAGCCCCACGAATACCGCTCGTCTCAACCATTATCCGCCCTCGGATCTGCTAGAGACAAGTGAACGCAAAGGCGTGACGCCTTTGGGAGACATGGCCCTTCACCACCACACCGACCCCGGCGCCATAACGCTTCTTTATCAGGATGAAATCGGCGGCCTAGAAACACTGTCCGATGAAAACGGTTGGATTCCTGTTTCGCCCAATCCCGATGCGCTGGTCATAAACATCGGCGACGTCGCACAGGTTTGGTCCAACGGTCAGTACAAGGCCGCTGTACACCGGGTGGTTCCGGTGCCTTCCGGAACATCGCGCTATTCCATGCCGTTTTTCTATCAACCGAGTTCAACAGCGGTAATTGAGCCTATCGCTGCACTGGGGGAGCCGAAATATCGTCCGTTCACTTGGAAGGAATTCATTCAGGGTCGCATTGACGACAATTACGCCGCCGTCGGCGACGAGGATATTCAGGTGGATCGCTACAAGATCGCGAGCTAAAGCAGGTCAAACAGCTTGCGGGACTCTGTCGGTTTCGTCAGCTTCAACACAAATCTATCGGTCTTGCCGCGAATTTCCGGGTCGAACACATTCTTGATCCGATCATCGTCTGGATTCTCCAACACCGAGCTGGAGCTGACCCGGAACCCCACCGACTTCGCCGACGCGACGGCATCGTCTTTTAGCATTCGGTGCGCCTTAATATTGTCCGCATTGGGAGCGCCTTGATGATCGATCAGGCCCAACACACCGCCTGGCTTGAGGACCGTGTAAATGACCTGAAGAAAATCCCGAGCCTGCCTGGGGTTTTCGTTATAGACATCGTGGAAATTAAGGGCCGTCAGGGCGAAATCAACCGACCCCGGCTCAAGTCCTAGATCATCAAGTTCCCTATCCAGACGGATCACATTGGGCAAACGATTGCCGGTAAGTCTCTTTGTTAAGGCCTTATCCGCCCGGCCGTCTCCGAGCTCAAGCATCACTTTTGGGTTTTGCGCGTAAACGGTTCCCTCGGCGCCGACAGCGGCGGACAAGACCTCCGTATACCAGCCGCCGGCGGCCACGATGTCGAGCGCAGTCAAACCGGATTCGACCCCGAAAAAGTGCAGGACCTGTGCCGGTTTTCTTTCTTCATCTCGAGCCTTGTCCGCTTCCGATCGATCGGCGGTCGCAAGGATCTCTGGCAGCGGGTTAGGATCCGGACTGAAATCGATAACCGGCGTGCAAGCGCTTACAAAGCCCAACAAAAGCGCACCGACAATAGACTGAAAAGCAGGAGTCGCAAGTTTCTTCATTTTAATCGTCCTTGGTCTTCATAGTGGGCCGCATCTCGATTAGGACGATGTCTTAGCTTATTCGCGTCAAATCGCATAGCGCGATCTCAGTTTCTCTGGCCCTAGTCTTTCAGAGGAAACAGAAGCTTCGAAATAAGATCCGCATGGGCTTCAATCGCTTCCGAACTAAGTGGGTTTAAGCCGGTGAGCCTCTTACACTCTGGTGCAAGTGCGAAAATCGAAGAGGCCGCACCCACTAAGGCATAGAACATATGCGGGCGCAGCGGTTTAGAAACGCCAAAGGACTTAGTAAATTCTGCATACACTGGATTTAGATGCTTATCGACCAGCCATTTCATACGTTTGTCGGGACGCTTTCCCTCCTCCATCATGAAACGGAATAATTCCGGTCTTTTGGCCGTGTACCGAATATAAGACTTCGTAACTTCACGAACGACTGTACTTTCAGATTGTCCGGCGAACTCCTGTTGCCTGTCTTCAAGTTGACGCCTCAATTCAAAGAAGATCTTGTCTGCAGCCGCCTTCCACAGCTCTTCCTTATTTTTGAAGTGATAAGTCAAGAGGCCCTGTGTCACTCCGGCATCCGTTGCGATGTCTCTCGTGCTGGCTCCATGAAACCCAACATCAGAAAAGTTCCGGATAGCCGCTTCCACGATCAGTTGGCGCGTTTCTTTGCGTTGTTGTGCACGTGTTTTCATATTACCTTCATTATTCACTTGACAAGTGAATAACAAATCCTATTTTGCTTGTCAATCGACCAATGAAAGTAGGAGGAAGACTCGTGGCCCCACAAGCTACCGCACAGATTCCGGTCCCCTTACCTGAGGGTGAGCGTCCCCAAAGGTTTGGGCATATCGTTTTGCAGTCACCCCAATTCGAGAAGATGCGTGATTGGTACAAGACTTTCCTCAACGCCAAGCCCATGTTTGAGAATGATGTTGTCACCTTTCTCACCTTTGATGATGAACATCACCGAATCCTGATAGCCAGCCGGCCTGACCTCAAACCAAAGGACCCAGACAGTGCTGGTCTTGCCCACTTCGCTTACCTGTTCGACAATCTACACGACCTCTTGATGGCGTATAAGCGGCTACGGGACGAGCACGGACTTGAACCCACTTACTGCGTCAATCACGGCTTCCAGACATCCTTCTACTACAATGATCCCGATGGGAATGAAGTTGAGATTGGGGTCGACAACTTTACGTCGAAAGATAAAACGAATGAATGGCTGTCCAAGGGATTGTTCGACAAAAACTTCTTCGGTTACATGTGTGATCCCGCAAAGATGCTAGAAATGCACGATAAAAAAGTGCCCGACGCTGACATCTTTGCGGAGACCTACAAATGACCGAGACTCGATTGACGCCTCAGACTCCGGGCGAAATTGAGGACGACGCCAAAGTGTTATACAACGCGGTCGTCGAAAGCCCTCGTGCCCAGGGGCCGGGCAAACGAATTCTCATTCGCGACGACGGCTCTTTGTGCGGCCCCTTCGATGCCTGGCTCAGAACACCCGGCATTGGAGTACATCTCGAACGAGTTGGCATGGCGCTCCGCGAGGAAACCGTTATGGATCCTGCCGTTCGAGAGATCGCTGTACTGACCGTAGCGCGTGCTTGGAATGTGGACTTTGAATTTCAAGTGCATGCGATGGTCGCGAAAAATGTCGGTGTGCCGGAACACGCCATAGAGGCAATTGCTCGGGGCGATCAGCCGATCCTGGAGCGCGGCGACCTGGCTGCCGCACATCAACTTGCGCGGGAACTGGTCTATAACCGCCGCATCAGTGATCTAACATTTGATACAGCGAAAACAGTCTTAGGCGAGACCGCCACAATCGAAGTTGTGACACATGTGGGATTTTATCAGCTCGTCTCAGGTGTACTCACAACATTTGACCCGCCTGAGCCTTCCGTTGAAGTACCGGCGCCTGGACTGTCCCATTCGCATAGGGTGCCAATCGATCTGTACGAAGCGGCCAGCACAACACGGGCCGTCCGCCGTTTGCGCGAAGATCCCGTCACAGACGAACAGTTGGTGCGGATCCTTAAAATGGCGAGCTTCGGTCCCTCTGGCGGTAATCGTCAGCCGTGGCGGGTCATCGTTGTGCGAGACCCAGCAAAAAAGGCACGAATGGGCGAACTTTACGCACCGCTTTGGGACAAGTACGCTTCGCTCGGACGAAAGGCGCTGGAAAGCTTGCCCGAAGATAAGGCCGCGCCAACCGAGCGCGCCTTGCAGGCGGGCGATCATCTGTCGTCCAACTTTGCCAAAGTACCTGTCGTTTGCGTTTTCGTATTCGATCCAAATCTCCTTCACATCACAGATCAAGGGCGAGACCGGCCGTCCGTTGTCGGCGGCGCCTCTATCTATCCCGCGGTCCAAAATTTCCTTCTCGGGTGCCGCGCTGAAGGATTGGGTAGTACGTTGACCACTCTTCTTTGTGAAGAAGAGAATGAAATTCGAAAGCTGTTAGACATCCCGGACCCGTGGTATCCGTGCGCGTTCCTGCCGGTCGGATATGCGGTCGGTCAAGGTCATGGCCCGCTTTCGCGTCGCTCTGTAGAGAAACTTGCCGATCTCGATCAGTTCGGATCAGCCTTCCTGAACAAGGGATAAGCATATGTCTGCACTCAAGTTGTACCACAACGCATTGTCGACTTGCTCTCAAAAGGTGCGGTTCGTCTTGGCCGAAAAGAATATCGACTTTGAAAGCCATGAAATCGATCTGATGGCGGGAGAGCAGCACCAAGACTGGTATGTGAAGCTCAACCCCAAACACGTCGTGCCCACGATTGAACACGACGGCCGCATCTTGACGGAATCTTCTTTGATCATTCAGTATCTTGAAGCGCTGTCCAAGGAGCCGGAGCTCACTCCCACAGATCCCTATGCGCGATATGAGGTGGGACAGTGGATCCGCCTTGTCGATGACGAGGTTCATCCTGCTGCGCCCATTATCACGTTCGCCATCGGTCCCCGTCCGTTAATCCTTCAGCAACCGGAAGAAGTCCGCGAAGCGAACATCAATGCGATGCCGAATGAAAGAGCGCGCGCCATAAGACGCAGTGTGATTGAGCACGGTGTCAACGCGCCGGAATTCGGTGACGCGCTGCGGACGTTCATCAAGATGTTAGATCGCATGGAGAGCCGTCTCGTCGGGCAGACATGGCTGGTGGAAGATCGCGTGAGTTTGGCCGAAGCCAGCGTACTCGCTTATGTCGTTCGTATGGATGACATGGCCATGGGCAGCCTGTTCGACCATTCGATCCGCCCGAATGTCGCGAATTGGTTTGAAAATCTGAAGGCGCTTCCGAGCTTCAAAAAGGCCGTAGACGAATGGACCCCTGACTTTGTTCGCGACATGTTCAGGCAGAATGGCGAAGCCGTCTGGCCCGATATCGAAGCACAGCTCAACTAGGGACACGGTGATGAGCCTGATTTCATCCTTACCCCAAGAAATACCCGTTCTCATCGTGGGTGGTGGCCCAGTCGGCATAACGTGCGCCCTTTTGTTGGAACAGCAAGGAATTGAGAGCCTTGTCGTCGAGAGAACGGACGCGCTTCCGACAACGCCCCGGGCACACGTCATTCGCAGGCGATCCATGGAAATCTTTGAGAAGATCGGCGTGGCCAATGAAATCGAGGCGGCAGTGCCAGGACCGGAAACGAAACACATTACGTGGGTCGCGCAATTGGCGGGAAAGGAGATCGGCCGTCTCAATTTGATTGAAGACAATGCCGACTTCTCTTGGACCAATTTGCCGCAAAACCTCCTGTGCCCGATCCTGCTTGAACGCGCCCAGAAAAGCGAGTTGGCGCACATGGCGACCCATACCCATTGCATGGACATCAAGCCTGCGCCTAACGGTGTGAGCGCAAGGATAGAAAGGGCAGGAGAACAGATCGATATCCAAGCCCGCTGGCTTATTGCCGCGGACGGGGCAGGGAGTGCAACCCGTGATAAACTTGGTATACAAATGGAAGGCCATGAAAACTTGGCCGAATTCTATATGGTGCACTTCAAGGCCGACCTCACTGAGTGGATCAAGAACCGGCCGAGCCCCTTGTTCTGGATTCTCAACCCGGAAGGGTCGGGAACGCTCATCGTGCACGAGATGGACAAGTCTCACGTCTTCATGGTTCCAGCCAAGGCCGTGGATGTATCCGAGTCAGAGCTCGTTGCCTACATCAAACGCGGATTGGGATTGGACGTTCCGATAGAGCTATTGAGCATGGGCAAATGGACCGCCCATTCCCAAATCGCCGAGACCTACCGAAAAGGGCGCTCATTTCTCGTTGGAGATGCTGCCCATCGTTTTCCCCCAACGGGAGGATTGGGTCTAAACACGGGCGTTCTTGATGTGCACAATCTCGCTTGGAAATTAGCACTGGTTGACAAGGGGTTAGCCGACGAAGCCCTCTTGGATAGTTATGACACAGAGTGCCGGCCCGTGGCATCAACCAACGCCGAGACCAGCATGCACAACATGACCAAACTGCGCGACGTGTACCAAGCGTTAGGTACCTTCAAAACGCCTAAAGATCTCGAAGTTCGTTTGGAAACAATGACCAAAGCTGAACGGAAAAGCCTCCAAAAGGCAATTGAGAACCAGACAGATCATTTCGTTTCAGATGGTATCCTCCCTGGCGCTTGGACGGGCGAACCTCACCCAAGCCTGGGCTTACCTCGCGCCTATCGCGGGTTCAAGCTCATCATCGGTTCGCCGCCCAAGTGGGCGAAGCCGGTGCGCCAACTCGAAACCAAGTATGATGTTCGGATTGAGACAACCATTCGCCTTCAAGTCAATGATCCCGACGGATTAATCAGAGACGGTGAGGCACTGCTTCTGCGTCCCGACGATCAAATCGCGGGAAAGGGTTCGAGGCCGGAAGACATTGAAGCAGCACTCGTGCGTGCTTTAGCAGGACCGCAGGGTTCGGGGAAAGCACGGCGCCAGCAAGATCAGCCACGGCTGGCATCGCAGTCTTCGCCTTAGCAAGGCGCCAGAACCGGACTCTCTTTATCTGCTTGCATTACGGCGTGTGTCTGCTAATCCCTTCGCCGATGCTGACGATCGAGAATCTAGACCACCAAATCGAAGCGCGGCCCTTATTCGAAGGCGCGACCGCCACGATTGCGGCTGGCTGGAAGGTGGGACTCGTCGGACGCAACGGTACCGGAAAGTCAACACTGCTGCGCCTCATCCGCGAGGAAATTGCCAGTCCCACGGGCGACAGCGCCATCAGGCTCAACACAAGGGCAAAGCTCGGCTGGGTTGATCAAGAAGTACCGCCCACGAACGATATGTTGTTGGAAGTCGTGCTCGCCGCCGACACAGAGCGTCAATCGCTTTTGGAAGAAGCCGAGACCGCGCAAGACCCCGACCGGATCGCGGAGGTTCATGCCCGCCTTGTGGATATCGATGCCTGGTCAGGGGAGGCCCGTGCTGCTGAGATCATGGCCGGCCTTGGGTTCACCGAGCTCGACTCTTACCGGGAAGCACGAGAGTTTTCCGGCGGTTGGCGTATGCGGGCTGCCCTCGCGGGGGTGCTCTTTGCAGAACCAGACCTACTCCTCCTCGACGAGCCTACCAACTATTTGGATCTGGAAGGCGCGGCTTGGCTTGAAAACTATATCAAAAAGTATCCGCACACGGTTCTTTTAGTCTCCCATGACCGCGAGATGCTGAACCGCTGCGTAACCCATACCCTGGCCCTGGAACACCGTCAACTTACGCTGAACCCCGGCGGCTATGATGCATGGATGAAATTGCGTGCGGCCAAAGTCGCTCAGTTGGAAAGTCAGCGCAAAAAACAAGAGGCAGACCGGGCCCATCTTCAAGCATTCGTTGACCGGTTTAAGGCAAAGGCATCCAAGGCGCGCCAAGCTCAATCCCGCGTCAAAATGCTGGAAAAGATGCAGGAAATTACGATCCCGCTGTCTGAACGCACGATCCCTTTTCACTTCCCAGTACCTGAAGATCAGTTGGCGCCTCCCATGCTTCAAATGCGAAAGGCGAAGCTGGGGTACGGAGAAGATGCGGTGATCCTAAAAAACGTCAGTTTGCGGGTGGATCCTGAGGACCGCATCGCGATTGTGGGAACCAACGGACAAGGCAAAACGACTTTGGTCAAGTCCATCGCGAATCGCTTGCCACTCATGGCCGGCGAGCTAACGGCGCCGGGGTCGATCCGCATCGGGTATTTTTCTCAAGATCAGTTGGATGAACTCTCCAAAGGCGACACCGCCTTACAGCATGTCAGCCGCGTTTTGCCCAAAGACGCGCGGGTCGCCAAAGTCCGCGCCGCCGCAGCACAAATGGGCTTTTCGGCAGATAAAGTTGACACCAAAGTGGAAAATCTCTCCGGTGGGGAGAAGGTTAGGTTGCTCATGGGACTGATGGCCGTCGATCAGCCCCACATCCTGATTCTCGACGAACCCACGTCTCATCTCGACATAGATAGCCGGGAGGCGCTGATCTATGCACTGAACGAATTCAAGGGAGCCGTCCTTTTGATTACCCACGACGTCTTCTTGGCTGAGGCGACCGCTGATCAAGTCTGGCTTGTCAAAGATGGGCGGGCCGAGCCTTATGACGGGGACCTGCGCGATTACCGTAAACTGGTATCTCAGGCAGATCGAGCCAACGAGAATCCCGCCAATACGAAGAAGGGCGCCGATAAAGTGGCTAGCTCCAAAAAAAAGTCGAAAAAGCACAAGCAGAAGAAATCCGCTGCCTAGAGCCGTTTTAGTTTTTTAGGAAACACAAAACGGCTCCAGAATCTTTGTTTTGCGCGTTTCCGGGCGGTGGTGAGGCGCATTCGCGCCGAACGATCCCGTCCGCTTGGTCGATTGATCCTCGATCAATCGAGTCTCAAGCTCACACCGGGAAACGCTCCAGGTGGGGCTAAACTGAAATTAGTCGAGCCCCTTTACGATATCGCTAACCTGTTCCAACAGCGTGAGTCGGTCCGCGACGGTTTTGCCGTCGAGGCGAAGCGTTAGACTGTCGACGCCGACATCTTGGTGCTTTTTAATCCGCTCCAGTACCATCTGACGAGTACCCACTGCTTGGAATTCCGTGATCATGGAATCGGGCACCCGCTCGGCCGCTTCCTTGCGCTTCCCCTCTATCCAAAGAGACTGGATCGCACGCGCATCGTCTTCATACCCAGCACGCTTAAAGGCATCATTATAAAAGTTTGTTTGCGCCGAGCCCATTCCTCCCATCTGGAAGGCAACACCGCCCCGGCGCGCCTCGATGATCTCCTCGACATTGTCTCCGATGGCCACTGCCAGTGCGACGTTGATGTTGATGTCGGAGACTGAGCGCCCTGCCGCTTCTGCTCCGGCCTTGATATGGTCCAAATGGGCGTCTGCATGTTCCGGCGAGAACGATGTTCCGAGCCACCCGTCAGCGGCCGCTCCCGTATATTCCAGCGATTTGGGGCCGAGCGTTGCAAGATAAATCGGAATGTCGGCCGGTTCGTGGTCCAGACGGATCGCCTTACCTTCGCCGCCCGGCCGAGGCAGCCGGTGGAAGGCGCCGTCATATCGGAGTTTTTCGCCGGCAAAGGCCATGCGGCAGATCTCAACATGTTCTTTGAGGCGGCTGAGTGGGGCCTTGTAGGCGGCGCCGTGCAACCCTTCGACAACTTGCGGGCCGCTCGCTCCCAATCCTAGGCGAAACCGCCCATTCGACAAATTGTGCATGGACAATGCCGTCATCGCCGTCATCGAGGGAGCCCTTGCACTGATTTGCATAATGCCCGTACCCAGATGAATTTTCTCTGTGAGCGCGGCCATATAGGCGAGGCTGGTGATCGCGTCCTGCCCCCACGCCTCGGCGGACCACACGCAATCAACGCCCAGTTTCTCTGCCGCGACGACAAAATCGGCCTGTGCTTTGATGTCGTCTCTGGCGTATCCGCCAATCGCGATCGTGAGTTTCATTATGTTGCTCCTCTTAGGGTTTGGATACGCCTCGACAAGAGGACTTTTCATTCCGCCGGCGGGGGGCTCATGTCAATCACCCGGTAGAACGTACCGAGCGCGATCGTATCTTCATATGGCGCCGCCCCATGCCAAGTCCAGGCCATCTCGTTCCCGATGACCTCCATCGTGATATAGCCGTTAATGCAGCCGCCATCGTCCGGCTCCTTTTCTGTATATGTGATCGTCTCCTCAAAGACAAAGCCTGAGCGATCTCTGATACGGGTTAGTTTCCCGGCACACGGAAAGGAGGCGTATTCGGAAATGCCTTCGGTTTCCGTCGAGATTTCCATAACCGCCGGATAGGAGCCCGAAAAATGCTGATCGACGATCCCGATCCATGTGCCTATGATCGCAGGTTTTGGTGTCGGATCGGTTGCCTCGACGGGGCCTTCTTGTGCCGATGCGGGCCATGCGAGCACGCAAAGAACCGTCATCATGAGAAGTGTACGCATTAAAAGTTCCTCCCGATCACTGAGGGGTAACGCGGCAAGCCGCCCGTACCCGTTTATATGTAACCCAACGCCGAAAGACCAGACTCACGTGCCGAGGATAGCCGTGACTTCTCCTCATCCAACAAACTGTTCCGGCGTTATGCGGGTCTGCGCACGGATTTCGCCGCAGAGTCGAGTGTCACCCGCCCGAACGCAAAGAGTTAAGGGTGGCCATCAGGTGAACGAGAATGTCTCAAGGCGAACTACCGAAACAACACACTCGCGATATCGTTGAACGATTAAAGATCTGTGATCCTGAACCGTATTTCATTCAGCCCATAGCGACAATGTTTCCCGAATCGCTGTGTTTAAGGTGATCCAATCTTTGAATATACAGTGTAAAGAGTATCCAAGAGGCATTGAAGACGATGCCGGCGGTCAACACCAACTGGCCGGGAATGGGACCAATCGCAGCACGTTCCCACAATTCGGCCCAGGATGTCAGAGCTGTGGGATGGACGACAATTTTGCCAAAATAGGCCATCGCCTGAATGCCCAGGATCCAGAAATAATTACGGCGAAGACGCCGGCCGATCGCGCGCGCATAGCTGATATGGTGTTTCGGTTCACAATAGTCGAGCGCCAGTTGGTCGCGCCAAGCTTCTTCCTTCTGGTACGGTTCGTGACGAAGCATGGGAGCATAAAGGTGCTTTTCCATCCAGCGCGCGCGGGCGCGCCACACATTGAAGTACCTGTAACGCCGAGCTTCCAGGAACACAAAAAAGATGGTCAGCAAACCAACAAGAAGAAGAGGAAGCGGTGACGCTTGCGCATCGGAATAACTGATCGACAATGCAATGCCCAGCGTAACGACGGCCCAATTCGTTGTATTATCAAGCCGGGTGCGCCAGATCGTACTCCGATAAACCTCACCGCGATAGAGATGGGCAAGAGCGCCAAGCTCGGCCGATGTGAACGAACGATCTTCGTCTTGTGTCACAAGCCTTGGAGCCGGCCCAGCCGGTTCATTGAGCGCAGACATGGGTTCCTCCTCCCCCCGCGCGGTATACTTCTTTCTTGTTTCGACCGCTCGGCTGCTTTCGGCATAGCCTAGCGCGGCGGGACAGATTTCTCAATCATTGTTATCGTCGCGAGGAGCGATTCTCTAGCGCTTTGACATCACACGAGTTTCAAGATAGCGGCTACAAGAGATCCCAGAACAAAGATGTATATAGGGGGCATACTGATAAGAAGACCGGCCGTGCGTCTGGCCGCATCTTCATAGTAGCCGAAAGCATACCACAAACGGGCAAGCGGCCAGATGACCCCAATACCCGCGGCCCAGACCGGACCGACGGTAAATGCAAACAACCAAAGGCCGGGCAAGAACAGCGCCAGATGTTCAAGCGTGTTTTGGTGAACACGGACGATCCGTTCATACTCGGGCGGTCCTGAATGGGATGGCGCCTCCACGTTATACTTGGTTCTGGACGTCCCGGCTCGAAAGAGCGTGTAGTAGTAGACGAGAAGCGCCAAAGCGCTCACGATGATTGGATACTCAAAATTGCTTGGCACGGGATTCTCCTGACTTCCGAGACAATCGCTTTAGTTGGGACCGAACGCCGCTCTGCGGCAGCACCTGAGCGCTTAGAGAGTGACGAAAGCCTACGAGCACGAGAGCAGGCGCTTACTCATAATCGGCGGGATTTGTATGAACCCACACGGTACGCTTCCGAACGCTTCTCAGTACGATCTCCGAGTCCGTTGCATTGGCAGCCCTTCTGAGAGCCCACCATTTTGATTGTGGACTGAGCGTATCAAAGAGCACGCGCGACCCTTCCCTCCACTTGATATACTCTACAAAATCGATGGATTCGATCATAACAAGATAGTTGTCAATTTCGCGCGTGAAAACAGCGACAAAAGCTCCATCATAATTGACACACCGCCCGATGCCGCTCTGGCCATCGTAAAGAGCGAAAGCGCTGCGGTCCCAATATCCCATAATCCGCTTGCAAATTTCTTCCTGTCGTTTCTGTGGGTCTTTGGAAGAAAAGGAAGGTAGAGTGGACAAAGGGCGAGAACGGAACGTCAAAAGGGATCTTTTATCATCGGCGAGCCATCGCCGTCGCAAAGATCGCGTGATCTCGTGGTCAGGAAGAGCCCTCCTTAACGCACTCCGTCCGCCGGGTTTGATGAAAGCCGGATTCTGCAGATGAGCGTACGATTCTCCTTCAGCCCTCTCATAGCCGGGGGGAAGGGCGAAACTAAGCCAGCCCTGATGGTGCAGCTCAGCCTGAACGGAGGGTGTCCGCCCCGGCCCGTAACCCCCTGCCTCTTCGACTTCCTCGTCGAGGTCGATGTCATCTTCATACGCCATAACGGGCGGTGACCAAATTGCCGCCAGGAAAACGAGTTTGAACAGCAGGCCCGCTGCATGACCGAGTTTATCCACGCGTCGATCCCCAAAACCGGATAACGTCCATCCCCATCCGGCTACATGTGTACTCCCGCTTCGGTAGAGCTGACAAGATCCGGCGGCTCTTACTGTGTCGATTTATGCATTGGGCGTGAGGCTTATCTGCCCAGTTTCCGGAACGTGGGATCCCTCCCAGTCGTGCCGTAGGCAACACCCACCCGCGTTTGGTTTCTCCCGCCAATGAGAGGTTGGCTTGTGAGACCCCCGGATGAAGAATACCCACCGTCAACCACATGGGCTTCGCCGGTTACAAAGGCACTCTCGTCACTGGCCAGATAGAGAGCCGCGTGCGCAATATGTTCGGCTTCACCTCGCTCGGGCCAGGGTTGGATCTGGCGCATTGTCTCTTCAGCGTCCGCCTCCCGGCCACGATGCATAAGGGGTGTAAAGATTAATCCGGGACAGATCGCATTCACGCGGATGCGGTCCGGCGCAAACTCCAAAGCCGCATTCTTTGTAAAATTGATGACCGCCGCTTTCGCAGCCGAATAAGCGGGAGATCCGGCGCCGCCCGAAAGACCCGCCACAGAAGCGGTGTTGATGATCGAGCCGCCACGCCCTTGGCGAACCATAGCCTTTGCCGCATGTTTCACCCCCAAGAATACGCCTCTCGTATTAATCGCGAAGGTTTCGTCCCAATGGCCGACATCGGTCTCGGTGATGGGCCCAAACGCGCCGCCCACGCCTGCGTTGTTGAACATAATGTCAAGATGACCGAACGTGTCTGCGGCGAGAAGAATCGAGCGCTCAACGTCGAGCTCATTTGCAACGTCACCAGGAAGGAAACGAAACGCGTTCACCAGCTCTGCCGAAGACAACGACTCGATCAGAGATGCACCATTTTCCTCGTTGAGATCGAGCCCCACAACTTTCGCACCTTCCTGCATAAACAGGTGTGTGGTGGCCCAGCCCATACCGCTTGCGGCTCCTGTGATGACCGCGACCTTGCCTTCAAGACGTCGTCCCGCCCTTTCTTTTGCGCTGGTCATAAGCTGAAATCCTCCCTTGAACTAATTTGGCAGCGTGTACCCCACGCCCACGCCCGGACCGACCGGAATGCCGAGCACCACCCAAAAAATCGTCATCACCAACCCGGCGATCAGCAGACCCAGTGAATAGGGGACCATCGTTGCGGTCAAACTCCCAATGCCGAAATTCGCTTGCCAGCGATGGCAAAACATTAAAATGAGGGGGAAATACACCATTAGCGGTGTAATGATGTTGGTTGCCCCATCGCCGACCCGATAGGCGGCGGTTGCCATTTCCGGACTGACATTGAGAAGCATCAGCATGGGAATCATAATGGGCGCAAGCAGCGCCCACTTTGCGCTCGCCGAACCGACAAAGATGTTGACGACACCGGTCAGCAATATGATGAGCGTGAGCGTCACAGGCGTGGGAAGTCCGGCCGCCTCAATTGCTCCGGCTCCTTGAACCGCAAAGATCAGGCCGAGGTTTGACCAATTGAACATGGCAACGAAATGGGCCGCCGCAAACGACAGAACCAAATAGTAGGACATATCGCTCATGGCATCCGTCATCATGCGCACGATATCCCGGTGATCTTTCACAGTTCCCGCTGTCCGTCCGTAGACCCAACCGGCGACCAGGAACAAGAGAAAGAAGCCACCGACCAGGGAGCGGTAAAAGGGTGAAAGCCGGGCCTCTGGTGGAGCTTGCTCGTCCAGAAGAGGTGTTCCCGGGCCGATTGTCATGGCAAGCCATAAGAGGGCGATAACAAGCGAGGCAACGCCCGCATATTTCAGCCCTTTGCGTTCGGCGTCCGACAGCGACCCATCGCCTTCCTGCATGAGATCCGCGGCAGCACCCTCGGGTTTGTAAGGTCCTAAGCGGGGTTCGATGAAGCGATCGGTCACAAACCATATGACCGGTAAGAAGACAAATGTCATCGCGGCAATGAAGAACCAGTTTCCAGCTATGTTTGCGTCATAAGAGGGTACGAGCGCTTCGGCCGCTTGTTCGGTAATGCCGAACAGCAGTGCATCGAATTGGCCCGGAACCACGTTGGCCGAGTAGCCGCCCGAAACAGCCGCAAATGCAGCCGCGATCCCGGCAATGGGGTGGCGGCCGGCGACGGCGTAAAGAACACCCGCAAGAGGAATCAAAACCACATAAGCGGCATCTGCGGCAACACTCGACAACATGCCAACAAAGGCCACGGCCGGCGTTAGTAGGGAAGTGGGCGCGCGGCGCACTGCGGAAGTCATCGCCGCTGCAAAGAGGCCGGACCGCTCGGCCACGCCGGCGCCTAACATCACGACGAGAACATACCCAAGCGGATGAAAATGGGTGAATGTCTTCGGCATATCCACCCAGAGCCGTTGGATGAGATCGGGCGAGAGCAGGCTGACCGCCTCCACGAGGAAGGGCTCGCCTGTTTCTTCAACAATTTGAGTCGGATGGGGAACGGAGTATCCCGCGAGCGCCGCAATCACGCTGACGACAACGAGTCCGGCAAGCAGGTAGACAAAGATGAAGACCGGGTCCGGAAGCTTGTTTCCTGTGCGTTCTATCCAACCGAGTATACCCGATTGCGCGGACGGGGGACTGAGCGCGCGATCGCCTTTTGAGGTTTCCGACATCCAACTCACATTTTCTTAAGACTTGAGCCCGCGGCCACCATAGGGGGCTCAGCTGCAAAAGTGCAATGGCTTAACAAAGGGTAAGCGGCTTCTTGAGATTTAACCCAGCGCTAACAGCCCATTGGGTAAAGTAGGGCGGCGAGATATGGGACAACCACGTGGACCAACAACCAGAAACCAAAGGTGAAATGCTCGGATTCGCGGAATATGGCGATCCCGCTGGATATCCGATCCTCTATTTTCATGCTGGCGGCAGTTGCCGTTTGGACATTCGATTTGCGGACCCAGTGCTAAAGGCGCAAGGCGTTCGCATAGTCGCCGCAGACCGTCCTGGCATCGGTATCAGCACGTTTAGCCAGTCTTTCACACCTGCCGAAATCGCACGGTATACTGAGCGCCTTGCTAATGAACTGGGATTAGACAAGTTTGGTGTGCTTGGCTGGTCCGCGGGCGGTGTCTACGCGCTTGCTTGTGCCGCGCGCATGCCCGAGCGGGTCACGTCTGTTTCGACGGTCGCCGGTATGGCGCCGATGAGCACAAATCAAGAGTTGGATTTTGATCTCGAAACAGACCATGTTCTCTTTCGAGGGTCGAAGAGCCGACCGGGTGTTAAAGCGTTCTTTCTCAAAGCATCACAGCCGCGAAGTGCCGCCGCCGCAAGAGCGTCGCTCCTAAAGTCTCTTCAGTCCCAAGACGACATTGAGATTGTGCAAGGGCTGGCGGATGAAGATGCCGCCTTCATGAAGGAAGCTACATCCGCCGGGACCCGAGGAGTCATCGAAGACTACCGGGCTGTTCGAGGTTCTTGGGGGTTTGAGTTGAGCAGCATCACTCAATTTGTGTCCGTGTGGCACGGCGAAGAAGACTCGCTTGTGCCGATCGAACATGCGCGCTACCTGCAAGACGCCATCCCGAACGCCGTTTTCCAGCCGGTTAGCGGGAGAGGGCATTTCTTATTGCATAAGGAAATCGGTACCATCATTGGCGATCTCATCATGCAGGCTTCTTTCGCCGAAGAAAATCGATGTGCGATAACGTCCGCCTAAAGGGCGGTCGGCATGTTGCTTTGTTCCCTCATCGAGTAGAGCGACAGAACCCCGTGGGCGTTCGTTACTTTTGCACGTCCTTAACCGGCCTTGTTGCACCCAAGGCACGTGCTATGCTCATTGCCAATCAGTGTTGGTGGCTTCGAAATTCGAGCTGGCAGAAGGCCTGAACCGACCCAAAAGAGGAGAGCAGCCCATGAAAGCAGTCATACGCCGTGGCGCATCACTCGTTCTGGATGAAATACCCGATCCCGTTCCCGGCACGGGCCAAGTTTTGGTTGAGACGCGGTCTTGCGGAATTTGCGGATCCGACCTTCACGCCCTCCATCACGCTGATTTAATGACGGACTATGCCCGCCGGACGGGAAGCGGAATGAACTTTGATTCGACGCAAGACGTTGTGTTTGGACATGAATTCAGTGCCGAGATTTTGGACTATGGACCTGGCACGCAGGCGGCACTGCCCGTTGGCACAAATGTATGTGCCATGCCCGTAGTGACTGGTTCCGTTGGCGCGGAAACCGTTGGCTACTCCAACAACTTCCCTGGCGGCTTCGGCCAGCGGATGGTTCTGCAAAGCGATTTGTTGCTTGAAATCCCAAATGGCCTGAGCACGGAATATGCGGCGCTGACCGAACCCATGGCGGTCGGTGCTCACGCGGTCGTCAAGGCGCAGATGACCAACGACGACGTGGCCTTGGTGGTCGGATGTGGACCAGTGGGTCTTGCCGTCATTGCTGCGTTAAAGGCCGCCGGTTTCGGTCCGGTAATGGCTGCTGATTTCTCACCGGCCCGTCGCCGCCTGGCAGAAAGGATGGGGGCAGATGTGCTCATCGATCCGGCCCAGAGATCTCCTTATGATTCATGGGAGCAAATGGATGTGCCCACCTCGGGGCAAGCAAGAACTGTCTTAGAAGAGGCAGGGCGCGTGGCCAAAAACGCAGTGATCTTTGAATGCGTCGGCGTGCCCGGCGTTATCAACCAAATCATTGAAGGAGCACCGACTGGGACACGCATTATTGTAGTGGGTGTTTGTATGGAGGCCGACCAGTTCGAGCCCTATATCGCTGTCGTCAAGGAGCTAGACTTTCGATTTGTCGTGGCGTATTCCGGTGACGAGTTTGCGCATTCCCTGCGCCAGATTGCCGAGGGAGAAATTGACGTCAGCCCTCTGATCACCGGAAAGGTCAGACTGGACGGTGTTGCGGACGCTTTCGAAGATCTGGCCTCTCCGGAGAAACATGCCAAGATCTTGGTGCAGCCCAACGGGTAAGCGAGTTTGCCTTGCAAATCAAATCACTCCCTCCTCTGCTAACTGATTGATCTCTTCCTCCGAGATACCGAGAAAGTCCCTAAGAACCTCGTCATTATGTTGTCCCAGCCCCGGATTTTCGGCAGCGCCCATCGGCGGCGTTTCGGTGAAGCGGATCGGGCTGTCGGGGACAACAATGCGCCCCAGGCTTGAATGGTCGAGCCAATGAAGCATGCCACGTGCATGCATGTGCTCATTATGGGTCACTTCGACAAGGTCTCGCACCGGCGCCGACGGCACACGATACTCGCGCGCTAATTCAAAGAGTTCATCTCGCGTATGAGCGCTCGTCCATTCAGACACAAGAGTGTCGGTCTCGTCGATATGCCGGACACGCTGCGCGTTGTTCGAGAAGCGCTCATCTTCGGACAGATCTTCCCGCCCCATTGCTTTAAGTAGGTTCCCCCAATGGCTTTCCTTGATGCAAATAATGGAGACGTAGCCATCTTTGGCTGGATAAACATTGTACGGTGCAAGCGCCAAACCGCCGTGGCGATTTCCCACGCGGGGCGGCGCCCCGTCATGGTCCTGGGTCATGAGGCCGAGATTGGACGCGAACGTCGGATAGAGCGTTTCCTGCATGGAGATTTCCACATGTCTTCCTTGTCCGGTTTTTTCCCGTTCGAAAAGAGCGGTCACAATACCCGCATATAGATGCGTGCCCGAAATAAAGTCGGCAATCGCGGGACCCGCTTTGACGGGTGGCGAATCGGGAAAGCCCGTAATGCTCATCACGCCCGACGCCGCTTGGACCGTGATATCCATGGCAAGACTGTCTCGTTCCGGTCCCGACAGTCCGTACCCCGTTGCCGATGCATAAACGAGGCGCGGATTGGCGCTCATCAGAGCATCCGCACCGACACCAAGCTTATCCAACACGCCAGGCGCATAGTTTTCAATTAGTACATCGCCCTTTTTGGCCAGCTCTATGAGAAGGTGCTTACCCTTTTCCGTTTTCAGATTGAGCGTGATTGCCCGCTTGTGTTGATTGAGCATCGCCATGGGCAAAAGAGCGCGGCCCGAGACGGCCTCCCGCGCCCGAAGCGGTTCGCCGCCGGGAGGTTCCACCTTGATGACATCCGCCCCGGCCTTGGCCAGAAGAAAGCCCGCATAGGGGCCTTGGTAAACCTGACCCAGATCGATAACGGTGACACCCTTCAAAGGATACTCGCGCATATACTGTCTTTCGTTAGTGCAGGGATTGGCCGATCAAATCGCGCGCCATCACAAGGCGCTGGACTTCACTTGGGCCTTCGCCGATGCGCCGGATACGGAGTTCCCGGTACCAACGCTCCAGCGGCAAATCTTTGGTCACGCCGTACCCGCCATGCATCTGAATGGCGCGGTCGACCACGCGGCCTGCGCCTTCCGATGCGAGGAGTTTCGCCATGGCCGCCTCCGTTCGGAAAGGTTCGCCCGCGTCCGCCTTTTGTGCCGCATCGAGCACCGCCCAGCGCGCCGTCCTGATATCGATTTCATTATCCACGATCATCCATTGGACGGACTGCCGCGTGGCAAGCGGGGCGCCGAACGTTTCGCGCAGCTTCACGTAGTCTATTGACATTTCTTGCGCCCGAATGGCGGCGCCCAAACAGCCCGCCGCATACGGAATACGCTGCCGGCTTAGTCTGTCGTTAGCGACCGCAAAGCCCTGATTAACTTCGCCAAGCACATTGTCGTGCGGTACACGGACGTCTTCGAATTGCAGCTCGGTTGCGTAGTGCGCTGATCGCAAGGTGTGAACCACGCGCCTCACATGAAATCCAGGCATGTCACGCTCGACAATAAAGCACGTGATGCCGTTGCGCCCTTTCTCGGGGGCCGTTCGGGCAAAGACAATTCCATAATCGGCTTTGTCCGCCCCGCTGATGAAGATCTTTGCGCCATTAAGGATCCAATCATCGCCCTCGCGCACCGCCCGTGTTTGAATCGCCCGCGCCGGGTCCGAACCGCCCGATGGTTCTGTGAGCGCAAAGAAACCGCGTTTTTCACCCCGAAGAGTGGGGAACAAGTACTTTTCCTTCTGCGCCGCGCTTGCCTCGAACAGCTGGGCAAGACCCGCCCCGCCGAACGCCCCATAGCAAGGCGCATAAAGACCGGCCCGGTGTTGCGACGTTTCCATCGCGATCAAAGAGTGAGTGACCGTATCGATCTCTGGACCGCCGAACTCAGGCGGAATGCCAAGACCGTAAAGCCCCATATCTTTGACTTTGCTCACCAGGCGCTCTTGGTCTTGAGGCCCCACTTGCGTCGCGTCGGGGTCCAGCTTTTCTTCCAAAGGCAAGATCTCTTCCCGGACGAAACGGCGCACGTTCTCCAAGATGATCTTTTGTTCTTCAGTGAGGGAAAAGTCCATCCGCTTCCGTCTCTTTATTAGGCTGGGTTGAGCGCGCCCAATCGAGCCGGGCGGTCCTCTTCGTTCTCGGGTGGAAGAGAGTGATGGTCCGCTTGATGAATCATCAACAGCTCTTCATAGCGGCTCATATACTGCATCGTCACTTCGCAGCGAAACTGGTGAGGTCTGCCTTCGCGAATGTGAAATTCCTTCTCGAGCGCACTCTTTAATCCGAACAGCGACTTCCCGCCCGCGTAGCCGATTTTTTGAACGACACCATCTTCATCGGCAATCTGATAAACACCCAGCTCCCTGCCCAGCAGGTCCACCTCATCCAAGGTGAGCGGCTTCCAGTGTTTTTCGAGTCTGATGCTCATGCTTTTCCATTCCTCCAACTGGACTTTGGACCAGACCCGGCGATAAGGAAAGAGAAACGAAAACCAATCGACTGTCCTTCATGGCCAAAATCTCCCCAGACCTTCAGCTTTCCTCCGATGAAATCGATGTCATCATGGCGAGAGAGCGCCACGTTCGCATCGCAACCATCGGACCGGGGGCGGACATCAATCTGACGCCGATGACCTTCGGTTGGGCGGGCGGTAAGGCCTACATTTTCGGGCGGGGGCAAAAGATCGCAAATTTGCGGCGGTCGTCCACCGCAACCCTATTGGTGGACACGGGCGAGAAGTGGCGGGATCTGCAAGGCGTGATGATGCAGGGGGAGGCCATCGTGCTGGAAAATGCCGATGAAGAAGCGGCCGAGCTGCATTTGGCGGAGGCGCAGCTCAATCTCGGCCAAAAGCATGGCCTGACAAAAGACGGCAAAACCGTTCCCCACAAAGCGACGGCATCGGGCAACAGCCGGCGGTGGATCGTCTTTACACCCCTAAAAGTCGTTTCGTGGGATAACTCTAAGCTCCCGCGCCAGTCTAACTAGCCATCAGCCGGTCGAACACATCATTCCAATGCTGAATGACCATTTCTTGATACGTACCGAGCACGGAATGGTGCCGCGCCGGGTCGGCGGCTTTCACACCAGCTTGGACCCGCGGCATGTTGGCCGTGTCTTGATCAAAAATCATCGCAAGGAAGTTAAAGTCCGGCGCCTGTTCGGCAATGCTGCTGTCTAAGTCGATATCGACTCGAGAGGCGGGAGCAGGCGTCGGTATGTCTTTCGGCGCGGGCAAGAGCATGCGGACTTCGAAGTAGCTCTTTTCGGGGTCCGTTTCGTGCGGCGTAAACTGAAAAAAGAAGGGCAGCGACTCAGACAACCAAAAGGCGGCATGCGGAAAGAAGTAATACTGAATGCTGTCGATCATCACCGCATCGGGGACCCCTTCGTTTGATCGCCCATAAACCTCGTCCTGCACCTTCCGGTGCCAGTCCGCCACTTGCGCGCGCAGGTCCTTGCCATCGTCGAGCGCGGCTGGTGTTGCTTCTGGATAGTGCCAAGCCTTCATGATCTCCATGTAGATCTGCGCTGCCGCCAGAGGCGTGGCGTCCGACTCGGCAAAGATACTGGGGACGGCAGACGGCGTGACTTGACGGCCGACGTGACCGTGATCGCTCGACCAGATATCGTACTGGGCCTGGCTGTCGGCATTGTAGGGCACCGCCTCAGGATGAATACCGATCACGTGATAGGCCTCCATGAAGGCTTCTTGAATCAGCTTCCAATTGGCCGGGACCAGTTTCCGAAAATGCGCAGCGGTATACCTTGCCTCTAGGTCGTAGTCGGCAAAATGCTCTGGCAACGGACCAAGCGCTTCGAACAGAGGAGGGGCGACCTCATCGGCATTGATAAAGATGAAACCGCCCCAAGTGTCCACCTTCACCTCGCGCAGCGACGCATTCCCCCGGTTGAGGCTGTCGAAATCCCAATGGCTGGGGATACGGGACAGCGATCCATCCAATTTCCATTCCCACGCGTGATAGGGACAGCGAATCACATCGCTCGTTTCGCCTTGCGTGCACAGCTTCGTACCACGGTGAAGACAGGAGTTATAAAAGGCCTTGAGTTGGTTTTGCTCCGTCCGGACGATCAAAAACGAAAGCCGGCCCACTTCGAACGGTACACGGTCGCCCACATTCGGCACATCTTCCTCGCGGCAAGCGCAGAGCCAGCGCTTCAGCCACATTTTCTCGATCTCAAGCTCTGCGTAATGAGGGTCGTAATAGCGCTTGAAATCAACGTGACGGCGTTGAGGCAGAGTATTGCCTTCATCCTCCATCGCCTGAATTTTGCCTTGCGAGTCGCGGTCCCAGAGAACGCGGGTGAGAGGCCGCTCGTCGGTGCCCACGCCGCGTACGATATCTTTCGTTTTATCTGTGATGGTCATAACCGGTCTCCCTTGAGTCTGACGGCGAGCTCATTGTGCGAATGAAATACTGACCTCTTCGATTTCCGCGAGCGCTTGGACGGCTGCCATAGAGGCGGACATAAACCGGTCCATCGTATTGGGTTGGGTGCGGACATCGCCGAGTTCGAGATTATAGCGATGGACGAGGTCATGATGAGGGACGTTCCGCATCTCGGCCATCCAGGCGGTGAGCTTGGGAAAGTCGCTATAGTCGAGAATATTCGCCCATTGCAGCTGCGGCACTTCGCCGTAACAGGCAATATCGGCAATGGTAGGCGCGGTCTGATTGAAAAGGTAGGGCGTTTCGGGGCCTAACCAGTGGTCCTCAATCACTTGAATCATGCGGCGAACGGTTCGTCTCCCATTTTCCAGCATCTTGGGATCGGCCATCGCACTGTTGATCATTTCCCGCAGCGTTGTGTCATAGGCGGTCGCCGGATCGCCAGGGCCGCCGCCTTCGAGCGCAACGGTCACATGCGGGGCCATCAGCTTGAGCGTCGCCAATCGGGTAAAGGTGACATGATTGAATAGATATTCATTGATCCGGGAGCGGATGAGAAAGTCTTTTGGATAGAGGTCCTGCCAGCCATATTTTTCGCAAAGATACATGAGAATAGCAGGCATCTGGCTGAGAACCACCTCACCATCCTCAATAGTCGGAAATCCGCCAACAGGATTGAGTGCCAGGAACGCCTCGCTCTGATAATAGTCGGTCCGGTTTCCCGCGCCCAGATTGAGTTCGAAGGGAAGACCCTTGATGAGGCACGTCCAATAAACGGTGCGCGAAGGTTGGCTGGCGGGAACACCGTGAATGACAAGTTTATTCGTATCCGTCACCATTTGTGCCTCCGGATTTCAACGAGGGGCTATTTGGGCTCAAGAACGACGACAGGGATCACGCGCTCCCCGGCGGCTTCTTTGTAGCCGGCGTAAACGGGAAACAGTTTCTCCATTGTGTCCCAAAGCCGTTCTCTCTCAGCGCCTTCTGCGGTTCGCGCTGTGGCGCTGGACGCTTTCGGCCCGACACGAACATGGCAGTCCGGGTTCGCGCCAATATTATGGATCCAGGCCGGATGGTCGGGCGCGCCGCCTTTGGAGCCGATGACGATATAGTTCCCGTCCACTTGCTTATAGATGAGCGGCGCATAGCGGATTTCACCTGTCTTGCGGCCTTTGGTTTCCAAAAGCAGATATTCCAACGGACCATCGCCCAACGGCGTAACGTCGAGGGCATGCGCTTTCACCGGATCCTCAAAGTACATTTGGATATGTGCGCCCAAGGCCTTTTCCGGATCATCGACGCCCAGCGCCTTAAAGAACTCCGCAAAGAAACGGCCACTGATATCCATATGGGAAAAATGGTCTTCGGTCATCTTAACCTCCTTTGTGTCGGGTGCATCTTCAACCGACGGTCGGTGGACGGAAATACATGAACAGCACAATGAGACATACGCCAGCCACCCAAAGTTCCACCATGAGGCGCAGAGCGAAAGGCGCTACTTTTGCGTCCATGAAATGGAGCATCACCATTCGCACCTTAAGAAAAGCAAGGACCATGAGGGCGATCGTGATGGTTGCAACGCCGTCAACATCTGCGGTCTCGTAACGATCTCCAATCGCCCACGAGAGGGCCATCAACGCAGCGAGGATGAGCCAAACGATCGTGATGGGCGTGTTGAGATAGCGTGTCATTCATTGCACCAAGTAAATGAGGGGGAAGAGAACAATCCACAAAAGATCGACCATATGCCAATAGATCCCGCCGGACTCGTAATGGGCGACATCGTTGCGGGAAACATCGAACGTGCGCGCCTTAGAGATCAAATAGCCCAGCACGAACATGCCGATAACGACATGAAGGAAGTGGATCCCCGTGAGAAAGAAATAGTAGAGATAGAACGTATTGGTATCGACGGTGATGCCGGCGCCGATCTTTTCGGAATATTCCAGAAGTTTGATAACGGAGAAACCGGTGCCGCAAGCGAAAGCGCCCATCAAGAGCTGATGCCCCTCTCGGGCCTCGTTCTTCTTTAGTCTCTCCACCGCGCTCGCAACGAACCACGAACTCGTAAGCAACAAGAGAACATTGATGGCGCCGTAAGAGGTGTTGAGTGTCGCCTGAGATTGGACAAACAGTTCAGGCTCGAGCCAGCGATAGTGCAAGAAAATGCCGAACATGACCGCAAATAGGATCATGTCGCCAAGCACGAAAAGCCACACGCCCGCCTCACCGGGAATACGGGTTGGCGTTGCAGCTTGTTTTTCCGAAACGGAATCCGTCATTCTTCGGTGTTTCCTTTCAGACCGTTGATTCCAATCCCCCAACGGTCTCTGCCGCCAAGCCTTCCTCCGCTCGCTGCTGAGCGAGGATCGCGCGTATCATGACAATGCTCGTGGTGATCACCCAAACCCCGAAGACGGAGATGGGCATCCAGAAGACCATGATGCCGTTCCAAGAAAACGGGCCACTCTTCGGTAGGAACGCGAGCGCCCCGACTTCGAAGGCGAGCGCGGCCCAAAGAGTGTAGTAGCCGAGCCATCGAGGAAACGCCGTCAGTTCATCGTTCGTCGTCAGACTAACCACCGCGATCGAGATCATCATGAAAATGTAGTATTGATCCGTAGTCACCAGCATCAACAGACCATATTCATGCATGAGCTGCGTGATCTCAGGCGCACGGTCCGGGGTATAGGCCGCCACTCCGAAGAAGATGGGGGGCAGAACCAGAAACATGGACATCAAGATGCCGCCTGCTAAATGGAGGACCGTCCAGACCGGCAGGCCCTTTTCCAGCCGCCGTAATTGGATAGCGGCAACGCAGGCAAAGGGGACCATAAATGCCGAGCACCAGGAAGTTACCATGGCGCCGATCCGAATATCGAGAGTGTTTTCCCTGTAGAACTGCGCCACCTGTTCTGCTGTCCAGTTGGCGGGGGGCGGCGGCCACATGTGAAGCAAGCGCCACAGCGCCAGTCCGTAAATGGCCATAAACACCAACCCCCAGATGAGAATGATGATTTGACTGCGATGGGTCATTTGTCGCTCCCGGCCTTTCCCCGTTTCCCAGTTTTATTTTTATACAGAAGGAAAACTCTTTTTGCCTTCCACCCCACTCCTTACAATGTAACAAAGTTATATAAATGTACCAAGTCGTTTTAATCCCTACAAGAAGCTTGAGTGAAGGAATGACGAGCTATCCTCTGGTTACCGGTACCTTCCTTGGGCAGCGGATCTGAAATCCGGTCAACTCGATTTCAGCTGGGTCGCAAGCAAGCTTTAGATCAGCAAGGTTTTCAGTGAGTGCCGTGAGGGCTCCGGTCAAATTCTGGCGAGCAAGGTGCTGGCCCATGCAAACGTGAGAGCCGGTACTGAACGTCAAATGGGCCTTCCGCTTACGATGAATATCGAACGTATCCGGATCATCCCAAATGCGTTCGTCTCTGTTCGCCACGCCGAAGATGCCGACCATGCTGGATCCTTCCGGAATGGAGACGCCGCCCAATTCAGTGTCACGCCCAGCCATCCGGGGGACAACAAAACCCGAGGCCATCCAGCGACAAGCTTCGTCGACCGCCGCAGGGATCAGGTCGGGATTGGCGACCACATCCGCATAGGCTTGGGGATGGGCCATCATCGCATAACAAAGGTTCGCGGTTTGCCGCCATGTGGTTTCAATCCCGCCGGGGAGCAGGAAGCGGCAGTACGCCACAATTTCCTCATCGGAGAACCGCCGTCCTTCTCTTTCGGCTTTGGACATCATTGACATGAGATCACCCCGATCGAGATCTCCGGCGGCCTTGCGTGCTTCGTACTTTTCCTTGAAGAACGCACCCAGCTCTTGCACGGCTTCGAAAGCCTTCATCAAATCGCGGCTGCCGCCGAACGCGCGCTCGCCCATGTCGACAAAGTAGTTCATATCGGTCATGGGAACGCCGATGATGCGAGCGATGGAGGAATAGACGAGGGGCAAAGAATAATCTCTACACAGATCAACTTTTTCTCCATCTTCAAGCAAACCAGCAATCCGCTCGGTAAGGAAGTGCGCCATAGGCGTAATGGTCTGCTCCGAGAAATCGATCATATACTTCTTTGAAAAAACTTCCCGATCGAACAGGAGGCGCGTCAAGCGGTGTTCCTCGCCGTCCATTTCTTGCACCAGTGTGAAGTCAGCTTGCGCCTTCGTATGAAGTCCGTATGAATCTTTATTGATAAAGTTCTCTTTGTCGAGACACATTTCCCGGATGAGATCATAGCCCAAAACGCAGAAATTCGGCTTGCTCAGATCGTGGCCGAACACGTTGTAGACTTGGATGTCCCCATACTTACCATCTACATATTGCAAGACTTCGCCTTTTCGTTCTCGCAAGCTTTTAAAGTATGTATAGGGATCAATAGAAACTTTGGGGTCCATGCCCTCAACTTCATGATCAGGCGAGACAAGTTGTGAGGCCGGGATCGCACGGATCACCTCGTCAATCTGCTCTTTTAACTCTGTCGTAAGATAAGAGGGAGCGCTTGCAGTAATGTTCTCTTGGACATTCATTGAGTATTCCTTTCCTCAAGGGCGGATAAGTTGAGATGTACGGATAGGCCTGTTACTCTGCGGCGATGGCAACTGGCCTTGGGTTTCGGGCGCCTGGAAACTCCGGACAAAGGACATCGCCAGGCAGCGCGTCGGTACACTCCGTGTTTGGGCCATAAATCTTCTGCCCATTGACGATGACCGCGTCGACACCTTTTGCTTTGTTGATACGCCGGTAACCGCCGTCGGGTAGATCGAACGCCACGTCATACTTGTCGAGATTGCAGGAAAGATTCGCGAGATCGTAGACCATCACATCGGCGGCAAAGCCCTCAAGAAGAGCGCCCCGGCCACTCAATCCGGCGAAGCGTGCAGGCAGATAGCTCAGCTTATAGTGCATTTCTTCAAGGGAGAATAAGCCCTCGTCACGCGACAGCCAGGTAATGACATCTGTCGAGAACTGACCGCCCGACCAGTACTTCACATGCGCGCCCCCATCGGAGGTGCCGAACAACACGCGGCGGTGCTTCAGCACGTCGGCAATAAGTTCGGGGCTTTCTGCGCCGAGCAGGGTCGTGCGCACTTCGGCCTTCGCGTCCGATTGAATGAAGAGATCGAAAAACAGATCGATTTCGTCTATTCCCTTTGCTTGAGCGATCTCGCCGAGCAATTTGCCTTCAAAGTCCTTATAGAACGCGGTTTCATGAGCGTTCACGAGACGGAACGTATCGAGGGAGCCGCCGGCGGAACCCATCATCGCCGCAGGATCATAGGCCTCGCGGAACCTACGCTGGTAATCTGCATTCGCCGCCAAAGCGAGTTTTTCATTCTTGCCGCCGGAAAGTGAAAACTCTTTGAACACATCATTAACGCTGTCCCAAAAATTATAATCCACGAAATTGAACTCGGTCCACGTGTGCATGGACATAGCGTGGCTATAGATCGTGTGTCCTTTTGCTTCCATCTCGTCGAGCCAAGCAAGAATGCCGGCATGATAGTCGGGCATTTGTTCGACGATCTGTAGGATATTGTGCAGGATGGGCCGCCGCGAGCGTTCCGCCAACTCTTCGATGATACCGCGGTTCAGCTCGCACCCGGGCATATCGGCCAACACCTGGATGATCCCTTGGCCGCGCTCTTTCAGCACCTCACCTAAGGTGAAAGCTTCTTCCGGGTCCATGACGTCCGTCGGCATGGGCGATCCGTCATAGTCTGTATGCCCATTTTTTTGCCCCTGATAGGAAAAGGCGAGCCCTAAGGCGCCGGCATCCATCCCTTCATTAAGAAGATCCTTCATCTTCTGACGCTCGGCCTTAGTCGCCGGACGAGACTTGGCGGCCTCGACGCCCATCACGTAGATCATCAGCGGGTTGAGCGGGAGATAGGTCGAAACGTTGATGCCCTTGGGCAACGACTTCAAGTGGGCCATCCATTCCGGAAAGGTCTCCCAGGTCCAAGGCAACGCTTTTCCTAGAACCGTGTAGGGAACTTGTTCGGTATTCTCCATCATCTGCATATAGCGGTCGCGGTGCTCGGCCTTGCACGGCGCAAAGCCAAAGCCGCAATTGCCGAACGCGATACTGGTCGTCCCGTGCCAGCTGGAATTTGTGCAGTAGGGGTCCCAATGAACCTGCGCATCATAGTGCGTGTGAAGATCAATGACGCCCGGCGCGACAATCCTGCCGCCCGCATCGATCACTTCATCGGCTGTCCCTTGGATATCATAATCGATGCGCTCGATGATCCCGTTGTTGACCGCGACGTCGCCGACAAAACGGGGAATTTGTGTGCCATCGACAATTGTCCCGCCCTTAATCAGCAAATCATAGTGAGGCATTATTTCTCTCCCTGCAGATTCTTGTTTGGTACAAATTATATGAAATGTACCAAAACAATTCCTGCTTGTCTATAGTGATTGCGAAAATTTTGGTATGAGGTCTCATGAAGACGAAATCAGCAGCCGGCAAAAGCGGCAAAAAGGACCGCAAAACCTCCATTATTGAGGTGGCGCGCAAGCGCTTCCGCGAGACGGGTCTTGCCGAAACAACACTCGATATGGTGGCGGAGGACGCAGCGATCGCCCGGCCCCATCTCTATCGCTATTTCAAAGACAAGAGCGACCTGCTGTCGGAAGTCCTCGTCGCCGAGGCGCGGGCCATCAACGCCCAGCGCCACGCAAAGATTGAAGGGCTAAAGCGTTTCGACGAGATTCTCATCCGCTCATTTGAGGGCACGATCGAAGTCGTTTATGCGGACAAGTTTTGGGCCGATATCGTCTCACCGTCTAATGTTCCTTACACGGCATATGTGGCCTCGAACGACCCGCGCGTGCTGGAATCGAACATGGCCTATTGGGAACCCATACTCGCGTCCGCGGAAGAGTCGGGCGATTTGCGCCCGGGTCTCGATCACTCCGAAATCATGAAGTGGCTTCTCGCGCTTGAGTTCATGTTCATGGAACGAACCGAGATTTTCCAGACGTTGGAAGACGTGCGCCACTATGCAAAGACCTTTGTGCTGCCGGCACTCGTGCACACTGAAAGCCAATGATGTATACCCAATCTGATCGTAAAACGTGACATCTAGTTCCCCGTTTGTCGGCCCCACCTAGCCAGCAAAGTGAACCAGAATCATCGCTTAATCTCATACAAATAGCAGTCCGTCCCGTCCCCTGTCGCCCGCCAACCGTTTCGAACACCGCCAACTTTCTCCGTTGCCTTTTGGGAGCGGAGATTTATGGGGTGGATCAGAAAAACAACAACGTTTACAAACCGAAATGCGTGGTCCAGCATGAGGAATTTCATTTCGCCGTTGTAGGCGCCGCCCCAGTGACTGCGCGCCAGGAATGACCAGCCGATTTCGATCTCGTTATTGGCAACATCGTAGCCATGAAATCGGGACGATCCGATGATTGCCCCAGTGGCCCTTTCGATGACGGTCAAAGCGCCGCCTGACGTTAGGGACTCTTCAAAGAAGTCTCGAAACGGGTCCGGCTTCCATCGTTCTGGACAAGGATGTTGTTCCCAGAGTAGGGGATCGCCGCCCACGGCATAAAGACGCCGAAAGTCGTCCGCTTGCATCGGCCGCAACTGGAGCAAATCTCCTTCCAGATCCGGTTGTTTATCGAAGGCCATGGACTCTCGCGTTCAAGTGGCTTCAGATAATCACTATAAGCGCCGACCACCAGATTTTGGGAGTAACGAATTGTTTCGCATCGTCAACGCATCTCTAGAACCATATCCGGGAGCGGGACCTCAAGTCCCAAAGGTGGCTCGCTGTTACTGATTGTCAGCTGACGCGCACACCACCCTTGATCACTTCCAGCTTGGAGTGATCTTGCAGCACACGAACGTCCGCGAGCGGATCCCCGTCGACGATCAGCATGTCGGCGATCGTATCCGCCTTGAGCGTGCCCAGATTGCCCGTCGGATCCATGGCCTCGCCCCCATTTCGTGTGGCGCAGACAAGGGCCTCACCCGTTGACATGCCGAACACCTCGACGAAGTCCTCGATATCCTTAGCGTAGGTTCCGTGCGGCGCGATGCTGATCCCGTAATCACCCCCGATCACCATACGCACGCCCGCTTTGCGCATCTTTGCGACAGACGTGATCGTCGCATCGATCTCGGCTTCATAGCCCTGGGCCCGAACGGTTTCCTTCGAAATGCCGAGACTCTCGCACTCAGCAAGATACTGCTTTTCCCAAGCGATGCCCGGTCCAACGACCAATCGGTCTTTGTGTTGAGCCAGAAGATCGACCGCTTCATCGTCCAAATAGTTCGCGTGCCCGATAAAGTCGACGCCAGCCCGCACGGCTTGTTTGACCGCCGCCGCAGAACGGGAGTGACAGGCCACCCGAAGCTTGCGCCGGTGGGCTTCGTCGACGGCCGCATTGACTTCTTCGTCCGTAAACGACAGTTCCCCGGGAGGATTGATGGGATTGATGGCCTCGCCGTCGATAAAGATTTTGACCACATCGACACCAGCCTTTCTCTGCTTACGAACGGCCTTACGGACTTCCCAGGGGCCGTCGGCGATCTGGCAGAGGCCACCTCCAGAATCGATATTGCTCGCCGTGGCGCCCAAGTCTTGACCGGCCGCCAAAAGGCGAGGTCCTGGAATTCGGCCCATTTTGATCGCATCGCGTAAGGCCACATCAATGGCGTAGGTGGAGCCGAAACTGATGGCTGACGTGAATCCCGACATCAGCATCGTCTTTGCATTCTTGACGGCAATGATGGTCGACATTTCAACGGATGTTTCACCGATGGAAAAGGGACTGGCGTCGGCAAAAGAAAGGTGCGCATGAGTTTCTGTCATGCCGGGCATCAGAAACTTGCCCTTAAGATTGATGGTTTGGGTGTCCGGCGGCGTAGCGGGAACGCCGGCAGCGGACCCCGCATATTTGATGGTGTTGCCCGCCACCCAAACCGCGCCATCGTCGATCGCGATTTCATCCAGGGCCGTGAACAACTTCGCATTTGTGTAGACCGTGTTCTGTACGGACATGTTTGGGCTCCCATAACTCGCTCTTAGTCATCCTCGCACTAGTTGCGAGGATCTATGCAAACCAGCGCGCTTTTCGTTATAGATCCTCAGGACGAGCCTTAGGATAAACTTCTTTTAATCCGCAAAGAACGCTTCTTTGCGTTCTCCATTAGGCCCATATACGGGCTCGCCGCGTTCCACCAAATAGGCTTGATTGATACTTTCCTTGATGCCCGCTTGGCCCAGAACCTCGACCATCTTTTCATAGTTCGGGTGCTTAAAGTGAGCGGCCAATGAGTCGCTGTCGTCCCATAGCTCATAAACTTGAATCCGTGTGGGAACAGATGGATCCGGCGCAAAGCAATAATCCCGGCAACCGGGCTCTTCGACGCGCGTTGCCATTTGCACATCCTTCGTCAGCTCAACTGCTTTGTCTCGCGCTTCCTGAGTTTCAAACTCCAACGCCGCCACCACAATGATCATAAGTTGTCTCCTGTGTCCGATATTTATTCCGTATCCGATGCTAACTCAGCTGCGCCCGCGTCCACCGCCGATGAGAAGGGCCCGCGGGACCCCGCTTTTCGCCGGCATGTTCGGGATAAACCGAAGCGGTATAGAGGTCGCCGTGTTGGTCCATGGCCAGTTGATGAATATAAATTGCGATGTCGTCCACTCGGCTTAGCACTTCGCCGGTTTCCTCATCAAGGATCGCCAGATTGCTCATCTTATCGCTGGCATAGATTTTATTGCCGTAGGTCGCGAGACTGAGGGGCAAAATGTGCGTCCACTCATCAATGTAAGCGCCGTCCGCATCAAGACGCTGAATCCGATGTTGCCAATCAGACTCCGTCCGGGTACGGCGCTCCTCAATTTGCCCGGGCACAGTCATATAGTCGTGGAAGTTGCCGCCCACCAGATCGGCGACAAGAATGCGTCCTTTCGAATCTTGTGTGATGGCGTGCGGCGTGTTGAATTCACCAGGTCCGCGGCCCCATCCGCCCACCGACCTTATGAAATCCCCATCCGGAGTAAACCAAACGAGCCGCGAGTTCCAATATCCATCCGCAACAACGATCGTTCCGTCGTCCTGCACCAGCACTGCAGTGGGGCCATTGAAGTGCGTTTCATCTTCGCCCCATTCGCCGAACGTGCCCAGCGTCATGAGGAGTTCCCCATCCGGAGCAAACTTTTTGACCGTATGCCCGTCCCGGTCCGTCGTCCAGACCATGCCGTCCTTTTCGATATAGATCGTATGCGCTCCAAGCGCGAAACCCCGTTCGTCCGAATGCCCCCATTTCCCGAGATATTCCCCGTCTCGGGAAAACATGGAAACGGAACTCTTGCCCATTTTCTCTTTCATGGCGAGAGGGTGGGCGGCCCAATGCTCCACGTCCCGGGTAAAGAGATAGACGATCCCGTCCTTGTCGACGGCAACGCCGGAGCCCATTTCGAATTGCATATCCGCCGGATAATGAGGCCAGCCCTCGGCCAACTTATACCCACCCCGAGGATCAGGGCTTTCGGTCCCGTTTCGAACGTCGTGCGACACACACATGGCAAGTCCTCCTGCTGGCAGTCTAGTCCGTGTTTCCGGTAACCGGCAAGCCTGATTGTTTGTGGAGGGGCCACGCAGATCCGAGCTATCATTCCATCGCTTCCGCTCCTAAGCTACAACAAGACATCTGCCGCAAAGAAGGCAAAGAACCCGCCGATTAGATAGGCGCCCGCGGCGACCGATAGCAAAACGCTGCCCCAACGGCGCAACCGCATGCAGGCTTTCGCTTCTTCCGGGTCGATAGGGCATGGCGCATTGCGCACCGCCCACTTGTATCCGCCCGCGCCAATGAGCATGCCGCCGGCAATCAGAAAAAGCAGTTCCTTGTGTTCTGTCAGCCAAACAAGCCCCGGAATGTTCGCGGCCAGCCCCGCCATGACGGCTCCCGCGCCCAGGGTGATCAAGAGTGCCGGCAGGGCGCAGCAAACGAGGGTGGAAAGGCTCGCAAAGAGCGCCAAGGTCGGGCCCGCCGTTTCACGAAGCATCAGACGCATTGGCCGCTCCTTTCAAGGCATCCTCGCCCCGGCGTAAGGCAGCCAATCTGTACCCTGCCTTTTCCACCAAGCGTTCGATCTCCGAATCACTCAAAGTCATATCTGGTTTCATCACCAAACTGAGTGTTTTTGTGTCGAGATCCACATAGGCAGCCGCCACTTCCTCCCGTTTGCCAAAGGTTTTGTTCAGCGCTGTGGCGCAGAAATCGCAAACAACACCCAATAAATCGGCGACAACCGGTTCGCCGCCCGCCTTAAGTGCCGTGGCGATAGGCTCAGTTTTTGTAAGCGGCGCACTGATGCCCGGCGCATCTTCAGTCCCTTCGTGATGATGGTCTCCGTGATGATCGTGGCTGGTCTCCGCCTGGACCGCGTAAGAAGAGGCCAGAGAGAGTGAAAAACAAATAATTAAAGTACGGAACATAAAAGTCTCCAATCAGAATCGGTATGTAAAATTGACAAGCGGTTCGTCGTCGGTGAGGCTCCAACCGGCCTCAAAAAGCATCGGTCCTTTGAAAAAGCGAAGGAGAGGCGTGACGCCGACCGGGTCTGAGTTGTCAGGCCGGTGATCCGCTTCCACCATCAACCAGGTGTGAAGATCGCCCGTGTCCCCTTCATAAGGGGCAAACCCCAGCCGGGCAGCTTGCATGAAGGAGCTATCGACCTTGCCGCCCTCAAGCCCTCGAGCCCGATAAGAGGCAAACAATCGACGGGTTTCCCAATCGGCGAAGATGCCCCCAAAGAGGGCCCCGCTTCCATCGGCGGGATTGTCCTCAAGTCCGGAAAGCAAGCCGCCGCCGGCAAAGCCGTACACATTGGCTTGGTAGTTTTCACCAAACCATCGCTTCACCAGAAACGTTGCTTGGGGGCCGTTCAAGACAAAGTCTTGTTTGCGGTCCCACTCGCTCCGCCAGCCAAGGGAGAGTTTGGGGTTAGGAGTATAATGGACCCAAAGCGCAGTGCTCTGACGGTCCGTTTCTTCGATAAGCGTCCATCCACCCTCATAGGAAACCGGGCGCGCGTGCACGGCGGTTGCCAGGCAGAGGGCCAAGATGGCAGCGGCAATGCGTGCCATAGCCGGGCCTTTTGAATTGTTCAAAGGAAGTGTCAAGCGCGCGCCAGGCGCACTTCGAGTCTAAGTCCTAGGTGCGCGGCGGTGGAGGTTCAACGACGCTCAGACGGCCGAACAAATCCGCAACCACACCTGAACCGTGAAGAGAGGTTGGCAGAGGAACGACTGAATCTTCCAATGACCTCAACGATGCACTGGTCATGGCGCAACCGTCGCAGCCCAATCCGCCTTTGCATCCCTCCGGACACCCATCATGGGGATGCCCCGATTCCAAATCATCGCTTGGCATTTCAGAATGGTGCGCGGGGTGAGCTGTGGGGTGCTCGGAGTGAATGTGCATCGCAGCCTCCGTCATCTCATGTGAACCACCCATTTGATGGATATCGCCCAACGCATGGGCGCACACAGCGGGCGCATCCACGATAACGGACAAGGCAAACAGTAAGGCCACCAACAGATTCATATCCAAAACATAGCAGAAACTTCAGGATGTGACCACGGGCCAATATCCGATTTTAACCCGCAAGCTCAAATCGGCGCGCTAAACAAATATTTCAGATACATCTTTCGTTGCTTTGTTCGCAATTTTGCTATATATGAAATACATCTTTTACATTTGTGTGGTGCCCCGTGCGATTGAACATGCAAACTGACTACGCTCTACGGCTATTGATGCATTTGGCCATTAACGAGGGAGAGCTTTGTACCATCGCTGAAGTCGCTGAGCGATTTGGCATCTCAAAGAACCATCTCACGAAGGTGGCGCATCTGTGCGGTAAGGCTGGCTGGATTGAAACGATCCGCGGACGGGCAGGGGGCTTAGCCCTCGGCAAGGACGCGAAAGAAATCAAGATCGGCGAAGTGGTGCGGACCATGGAAGCGGATTTGGCGTTAGTCGAGTGTTTCCAGAGCGAGACGTCCGACTGTCTGGTCGCGCCGGCGTGCCGACTGAAAGGCGCTTTTGGAGAAGCTCTGGAGGCTTTCATATCTGTTCTTGATCGGTACACGCTCGATCAACTAACGACCCATAACGGAAAGCTGGAAGCGTTATTGAGAAAGGAGGCGGCCTAGTGACTCGCACTTTGAGATCTGCGCAGGTTCGGCGCGAAGAACTTCAAGAACACGCTCGTGCGTTGGGAATCGATGAGGCGTACATTGCCCTCCTTGTAGAGACGTTTTACCAACGAATTCGAAAGCATCCTCTTATCGGACCAGTGTTCAACGACGCGATCGGTGAGGATTGGGGTCCGCATCTCGAAAAGATGAAGAAATTCTGGGCCTCTGTTGCCTTGCATACGGGAACCTATTCCGGCCAGCCGGTTCCGAAACACCAGGCCCTGACGACGGCGCGCGACTGGCACTTCGGGATCTGGCTCGCCCTGTTCCGCCAAACCTTGGACGACACCGCCCCATCACCCGCAGTGGTGGATTATTTCACAGAGCGGGCGGAGCGGATCGCCGAAAGCCTGAAGCTCGCAATGTTTGGCGGTGACGGCCTGCCACCGCTGGATCCCTCGAGGCAAACATGTTAACGCAATTGCCTTCCGGCCTCGTCAAATATAGCGAGACGGCGCTGTTCACGGAGGAGACCGTTCCGTCGAAGCTCACTTCCGCCCACGACACAAAGCCGGGCGTCTGGGGAAAGCTCATGGTCGAGGAGGGCGCGCTCGACTACATCATAGTCGGACCTCCGATAGAGTCGACTCGCATCAATACTGGTCAGTTCGGCATCATTGAACCGACCGTCCTCCATTATGTCACGCCAGTCGGTTCCGTTGCCTTCCGCGTGGAGTTTTATCGCGGCGAGAAGTGAGTAACGTCACTCTTTCTTGTCCATCTCAGATGGGGATTTAATTGGGGCCTGCGCCTCACCGTCGATCTGCGGCGCCTCCGGCTTCGACTCACCCCCAGCCGCAGCGCTCTCGCTCGCCAAATGCTCCGCTGGCCGAGGAATGTCTTCGGAAACAGGGGGCGCATCTGACCCGGTCTCTTTCGCGACTCGATCTAAGTCCTCGCGGATGGTTCGCGCCGCAATAAAATAATGAATAGCCGACCACACATTAGCGAGGATAACGATGAGAAGCGCATAGCGTAAGGATTGGATACCGAAGGACGGCTCTAACAAATCGCTCAACATGCCCACAAAAAGAGGGCCCATCCCCAAACCGATCAAGTTCAAGATAAAGAGTAAGATCGACGCGGCGACCGCCCGCATACGAATATCGACGAGACCCTGAGTCATTGAGAATGTCGGCCCCAGATAGAACGATCCCATGATGGCCGGGAGCACATAAAGAGCAAACGCCACGTACGGATTATTCACGAGGAACGCGAATGCGATCAGTGGCGCCGGCGCGAGCATCCCGATCGCCGGAATCCACATATACCAGCGTTTATCGTTTTTGCCGTAACGGTCCGACAGATAGCCGCCTAAAAAAGTGCCCAGACCGCCGGCAAGTCCCGCCATGAGACCTAAGTAGATACTGAGCTCGCCCGTACTCATTCCGTGGATACGGATGAAGAATGAGGGCAACCATTGGCCGAGCCCATAGCCCAAGAACGCGTGCAGCGCAGCGGCCAGCGACAGATGGCGGAACGATTTGCTGCACCACAGGCTGGCAAACACCTCCGGAATGGGGGGTGCTTCCTTTTCTTCCGCCCCCGTTCTTTGCTCGGCCATACCGCGTGGTGGTTCGCGTAGAAACAAAAAAACGACAACGGCCAAGGCGACCCCCGGCAGGCCCACGGCCAGGAAAGCGTTCCGCCAGCCAAAGAATTCATTGATCCAACCGCCGGCCAAATACCCGATCATCACTCCAATCGGTATTCCGAGCGCGTAGATGCCGAGGGCCGTCGCTCTCTGCTCCGGCTTGAAATAATCCGAGATAAGAGAATGTGCCGGCGGGCTGCATCCGGCTTCGCCCACGGCCACCCCAATGCGCGCGAGCGCAAGAGTCGCAAAATTAACCGCGGCACCACACAAAGCGGTCATGGCGCTCCAAACGGCAAGCGAGACTGCAATGATCCAGGTACGGCGGGTCTTGTCCGCAAGCCGTGCGATGGGAATTCCCAACGTCGCGTAAAACATCGCAAACGCGATCCCGCCGATGAGACCAAGCTGCGTGTCGCTCAGTCCCAAGTCTTCTTTGATGCCTTCTTGCAGGATCGCCAGGATCTGCCGGTCGATGAAATTGAAGATATAGACGAGGAGCAGAAGCCCCAATGCAAACCACTTGTAACCTTCAGAAAACCCCTCTTTCGAAGGCGCAGCAGTACCGACAGCTTCGCGAACGCTCATCGGCTTCTCCCTAGAAGTTCCATCCCAATTGTTTTTTGGGTTCATCCTACACGGGCAGGGTGTGGCCGCAAGCACTCTTAGCCGCACGGTAAACGATTGGGGATGCCCGGAAGCTGACAAAATGTCAGCTATGACATTTTGGAGTGTTGCATCGGACACCGTGACCTGAAAAGACATCTGGCTATTGGAGGAACGGAGAAGCAAGAGGGGTTTGAAATGGCGGAACAACCCGAGCAAAGGACGATCGAAGTAGGCAATATCGAAATGGCCTACGTGGAGTGGAGGGCCGCCAAAAGAGACCAAGGCCCGACCATTCTCATGACCCATGCCACAGGGTTTCACGCTCGTTTGTGGGATGAGATTGCGCGCCAACTCACTGAATTTCATCTCGTTGCCGTCGATCAACGTGGTCACGGCCGCAGCGGTGGAGAGCCTGTAACCATGTGGCACGTCTTCGGCGAAGATCTCGAAACTTTTGTGCGCCGGCTTGATCTCACAAACATCGTCGGTGTGGGACATTCCATGGGGGGGTACGCGACCATCGATGCGAGTTCCCGCCTTCAAGATCGTTTCCAGCGGATCATCGCCATCGACCCCGTCATCGCGTCTCCCGACGCGTATGCCCATGGGGGTCACATGGCCCGGACCCATGGCGAGCCTCATCCAACGGTCAAACGCAAACGTCACTTCTCATCGCCCGAAGAGATGTTCGAACGCTTCAAGGATCGGGAGCCCTATTCCCTCTTCACACAAGAGACACTGCGAAATTATTGTGTCTACGGACTGTTGCCCAACGAAGCCGAAGGCGGATTCGAACTGGCGTGTGCGCCGGAGATGGAGGCAAGCATCTATATGTCCAGTCGCAACAGCGATCGCATTTTCGGCAGTGTCCGTGCGTTAGAGCTACCGGCGCTGATCATTCGTGCCCATCAAGAACCACCTGGCGAGGCGATCAACTTCGCCTCGTCGCCGACTTGGCCGGAACTCGCCAAGCAATTCCCGAACGGACGGGATCTACATTTTGACGACCGCACTCACTTTATTCCGATGGAAATCCCGGACCGGATAGCGGAGATCATCCGTGAAGAGGCAGCAAAGGTATAGGCTCCGCGTATTGAGCCGTCGTCCCCTCCCCGTCGAGGGGGGACGCGAAGTATCTATCACTGGAGCTATTCCGACCTACCCATAATCGAGCGCTGGAAACCAAGTCTCGCCGCGCCCTTGTGGTGTGAGGTCGAGCACATTCCAGAGCGGCCACAAAAGATCCATGTGCCTCATATTTCCTCCATCGATCGTGGGCGCCAAGTTCATTTCCGAATTCCAGAAGTGATGGATCTGATCGCCCTTGCGCACAAAGATATTTGCCGCCGTCATTTGTTGGCCGCCAATCTCTCCGCGATAGTCCGCATTAAAAGTGTTTTGCGCCGATGACAGCAGACGGAGGTTCCGCCACCCGCGCGTCTGTGCATGTTCTTGGATGGTGCGAATATCGTGCTTGGCAACCACAGCCGTGCTGATGGATTGGTTGATATGAGCCACCTGTCCATCCATGCCGTCGAGCATGGCCGTACACATGGGGCAGGCCGCATCCATATCTGGCGCGTACATAAAGCTCTGAATAAAGAGAGTATCTTTGTTCCCAAAAAGACCTGAGAGCTTGACTTGTCGAACCTCGCCGTCGACAAGTTCATCAAAGACATAGTCCTCTTTGATCAAGCCGCCCATTGGTAGCTTGCGACGGAGCGCCGCTACCTTTTCAATCTCCGCTCTCAGCGCCATTTCCGCCTCAAGAAGCACGTTTCTCGCTGTTCGGTACTCGACTGATTCATTTGGAAAAATCGTTTCCGTCACCGCTCATTCCTCCCAAGATCAAATTCAGGATCGCCATTCGTCTGGGCCGACTGGATCCCCGTGCGCCGCCGCGCGCAGCCGGGCCATATAATGTGTCCATCCGCTTTTATGCCGCGTTGCCTGATCCATGTCGGGCAACTTCGAATGGCAGATTGTCAGCCGAGTCCCGGTTTCAGTTGGATCCAAAGTCACTTCAACCGTAGACGAACCTTCTGGCAATATTCCCGGATTGCCGCCATAGCCACTTTCCATCCCCCAGGTAAAGACGACACGTCGAGGCGGATCGATCTCCACATACGAACCGCGGACGACGTGGTCACCCGGAATATCCAAGGTGAACTCGCCGCCTGGGACGGGTTCACAGTAGGCCTCACCGCCATGCCATTCCATGATCTTTTCGGTTTCTGTGAAATACGGAAAGACCTCTTGAGGCGGAGCTTCAATATCGAGCGTGATCAGAACGGGCTCAGCTGTCATCGTCCTTACCCGCAGTGCGCTTGCTCTCGATCAGGGACTTCAAAGCATTGGCTTCTTGGAGCCAATAAGTCTCCAGATATTCCTTGAGGCTCCCGAATGCTTCCGGCCGCGCCTTGTACAGCCTTCGATTACCGTCTTTGCGGACGTCCACCAGCGCATGTTCTCTTAAGATCTTGAGGTGGTGTGAGACTGTTGGTTGGGTGAGTTCCAGGGCATCGACCAGTTCGCCAACGGGCCGCTCCTGTCGCCAAACAAGTCGCAACAGCTCTCGCCGACTCTGATCGGCGACGATTTCGAAAAGCGCACTCATAAGCCAAGCTCGCTGACGATCAATTCATTGATAGAAATCAATATAGATGGATCTGGATATAGTCAATGCACAACAGGGAAAGCGGGCCTTCAGTGCGAGTCGATAGGGCGGAGTTTATGCGAACGGCGCAGATGAAGGCTAAAAGGTATACCCCAGCGCAAAACCACCGAACCAGGAACCGTTGGAACCACGTTCCCGGATGATTGGGCTATCTTGCGCGTCTCCAGTAAACCGTCGATAGGATAGCGACGCGTTCAAATTCCAATGCTCTGTAAACATATAGCGGCCCGCTGCACGCACGCCGGCGTCTTTGAATCCCTCTTTTGCCCGGAACGAGTTCAAGCCTGACGCTGCGGCGCCCGCGGCCGATACGCTGAAATAGGCATCCATAAATTCGTGCGACCCATATGTGGCATACGGGCCGGCCTGCAATACGAGCTTATCGGTGACCATACCGCGGTACTTGAGTGAGATTCGGATCGTATGGCCGTTATGGCTGTCCGAAACATCGTGTAGAAACTGTCCGTCAAGTGTCAGCGCATCTTTTTCATTATTTGTAAGCGGCATCGGAATGTTGAACGCCAGAAAGGCGCCGGCTTCAACGGACGCATCGACCGAAGGAAGCCGGGCAATCACCCGATCTTCGATGTCTCTATCGCGGGCGCGCCGAAAGCTAATCGCAGGACCCGCTTCAATGAAACGCAAGCCAACCACATCAGCCCGAAGCCCCGTTCCATCCGTGCCTACAAAGTATCTGGCGCCCCAACGTATCTGCGCGACGAAGTAGGGAATGGGAACGTACTCGTTCGCGCCTTCATATTCAGGCGAGATGCCGGCGCCGAGACCAAGAGTCCTTTTGGCTTCTGACCAAGCCGACCCAAGCGCGAGGCTGGGTACGACCGTAGCAATCAACATGATCAGTAGACCGCAAAAACGCGAAAAGCGGGCTCTCTGTTGTTCTGAAGGCACCATAATTCCGCTCTACACTCACTCTTTTGTTCGTTCCGTTGGGGAGGGCGCCCGAAAAGAAGAGCTTGAATGGATAAGCTTCAGCGGTCTGACCCACCCCTATTGATCAAATACGCTGAACTGACACGGCCATCCTTCGCGAAAAAGAAAGAACATATGGTTACCAAACGAAACCATCGGCCAGCAAATTCACGCGCTTACGCTAAAGGACGAGGATCCTTTTGGATCTCAGCCGAATTGGTGGTAATGAGCGCGGGAATAAGGAAGAAGGCACAGGACATGAAAAACATCCAGGTCACGCTAGCCAAACGCCCAAACGGGAAACCCAAAGCGAGCGATTTTAAAATAGTCAAATCGAAAATGTATAAGCCAGGAGAACGAGAAGCCCTGGTCAAAAATCTGTTCGTATCTCTCGATGCGGGATTTCGCAACTGGATGGATGAGGGGTCCGGCGACAACGTCCTGCCGGCAATGCCAATCGGACAACCCGTTATGGGATTAATCCTTGGGCAGATCATCGAGAGCAATAATGCCGAGATACCTAAGGGCGCTACGGTAATGGCCCGCTTGGCGTGGGAGGAATACTCGCTTTTGACCCCAAACGATTGGTGGGTTGAAATCGAAGATGATGGCAGTGTGCCGCTCAGCTATCATCTAGGTGTCTTGGGCGATACAGGCATGTCGGCCTACTTTGGTTTGACCGATATCGGCAAACCCGAGCCAGGAGAAACAGTTCTGATTTCCGCCGCTGGCGGTGCGGTAGGATCTGTTGCCGGACAAATCGCGAAATTAATGGGCGCCCGGACGATCGGCTTTGCAGGCAATGACGAGAAGTGCAAGCGACTTGTGGATGTTCTTGGCTACGACGCAACCATAAACTACAATTCCGAAAGCCTGGACAGGGAAATGGCTGCGGCTTGTCCGGCCGGCGTCGACGTCTACTTCGATAATGTTGGCGGACCGCTCCTTGAAACGGTGCTCGACCATATCAACGAGGGCGCCCGTATTCCCTTCTGTGGCGCCGTTGCTGACTACGGCGCGCAAAGCGAAAGCTGGGGACCCTCGAATTTGTTCCAGATCGTCACAAAGTGGGCCACCCTTCAAGGGTTTATGACCCACACGAAGCTTGACCGCTATCCCGAAGCCCGAGCGCAGTTAAAGGAATGGTTGGCGTCTGGACAATTGGTCGCCCACGAACAAATGTACGAAGGAGTTGAGCAGTGCGGAGTTGCCTTCGCCGATCTGTTTGCGGGAAATAACTTTGGTAAGGCCGTTGTTCACGTCCAGGACTAAGGGGCAGACCATTTCGGGAGGGGACAAGCTGAGAAAAGTAAGTTAGGGCTCCATCGAATTAACGCAATGACAACTCAATCAACCGCCCGAGAAGCCCTCCGGAGGCGGATGTATGGCGGCAATCATACTGGTGCCGGCTCTTCTCAATCTCGTTGTCATCAAATTGGCGCCGTATTTGGGAGCCGTCCAGCCTCAAAACGGGCTTCTGTGCCGACCATGTGACAACGAATTGTACCGGTTGCTGATTGTTCGTAAGCACGCGCAACACGCCATCGTTCACCAGCTCATCGGCACGATACTGCGCTGTTTGGCGAGAATCCAATACTGGATCGGCCGCGCCTAGGCGATCAAATCGTGCACTTGGAGTGCTTGAAACATCGGAATCAAACAAAATGGCGCCGTCGCTTTGGAAGATTTGGATCCGTTCGATCGTGATGTCGGCGTCTTCGTTGTAATTGCGAAGATTCCAATGGACACTAGATCGCAGTGCGCTGCTTGCGTCGCTGCCGTCATAGCGATAACTCCCACCGCAATAGAGGGTACCGCCGGAGGCAAGGGTGAGATCGTTTCCTTGACGTGCGCTGGACAATTGGCCCGACAAGTAAGCGAAGTATCCAGCCAGTCCGAGCGCCGCCAGACTCAGTAAGAATGTTCGCATGTCGTCCTCCGTATCTTTGATGAAAGCCGCCCTGTTCCCTAGCTTTCGTACTTTGCTCGCGTTATTTTTCCAACTCTGTTTGGCGGTTCCTCGAACGAAACGAGCAGGCTATCAGAAAAGAGTATCCACGGTTGTGGATAGCTTTACGAAAGGAGATCCGTCGCGTTCGCCATGCACTTGCCTAAGCTAGCAATTCGCCTGATACTTCAAAAAAAGGACAGGGAGAGAAACAATGGTCTATGCCCCCGCCACACGTGACTATTACGATGCCGACAGCCACGTGATGGAATTGCCCAACTTTATTATCGATTACGCTGATGCAGAATTTCGGGACCAGATTCCTCCGGTGAATTACTCGAAATCTCTGGTGACGGACGAAGAAGTTGAAGCCATTGTTGCGAACGGAGGGAAACATGCGGCCAATCATGTATCCGAACAAATTGCTCTCGGAGATCAATTGATTGCCAAGTCCAAGGAAATCCAAGCCCTTGGCGCGTTTGATCGGGGTGACCGGACGAAAGCGATGGACTTATTGGGCTTCAAAAAGCAACTGGTGTTCGCGACACATAGTTTGGTCACCGCTTTTCATGCCAGTCAAACGAAGGTGCCGCCTCCTCTGCGCTACGCAGCGGCCCGTGCGCACAATCGTGCAATGGCGGATTTTTGTTCCGAGGATGACCGGTTGATGGGTGTGGGCGCGATCCCCCTCCACGAACCGGAATTGGCATTGGTAGAGCTTGAAGAAGCTCTGAAGCTTGGTCTCAAGGCCATGTGGGTGCCTCACTATGCCAGCGGTGATCGTTCTCCGGGACACGTTGACTTAGACCCGTTCTGGGCGCGCCTAGAGGAAACCGGCACGCCGTTCGTGATGCATGTAGGCGGCGCTCCCTTGCAAATGGATCCTCGGTGGACGAACAATGGCCAGCCACCGTCGAAGGATTGGATGGGAGGCGGCGAAAATCTCCGCGCGAAAGATATGGTCGTTGCGCACCAGGCCCCTGAAACGTTCGTATCAATGATGGTTCTCGATGGCATCTTTGAGAGGCACCCGGCGCTTCGCGGCGCTTGCGTGGAACTGGGCGCAGGCTGGGTTCCGGCCATGCTCACGCGTCTCGATTGGACCGTGAAAACATGGAAGAAAGTGGATAAGAACTTATCCGCAATCCACCGCGCACCTTCGGAGCAAATCACCCAACAAATGGCCTTTACGCCTTTTGTTTTCGAAGATGTAGGAAACTTTATCGATAATTCCAATGCGGACCTTTATTTGTTCTCAAGCGACTATCCGCATGTCGAAGGGGGGAAAGATCCGATCGGACGATTTGAGTCAAGTCTGGCTGATCGTAGCGAAGAGACAAAGAGTAAATTCTACACGGAGAACTTTCTGCGCATTTTCCCAGAAGCGCGCGTTTAGCCCGATTCTCCACCTTCCGAGTTCGCTTCCGCCGGGTCGATCACGTTTCGCTCTCGGTCCGTCAGTGCAACGAGAAGGGTTTCTCCGCCGGGCGCCACTTTGACCACGGCGAACGCAGCGATTTGGTATGCGGTCGCATCGCCTTCCTGAAAAAAGAAGGTATCGGGGCAATAGCGGATCATCCCCTTCGAGGATTTGATGAAATTCACGCGGATTTCGTTTGGCTCGGGTTCGCTCCCCGCCTCGGATAGCCGTGAAAAAGAGGCAACCCTATCCGCGTCGACTTCCAGATAGACTTCACCGTCGCGGGGTAGATCACGAATGACGTCTGCTTCGGGGAGCAGCTGTCGGTCGAATCGCAAACGCATATAGTCCCCTTGAATAATCGATCGCGGATCCCTAGGGCCAAGAGGGAGGTAGATCGTTTCGGCTTCCGCGAATGCGGTTTCCAGTCTGTGAACGGAGGTATTGACCAACACCAAGCCAACAATAAGCGCAGCAGCCACGCCCCAGGTCTCGATGTGAAGCAGCCGAGGCGACCAGGAGAAGTCAGGCTTTTGACGCGGCTCGGCTGAACCGCGAGTGAAGAGGCGCACAACGAAGGCCCCAGCGAGTGTGGCCACGCCAAGAACAATGAGCGAGATAGATTTGGCCAACAATGTGATCTGCGGGTCATAGTAGAAACGCCAAAGCGTCCACGCCAGGGCGCAAACGCCAATTCCCGCTAGCCCGCGATGACCTGAAGCTATGCCAACAATCAAAATAATGATCGCAACCAGACTATAGTCGGCCAAGAACAAGGCGGCAGCTGCACTGAGTACAAGAACAATGATTGGAACCGCCTGGTGGGGCTGTTTGATTCGGCTGATAGTCCAAGCAAGCGCAGCAAACAGAACAAAGTCCGCAACGCGCAAACTCCAGGGCGTGTTGAGAAGCTCCCATCGCATCAAACTGAACTCGCCGACAAACAAAAAGAAAGCCAACGGCCCGATCAGGCAGGCCGCCGCCACCCCCCGCGCAATGGGATCTGCGTGACGTCGAAGATAAGAAAACGCTCCGCCAAAGACCGCGAGCGCAGACGTAACGAGTTGAAGGCCTGGTGTCGGGCTGTTGTCTCCGCCAAGAAAGAAGATGGATGCTGTAAACACACCGTATACGGCAAGTGATATAAGGAATACGAGAATGGGATCGCGCACTTGGCGGGTCACAAAAAATCCGGCCCCTGCGAGAACAAACGAGGTAATCAAGCCAGAAACGCCCAGACCGACTTCTCCCCCCTCGATACCGCTAGCAAGCAAGTACCAAAGGCCGGCGGTCGCTGTGGTGAATCCGGCCGCAACCGAAGCGATCGAGAAGTGCCGACGAAATTCCCCGATGGCGCCTCGTGCGAATAAACACCCTACAAAGACGAACGCAGTTCCGAGAATCAGAGAGAAGAACGCTGCAACATCAAAGTCACGCACGACGATAAGTGACGAAACCGAAAAGATGGCGAGCGCCGCCAAAAGGCCGGAGGTCCACCCTCCCATGGCGAGAAAGAATTGAACATACCAGGGATTTTCAGACTTTGTGTCGATCATGAGACGGACTCCCGATGAACCGCGACGGTCCGAAGAAGATGAGCAAGAACGGCCGTGACACCGACGACCCAGAGGGCGCCCAAAATGAAGAGGAAGGAGGCTCCCGCTAGACCATCCACATCTGCCAGAAACAGCACACGCACGCCAAAAGCGCCTACGAAGACGGATAAAACGAACAGGGCAAGGGCGCACGAGGGTCGATCCACGCGCCGGTATCCGAACTGATAAATGAGAGCACCGGTGCAGATGAGAAGCGCCAACGAAGACAGTCCGCGTTCAGCGAACAACCCACGCCCAAAAGAATCAAAGTGAAAGAGGTCAATCAGTGCACTTATTGTTACCATACTTAGCAGAGCGGTGACCATCAGCCAGCGTGCCCAGGACGGCGGTCCGTCGGCAACATGCTCCCTCACGCTCAATATGATCAGGACGAAAACTCCGTAAGCTGCTGGAATCAAGGAGTCCGGTTGCGGAAGAAACGGGCGTAACTCTTGGTCGGCATAGAGAAAATAGGCGGCAGATGCGATAGCAAGCGAGAGAGCAAAGTGAACATCATCACGCAAGACAATCGCGATCATGCCAGCGAGAGCTGCCCAAATTGCAAACAGGCGCCAAGGGTCGGCTCCCAATTGGTAGACCTGACCGACCACCGCCATCGAGACTCCGATCATCACCATCGCGGCAATACCCGCAATTCTGCCGACAATCGCATCCCTCGGCAAAAGGGCGAAAATCAGAAACGCCCCCACCATCACGCTTTGGGGCAGGGCGATCTTGGCGATGTCAGGGAGCTCGCGCCAATTGTAGGCGAAGAAGAAGACGATACCTGCAATCACCTGCGATGCCCCGAAGGCCATGGCAAGCGGCCAAATCCACTTCAACGGCGATTGATCGGTTTCGCTCACGTTCGGCAACATTGGTATCCCTTAACGAATGGGGGCGGAGCCCGAATAACATAGACGTCAAGCTAGTCTCGCCGCGTTAGCTGGGCGTGAAGAGCAAGGGCTGCCTGCGTGAAAAGCGCGTGAAATGTTTGAAATTCCCGTTGAACAACAAGAACCAGCGATACTGGGCACCGCAAATCGGGGCCGTCTACGTTTACGTCGCAGATCCAGACCCGCCCACGGACTTCATCTCGGGCTCGCCGGACTTGTAAAGCCCGGTGAAGGAGGTCCGCTCGGGAGTGATGGTGTTGACGATCGCTCCAAGAGAGTCTCTAACGCAGCTTCGTCCAAAGGCAAGCCGTCGATCGTCTGGAGCTCACGCTTTTCCGTGCTCTCAACGAGAATTGCAACAGGATCTTTTTGTGCGGTGAAGAACAAATTGCCGCGGTGACGAAATGAATTCAACTCAAAGCGGCTGAGAACGCGAACGGCACACCCTCGAATTTTGACCGGCGGATCGAAATGATAGGCGATCATGATAGGGCCCGACTCATCCGCGGTTTAACAATCGCCGCCCAAGCAAAACGACTTATGGGAGGAACCAGAGCTATGGGCGTCACGAAAACACAAACGCGTCCTTTGGCAGACATAGTCTCATCATCAAAGACGGGAGACAGACGTACCGATTGCATGGGAAGCACGAATGGGGCCAACATCCCGTAAATCGCGCCCGTATCGGCAGGATCCGACAATCCGAACCGAACATGAAGGATCAACTCTTCGAACTTGAAGCACTTGGCGAGATCGGCCAAGAAAGACGGCGCCGCAGAGATCATACTGCGTCCTTCTGCAAACCAAATTTTTGAGGACGTCTTGTTCTCTCCGTCTTTTCGTGATGCGCGTTTATCTGGCGTGTCGCTTCCTTGCGAAGACGAGAGGTCTTCGACTGATATGATCTGTACACGTAGTATAAATGCCTTTAAGCGGAAACGAAGCGTATCGGCGTCTTCGACTTCCGCCTCTATGCGAAGCGGCAAACACAGCACCACAAGAACCAAAATCGGGAGAAGGACTAAAAGGCAAAGTGCGGCCCACAGAGCCGTTTCCAACATCAGCCCGATCCGTCTTCTGCCACTTCTTGCTTTTCCTTAGTGTCGGAAGTTCTTTTCTTGTCAAGCATCCGCTCTCCAAAGTCCGTGAGCGTTTGGATGGCGTTGTTGACTTCGCCTTTCAGGCTTTCCACGCGGACGCCTTCATCGCTAATGATTATGGCACCGCGAGGTTTTATGCCGCCACCAGCGCCTGTGCCACCCCCGTTTCCGTTCTTGGCGTCCGCGCCTCCGCCCGCGCCGAAGCCAAATCCATAACTGACAAGCGGTATGACGGTGGCGCCGTTCCTTTCGATGGGTTCAGCAAGCACATGCTTGGCATTCAACAAACGCTCCAACTCTTCCACAGTTCCTTTCAGCAGACGCTCAACATCATCCATGTTTCTTGTTCCTTTCGTTGCGGCGAAAGTATCCTCACGAGCGCAACAGGCAATTGATCTTGGTCAACCTTGAGTGGGCTGTACTGGTTCTCATCTCAAGCGAGCAGCCGGGAACGCCGCGTAGATGCGGCGTTACAAATCACGATCAGAGTGCGCAACGCGCGGAAAGAGATAACAGCAAGATGTTCGCGTGCCGCACTTTGTTGGCACGAACGCCCGAAGCGCATTAGTGATCTAACTCGAAGGTCGTCTGACGAAGCAGAATCTCAGCCATCCGTTGAGCACCGTCGATATCTGGCGCCACATCTGTAATCAGATCTGTATAAAGATGAGTCTCCATTACGCGCGTCAACAATCTCGCCAATTCATCGGAGTCAATTGTGAGCTGAAAGTGATCCCGCGCCTCTTCCTGTTCGATGATCTCCTTTAAGTGGCACACCGAACGGTCCCTGACCGGGCCTTGATCTGAAGCTAGAATTCTCAGACCCATTTGGGGGTCGTGTTCTAAAAACGTCTGCAAAGGGAGAAAGGATTGCGCATAGCGCATCACGCGCACCATCACTTCTAGTATTCGATTCGCACCTTCTCCCCGCGCTTCGCGCGCGACCCGGCGAAATGTATCGTCGGCCAGCGACGCAAGAACGACGCCGATCAGATGTTCCGAATTTCCTGCCCAGCGATAGGCTGTCGCCCGCGAGATGCCGAGTTCCCGTGACAATTTCTGCAATTCTATGCGACTCTCCCGGAGAAAGCGGGAACGAGCAAGTTTAAATAAATCCGTAGGCTGACAAGTATGCCAGGTGCGTCGAGGCAAAAATGACTCCAGTATTGCGAACTAAGCTGAATTCCTTGATTGCTGCTCAGAGTCGCCGTAAGCGAGTTTCTTCCACCCCTCGCGGGCAAACGGTGCCCACCCATTTTCTGGCAAGGCCAAACGGTCGGCCACAGCAAAAAGAACGGTTGGATTGAAACCGAGACCAATATGACTACCAAAAATCTCGATATTCTCGGCAAAGTCACCCGGGTGTTGAATAGCGATTTGCCAGGGAACTATTCCGTCCGACTTGCTGTAAAGGGCGCTGCTGGGAATACCTTCGGGCAAAGGGGACGCTGCGAGTTTCCGTCTCTCTTGGGCAACCTCATCATCAAGCGGAGCTTTGGTTACCCTTTTGGCCACGGCATAGGCATTTGTGGAACGGGGGTGACCACCAATCGGGCTGCCAAGTGTGATCACTTGGCGGACTTTGCTTGGGAATCGGTGCGCAAGTATGCGCGCATACACGCCACCAAGGCTCCATCCGACCAGGCTGACTTTCCGTTCACCACTTTCGCGATACACAGCGGACAGACGATCCGCGAGATTCTCATGGAGGTTTGGTGTGGCCCTCCCACGATTTTGGCCGAGCGTCCAAGGCTTGGCTCCGTGGCCGAGGCTCCCCAGATATCTGCGCAGCAACCGCGTTGAAGTGTCTCCGCCGCCAAAGCCCGGCAAGACGAGAACCGGATGACCATCGCCGCGCGGCGCTTGGCTGAGAAAGGGGGCGGTGGGCAATAGGGCGGCGACTTCAGACACCATGCGCGGTGCTTCCGTCAGCAAGTGCCATCGGTCAGGGCGTGGAAAAGTTTGTTCTGTGCTCATCAAAAACCCCTCACGAAATGAAACAAAACGTGCTTTTGTCTCACACATGAGACAAAGTCAAGTTTTATCTCATTTGGTGGATGAACGTTTTTGGGGATTGCGCAGCGTTGGAACCGGGGTAGTCTTCGGGCTTCCCCATTCAATCGAACGTAGAATAGCATGTCCCAGGATAAAAGTTCTGTCTCTCTTCGACCCCTTACGCCGCAAACCGGTGCTGAGGTGGAGGGCATAGATCTCTCGCAAAACCTTACGACCAAGCAGCTCGATGAAGTGCAACGGGCGTTCTTGGACAGGCATGTGCTCGTATTCCGTGATCAACAAATCAGCCGCGATCAACACAAGAGTTTTGGCAGACACTTCGGCGCGCTGCATGTTCATCCGGCAAAAAAGACATTAGGGCTCGGCGGCGACCCGGAAATCTTTGACGTGAAGGCCAATGAGAAAACGAAATTTGCAAATGGTGCCATGTGGCATGCGGATCTCACTTGTGAAGAGATCCCGCCCCTCGGTTCCATGCTTTTGATGAAGCAAATGCCGGATGTTGGGGGCGATACTTTGTTCGCTAACATGCACCTGGCCTTCGAAGTGCTTTCCGAGCCGATGAAAGAGATGCTACGCCGGCTGACGGCCGTTCATGACGGGCTACAGGACTTACGGAACTATGGCATCCGTCCGTCAGCGGACATAGATTATCCTCGAAGCGAGCACCCTGTCGTTGTCAACCATCCTCAGACCGGACGCGAGCTTCTTTTCGTCAACCCCGCATTCACCTCCCACATCAAGGATATGTCCAAGCGCGAAAGCGACGGCCTTTTGCGGCTATTGTTCGACCATGTTGCCATGGATCCCCGCCTTCATTGCCGGGTGAGGTGGGCACCGGACACGCTTGTTTTCTGGGACAATCGGTCTTGTCAGCATTTTGCCGTTGGGGATTACCACCCCGAAGTTCGCGCCGCTGAACGCGTGTCGATTCAGGATAAGGCCAGACCGTCGGCAAATCTTTCTCCTTGACGAATTTGGGTGCACACCCTAAATAGGGTATACACCCAAATAGTTGAAGACAAAAGACCCCCAACATCCAATGACATACGATTTCGTTTCCCAGATCACGTCAGCTTGGCATCCCGCTTTTCAGAGCCTAGCGTTTCTTTCCCTCATTCCGGTATTCATTATGACCCGTTACCTCGTCGTAACCGGCGTTTTTTTCGCTGCGGCCAGCTTGCTTCAAAAGAAGGCCCCTTCCCGCCGATTACAGCCGCAGCCCTTTACCAGGGAACAGATTATTCGTGAAATCGGCTACTCTTTCTCCTCAGCGATCACATTCACAGCTGTGGTTGCCGCTATCATAGGAATGACACAAGCCGGATGGACCCAGATTTACAGCGATCCCGCTCAGTATGGGCTATGGTGGTTTTGGCTTCAGATCCCGGTGGCCCTATTGATCCAAGATTTCTATTTCTATTGGATGCACCGGGCCATCCATTTGCCTGGATTTTATGAAGCCGCTCACAAAGTGCACCACCTCTCCACCAACCCATCCTCCTTTTCCGCCTTCGCGTTTCATCCTATCGAGGCGGTCTTGGAAATTGGCATCTTCTTTGTGCTTATTATTCTCATGCCACTGAACGTTTTTGCATTGGGCATAACGGCCCTGTTATCGCTTATATACAACGCTTACGGCCACATGGGCTACGAGATTATGCCGCGCTTTATCGCTAAGTCGCCGATAGGGTGGGTGCTAAACAAGTCCGCTTACCACAACCAACACCACAGAACTTACAAATACAATTACGGTCTCTACACGACGATATGGGACCGGGCGTTTGGGACGTTTCATCCCGATGCAGAAGCCCTTTATGATCGTGCGACGCGCCCGCCGGAGAACAAGGAAAGTCCGGCCGGAACTGTTACGGCATGACTGAGCTTCTTTTCGCAGAAAACACCAAGGGCCGGATCTTGAAGGAGAGCCTCGGGCTATTCAACGAGCAGAGTTTCTCCCAGGTAACGACAGCGCAAATCGCAGCCGCAGCGAGCATTCGAGAAGGTAATCTGTGGTACCATTTCAAAACGAAGCGGGACCTGGCCCTTTCGCACCTCGATACTCTGGAGCAGAAACTCTCCAAACATCTCGAAGAGCCCCTCAACACCAGCATGAATGAGATGGTCGATCATTTCATCAACTTGATTCAGTTGCTGTGGGACTTTCGGTATATCATGCGTGATCATATTCCGGTTTTAGATGAAGACGCGGACGGTGCGGCTCGGCTTCAACGCCTTTTTGCTGCCGTCGAACAAAGGGTTCAAACAAGACTACTTGCAGGCAAAGAAGAAGGTCTTTTGGATATCAAAGAAGACGAAATCGAGCGCGTATCCGTGAATGCAATTCTGATCGCACGGTATTGGTTTGATTATGTTCGTGCTCGCCACGGAAACCAAGCACTGACCAAAGGCGCATCGGATGCGGGGATGCTTCAACTGGGTTCACTGATCAAACCCTACCTGACATCAGAAGGAAGAAAAATCTTGAAACAGATAATTCCAGAGGCTGGATAGTGCGCAGAGATGATTGAAGTCACCGATACGCTCTCCATACCCGAATCGGAGGTCGTGCAAACGTTCATGCGGGCAAGCGGACCGGGAGGTCAAAAAGTAAACAAGGTGTCAACGGCCGTTCAGTTGAGGTTCGATGTCCGCGCATCCAAAGCCATCTCGCCGCGCGTGAAGGAACGCCTTCTGCGTTTGGCGGGAGCGCGGGCAAATTCCGCAGGGGTAATTGTCCTAAACGCTGATCGGTTTCGCACGCAGGGGGCAAATCGCAGGGACGCACGTGCGCGCTTGGCGGAATTGGTTCGAAACGCCCTCAGCGAACCCAAATCCAGAATTCCTACCGCGCCGACACGTTCGTCAAAGAAAAGGCGAGTGGACGACAAAAAAAGGCGGAGTCGGACGAAATCTCTGAGAAGCGCCAAGATATCTCTTGATAGTTGAGGTTTACGCAGCAGTCGCCAGCCTTCTTTTCTTAACTATTTCCGTCAGATCGCGCTCCTTAACAATCCAAAGATGCATGAAACAAATGTGGTTCCCCTTGTGGCCCCGCATTTGCAGAGGTCTCGCTGTGCAAACGTTGGGGCACAAAAAGGGCGAACCCGCCCGTCCATTCGGAGTCGGCGGTCGATCCGCAGGCATTTATTCCGCGTGTCGCTCATGTCCATGTGGCTGCGCTCATGCGGGCGCATATCGATGCCAGAAAACAAGTGGAGGCACGTGGAAATGAACTATCACACCACAACACAATCCGATTCGGCCGCAATCTTTAGCTTTAAGGACCCGCATCTGGAAACGTATACGCAGGGAACCACGTGTTGGCTGTTATCTGGTGTTCGTCTTTGCCCAAACAAAGATTGGCACTTCTACCTCGGTGAGCCCGGCGCAGAGGAAAAACTCTGCCGCCAATGGGGCGACGTCCTGATCGTTCGAGTGGATCATCGGGAAGACGGAACAATCGCTCTCGTTCAGGCTTGGAAGGGACTGAGCGCCTCCTATGAATTCTATTTCGGAACGCTTGACGGTGGCCGTCTCATCGCTGCTGATAATTTCAAATCCGTGTGTGCGCATCTGCCGGCGGAGCGGCGTAAAATTACCGAAAGTGCTATTATCGATCATCTGCTCTTTCGTGCCGTAACCAACGACCAGACTCATGTGAAAGGCATTCGTCGTCTGGGTTTTGGTTCGACCGTTGTTCTACGTGCCGACGGCCACATCCTGAAGGAGCATATCTTCCACAAGGTTTCCGCGCCACAGGAAGAACGTCCTACAGGTGTTTACGTTGACCGCATTCATTCAGCACTCGAAGAATCTGTTGCGCCGGTCCGGCACTTTTCAAAGTTGGCAACATTGTTCACCGGTGGCGTCGATTCGACCTTGGTACAAAGCTATTCGAATGGTTGGGCCACACCGGTAAACGTTCGGCCTGGCTGCTTGAGCGAGAAGTGGCGGTTCCAATCGACTTATGCGCGCAAAGCGGCTCGGCTGTCGGGGAAGGAGTTGATGGAAATTCCAATCCCCTTGGATAGCACACTTGACGAGATGGTGCGCAGCATACGACTTGCGGGCCTTCCCCAACGGGATTTTCATTCAATGCTTTGGCCGACTGCTCTGGGGACGGACCATGACATCTTCTTGAGTGGTGAAAGAGCCGATTCTTACTTCTGCGGTGCCAGCACGAGAGAAGCAATCACTGCTTATTGGCTGAACAAATTCGTTCCCTTTCTCATATCCAGGGAAGAGGCGCCGTTCTGGGCGCAAAAAGGATCCCTGAACGCTCTCTGGACAGCGGCCAAGCGCATGGCGAGAGCCACAGATGACGTTTATTCCGCGGTGAGCCTCGTATCGTGCGGAGACTATACGAACATTCCTTGGCTAATTGAGCAATTCGGTCAAGACAAGGTGGAGGCACGTCTTGCGAACCGGTTGGACTACGTTCGCAATCGGATGGAAACGAACGCCATTCCGGAAAATGATCTCTATGCCCGGGTGCATTTGAGTGCGTGGACCAGTTCTATGTCTGTAGAGGAACTGTCTCGTCTGCGACAAATGGCCCACAGTCTCGGCAAGGTTGTCCATTCGCCGTTTTCCGCAGGCCGAGTTGTGCAGACGAGTATGGAAATTCCCGTACACAAACGCTACCAAAAGAACTTCAAAAACAAGTACCTTCTCAAAGCCCTATTAAAGCGCCGCTTGCCGGAATATCCAATAAACCAAAAGAAAGGCGTAACAGGTCTCGATTTCAAGTCGTTTTACCAGTCTGGTCCCTTGAGCAGCATTTGGGAGCGTTACCCCGTTCCAGACTTCGTTCCAGTTGACTGGTCGGACGCCGCAAAGAAAGCCGCTGTATCGCCAAGAGGTAGCGGCGGCGTACCGACCTTGACGTGGAACGTGGCCAATCTTGCAATATGGGAGCAAGAAGTGCTGAAGGGCGCGGAACTACCGAGACGCAGAGTACGAGGTATGGTTCCGTCAAATGACAACACTCCAGCGGTCCAAGGCGACGCACCGGCCCTTGCCCTCGAAGTTGATGACGCGCCCTATCACGGGGGCCGGCGGAACAACTCCAAAACCATCGGGCACTGAGCGAGCCCGTTTCGGCGAAGGTTTTCCGGAAAGGGAATCGGAAGAATCGATGCCGGATCGACCAACGGGTCGAGCGAGGCGTCGAAAACCATAAACTGAGTAGGGATCGAATCGGAACCGTTATTGTTTTGAGAGCAGTTGACCGAGAGCTCGGATGGACCCTTCCGGAGCACCAGGCTTTCCGGCTGTCCGTCTGAGAGCACCACCCAAAAATCATCCGGCACACGGCCTCGGCCGCTCAAACTGTTCAGATGGCGGTTGAACTCTCCTAATACAATCACAGACCGTCCGAAGGCGTGTTGCTGTTCGATCCAATTCTCCAACAAAAGCGCTTGGGCCAAAAGAGTGCGGCACGCATATCGGTTGCTGTCCTTCGCGCGCCGTCTATCGTTTTTGTCTTGGAGGATGAGTCTTTCGTTCGGACAACCCGGCTGAAAATGGACACTCAAAAGCGTGATCGTTTCTCCTTCGCTATCGATAGTGACCGAAGCTGCGCTTGGCAGAGCGCGTTCGATGGTCTCGTCACCGCTACCCACTTCAATATGTTCAATTGCAAATGCCGGTAGGGTATCTACGGCAATGACTTCAAACGCTGACCTTTTTCGAAGAGCAAACGCTGCGTAAGTCCGTCCCCGGACGCCTTTGAGTTCACCTGTCGCTGGGTCGAGTTTAGGCGCGCCGTGAATCCAATAATCAGTCTTGGGAAACAATCGGTGCGCAGCATCTTGTGTGGCCACGCCCTGGAGCGCCACAATATCGAGTTCGAGAGAGGCAGCAAATGCATTCAGCATACTGAAGTCTTCCGCCGAGCGTCGCGGCGATGACGCTACTAATGGGACGTCGTCTTCATGGTGGAGCGCTGGCAAATGCCAACTCCCGATTGTAACGCCCGCCTGTGCAGTTGCCGCCCAAACGAGAACAAAAACTCCAATAAAGACTCGCATCATAGCTTCCCCCTTTTCAGTGAACTGTAACATGCCAAACCGTACAGTCCAGAATCTGTGGAAAAGGCCTGGAGGTGTCGATCCAAGGATTGATCACCAGAAGAGAATCGGAGGTAATAAACCGTTAGGAAATGTGCATGAGCGATGCGCAGTTGTATTGCAGTAGGTGTAACAATGTTTCTCCACGTGCAAGTGAGTATCCTTGCGTTTCTCGCATTCGTAACCTTCGCGCTTTTTGGACTAACGGCTTCGATTGCCTTGTTAACAAACTCGGATGGGGGCGCGTCCGCCTCAAAACGGACTGAACAAAATCGTGCGGTTTCCGAACACGAACATCCGAAGACAGACGTCTTTCGCGTCGAATCGGAAATCCACAAACCAAGAGATTAGCTGCTTCTCGTATCCGGTTTACACCAAGCCGCACTGGACGCTTCTAGCGATGACCGTTCGCTCTTAACTCGTCGGCGTTCCCTCAGTATGAGCAGCGGTCCACCAGATGGCTGAAGCTTAAGTATTCCCAAAAGGGTCGGTCCGAAGATTTGATCCCCAGGGCTGGTCTTCGTTTTTCCACTATGTGATGCCCCTCAGAGAAGGCTCGGCTGCGTTCAATCCCAAAACGAATTGTAAACATCATTGGGTCAACATTGCGCTGCGAAGAGGGCAAAGACCGAAAGAGGGCTGGCCCGAACACGAACCAAGGCCGCCACAATGAAAAGAACAGCGCAAAAGGGCTGTCCCGGCATGAGATGGGCTGATCCATCCTCAAGGCAAGGGCAGGTTAGCGCAGCCGCGCGAACACTGTTTGCTGGATTCGTCTTCCTTCTTCTGGCAACGCCGGCCAGTACCAATCAAAGACACCAGAACCACAGCAGGCCGCCGATCGCGGGCCCCCATTTGTCGGGAGATGAATATCGCGCACTACGAAGATCCAACAAATTCGATGCATTCGTCTTTACAGTGACAGAGAAAATTGGCGCCAAGTCAAAAGGATCGAAGGTCTGGATTGGTTTAGACATGGCGATTGAACAAGGACCGCTCGAGACGCGAATCTATGATTTCAAGCATAACCGACTATTGAAAGCCCCAATCAAAGAACGGACGTTTTCCAACGACTCTTTGTTTGGCCTGTTTCTTATGCGTTGGGCCTATCTGCAAAATAACCTGCGGGCGGCGGCCTCTCAAACGGTGCAAATATCCTCAGAGGTATCACTAAAAAGATATTGGCACGAACAAAATAATGGGATGATTCTACCGATCGATCAAAACTCGGAACTTATTGAAGAACGGGTGCCAAGACCGAACATTCGCGTCCAGCGAAATCCCAACGAAACCGTATACTCCATCGGAAATCTCGAAGTGCAGAGTGTTCGCTGGTCGCAGGAGTCGCCCCCGTCTCCACAACACGCAAAAACTTTTGCGGCTTGGTCAATTTGGTCGCTACGCCTTCATGCCGATACAGTCAGTAATATGATGAATTCCGGCCGGTTTCCACACGAAATAAAAATGCTCACGAATCCGGAATCCGCCCCAACAGCCCAAAGTCGGTTGCTTCAGTTCTCCCAATTGGGAGAGCGCGAAGGCTCAATGGATGTGATCAAGGGGCGCACATCCGACAAACTGGATTGGAAACCCTGGCTTTCCGATCGAATCATGACCCAGCTGATTTCCGCCGTGCGAGGACAGGCCGAAAAATTGCAACGCAGTGAAGATGACACAATTGCTGAAGTTGAGGCATTGAAAAACGAGGGTGACCATTTGTCCGCCGTGTTGTTGGCGGTGCATGCAAGTCTGCCTTGGGACGGGTGCCGTGATGTAGATGCCAATCCCTTGTTGTGTGGCCGGATAACAGAGATAATCCGCACTCTGCGGAATGATGCGACCGTCATGGCCTATTTCGAGGCAATAAGACTGGACCAGGTCGGCAAGCACACAGATGCAGTTCAAGCGTTACGCGCTCTCAGATCCCCGAATTTAGCGCGAACGGATCTCCTTGAATTGGCGATCGCCCGAGCCCTTGTGAGCGCTAAGCGCAATGGCAAACTTGACTCCGATCTGCAAGATGAGTTCTCCAAGATCCCCCAAGCATTTGAGACGGCATTCGAATTCGATCCGTACAATCCTGCAAGGTACCGGGAACTGATAGAATTCCTGAATGCGGCCGTTAAAAACACATCCGATGAATACTTGGCGAACGTTTACACATACCCGGTGATCGATCTTGCCCGCAGTTTACCCGGAGTGAGGTTCCCTTCGGTCGTTACACGAGCCAATGACATGGAAGACCGGATAGCCCGGGATTTTCCGATTCTCTTTCCAGGCGGGGCACCAACCCTTTCTCAGGAACGTCAAAAGAGCCAAGAAGTGGATCTGGGAGCAGAGCAGTGAGCGGTTCGGGCAAGTTTGGCGACCTTTCCGAAAGCCGTCAGTATGCACTCAATGCCGCGTAGGCGTTCCGGTGAAACCCCGCATCGCCCAGCAACATCTCAGTAACCCGAGCCCGCTTGAAGAAAAAGCCAATATCCATCTCATCGGTAACACCGATACCACCGTGCATCTGGATGCCTTCTTTTCCGGACTGGTGAAAGGCGGATGATGCGCGAGCTTTGCAGACACTTGCAAGCTGTACAAGATCGTCAGATCCCTCATCGATAGCTCGCAATGCCTTCATCACGATTGAGCGGGTGAGCTCCAATTCGCAAAACCATCGCGCCGCGCGGTGCTTAAGGGCCTGAAACGAGCCTATTTTCGCGCCGAACTGTTCTCGCAACTTCAAGTACTCCAACGTCGTATCGAAAGCCTGCTGGATTCCGCCTAGCATTTCCGCAGACAGAGCTATGGCAGACTGCGCCAAGACCAAATCGACTATGTCTGCTGCTTCATCGGCCCGGCCGAGTAACGTGGTCGCCCCGACTTTCACATTATCCAGTTCGATCGTTGCCGCTACGCGGCTATCCAACAAAATATTTCGCTTACGAACTAATCCATTCGCATCGCAAGGAACAACAAACAAAGACAGTCCGTCCCGATCCGTAGCGCCATTCGACGACCTTGCAAGGAGCACGATGTGATCAGCGTCGGTACCGTCGAGAACCAGGACTTTTCGACCAGAGAGGACCCATGTGTCGTCGATCATTTCCGCCGAAGTCTCGACAAAGTACGGATTGTGGCGGTTGGTTTCTTGATAGGCCAGCGTAGACAGGACGCTTCCATCACAAATCCCTGGCAAGAGCGCCGTCTTGAGCGCTTCTGTACCTCCTCGGGCAATGGCGCCACCCCCCATGACAATGCTGGAAAGGATAGGCAGATTGACGAGCTTTTTCCCCAACTCTTCAAGAACGATGCCCAACTCCGCGTAGCCAAGTCCCAACCCCCCATAGTCTTCGGAGAAGGGGATACCCAACCATCCGAGCTCGGCAGCATCTTTCCACAGAGCCTCGTCAAACCCGGGTCCGGTCATCTGATTGCGGAGCGCGCGCAATTGTCCCACATCGCATTTGTCTTGCGCGAAACTGGCAACGCTGTCACGCAACAGTTCTTGCTCTTCGGTCAAGATCATTTGCATCATAAGTCTCCTAATCCGGCAAACCGAGCACGCGCTTGGCGATAATATTGAGCTGGATTTCGGAGGTGCCCCCCAAGATCGTAGATGCCTGATTGTAAAGCCAGCCGCGGGTGAGCTCCTTTTCTTGGGGCGGACAGTCTTCTCCCTGCCAAACGAGCGCGTGGCGGCCCGCAATACGTTGCCGCAGGTCGGCTTCCCTTTGACCCAATTCAGAAAGGTAAAGCTTGAACATAGAGCTCTCCGGCCCCATTCCCTTACCGGCTTCAGCTGCATCCATCGTCCGTTGGAGTGTTGCTTCGTAACATAAGCGATCGAACGCCAATTGCGTCAGCTCGTCACGGACGGCTTGGTCCGTAAGCCTCCCATCTGCATCACCTAGCTCTCGTCGTGCAAACTTCGTGATCTGCTCAGTCGGATTGATGCGGGCACCTCGTGTATAGGCGGACAACATACCTCGTTCATGCTGCAAAAGTCGTTTCGCAACTGTCCATCCCTTGTTCTCCTCACCAATCAAATGCGAGGTCGGAACGCGCACGTCCTCAAAGAACGTCTGACAAAAAGGCGAAGCCCCGCTGATCAATTCGATTGGTGATGTGGAAACACCGGGGGTTTCCATATCGATTAGGAGAAAACTGATGCCTTCGTGCTTGGATGCTTGCGGTTCGGTGCGAACAAGACAAAAGATCCAGTCGGATAGATTCGCATCGGATGTCCAAATCTTTTGTCCGTTGACGATGTATTCATCTCCTTCCTTTACGGCACGCGTTTGCAGGCTTGCAAGGTCCGACCCGGCACCCGGCTCACTATAACCCTGGCACCAGCGGATCTCGCCGCGGGCAATCGGCGGCAAGAATTTCAGCTTCTGTTCTTCACTTGCAAACTCCATCAATGCTGGAGCGAGCATTGCGATACCAAAGGAGAACAGCGGTGACCTTGTCCCGGCGGCGGACATCTCTTGAAGGACAATGTCCCGTTCCGCGTCCGTCAAACCGGCGCCGCCATATTCCTGGGGCCACGTTGGGACCGTCCATCCCTTTTCGATCAGACGATCAAGCCACAACTTTACATCGTCGTGTTCGAACGTCTGCCGACGTCCTCCCCACACCATGTCGGGAAGAAAAGAGTTTTCTCCCCGGCAAGACGTGGGACAGTTTTCCTCTATCCAGGCACGAGCTTCCGCCCGAAATTTTGCGAGATCTGACATGCGCCTCCCCTGTCTCAGACTGCGGTTCTTGTCATTAGATCACGACTTACCGACAGTACGGATTGTTTTATTCTTTTAGGGGTTTAAGCCCATTTCTCTCTAACCTCAAGGGGCCGGCTAAAGCCGCGATTGCCGGAGCAGGATGAAGGCGAACGCGAGCCATTGACGCCGACGGGCTCAGGCCTCTATCCATTTGCAAGCTACGAATAAAAACTACCAATATGGGTGAGCGACATGGCCATTTCGGAAGTGCAAGAAGAATCGTTGGCACACATCGATAAAGAAGCTCTGAGGAAGAAATATCAAGAAGAGCGCAACAAAAGGCTGCGGCCTGATGGTAACGATCAATACATTGAGATCAAAGGCCAGCTTTCTCACTATCTCGAAGATCCGTACACACCGTTCGTTGAACGCGAGCCGATTGCCGACCACGTGACATTCGCGTTTGTGGGCGGAGGGTTTGCCGGGCTGGTAACATGTGCCCGGCTCGTAGAAGCAGGCATCAAAGACGTGAGAATCATCGAGAAAGGTGGCGATTTCGGTGGCACGTGGTATTGGAATCGGTATCCCGGCGCCCAGTGTGACACCGCATCCTTGATCTACATGCCGCTCCTGGAAGAAACGGGCCACATGCCGACGGAGAAGTACGCCCACGCGCCGGAAATCCTTAGGCATTGCCAACGTATCGGCGAACAATTTGGGCTGTACGAAAACGCGCTGTTTCATACCCAAGCGGAAGAAATTGAATGGGTTGAAGAAAAGTCTTGCTGGCTCATTAAAACCAATCGGGGTGATGCGTTCACCGCCCAGTTCGTTGGTTTGGGAACCGGCCCTCTTCATGTTCCCAAGCTGCCGGGCATACCGGGAATTCAGTCCTTTAAGGGGCATTCCTTTCACACAAGCCGCTGGGATTATGAGTACACGGGTGGCGATCCATTGGGAGCGCCCCTTGACAAGTTGAAAGACAAACGTGTGGGCATCATTGGAACGGGGGCAACAGCCGTTCAGTGTGTGCCCCATCTCGCCACCGCCTCTAAGGAGCTGTTCGTATTTCAACGCACGCCCTCATCTGTAGACGAACGGAATAATGAACCGATCGACCCCGAATGGTTCGAAGAGATCGCCACCCCAGGTTGGCAACAACGCTGGCTCGAAAATTTTATGGCCAACCAGACCGGCCAACTTGCGGAAGAAGATCTTGTCATGGATGGTTGGACCGATCTATCTCGCCGCGTAGGCGCGCGAATCCAGCATTTGCCGCCAGAGCAGAGAACGCCAGAAAACATGCTAGCAGCATTCGAAGATTCCGACTTTGAGAAGATGGAAGAAATTCGTTCGCGAGCGGATAAAATTGTTAACGACCCGAAAACGGCTTCCAATTTGAAGGCCTGGTATCGACAGTTATGTAAGCGCCCGTGCTTTCATGACGCTTATCTTCAAGCATTCAATGAGCCCGGTACCCACTTGATCGACACAGATGGCAAGGGAGTTGAACGGATCACAGACAACGGCGTTGTCGTTGCCGGTCAAGAGTATGAGTTGGATTGCATTATTTTTGCGTCCGGCTTCGAAGTAGGGACGGAGTATAAGCGGCGTGCAGGCTTTGATTTGAAGGGGCGCGATGGACGCAGACTTTCCGAGCACTGGGCGAATGGGATGCGGACGAGGCATGGCATCCATGTTCACGGCTTTCCCAATGCCTTTATTGTTCAGCCCACACAGGGCGCCAACCTCATTTCGAATGTCCCTCACAATCTGACGGAGTCGGGAAAGACCATCGGCCAGATCATTGCCCACGCCCAAGAGATCGGCAAGCAAGAAGTAGAAGTAACCGCAGAGGCCGAAGAAGAATGGGTGCAATTGCTGCTCACTGGGTCAGGCATGATGATCGGGTCACTTGATTGCACGCCTGGCTATTACAACAATGAAGGCCAAGAACCGGGACCGGCGGCCAAACTAAATGTGGGTTATCCACACGGCGCCGCAGCCTACTTCAAATACATCGCTGACTGGCGGGACAGCGGGACCTATGATGGCTTGACATTTCGCTAGGCGCGAGCCGCAGAAAAGAGCGGCCCGCAGGTCCGATTTATCATTAACTCTCGCCTTTTTTGAGAATTCCGTGTTTGGCATACCTCCTGCACCATCGGGGATGAGTTTCTTCTAATGCCCGCTAAGTATGGGGGAGGAAAGCATGATTTGGGTCGCTTTAAGAATGCTTGTCGGCGCGGTCGGCGTTGTATGCGCATTGGTCTTTGCTCAATTTTGGTTCGATCCCGTGACAATCGCAGGCGAGCAGTTTGCTTTGGACGTTTACCAAAACCTTGGCAAGGCTTCCTTGCGGGCGGATTTGGGCGGCTTTTTTGGCATGACAGCCGTGTTGTGCCTGGGTGCGGCGTTCCGCAACAAATCGACGTGGCTCACCGCGCCTCTGATCCTGTTTTCGTTTGCTTTGGCCGGGAGGTTGTTGACCCTTATCGTCGACGGTTCTGGACCCGGCATGATCCAGCCCATGGTGGTCGAAGCCGTAATCATCGGCGTCCTCGCGCTTGGTCGATTTGGCTTAGGAAAGGAATAGGCGGCTCCAGCCAAACTCTGTTGGGGAACACCCCCCTGTTCGCGCTGCTCCCAGTCGCGCGCCGCCGCGCTCCCTTGCAATAGGTACATTTCCCGGACATGGTCGGTGCAATCATGGAATAACAGTGCGGGAACGCGTTTTAATGGCTGATCTGGTTGTCTATGGAGTGCCGCTTTCGCCTTTTGTTCGCAAAGTGGAAGTTGTCCTGCGAGAAAAGGGTCTAGAGTACGATTTCGAAACGGCCAATATTATGCCGATGCCCGATTGGTTCAAAGAAATCAGCCCAGCTCGCCGTATTCCCGTGCTCCGCGATCGGAGGGTGGGTACCGAGGGGAGGTCCGGGACGATACCCGATTCAGCCGCGATTTCTGCCTACGCGGAGCATCTATCCGAAACTCCTCGGCTCTATCCCGATGGTGCATTTCCTCTCGGCCGCGCGATCTGGTTGGAAAAATATGCAGACACCGAATTGGCTGGATCCGTCGGAATGGGAATCTTCCGCCCAATCATGTTCAATATCTTTCAGGGGAAACAGCCAGATATCGACAAAGCAAAAGAGACGTGGACAGAAGTATTACCAATACACTTTGATTATTTGGAGGGAGAGTTAGACGAGGGGGATCACTTTATTGGAAACGAACTCTCGATTGCAGACATCGCGGTTGGCAGTCAATTAGCGCAGCTCGATCTGATAGTCGGCCCTCCGGACTCTGCTCGCTGGCCTTCGCTGGTGAACCTCTTGAATTCACTCAAAGAGCGGTCGAGCTTCAGAGCAAATCTTTCTGTTTGCGAGAAGATGTTGTCGAAAGTGTTGCCCCAGAAGGTCGCACTCGCGTAAGCCGTATTGTTTCTAGCAAGATCTGCACACAGAAACTGATAAGAACTCAAAATTTTTGTCCCCGCAAAGAGAGCGGTGTGAGCCGAGTGCGCCTGGACCAAACGGCCAAGAATTCTGCTCCTGCTAGATTGGCACCCGTTTGAGAGAAAAAGTTGGTTTGTCGGTCCTGAATGCTATCCGTCTCGTCTCAATACGAACGCAGCACGTTTTTGATCAAAGGCGATTTAAAGTGGGCGAGATCCGGCGACAATCAAGAAACCCTCGATTGTTAGGCTTTCTGGACTTGCGATGCGACGCTGGTTCTTATGCTCAAGTATACATTTGTATACATTCTATTATTGTACGGTCTTCCGATGTTGGCCCAAGGACGCCGGTCCTTGATCGTGATTGCGGCTGTTGGAGGGGCGATACTCTTCTGGCAAGCAGGGTCAATCATCGTGTGCGAACGCGCACCTGCTTGCTCTAACAACGAAATGTCAAATCTAAAGCTCTTAGTTGCTGTGTCAGCTCCTGTCATATTTTCCATGGGGATATTTATGCGCGGTCTGTGTTTCGTCGCGCCTGGGCGATACTTGGCAACCAAGGTCGCGATGATCGTTTACGGATATGTACTCCTCTCCAGCGTTGCTCTCTTCATATTCGCGCCGGTTTCGTTGTGATCAGACTCCAGGCTTCGTTGGATTATGCAAGCACGCTTCGTGCCCGTTCCGATCCCGACCACCAAAGTGCACTTATGGATGTAGATAGCGACAAGTGATCTCTGACGCGCCTTGTGCGTGAATCATACCAGTATCACGGCCAATTGGGACTGGAACGAATTGACGGGCCTGGATTTACGGCCGTGCGCGATCGCAATAACGGCGACGTTTGGGATTCGAATCATTTTTTGATGTAAGCACAGGCAACTTCAAGCAAGTGACTCGGCTTACAGATGATATCTATTTTCATAGCCGGTACAAAGTCGTCAAAATCAATCCGTTCACGCCTCCAGAAGTGCCGGCCCGGATGGTTTTGGCCGGCTACATCGAGCAAAATGCTACGGTTCAGATGATGCTTACGGGCCAGCTAAAACCGCGCGAGCTAACGGAACTCTCGATCTATCCAATTTCGAATGAGGCAGACTGGCGCGCGCTGAGCAAACTGGTGTTTGCAAATCATAGGGAAACAGCCCGAGAAGAAAATCCCCTAACAGAGAAAACTACCCGCGGCATGATAGAGAGCTATTGGAGAAAGACGCCCGTTTGTAAATTCTTCATCGCCGCTTGGTCCGGCGAGCCCTGAGCATACGGCTCCGACGGGGATGGGATTGGTCAAAGACCGCTTTACCGTCCACACGTACCGCGTCCGCGGGATTGCCTCGGCTATTATAGCACATTGTATCAGTCACGCCCGTGCTCTTGGAATAGATGACATCCTGATCGGCTCTTACGCCCGGGACACGCCGAAATATCTCTATCAGAAGCTCGGCTTTGTGCCAGTGTGTCTAACACGGCACTTTGTGAAAACTATAGAACATCCGGTCGGACGCGAGGACAGTCCTATCTATTGAGATCGATGTCCACAATCAGCCAAGCCTCCCAAGTCTCTTTAGACAGGCGAAATTCTTCCTGCGGGTTGAACTGCATCACCGTCCACATTTTGGCGGTGCTTTTGACCACTCTCTTGACCAAGATGCTCGCATCTTGAAGTGCTTTATTAGTCTGTACAAAGACGGCTTCTTCGTTGGGCTTGGGCGTCTTGTCCGGATCGACCCAGACGAAGTTGCCGCTTTCAATGCGCGGGAACATCGAATCCCCAACCACATAAAACCCCCACAATTTGGGGGAACGCCGGTGACGCGGCGGCTTGGCCCGATACTCGATGATATCGGTGAAGTAAATCGTTAGGTCGCCTTGGCCGCCTTGCGCGGACGAATAAACTGGTGCGGTTTCTGGGGAGACGGTGGCCTTAGGAGCGGATTGCATGTGTCTCAAGTCCACATCCGAGGGCGGCGTCGGAGCGGTAAAAGCATTGGTCCCTTGTTGATCTGTAGGAAGATAGAAATCGCTTGCGTCAACATTCAAGACACTTGCAATTCGGGCGAGAGTTATTCCGCGGGGACTCTTGGATTTTCCCAAGAAGATATCCCGTACGGCGGTATGGCTGAGGCCGGCTTCCTTCGCAAGCGCGGCCCGCGTCCAGCGACCGGCAGTCATCAGGCGGTCGAGATGATAGACCAGCCGGGCATGTTGTTCGTCTTCGTCAAGGTTTTCCATATTGGGAAAATCCTACAAAATGATAGGAATTGCAAGTAGGAAAAATCTTGATATTGGGGAAATTTCCGAATACCATTCCGCCCGTTGGTCAGCATCACAAGAGGGGAATATGGACATCCGTTCACAGTTGTTGGAAGAAATCGAGGCATTCATGAAACAGCAGGGTATGTCGGCCTCAGCGTTTGGGCTGGAGGTCATGGGCGATCCACGGTTTGTATTCGATTTGCGCAATACCAAGCGCTCGCCCCAGCTACGCACCGTGGAATTCATCAGGCGCTTCATCGCCAGGGAAACATCGCAAGGACAAAGCGATCCAAATTCGGTTCTTGCAAGCGCCGGGGACGCGCCGAGCCGACGGTCTGTATAGACGGAATCAGCGGTCAGAAGAGCCTCAAAGCGAATGAGCAGTGAAGCCTGGCTGGTGCTCTGGACGCCCTTCGGCACGGAAGTGAACGAAACCCAATTGCTCCAATCCGCCGAAGTCGATGCCTATTGTCCCGTCATGCGAGTACGCAAACGCCATCATCGAACAAAAAAGAGAATCTACAAAGAATTCCCAGCGTTCCCGACCTATTTGTTTGCGCGGCCCCAAGGTGGACTTGCTGAACTGCTCTGGCTAAAGACGGCAGACGGATTGCGCCAAATGCGAATGACGGCGCGCCCAAAGTCTCGCCCTGTACTGATCAATGAAAAACCGGCAATTATCCCTGATCAAGCAATCACACGTATCAAGGCGCTAGAAGAAAGATGGATGTCGGACCGAAAAAAGAAACGTGCCGGGCAGATCGTTTTCATCGGTGACAAAGTCTCTGTTCAGGTCTTCGGTCACACGGTCGATGCCGTTGTCCGGTCCGTGGGAGCACGAAAACTCATTGCCGAGGGCGACGTCGCCGGCAAGAAATTCAAGATAGAGCAACCCCTCGGCGCGTAGCCGGGATTGCCTCTAGTTTCGGCCTGTTCAGTTCGCGGGGAACCCACGCTTCCTCCGCCGGGGCCAATCCGGGAGACCAATGCACCTAGAGTGCGAAGGCGCTCCGATGGCGGAGCTATGGGAACCCACCATCATCCAAGTTTCCAATATAGAGGAACGCGAGTGAATCAGTCAGCGCAACAAGAAATGAATGAGGGCAATCTTGAGAAGAATGACTTCCCCCAAACCAAAGCGCAAAAGCGCGCTCAGTTTTTGGAGGCCTTAGCCTTTGGCGCCTCCGTCACAAGAGCCTGTGAGGAAGCACATTTGGTGCGCAGCACCGTTTACCGTTGGAGGGAGAAAGAGGAGCGCTTCCGCGAAAACTGGCAAGAGGCCTTTGAGAAGGGGACCGATCGCCTAGAAGATCGTGCTTACGAACTCGCTGAAACCATCAGTGAGCGTATGTTGGTCTTTCTCCTCAAAGCCCGGCGACCGGAGGTATACGGCGACCGCCACGTGATGGAGACTTCGAACATCCTTTATCACATTTCCGATCAGCCCCTTACTGAGGAGGAATTCGAGGCGACATTGGACGAAGAGCCATTGGAATTGCCGCAGAAACGCGGATAGGCCGACGAACCCTCTTCACCACCTATGAGCGACGATCAAATTAAAGCTGGAATGCAGGCGAAACTGTCTTATCTTCCTAAAAGACAACACCGAATGAAACTGGTGGCGCCGTGTGGGAACAGGTACGGGACAAGCTGCGAAGACTCGAAAAACTGGACAAAACGCGCCAAGTGTTTGGCGCGAGCGATGGCGTATACGCATTTGGTCCAAAGGTCTCACCGGAAGGTATCGAGGCTTGGGAGACTGAGGTCGGCGTTGCAATGCCAGATGAATTGGCGGCGTTCTATCGGGAGTGCGGCAATGGCGGGATCGGTCCGCATTACGGCATGAAGTCTCTTAGCCGTCTTAAACTCTATCGCCCGGCAGAACCTTACCCTGGCGCGGAAGCCCTACGCGACTTGGCGAAGAAAAGAGCCGCGGTGTTGGATGAAAACGACGATGATATCGATGATGACGACTACTATTTCTATGACAGCGACAAAAACTGGTGCGTGCCGGACAATACACTGACGGGACTGGCATCAGTGATCGAGTACGGGTGCGGCTTCGATTTCTGCGTTGTCACCTCTGGCGAGCGCCCTGGCGCACTTGTTTTTAAATCAATCGATAATCTCTGCCAAGATCTTCAGGGAACAACGCTCCGTGACGAATACCACTATTGGCTCGATGATGAACTCGAACGATTCGCTACGATCGAGAAACTTCTGGATACGTGTCGGTCGTCTCCGGAGCTTGCCGACGCATTCAAACAGGAGTGTGGCCGATCTCGCGGCCTCGACTACATGGTCAGTTACTTGGGCGCAAACAAGCCGCCCGACTTGTTTGGACGTGGTGACTACTACACGAAGCGGCCCCAGCAAGACGCTTGGTATGAAGAGCAATTCGCGAAGTACAAAGGAAGGCGGACGAGCGCTTCCAACTTGCTGGGACGCTTAAATCGATTGTTCATTGGGCGCTGAGAAGGCATCGTAAGATTGGAGTGGTATGTCTGCGTCCATACTTAGGATAACCACTACATTTCGAAAACTGATTTCATGACTCCGGTCTAGTAAGCGCCCCATGATGAATAAACAAGCGAAATCATTGCCAGGAGTTTGTATCTTGACGTTCTGGCATGGCAACCCTATTTATCGGCCCATGAGAAACACGTGGAACATATCAACGCGACTATCGGGCTTGGCTGACCTGCTTTCGTAAGCGGGCGGTTTCGCGATTCTCACTCCCTGAAAATCTGAAACCTCGACGCTTGCGGGCTTAGCCCAAGCGGTAGAGGCACTGGACTTAAAATTCAGACAGTGCGGGTTCGACTCCCGCAGCCCGCACGCTCGTCCGGGAGCGTAGCCCAATCGGTAGAGGCATCGTGCTCAGACCGCGATCAGTGCGAGTTCGACTCTCGCCGCTCCCACCATCCCGCTTTTCGATCCATCAGGGGAGCGTGGCGCAATTGGTAGACGCATCGTCCTGAGACGGCGGTTGTTGCGGGTTCGACTCCCGTCCCTCCCGCCACTAGCAATTGACCTCTCAGCTAACGTGGCCGAGAAGACCAGGCACCCTGCGAGATTTGATCGAAGTAGTCGTCATACGAACCGAAAAAGTCAGCCTTAGATAGTCCTTGCGCGCCACAAAGATAGTCCAATTGATTGCACGCGCTAACCCAAGGCATGCTCCCGAAATTACTCACGAAGAGTGTCTTCTTGGCGCCAACCATTGGTTCATATTTGCAACTCGATCCGACGTCGAAATACACGACAAATTCGTCTCCGTTGGAAGCTCCCTTGATCGCATAGTCCACCCTAACCTTTGCTCGAGCCAGGGGTAGGAACGACATATGAGGTGGCAAAGAAAGGGCGTCTTTTTGGGCGTCATCCAATATGGACGCCTCGATAATGGTGATGTCCCCAACTACCGAACTTCGCTCGACCAATTCTGACGGCGAAGATGGAACGACACAATCACAAGCTTGCGCGCTCGCAGCAATAAGCAAACCCAACAACAAGCCGAAGACGAATACACGCATGGGTTCAATAAACCATAACGAATGGATGTTGGGCAAGAGATTGCCAATCCAATAGATCTTCGATATCGCCTCGTTTACCGAGTTCATCGATAACTGGAAATCTGGCGCCGCTTATCTGGGTTCAATCTTCCAATGAGTGCGGATGAAATGTAGAGTGGCGCTATGATCATCGACGCATGGGCGCAACACCCAACTTTACGCCATAGCCAAGATTCCATCTTCGCCTCCCTGCGGCGGTGGACGAAGACCGAAACGCCGATGGAAGAATTGCCGGTCGCCGCGACAATCGCGGCCATGGACACCGGCGGCGTAGATCTCGCGCTCATTTCTGCGTGGCAAGCGCCAGGCAGGGATATGATCTCCAATGATGAAGTAGCGTCCTTTGTTGCGGCGTATCCGGGCCGCCTTGTCGGTGTTGGGTCGGTCGACATCTCCAGGCCGATGGTGGCTGTGCGCGAAATCCGCCGCTGTGTAGAAGAACTAGGCTTCAAGGCAATCCGCGTTTTGCCCTGGCTTTGCGAAGTGCCGCCGACGGACCGGCGGTTCTATCCCGTCTACGTGGCCTGTTGCGAGATGGGCGTTCCGTTCTGTACACAGATCGGACATACCGGTCCGCTGATGCCATCCGAAGTGGGCCGGCCGATCTATTTGGATCAAGTCTCCCTCGATTTTCCCGAGCTTGTCATAGTGGGTGGGCATATCGGCTATCCGTGGACGGAAGAGGCGATCGCCATCGCCACAAAACACGAAAACGTCTATATCGATACGTCGGCCTATACGGTGAAGCGCTACCCGGTTGCCCTTGTCGACTTCATGCGCGGTCATGGACGCGGAAAAGTCCTCTTTGGCACCAATTACCCCATGATCATGCCCGCCCAAGCGCTGGCGGGCCTTGAGGCCCTCGAACTGGACGACGAGGCGCAAGAGCTGTTCTTGGCCGGAAACGCAAAGCGGATCTTTGCGCTCTAACGCTGCCTAGCTCCCCGACCGCGCCAGGTCTCCTTCCAGATGCTTCGCCGCCTGCATGTAGTTGTAAAACGAGATTACATAGACCAACCCGCACAGGATGAGCGCCCAGCGCAGAGACTCAGTGTCCTCCCATCCGAATGCGCCTTGGAAGACATCGCTCAAGTATCCGACCGTTGTCGGACCAAAGACCAGCCCGATGATGTTGATGATAAACAGCAAGAGTGCGGAGGCAGACGCCCGCATCGCAAGCGGCGCTAAGGATTGGGTCATGCCGAACGTTGGGCCTGTGTACAAATTCGTCATGAACACCGGCACGATATAAAGAGCCAGCACCAGCCACAGGCTTTCGAAGATGAATACGCCGATCACAAAGGGAACAGCGATGAGAAAACCCCAAGCGGGCAGCCACATATACCAGCGCACATCGCGTTTGCCCCACCGGTCAGCCATATAACCGCCCATAAAGGAACCGAGACCTCCGCCGATGCCGATGATGAGGCCCAACGCCGTGCCGACCATGCCTGAGGACATGTCGTGTACACGGATCAAATAAGCAGGCATCCAGGCGATGGCGCCATATCCGACAAAGGCTTGGGTAGCAGCTCCGAGCGACAATTGCCGAAAGCTCTTAAAGCCCCACATGGTGCTGAGTACCGTCTTAAACGGAACTTGCTCGACTGTCTTCTGCGTCACTTCCGAATGGCCGCGCGGCGGCTCCTTAACGGTCATCTTCATAACTATCGCGAGCAATATCCCAGGAATGCCCACTAAGAAGAACGCGTTTCGCCAGCCGAAAAACTCGTTGATCCAACCGCCAAGGAGATTGCCGAATAAAATCCCGATGGTGACGCCCATCGCGTAAATCCCGAGCGCGGAGGCACGCTCCTCCGCCGGGAAATAGTCCGCAATCAGAGAGTGAGACGGGGGACTGCCGCCCGCTTCCCCGATGCCGACGCCGATCCGCGCCAGCAGGAGTTGCCAATAGTTTGTGGCCAGACCGGAAATCGCCGTCATGGCGCTCCAAATAGCCAAACAGATGGAAACGATGTTGACCCGTGAGTGCTTATCCGCAAGGCGTGCGATGGGAATACCCAGGGTCGCATAGAAGATACCAAAAGCAATGCCGGACAACGCGCCGATTTGCGTATCCGATAGCCCCATATCTTCTTTGATGGACTGAGCAAGGATAGCGAGGATCTGTCGGTCGATGAAATTAAAGATGTAGACGACGAGGAGAACGCCCAGCACATAATGCCGGTAGCCCTTGGTAAACGTGACCGTTGAACCGGGCGCGGCGGTTGCGGCAGCGGTACCTGATCCTTGGTTTTGGGTGGAGACCGCGCCGGCCGCAGATTGTGTTGCGTCAGGTGGCGCAGCTGTATTTTGTGCCTCCGGCTTAGTGGGGCCAGCGCGTTTGGCCGCCGGATCGCCCGTTTCGTTCGCCTGCGCCGACTTAGCATCGCCGGAGTTGCTAGGATCGCCCGGTACGTCGTTCATTGTTTCCTCCGCTCCGCTTTGGGCGCGGAGGCTTATTCTTTCTTCGTTGGGAAGAGCAAGTTAGTGGAGGCGAACCGAACCGTCAATTCACAGGTTTACAGCCGATGGGGGGATTTCGGTGGCAATCGAGCCCCGTCAGCCCTTGGATTCGACCAAGAACTTTGACGCCACTCGATCCGTCAGCCAGACTTGATTATCTGACAGATAGAACTCTTGACCCGCCTCATGCATTTGCAGCGCGGGAAGGGTAAGGATCACGGGCACGCCATGGCGGCTGCCGACTTTGCGGGCCGTTTCTTCATCCGCAGAAAGATGAACGAACTGACGATTGCCGGGCAGCAGGCCTTGCTTTCGAATGCTATGCATGAACCGGGTGGCCGTGCCGTGGTACAAAATCTCAGGGGGAACCTCCGGTTCCAGACCCAGATTGACGTCAATCGAATGCCCCTGGCTGGCGCGGATCCGCGAACCATCATCCGAAAGCGCAAAGCGCTGCTTGTCATTGGTTTCAACGGTTTCTTCGATAAGCGCGCGGCTAAGCGGGACCGAGGCCTTCTCGATCAGCTCCCCCACATCGGCCCAACCGGCCTCATCGAGTTGGAGCCCGATGGAGCCGGGATTATGCCGCAGCACGAAGCTGAGATATTTGCTTGTTTTAATGAGTTTCTTGTTCATAGAGCGCATATGGGGGCTCGCTTGAAAATTGCGAGCCGCATCCAGCGCAAGCTGGGCAGATGCTGATCTGCCTAAGAGTAGAGCCGATCTAACCGAAACAGAGTTATGTCATCCAAATCGATCTGGGCGCCCCAGCCCGGCCCCCAGGCGACGCTTTTAAGGTGTCCGACAGCGGAGATATTATTCGGAGGCGCAAGGGGAGGCGGCAAGTCGGATGGCTTGCTGGGCAAGTTTGCGATCAAACAGGCGCATCTGGGCAAGGCCTTCAATGCCATCATCTTTCGCCGGGAAATGCCGCAAGCGGACGATCTAATCGCACGCAGTCATGAGATCTACCGACCCCTGGGCGCCATATTCGCCAAGATGAGGTTTCAATGGACGTTCCCCAGCGGCGCACGTCTGCGCTTTCGTCCTTTAGAGAGTCTCGATGATGCGGCCAAATATCAAGGTCAGAACTTATCGGATGTGGGCGTGGAGGAAGCGGGAAATTATCCTGATCCTGCGCCGCTAGACCGGCTATGGGGCGCGATCCGCGGGTCCGCCGCCGGCCAACTCATTATGACGGCCAATCCGGGTGGTCCCGGTCAGTTTTGGCTAAAAGAACGCTTTTATGATCCGTGGCCGGAAGGGAACCGCATTCTCATCGAGACACTCCCCCATGGCCGGCAGGCGCGGCGGATCTACATTCCGTCCAAGATCGAACAGAACCGGATGCTACTAAAGAAAGACCCGGGTTATGTGGACCGCCTGTACAAAGTCGGCTCGGCGGCTCTTGTTCGCGCCTGGCTAGAAGGGGACTGGACGGCCGTCGAAGGAGCTTATTTCGACAATTGGTCGTATGCGAAACATGTAATTGATCCGTTTGAATTGCCTGAGAGCTGGACGCGCTTTCGCTCCATGGACTGGGGGTCCGCGTCTCCTTTCTCCGTGGGCTGGTGGGCGATCGTTCCGGATGAAACCAAAGTAAGGGGCCGCACACTGCCTAAAGGCGCGTTAGTACGCTATCGCGAATGGTACGGATCGAACCCGGACAGAGTAAACTCCGGCCTCAAGCTGACGGCTGAGCAGGTTGCTCAAGGCATTCTGGACCGCGAGCCGCCAGACGAAGATATACGCACGGGCGTGCTCGACCCGGCCGCTTTCGCCGAAGACGGCGGTCCTTCGATCGCCGAGAGGATGGCCCGTCTCGGCGTACGATTTCGCAGAGCCGACAACAAACGCACTGGCCGCCACGGCGCGATGGGCGGGTGGGATGTCTTGCGGGAAAGACTTCGCGGTGTGGAAGGCACTCCGATGATCTACTGCTTCAGCACGTGTAGGGAGTCTATACGCACATTGCCAGTCCTCCAACACGACCCCCTGCGGCCTGAAGACTTAGATACCGAGGCGGAAGATCACATCGCCGACGAATGGCGCTATGCGGTCATGTCGAGGATCAGTGCGCGACGGATTGAGCATGAGCCACCTACGGGGTTTAAGCCGGAACAGCCGACATTCGAAGAGGTTCGCTTAGAGAATATTCATCTCAAGAAGAACCAGGAACGTCTATAGAATGAAGGATGCCGACTTCACCACAACAGTGGTTGTCCTTCCGGATGACAAAACAACACTCCCAAAGGAACACTTTAGAATGGAAATCGCTGTCTAATGGCCAATGGAAAAACAGTTCTTAAACAAATCCTTACTCCCACAATACCCGAACAAGGGCGAGAGGGAAAGATTCCTAAGAAATTGCTCACGCCCATTTTGAACAATGTGCGAAAAGAAGATGAACGCATCAGACAATTGTTGGATGAGTCGGTCGCACTCGCATTTCCGGATGAACCAGCAGCGTTACAATCTACATCAAACGCTGACACCTTTTCCGTGGACCCTTCACACTCGCAGAAACACTCGAGGAATGCTAAATCGGGAAACGACCGCTCGACCCCGAAATTTTCCAATCCGTCGGCTGCTCTGTCAAGCGCGCTGAGGAACACTCCGTACTTGGATAGTACCGACTCGCCGTTGTACGGTGAAACAGGGCACGAACAGGTATCGAACTCACTTCCAGCGACCACAAAAGGAAACCCCGAACAAAGGGGCGTGGAGTTATCCATGCATTCATATACAACAACCCCGTGGGGCGACGAACACGCGTATATTCTGATTACGGATAGAGCAACCGGAGAACAGTACATACTCCGAGGAGGCAACAATTGGGATGAGCTACCCCCGCGGTTAGCGCTTATCGGGTCAGGTTCTTCTTCGAGCGGATCTAGCGGTGCTGCGATAGGCGCAGTGGCCGGGGGTCCGGTGACAAGCGTCGTGGGAGGAAGTGCCGGTTCGTCATCGGGCGCGAGTTCAGGAAGCAGCAGTGCTAACGGTTCGGGACTGCCTGGATTCGAACTGATAGCCGAAGTCGAACCGAAGCACAAAAGCATGGATTATAGATATGGGGAAGCGATTGGCAGAGAAATCAAACAAGTCGAAGCCCCCATCGTGGTCAACAAATCGATAGACGATGTGCTCGCGCAATCCGAAAGATTTGTGAAGGCCGTAAACGACGCAGAGCTTGCATATACAGGCTTCTGGCGGAATTCAAACTCCGTCGGGGCAACAGCCTGGGAGTTGCTCACTGAAGATACTGCGGAGGCGGGACAACGGCCCTTGCCCGGATTCAACAAACGTCTATGTGGTGAAATCGAGGATGGCTGTTGATCTCTTGATACGAACCGCGATAGGTTTGTTTCATGGAGCCATCTAAAGGAAGTGGCATGCCTCATAACCTAACACAGTTAGGCGCAGTTTCCTTCTTCGGCCTTGCTCTTGTCTCCTGCTCAAAGGACGACCGCCCTTGCATACCGAGGTTTGAGCAAAGATTCGACGATAGATTAGAGTTTCCGATCACTGAGGAAGAACTCATATCATACTTCGACGAGTGGGAAAGAAAAGATGAGGAAGTTGAACTCACAAAGATGCCCATTCGCGGCAGCACAATATATACTTTGTATGCAGGAACATATTACAAGTACAGGTATGTTCTCGGTTATGATTTTGAAGCGAATGAGGACGGCCTGTTTCCATACCCTGAGCCGTCGCCGAGTTTCGCAAAATTCGCCTATCCTATTCCGGTTTGTCCAGGACTCTTGGATTAGCATCTCGACATAGGGATGCACTTAGGGACGCGCTTGGAGATGCTCATAATCACGCGAGAATGGAAACAAAGCGCCGCGTCTTGCGCTTAGTCTGAGATCGCGGCTCCGAATTTACATCGAAAGCGACTAATCCGCATAGCTACTAGCTGAGCGGTCGAGTCTCCAACCATAGATAACCGGAGGCACAACTTCCGACGGCGTTAGGCGTTGGTCTTGCCTGGTGACGCCTTTGCTCCGTTGGCGAGGTCGCGAAAGCGGATCGAGTGCCGGTCGGATCCCCAAAGGCGGATTCCCTACGTTCAATTGAAACCCAAAACGGAACCCCAAAGTGGAAGAACACGAAACTGAAATAAAGAAAGTGCGCGATTGGGACACCCATTGGCACACAGAGATAGACAAGTCAAAAAGAGTCCAAAGGGACTATTGGAGCTTGTGCGACCGGATCACGGATATCATCCGCGACAGGAAGGAGCTCGTCAGCGATGATGAGCTCACCGGAAAGTTTAATATTCTTTATACAAATCATAAACTCACTTGTGCTGCTGTGTACCAGAATCCGCCGAAACCAGACATTAGGCGGCGTTTTATGGACCGGGATCCCGCCGCCAAGGAAGCAGCCGAAGTGCTTGAACGGGCTCTGAGCTACTGCCTCGACGATTACGACTTCAGCACGCCGTTGAAGGCGGCTGTCGCCGATTACGATCTCTTTTCGCGCGCCGTCACGCGCATCATCTATGAGCCCGAAGTAAAGGGCGGGACGATCGTCAAGCAGAAGGTCAAGACCCGGCATATCTACCGGAAAGACTTTCTGCACGAAGCGGTTCGATCTTGGGACGATGTCAGCTGGATTGCCTTCGGGCATGATCTCAGTAAGGAGCGCTTTGACGAGCGCAACGAGAGGGGACTAGAGGGCATATCGTTCACTGACACGGAAGACGTTCAGACAGGCAGCTATGGTACGGCCGACCTAAACCCGGATCCCCAATTTGCGACGACCCGGGCCTGGGAAATCTGGGACAAGCGCCGGCGAAAGATCATTTGGTTTTCGGAGTCCGTCTCCCAAATCATGTCCGAAACGGACGATGTTCTGGAACTCTCCGGCTTTTGGCCCATTGCCAGGCCCCTCTTCAGCAATCTCACTAATGATAGCCTCATCCCCATCCCCGAGTACAAGGTCTATCAGGACCTGGCTGCGGAGATGGATCTCGTCACCTCGCGCATCAGCGCCCTGACAAAGGCTCTTAAGCTCAAAGGTCTCTATGCGAAGGAAAATCCGGAGGTGGAGCGTCTACTCCGTGCTCATCATTTGGAAATGATCCCCGTCGAAGACTATTACGGCCTCGCGGACAAGGGCGGCATTGAAGGGGCGCTCCTCTTTATGCCGCTGGGCCAAATCATTGAGGCCTTGAACCAGCTTTACGTGAACCGCGACCAGCTTAAGCAAACCATTTTTGAGATTACCGGTCTTGGCGATCTCCTGCGCGGTGTCAGCGACCCAGTGGAATCGGCGACGGCCCAACGGATCAAGGGGCAATTCGGGACATTGCGTTTGGACGAAAAACGCCGCGCCATCGAGCGGTATGCTCGCGATCTCATTGAAATTAAGGCCGATCTTATCGTCGGACACTTCGAGCCCCACTTAATAGCTCAAATGGCGAACTATAGCCTGGATGATCCCATGACGGCGGAACGTTTCGGCGCAGCGCTTTCCGTTCTCAAAGATCGCTATGCGGAATTCCGCATCGATGTAGAAACGGATTCGACGATTGCGGTGAACACCGAGATAGAGAAAGAGGCAACGAAAGAGCTCCTCGAAGGGCTTGTTGGTCTCATGACCGGCCTCGGACCGGCCGTTGCGGCGGGACAGCTGGATCTGACAGTGTTGCTGGAGCTTGCCCGCGTGGCAATCCGGCCCTTCCGAGGGGCGCGCTCGTTGGAAAACCTTATCGATGATATTCAGGGGACGGCACAAAACGGCGCCCCACAACAGCCCGACCCCGCCCAAGTGCTGATGCAGCTGGAAACCCAGAAACAGCACGGCCAACTGCAACTCGCAATCCAGAAAAACCAAAGCGAGATGCAAAAACATCAGATGGAGATGATCGAAAAACAGGAGGACTTCCGAGCGAAGCTCGTCGAGTTCGAAATGCGCTTGGCGGAGCTTCGCGTGAAGGCGGACGTGTCGGGCATCAACTTCGACGAAGTCTCCCTCAGGGCGCAGGCGGAATGGGAGCGTCTGCAGCAGCAGGCCGCAATGACGGCAGCGGCAACGCCCCAGCCCGAAATGCCGGTTCAACCGCAACCACAATCGATGGCTCCAGTCCCGCCAGGCGTGCCTCCCACCACTGGAATGGCGCCCGGCCAATGGCCACCGCAGGGACCTGTTGGTCATGCGGCGGCGATGACCCCAGCGGCCCCTGTGTCCCCTGTCGTGCCCCCTTTGCCGCCTGTACCCCCAGCCGCCCCCGTACCGCCCTCCGGGGGAGCGGGCGAAGGTCGGACGCGCGGAAAACACCCTCTTCCGTAAACGGAGGGAAAGTTCGGTCGCCCAAACGCACTATTCCCAAAAACTTGAAGTCGCGCCGAAACCCCATCCAGCTGTGATGAGGATACTGGACCCTGTTTTATTCCAATTCGGATGTTCGGGGCGCCGGTGGACGCGGATATCGCAGAGAAAGAGAAAATATGAACAAGTATGACTTGCTCGGCCACCATGGCGAAAATCTGGCAAAGTCGTTCTTCAACGGATTAACCCTGGGCTATGGCGACAATGGTTTAAACGCCGCCCGGGCCGGCTGGGATGAGCTTAGAGGAGGCGATTTCTCGGACAGCTATAATCGCTACCAAACCGAGTGGCACGAGGACCTCAACAGATTTCGGGAACAGCACCCCACTCATGCAATGCTGGCGGAAACCGCCGGTGGCATCGCCCAGTTTATGCCGGCTGTTGGTGTCGCTTCCCTCGTGGCGAAGGGCGCGGCGGGCTTGGGAAAGCTCGCCCGATCACCCATGGCCCAAAAACTCGTTGAGCGAGCGCATGATCTTGCGAAGAAGGCGGAGCCCCACGCGCTCCCCATCCTGGGCGGCGTGGAAGGTGGCCTTTACTCCGTTGGCGATCAATTACACAACGGAGAAGACTTCGATGGATGGCGTGTATTGCGCGATATCGCAATCGGCACTGGGATCGGCGCCGGTTTCAAATGGGGGCCGGAGGCGGTCCGGGCCGCGCGCAATCGTTTGGGCATCTACAATCCGCGCCACCTGCCCGTTGTATGGAAGCCAGAGTCAACCTCTTCCAATGTCATAAAGAAGAGCGGTGTCGGCGGCGGGACTATCTCCGCTATTCACATGGCGGAGGCGTTGCGCAGACGCGCGGGCGAGTCGCCGGATGAAATAAATCAGCAGACAAACGAAAAGGGCGCCACCAATGAGGATATGGCGAAGGCGCTGCGTGCACGTGCGGAGGCATTGCGCGAATCAGCAGACGAGAATTCAACGAACGCCACCGCCGAACACAGCGGTAGTCCGGTGTCGCAATCCCCGGCAAACCATACGGCAGTCACGGCCAAGCGGACAAGGCACCACACGACCTACGCGGGACTGGAGAACATTCCCCGCCAAGACGGGCAAGCCACGGACTATTCCAGTTGGCTGCGGGATCGAGCGGGCCTGGCGCCGGAGGCTGCACGCCATCTGGACGAGGCGTCCCAATACCTCGCAACCCGCCATGGAATTCGTGTCGATGACGTTATGAACGTTCTCGACAGCGCCAACGACATTCGCTTGTCGTCCGCTAAGATCACACCCGACCCGGAGAGTGGCAATGTCACGTTCGAAATCGAGTTTCGGGCAACACAGAGTCATCCGCATGCCAAGTCCGTACAAGACGGAAGCGCCCCGATAGCGGGCCGCCGAACGCTCGCCTTCACACGAGAGGACGTGGACGGTCGCCTTGTTGTGCGGGATATCGATGTTCAGTTTGAGGACTGGGCGCGCCACAACGATGCGGCGGGCATTCAAAGTCCAGTCCAACAGATCAATGCGAATCTCATCCGCTTGTTCCAACAAATGGACGAGCCGCCGGTGATTACCGCCTCCGCGGGGAACGAACGCGGCGGTTTGGTTTGGGCACAGCAAGGCTTCGTGCCTCTTCACGCGGAGGAGGCGGTGCGCAAGCTCACAACCAAGTTTCAGAATTCGTTAACCAATCCTAAATCTTTGGCGAGCCAAATGAGCGACTCAGACAAAGAGTTGATGTCTTCGATGATACAGAGTATATCAGAAGACCGTACACGAATTTGGCAAGTTGCAGGCTTTGAAGATCAGTCAGGCAATAAAGTGGGCAAAGAGCTTCTTACGGGCGCCGGTTACGAAGTTGTCTTCGATCCGTTGGATGACGACATGCTCAAGAGATTCACAAAGTGGACG
>JANQPV010000017.1 GCA_028285305.1 Alphaproteobacteria bacterium | reverse complement strand
ATGGCAGACATCTTTATTTCCTATGCGCGGGAGGACGTGGACAGGGTCCGCGGGCTTGTTGCTGCCTTGGAATCCGAGGGCTATTCCGTCTGGTGGGACACGCGCATCGAAGGCGGCGACAAATGGCCGGACGAGATCGAAGAGGCTCTGACCGCCGCCAAAGCCGTTCTGGTCATCTGGACGGGCACCTCTAAGAAAAAGCACTGGGTGCGGGAAGAAGCTCTCGACGCCCTTGAAAACCAAAAACTTATCCCCCTCCAATTTGAGCCGGGCGCCATACCGTTCGGCTTTCGCTCGGTGCATGCCGAAAACTTCGTCGGCTGGGACGGGGACCGCGCGTCTGACAGCTGGCAACGGCTCATTCTGTCCTTAAGCGAATTGGCCGGCGCGCCGAAGCAACAAAAGACCTTTGTCCCCCAAGCGCCCAATGCGAGCGGCAGCCTGTTGACCGGCCTGCTCACCGCATTAGCCGGAGCGGGCATCTTTGCCGGTCTGTATGCGGGCATGGGCATCCTCGGTGGGGCGATCGCCCTTGCTGGCTTTTTCTTTTTGTTGTTCCGCGCCGCCGACGTCAGTCTCTCGCCCCGCTACAGAGGACTGGCGAAACGCTGGCTTCTTCCTGTGAAAGGCGGTGTACGGATCAGCGTCGCCGAGACGTTCAATGCGCTCTTTGAGGCCGTTTTTGGTCGGCGGCATCTTTCGTTCAAGTGTCTCTCTCGCTCTGTTCTCGCCTCGCTGGTATCGTTCGCGCTCATTGTTGGCCTTGCATGGTTCATCTTCCAGGACTTTCGCACCTCCTTGAACGGTGCGGGCGAACTCACGCGAAACATCATAGTGATGACAGTGATCACCAACATTATCGGGGACTACGTCTCTTTGTGGCAGACACGGATCTTTTTGCGCTGGGGCGCCCGAGCGCCGATCTTATTGCCGTACTTGGTGCTCGTCGATGCGCTCCTGACTGCATTGCTTTATGTGGCCGTAATCAGCATCGTATTCGTCCCGTTTGAGCAAGCTTTTATCGGGTTTGCCGATCAATCCTTTTATGAGCTTGAGGCTTTTGATTTCTTTTACTCCCAGATTGAGGTCTTGGGTGACACACCCATGTCGGCTTGGGGCGCTGAGCAGTGGATCTTGGCCTTCTCCTTAGCGACTACCTACGTAACGTCAGCCTGGTTATGGCTAGTGTTGGTCTTCGGGCCGATTTCCCGCTTGCTGTTGGGCCGCAATGGCCAAACGAGCTCTTTGGGCCGCGTCCTGGGAGCCAACAGTAATCCGATGACCGTGGTTGGTTTGGTGACCGCCGCTCTCGTAGTGGGTATAGGCGGGGTGCTGGCACTGTACTTCGATGCGGCAGGCACAAATGAAGACATCTTGCAAGACTGCGACTCCTGCCCCGAAATGGTGGTGATCCCTGCAGGCACTTTTGCGATGGGAAGCGAAACAGGTTTTGACAGAGAACGTCCGGTTCACGAGGTCACCATCGCGCGTCCGTTTGCCGTGGGCCGCTTTGAAGTGACATGGATCGAGTGGCAGGCCTGCGTGACCGAAGGTGGCTGCGACGGTGAGGCACCGCAAGCCGCGGGAAGCGATGAGGGTTGGGGCAAAGGTAAGCGCCCCGTGATCAATATCTCTTGGGGGGATGCTCAAGCCTATGTGGCCTGGATATCCAAGAAAACGGGGCATGATTATTCTCTATTGAGTGAGGCCCAGTGGGAACATGCGGCACGGGCGGGCACGACAACGCGTTATTCGTTTGGCGATACGATCAGCGCTAGCGATGCGAATTATGCGGGAGACCGCAACTTAGGGCGCACACAGCCGGTTGGGGCCTACGCTCCTAACGCCTTTGGTCTTTACGACATGCACGGGAACGTTTGGGAGTGGACGGAGGATTGCTGGAACGAAAATTATGAGGGGGCACCTACTGACGGGTCCGCATGGACGACGGGCGAATGTTCCTTTCGCGTTTTGCGGGGAGGGTCCTGGTATTACGATGCGGTAGGCTTGCGATCCGCAAGCCGCAACAGGACCAGCACAGCGAACCGGAACGACGACGACGGATTTCGGGTAATGCGAGAGCTGGAGGAGGGCGAACTGCCGTAGACGGCGAGATACCGGTTCTGCAACCGGCGAGCCACAGTCCATACGCCCCCATTCCGGTCGCCTTTCAAATCCATTCATTTCGCGCTACTCTGGTCTAATCTTGGAGGAGTGTTGGGGCATCCTGCATGGCAGACATCTTTATTTCCTATGCGCGGGAGGACGTGGACAGGGTCCGCGGGCTTGTTGCTGCCTTGGAATCCGAGGGCTAT
>JANQPV010000016.1 GCA_028285305.1 Alphaproteobacteria bacterium | reverse complement strand
CTAGCCGAAAAAGCGTTCGATGCCGATTGGCTGCGGGCGGAACTGAACCAGCGTGGCGCCCGTGCCGTCATTCCGCCGAAAGCAAACCGGAAACAGCAGATCGCTTACGATAAGGACATGTATCAATGGCGCCACTTGGTCGAAAACTACTTCGCTAAGATCAAAGAATTCCGCGGCATCGCCACACGCTACGACAAAACCGACACCAGCTACGGCGCAAACCTGAACCTCGTCGCCACCGTCATCGCATTGCGATGATTGTCAACAGGCCCTAGTCTTGATCTGAGAGTCTGTTCAAGAATAGCGGAATCGAGCCAGTCGCCTTGCCATAAGCTTGATGATGGCGGTTTGGATGAAGGTGAGGCTGGTGGGCGCGAAGCGCTCGAAGTCCTTTGACAAGCGTCGATTGATGCCGAGCCACGCGAGAGTCCGCTCGACGATCCAGCGTTTGGGTAACACTTCGAAGCTGGGTTGATTTCGTTTAACGATCTCGATGGGCCTCGGGCTCGCGGCCTGCGCGATGGGTCCTTGATAGGCGCCATCGCCGCAGATTTTGGCGATGAAGGGGAACCGCCGGGCGAGCCGATCAAAGACCAGGACCGCCCCGTCACGATCTTGGATGCCGGCCGAATGGACCTCGGCTTTGAGGACCAGACCCAGCGTATCGACCAGAATATGCCGCTTGCGTCCCTTCACCTTCTTGCCGGCGTCGAAGCCCACATGCCCGCGTGCGTCGGCGCCGGTCTTGACCGACTGGCTGTCGATGATGGCGTAGGAGGGACTTTCGTCGCGGCCCTCCAGGTCGCGGGTCTTGCGGTAAAGGGCGTCATGGATGGCCGCCCAGGTGCCGTCGCCCGAGAACCGCTTGAAGTAATGATGCACCGTGCTCTTGGGTGGGAAGTCCTTCGGTAGAAGCCTCCATTGGCAGCCCGACTGAAGAAGATAGAAAATGCCATCAACCACAGCTCGCAGGTCCGTCCGGCGCTTGCGGCCTCGCGACGGCTGCGGCGGCATGAACGGCTCGATCATCCGCCATTCCTTATCGCTCGTGTCGCTTGCATAGCGCAGCCCGCTGCGGTCATGATCCACGCGGGTGAAGGGTGTCCAAGCCATTCAATCCTCCTTGTTCCTGCCAAAACACGGAGAATCAGACTTGATCCCTTCACTCAACCCTTATCCCATTCTTGGACAGACACTTAGACACCGTACGTTTCCGGACGGGCTCTTAGGTTCCGATTGGCTGATGGCTTCGCCCTAGAAAAAAGCTGAATGCGTTGATCGAGGATCTCGCGTTGGCCGGTTGCTGGCAACCGAGATATGTACCGATAGCCGGGATTTTCACGGGATATTAATAGGATATGTCTTATTCTTATGAAATTAGATCTACTTCCAGTATCGGGTTGGTTGAAGAAGTAAATTGGCAGCTCTCCCGGAATAATTGCAGAATGTGCCTAAAAAAAGACAATATTTCGATTCTGCAATATGTTTATAACTTTAAAAAAGTATGGGTTTTTATTGGTTAACTTTGTCTTTACATCATCCTTAGGCCTGTTACAATTTTGTTATAAACATAGGTTTCATGCCAAAGATACTTCCGAGGCAGAAGAAATCATTGTGCACGATCGACCGGGTTTTTTTGCCAAACAGTCGAACGTACGCTGAGTGTTTTTGAGGAAGCCAAACATGAAAAAGCCGAGTGTTTCGAGTGCAGAATCAGGATCGCCGGCCGATA
>JANQPV010000076.1 GCA_028285305.1 Alphaproteobacteria bacterium | reverse complement strand
GAACGCTGCCATCGAGGCCTTTCGGCGAAACGGAGAGTCTGTATGCGGTCGATATACAGGGGAGTTCAAACCCTCGCGTTGATTTGCCTCGCCTTCGGCGTGTCCGCGTGCGTAAAAAACTATTCGCTGGATGGTTGGGATGAGTTTAGCTCCACTCCAATTCCGATTGTCTGCAATGGTAACGAGGTGGAGTCGGACCAACTTGTGGAACGGGCGAAACAAGCGACCATCGCGTATATGAAGCAAGACGATTACGACTATTGGGAAAAGGTCTGGGATGAGTTTGAGTATGACAGTCCGACTGTTAAGTATCATACGATCCGCGACAGGACGCTGGTAGGAATAATGTACTACTATACCTATGAGAGCATTGTTATGTTTGGGGACTACGGAGGACTCATGATTCTCTTTGATCCCTGCACATTAGAAGTACACGATCTAAGCTTTTGGATGCCGTCACCCGAAGCGTACGAATAGGGGCATGGCAAGACCATCAAGCGAACGAAGCACGATGTGAACGCTGCTATCGAGGCCTTTCGGCGAAAGGGAAAAGGAGAGTCTGTATGCGGTCGATATGGAGGAGAGTTCAAACCCTCGCGTTGATTTGCCTCGCCTTCGGCTTGTCCGCGTGCGTAAAAAACTATTCGCTGGATGGTTGGGATGAGTTTAGCTCCGCCCCAATTCCGATCGTCTGCGGGGGTGAGCGGCTGGGTCCGGACGAAGTACTGAAACGGGCGGAACACGCGACCATCGCATATATGAAGCAGGACGATTACGACTATTGGCAACACCACTGGGATTACCTCGACTATGACCGACCCATTGACAAGTACCATACGGTTCTCGATACCACACTCGTAGCTCTTGCATATGGCTACACTCAGAGGGGTATGGGTATTTGGGGAGATGGAGGGATCATGATACTCTTTGATCCCTGCACATCAGAAGTACACGATCTGAATCATTGGATGGTGGTGGCTGACCCCGTCGAATAAGGACGCAGTAGCCGTATCCATTCGAGGATGCCTCATTCGTTGAATCTCCTGTTCCATGAGCCAAGACTGGGACTTGTCGCCAGACCACCGGTGAGCGCAAGACCTTTGAGGGATGCAAGTGAATGACGAAAGCAACGCTACTCATCAGCACGTTCATCTTTATTGCCGTGGGCGGCTGCTCTTCGAGTACAAATCCTGACCTGATGAGAGGGTTTTCGGACGAACCGCTCCCGATAGTCTGCTCGGGGAAAACGATCAATGAGTCAGTTCTCTTGGAGCAGTTAGAGGCACCGGCAAGAGGATATCTTGACCAAACACCGACGATGAAGCGGCTAGTCGATGTAATCGACTATACCAATCCAGGTGTTGAATACAAAGTGACGGACGATGGCCAACTTCTCAAACTCTTCTACAGTTATACCTTGATAGGAATGGCAACTTATGATGTTGGCGGAGTAGTCTTGGTCGTTGAGCCTTGTGCAGAGGAAATATTGGGGAGTGGCTATTGGAGTGGTCCGTAGCCATGAACCTAAGCATTGAGAAGCAACACTGGTCAACGCAACGCGATCTACTCACGAAGTGAAAAGGGGTTCATCTGGTCGCTGCTTTCGAGCAGAAGGAATCTGATCGCCACACACAAAGAAGCAATCGCATAGGACCCGGCCGCGCCGAAAGAGCCCAAAGAGCTGAAGCTCCGAACACAGATGCTCCTGTCCGTGAGACGCGCAAAGGGTACGGTCGCATCAAAGTTCCATTCAATCGGCTAGAAGCAATCGTGAATCACGTGTTTTGAAGTGATCTCGGTGCGATCCACACATATGAACACCATTAGCCTAGAGAAAAGAGCGTTGTCCATTCATGTCAATCCAAAACAGCCCACACTTTCAAAAAGTGGTTGAAACGCTATTGGGCGCCAAACAAGGCGCGAAGAAAAGCGCACGCCCGGGTTTGACGAGGAAATGCGCCGACGACATGCGGTCCCGTTTGCATCTTGTTGAAGATTTAGGGCCGTCCTCCGAAAACCAGCGGCCGCTCGTTTCATCAGATCGGCCCCAAGTCGAGGCCCTAAAACGCAACAGCTTAACACGGCATTCGAAAGTCGTAGTGCGTATAAAGAGGAAGACGAATGGGCGTTAGAGCAATCCTGAAATTTTGACATAAGTGCAATAAGACGCTCAGGCTGACGAAGCCGTTTCGCCCGCCATTAGGCCGTCGGCCAAAAGAGATTTGGACGATAAAGATCGGCAAATCTCGAATCCGGCCGAGAGCGTCATTCAAAGAAGGTCTAAAGGCATGAACAATTTCGCAAAGAACAAGTCATTTGCAGCTTTACTGAGAAGGCAACCATTCAACGAGATCATTTCTCACAGCAAACTCCCAATAGACTATGAGGGTCTGAACAATATGTACCGAAAGCTACAGCGCATGGGAAAACACGCAAATCTCTCCGGCTCGGCATCCTCGAATTGCCATGAAAAGTCCGGTGTCGGAGCGCCTGATTATGCATCGATTGGACAATCTAAACCCATATCCGGACCGTACGGCGCACCCGACACGGAGTATACGCGAGTCGAAGATAGCTTCGGCGAATCGTTTCGCGAGGGGAATGAACAGTCGTAGACAGAGAGAGCGCTTAGCCGAACAGGGGTGAGCGAGTCCAGTAGCCGATCGCTATTGCGCGCGAGAATTGATCAATATACGGAAGTAAATGTTATTGCAGTTTGGGAAAACTAAGATTGACACGCATAAAGGGGCTAAATTTGATCAAACCACCATCAAGGAAACACGATGGACCGAGCAAACGGAAATATTCTCATTGGCCTGAGGGAAGAAACTAAGTCCGTCGCCAGCCGATAGGCTGGAAGAGCAATATTTCGGCCGTAGACCAACAAACCTAGCGCAACACTTCCATCACAAAATCAGAGACAAAGACAAATGCCATATGACAGATCATACGCAAAAGACCGACTCTTAAGGTCGTATATCGGTGCTAAGCATAAGCGACGAGAGGAGGCAGGTTCTATGCTGAGGAATAATGCCGGCCCCTTATCCAGCCAATATGACCCAAAGAGCAGCGGGTTCCCCAACGCTTTTGGTTCAAGCCTGGACGCCAATTTGGGAAATTCAAACACACACTGGGAGTCTGATCCTCGCGCGATTTCGAGCAGCCGGCGCGAACAAGATATCGCAAACAACTTCCATCCGCATGGTATAGCGGAAAGTGCGAGCAACAGGCGCGCAAATATCACGACGACAGCGTTGGGAAGCGCCAACGAGGGACAACCAATTCCAGCTGCCGCGGGACCGACCAACCATTTCGGGCAAACCGCGTGGGGTGAACAGATTGATTATGATGCCGGAGACTTGGCGCTCGAAGGAGCGATGAAGACTCAACTTCAGCAATGGGCGCTCCAAGAAGGCAACGAAAACTTATACGATCCAGATTTGCCCATCGAGCCTCAGTGGCAAGACTACATGAACAGACAACCAAAATCGCGCCAAGAACAAATAACCGACGAATTCGGGGACCTTTACGACGATTATTATGAGCGCGCGATTCAGCGCGATCCTAAAGCGAAAGATGGCGGCAACATCTAACCAACAAAAGGTCCATGAGAGTGGAATAGGGATAAACTTCGCGTTTCCGGGGTTAGGGCTCCCCTTTGCTTAAGATTAACCGTATCTCAGCTAAGAGTTGCATCCCAAACGCTTCTAAAACATGGTAACATCAGCGAAGTAAGATACTCGGTACGAGTTGCATTCTGAGCAAAGGCCGCTAATTTGGAGTAAAGCTGATGAATACAATGGCGAACGATTCAACTGCACCAAGACAATTTCAACGCGCCTGTTTGCTGGCAAGTGCACTTCTCCTGATTCTGACGGTCTATGGTGGTCATGCTTTTGGCAACGAGTTGCCGATTTACGATTGCAACGAGCTCGGAAAACCCGGAGCGCATGCTGCAATGTGTTATGAGCCTGTCAAGGTCTACACGAAAGAGGACCGTGATCGCATTCTCGATGAAATCGAAAAAGAGCTGCGAGCCGAAGGAAAAATCCCCCCTCTCCCTGAAGATGGGCAGGAGAAGCTGGAGAATGATGTGTCGCCTTCGGATGACTAAAGATTTGACACATTGGCAAGAACGCAAGCGGCGGAGCACACTCCTCAAATCAATAGCGCGAGAGCCGCGATGCTTCACAAATCTATTCTAGCCTGTGCCCTGCTGTTCAGCCTAACGGCATGTGCATCCCACAAAGACAAATATATAAAGGGGTTTTCGACGGAACCGATAACGCTGGAATGCCAGACCGGTGTCGTGAGCGAACCTGACGTTCGAGAACGCGTGGCCGGCAAGGTTGATGAGTTTTTGATGCGGGACGAAATCTTGAGCGCCGCGGCGGGAGAGCTCGACATGAGCAACCCCAAAGCGGTGTTCTATAAAAAGTTGGGCGACACTTACTTAGCAAAGTATCTTTTTTTTGACATTTTTTGGGGGCTGGACGGCGGGGATGGCATAATGATCGTAGCAGACCTTTGCAACGAAGTGGTCGTTCATGCCTATAGGTTTACAATGCACGTATCTGGATGAGGCCGGATGCTTTAGCGATTGACTTCATGATCGTGCAGCAAACGGACTGAAATCGAAATCCAAAAAGCAAAGGTCGACAGTTTGGTCGACAGTGATCAAGTCTCGGAGGGCATTTCACATATGGGAAGACAACGCACAAAAGTCGTCTGTGCCGTTATGATGTTCGCCCATTTGGCTTCGTGCGCAGCACAACGTCTCTGTACGAAAAACGGTTTTCGGATACGCCAATCCCGCTCGAATGCGCTGAAGTAACAAAGATCGAAGCAGCGCTGAGAGAACGCATGCAGCCTAAGATGAAGAGGTTTTTGCGGGACGACAGCTACTTCCACCCGGCTGCCGAGAGAATCGATTTGCTCAGTCCTTATCGAGTTCAGTATAAGAACTCTTCGCGGGGGCTTCTCATTGGATACAGCTATCTAGGGGCTCATTGGGGCTTTCATGGCGGAGAGGGGACTTGGGTTGTCATAGAAGCATGCACAGAGGAAGTCGTCTACGCTAACCGCATTGGGTAATCGCAAAGCGCACGATTGACCATCGTATGGCCCCTGCCGATCCGATTCTGTAGAGCCACTGAATACAAACACAAAGCACACTGCAACATAAACAATTCACGCTCGTTCCGATGCCTAGAACGTGTCGGGGCGGGCGCTGCGCACGACAGCAGTCAGAGAACTGATCAAGCGGGTGCGCTAAACGCAAAAGCGATGGCGATAGCAGTCACGACGGTGATCAAGCAGCCTCGCGGGACCTGCAATGGTCCTTCAAAAACCATGAGCACTCGATAACACCGTACCCAGGGACGGACGATAAGTCTCGAGTCTCAATCTTCAACACTTAGGAGTACTCTTAAATGGCAGAGCCAGGAATTGGCGAACAGCTTGCCTTTACTTTACAAAATTTTGCCCCCGGTGTGTCCGACAACGTCACAAATCAAAACGCGTTGCTCCGGGAGCTGAAAAAGAAAGGCAACATCAAAACGGTGCGCGGCGGGCGAACCCTTGTCGAACACCTCACCTATGCGGAGGCGGACTACCAGCGCTATTCGGGTTGGGACACGCTCTCCGTACAACAAGCAACCGTTCTGGACGCGGCGGAGTTTACCCCGGTCCAATCGGCTGTACCCGTCGCGATTTCCGGACGGGACGAGCGCATCAACCGCGGCCGGGAGCAAATCCGTGACATCGTGAAGGTCAAGGCGCAAAACGCCTCCGACACGATGGCGAACCGGATTACCCAGGATATCTATTCCGACGGGACTGGCACGAACCAGATCAACGGTCTGCAAGCCCTGATCGCGGACGACCCGACCACGGGAACCGTCGGTGGAATCAACGCCTCCACATTTGCCTTTTGGCAGAACAAGATGGTGGATGTCTCGGACGAGATCGGCACGGTCAATGCCGCCAACGTGCTCTCCGGCATGAACAAACTGTGGCTGGAATGCACACGCGGCACGGACGCGCCCGATCTCATAACCTCGGATGACACGTACTTTACTCTTTATGAGGAGAACTTACAACCTCTGATGAGATTCTCGTCCGAACAGGAAGCCGACGCCGGGTTCATGAACTACCGGTACAAGCGTGCCCGGGTCCTATACGACGGGGATGCCACCACAACCGGTCATCCGGTCGGTATGTACTTCATCAACACCAAGTACCTCTGCTTCAAGTCGTACGAAGGGGCCAACTTCCAACCCACACAGAAAATCCGGGCCACCAACCAAGACGGCACGGTCATGCATATCCTTTGGATGGGCAACCTGACGTGTTCCAACCGGTCCCTCCAAGGCCGGCTGAAGTCGTAACAAAGACAGGAAAGGAGACGTCATATGGCAAACTTGGTAAGCCCCCTCGGGGGCAATTTGGGGGAGGCGGATGCCTCACCCCGCTTCAAAGTGGGCACGTGCGGCCAAGACGAGGCCGGCAACATCTACCGCTATGTTCAAGCGGACGGCATGGGCGTCACCGGCCCGGGCTATGTGGTCTTGCTGGACCCGGCCGATTGGCTCGATGCCGATCTCATCGACACGACCAATGCGGCCTCGAAAGAGGATCGCCCGGTGGGCGTAAGCCCGATAGCGGTTGCCGCGGATCAGTACTTCTGGGTACAGATCTGTGGTCCCTGCAACATTCGGGTTTCCGCCAACGCGGCCGCCGATGCGGTGCTCAACGTGACGGCAACGGCCGGTGTTTTGGATGACGACGCCACCGCAGGCGCCGAAGTCATTAAGCACGCGGTGCTGACCTCCGCCAACGGCGGAGCGGAAGCCGTCGCCGCCGGCTACATTGACCACCCCCTCGTGGGCGCAACCCTCTAACGGCGCACACGGACTGCCGGGCGGAGTTTTTCTCCGCCCGGCATATCTCTATGCAGAACGAACATAAGGGAAATATGGCATGAGCAGCCAGAAATTTTTCGTGAGAGATCCCATGGGATATGTCACCGAAATAGGCGGGAACAATTCGCGCAGACGGATCGGGCCAGACATCGATGAGGTGAAGTTCGAGTTGCGAATGCTTCAAGCCCAGACGGGCCAAGGGGCAAAATCCGGCAACCAAGTCAACCTCCCGCAGGGGGCAGCGCCGAATGTCGGCGGTCTCAACACGGCCCGCCATCCGCCTGCGAAAACCGGCGATCACCGTGCTGACCAAAAGGCGCTGTTGGACTGGTCTTACGCAAATGCCGAAGAACTGATCAACAAGAAGAAGCTTTCCAAAAGGATGAACAATAGTTTTCCAAACTCGTCCGGCGTGTCGGTCGGTTACCCTGCGAACGTTCAAGCAGAACGTGCGTTTGGTCGGGGGCAAGAGCTGGCCAACGACACGAGTCCGCCGCCAGCGCAAAGTGGTTCTGAGAGAACGAACGCGTTGGGCCGAAGACCTAAGACCGACCTACCGGGCGCCAATTTGCCGCAAGACAATAAGAGCGAATACCAAGGAGGAACGACATTTATTGGTGGCGCAGGAGTTCAAGTTGCACAGCAGGGAGACTATATAAAGAGCTTCAAGACAGCATTTGAGGAGGCGGGTATCCGTAACGTGCATGCACCGAGTTCACAGGACCCCACTTTTTTGGCGCTTGGCCTGGATGCTCTCTCGGTGCCGCGCATTAACGATGTAGACTTTGCGCGGTCCCTCATAGGGAGCGAGGAGATTGAGAAGGAGGTGCAGCGATCGCTAAATAAGGGCGACAATCAATACAATCTTGCCGGATATTCTTATGGTTCCGCCGCTGCGGCGTCGGCGGCATTGGCAATCGCCGAGAGCGGCGGAAAGATCGACAATTTGATACTGATAGGAGCGCCCATTAACGCTGACTTATGGGAAGCAATTCACAATACGCCCGGAATCGAAAATGTCATCAATGTTGATCTTGATGCGTACGGTGACCCTGTCCAAACTGGATTGAACGATTGGGACCTCGCGAGCAAAGTGCCCGAACTGATTCAGCAAATGCTGGAAGGGGGGAACAGGTCACTTCTACTATAGCGGCATAGGTCCAGAACACGACGAAAGACGCAAAGCACTCGCAAGAGATCTCTACGCCCAAGGAGTGCGGTAGATTGAAACGATCGATATCGAGTTCAATTGCTTCCGTGAGCTATTGGATCGCATTGATTTGGCTGCTGGCTCTTCAGGCGTGGATTATTTGGGTCGATCATGAACGACTATTCACTGGAAAGTTTTCTGCACTCGGACCATTTGTATATGTGATTACTAGCGTTCCTTCTATCATCCTGTTTCTGATTTCGCAGTATATTCGATTTGTTCGATGGCAAGATCTCACCTATGGTTTTTTGTACTTCTCGATGCTCGGAGTATTCTTCATGCTCCAGCCCCACTATTGAGCACAGCTCAAGGGGTAAGGAACTATTGAACGCAATCGTGCGGCGCGTCGCGGCCCCAGCAGGCGCCATATCAGAAGGGGAACAGGCCATTTCGACTATATCGGCATCGGTCCAGGACATGATGAGAGACGCAAAGCGCTCGCACGAGAGCTCTACGCCCAAGAAGTGCGGTAGATTGAAACGAACGATATCGAGTTCGATTGCTACTGTGAGCTATTGGATCGCATTGATTTGGCTGTTGGCTGTTCAAGCGTGGATCATCTGGGTGGGTTGGGAACGAATACTCTCTGGAGAAGGTGTGCCGCTCGCACCATTTGTGTACATATTATTCAGCATACCATCAATTGTCTTCTTTCTAGTGTCTCAGTACATGCATTTCATTCGATGGCAAGACCTCACCTACGGGCTCTTGTACTTCTCGATGCTCGGAGTATTCTTCATGCTCCAGCCCTACTATTGAGCGCGGCTCATTGGGCATGGGATCGTTGAACGCGATCATTCGGCGCGTGTCGCGGCCCCAGCAGGCGCCATTGCTGGAGGGGAACAGGCCGTTTCGACTATAGCGGCATAGGTCCGGGATATGATGAGAAGCGCAAAGCACTCGCAAGAAATCTTTATGCGCGAGGAGTCCGGTAGAATGAGACGATCGATATCGAGTTCAATTGCTTCCGTGAGCTATTGGATCGCATTGATTTGGCTGTTGGCTCTTCAGGCGTGGATCATCTGGATAGACTGGGAATGGATAGTCGCCGGACAAATTTTCGCGTTTACACCATTTATGTACATATTACTCAGTATACCATCAATAATTCTCTTTCTCGTCTCACAGTATACCCAATTTGTTCGATGGCAAGACCTTACCTACGGATTCTTGTACTTCGCGATGCTCGGAGTATTCTTCATGCTCCAGCCCTACTATTGAGCGCGGCTCATTGGGCATGGGATCGTTGAACACGATCATTCGGCGCGTGTCGTGGCCCCAGCAGGCGCCATTGCTGGATCGGCAGTCGCGGGCAACCTAGGGTATAGTCCGTCGAAGGTACGGCTTGCAGATTGAAAGGCATCAGTAATGAGCATTGTTCGCTGGATTTCATCCATGGTGCGCAAACTGATACGCCTCGGATGGATCGGACAGGGCCAGAAACCCGTCGTTGAATTCGATGAAAATGGCATATACGCCCGGCAAGGGTCCCGGCGCCAAGACATTCTGTGGGAGAATATCGTCCGCATGCGGGCGCAACGCATGGACAAAATGACCTTTGAAGAGATCTACTTGATCTTCGAAGACACTACAGGTCAGCTCATCTCAGTGGGCGAACTTGAAGACGGGTTTGAAGAAGTTGTCGACTATATAGCAGAAAGATTCGTCCTTAAGCCGACAGAGTGGCGAGATCTGCTCGAAACGGAATGTACCGATCTGGTTCTGTATGAAGTAAATGAAGTCAATTCCTGACCTTTGCTGAGGGCCTCGCTTTTGACTGCCCGCGCGAATAGAAACATGTCGCATAGTCTGGTTTGTCGCCGATAAGCCTCAGTTGGATTTCAACATTAAATCGGTAAACAGACATAAAAGTCTTGATCGCCATCTAAAACGTCGCCATGGGAGGAGGGTAACTTAGCCACCGGAATTTCTTTCCGCCAAGTTCATCATAAGGTAAGCTCATAAAGAACGGCATCACAACCATATGTCGTAAAGCGTCCGGAGCAATTGGCGGAGAAAAGTCCATGCGAGACCAATGGAACAAGAAGATCTCCTTGCTGGTCTCTTTACTCATCCTCGCTCTTGCAGGCTGCGATGACCCCAGCAAAAACAGGCACTACCGCGTCGAGGTGGATGTCGTCGCCGAAGGCGAACTGGTCACTATGGCGGCGGACTTTGCCTGCATCCACAAATGGCACGAGGGCGGCGGCGGCGGTGGTTTGTACCGGCACACGGGCGCGGTGACCAAGCGCCTGCCGTCAGGCGCAGGCCTAATCGCGCTGCCCCCAGGGTTTTGCGGCAGTTCATACTGGCGGGGACACTTCGACGGGAAGAGCTTGCCGGACCTGCAATCGCAAACGTCAAAACACCGTTCAATGCTGATCTTGTGGTTGGACAACGCCGAAACCCCCGACTTGATCGAGGCCTATGTTTCGCCGGAATACTATAAAGGGCCAAACCCGCGCATCGAGATTCGCGAGATGCGGGTTGAGGCCTTGAAGAAGGCCAAGCAAACCGATCCGCGTAAAGAGGTACCGGCCATCGCCAACCAGTCCAGAGACGGTGTTTTTTTTGGCTACACGGCTTTCGCCTATCCCAAGAGCTATTGGGAGAAATATCCCGAATTTGCCGAATGGTTGAGCAGCTTAGAGGAACCGACGTGGTTGGATCTCGATACAGTTTTTGAGAAGCATCCTGAACAATGGTGGGATCTTTGGATTGGTGGCACCTTTATGCGCACTGGCGGTATCCCCAATAGTGTATATAAGCCTGAAGGGACACACACCTTTCCCTATCAATGCCGTGTTGTACTTACTCCGCAAGACACAGTGAGGATGTCGCAAGAGGATTGCGGGCACAGGGGCTTCGTCCAGTTCTATCGGGCGTCGAAATATTTCGAAAAGTACTGGGAGCCCGACTTGCGCGGCGGTGACTTTAGCACTGGCGGAGAGGTCGAATCGGCACTGATATTCGGCGATGAAGTTTCTATGCCCCGTCCCGGGATAGTTTTTAGTGAAAACCTTTATACTCCTGATACGGAGTACTATGTTAGATTTCGCAACATCAAACTAAGTTTGTGGCGATATTATAAGGACAGACTGTAAGGACAGGTTATGGCCAACAAAAAAGAGGGGGTCAGCAATGAAGATTATGCGCTTTTGTCGAGGGATTCGTACTTTGGTGAAAACCGCCAGGTGACGTAGACATGCTTAACCGCCGCTTTTGGTCTACGGCGTCGCCTCTCCCTTACTCCCCCATTTTGCGTTCTCGCCCGTCGGCCCTTATATGTGACAGGGTCGGTGGCGATGGCGTCCCGGCGCAACCATCGGGAGAGGCTCATGACCGCATCGCATCGCATGGGGCAAGGATTTCAACGTATAGGATGGCTTGCGGGCCTGTTGCTGCTCACGGCTTTGGCAGGCTGCGATGACCCCAGCAAAAACAGGCACTACCGGGTCGAGGTGGATGTCGTCGCCGAAGGTGAATTGGTCACGATGGCGTCGGACTTCGTCTGCGTACACAAATGGAACGAGGCGGGCGGCGGCGGCGATTTGCACAAGCGTACCAACGCGGTGGCCAAGCGCTTACCGTCTGGCGCCGCTCTGATCGCGCTTCCTTTTGGTTTCTGTGGCAGTACTTATTGGCGTTACCACAATGACGGTAGGAGCCTGCCGGATCTTCAGTCCTTTGCCCACAAAGACGAACCCCCGCTGATCTTGTGGCTCGACGATGCCGAAACTCCCGACTTGATCGAGGCCTATGTCTCGCCGGAATACTACAAAGGGCCAAGCCCACGCGTTGACTTCCGTGAGATCCGAGTTGAAGCCCTGAAGAAAGCGAAGCAAACCGATCCGCGTAAAGAAGTACCGGCCATCGCGAGCAAAAGCAAAGACAGTGTCTTTTTTGGCTACACCGCGTTCGCCTATCCCAAAAGCTATTGGCAAGACTATCCCGAACTTGCCGAATGGTTGAACAGCCTGGAGGAACCGACGTGGCTCGATTTGGATACAATTCGGGACAAACACCCCGATCACTGGCGGGATATCTGGGTTGGCGGCACCTTCATCCGCACTGGTGGCATCCCCAACGAGACATACGAGCCCGAACGAACACACACCTTTCCCTATCAATGCCGTGTTTCGCTCACTTCCGAAGGGATATTGAGGGTTTCACAGGAGGATTGCACGCACAGGGGCTTCGTACAGTTCTATCGCGCCTCAAAGTATTTCGAAAAGTACTGGAAGCCCGACTTGCGCGGCGGTGAATTCAGCACCCGCGGTGCGAACGAACGAGCGCTGATATTCGGCGATGAGATGGACATGGACCTTCCAGGGACAGTTTTCAGCAAAAGCTTATATCATCCCGAAACGGAATACTTTGTTCGATTTCGTCACATCAAACTGTACGCATGGCGGTATTACAAAGAAAAATTGTAAGGAGTATTTATGGCCGACAATGAACATCGAGTCAGCAACGAAGATTACGCCCTATTGTCAAGAGATGCGTACTTTGGCGCTGAAGACAAAGACAAATTTAAGAAGGTTGCCTCTGCCGGAGGGTGGAAGGAGCTCGAAATCGAATTTGGTGAGCCGAAGGATAAGTATTTCAGCGCACGCGCATACAAGAATGATGACGGTGAAGTCGTCATTGCCTATCGGGGTACGGACGATATTCCCGGAGAATACGCAGCGGGCGGCCAAATACTGTATGGTAACGTTCCTGATCAATTCGTCGATGCCTACCACTTTTACCAACGGGTTCTGGAAGAAGAGGGGGTATCGAAGGATAAAGTCAGCTTCACCGGCCACTCCCTGGGCGGGGCCTTGGCCACCATGATGGCCGAGCATCAGGGTATGAAGGCGGTTGTATTTGCTTCACCTCCCAACGCGGTCGCGTCCGAAAAAGCCAGTAAGGGAGTGTGGAGTGGCAAGATACGAAGAGAGTACACACAGATCTTTGCCAATTTTCCCTTGTTGAATCCAAAAGACTATCCGATCGAAAGGTTCTACACTGAGAAAGGATACGACCTGGAAGACGCCGTGAAAAACGGACACTATATTCCGCCAGCAGACAAAAGCAGGTCGAAAGCGCAGATCGATCATTTCTACATTAACGATGAAATACTAAACGAGAACTTCGAGGGCAAACGCCTGGGAAATCAACATGCTTTAGCGCCAGACTTTGAGGTGAGCAACTACTGGGAGCGCTATCGTTCCGTCAACGACATGTTCGTTGAAAAAGTGTTTAACAGTCTCACCTTACCCTACTCCGTCTATAGGGCATTGTATGGGGAGGGCGACGGCAATGAACCGTTGCCCTATCGCAGCGACGACCCAGTTAAGAGTCGTCACTTGGCGCTTCATTCCATGTCTCTTCACATGGCCCTCATGTTCAGCGAAGATCTAAGGCAGGCGACGAACACGTCGGACATCGCGTTGCCGGTTCTGTTAAACGCCAATGTGGCCCAGAATCTCGGCTATGAGACCAATGCCGAAATGCTCGACGACATGACGCGGGTGGTGGCGTCCGCGCGGGGCAAGCAATACAAAAGCCTGCTTGACGGCCTCGCCGCCGACATCAACATTTTGGAGGAACAGCGGGCAGCGATGCTGGCAAAGGATCAGGGCGGTCGAAAAAGGTCCCACTCGGCCGATGTTTTTGCGGTCTCGCGCCTGCAAGACGCCGTTGCCTACGCCGTCAACGAAACTCAATACGATCTGCCATTCGCTCGCGATAGCGTACGCCAAGCCATGCGAAACAAGCCGTCCACGGACGATCTTATCTTGGATATCCGACCTTTCGATGAAGACGATGGCATCCCAACGGACGAGCTCGGTCCCATCGGGGCGTTTGATCCTGCTGAAGAGCGAAAGATCTGGGAAGACTTTCGTCGGAAAACACTCCGACTCAAGATCGAAAGTCCGGACTTTTCGGCTCCCGATCCTGAGCTGGAAGACCACTCTAATCTGTCGCCCGAATTGCCCGGACGGACTGCTTTAAACTCGTCAAACACGCCTCAGTCTTCACTCGCGAGTTTGACCGGAAGCGGTTGGCCGACATCCCTGCAACAAGGTCTAAACGGTCTGCAGAGCGCGGCGAACACGAAGAATCAAAGCGGTCCGAGTCAGGCATTTTTGTCTGCGATCCATCCACTTACTCCTGCGCAGGCGGCATCGATTGAATCAGGCTCCGTAGGAGGGCCGCACTCGGACGCATATGGGCGAAGATACGCTCCGGAAACGAATGGTCTTGACCGATTCAGTCAGATAGGTGCGGGCTCAGCCGACACGCAGATCGCGTCTCCATCCGGCGCGCCAATAGGTAAGCGCGGGACAGATGCAGGGCGTGTACAGCATCCGAACAAAATGCAAAGTCCGATGTGGAAGAAACGCCCAGAAGACTACAACCACATCGAGGATCCTGGATTGCGATTAGCCGCAATTGTGGAAGACTCATTTGCAGTGCGTGGGCGCCGCCCGAACAGAATACGAAGCCCGATGTGGAAGAAACGCCCCGAGGATTACAACCACATCAAGGATCCTGGATTGTTGTTAGCCGCAATTTTAGAAGATGCATTTCCAGTAGAAGACGCCTTTGCATAGGCGTCCATTTCGCTCTTTGGGCGCGTGGCCTCTTTTCAAAAAATCTGAACTGCGCTCTCAACGCGAGGCCCCATGCAGGTATCCATCACGGACATACCGCTCCTTTCGGCGGACGAATGTGCACGCCTGACGGAGATCGTCAGGGCCTTGCGCGGGCACTGGATCCCGCGCGGGGAAGGCACGTACTGGACCCTCGGCGCCTCCACCTACACGGAGCAGTTAGAGACCTATTATGGTGTGGCGGCACAGAACAATCCGCTCATTGATCATTATTTCACTGGCCTCTTGACCAAAGTCAAGCAAGCCATTGCGGGCGAAAAGGGCGCTCCGGTGATCGACCTCTGGCACGCGGGCCGCCCGGGCTTTCACATTTTTGATGAACGCGCCGCCGAAATCGAAGGGCCGATCCACACGGACGAACCCTTTCAGCGGGTGTACTGGCCGGGCCCCTTTGCCGACCCCTTTTCGTTCACGCTTGCCTTGTCCCTCACCCGGGGGCAGGGCGGGATGGACTATTGGGACGGGGAGGTCGCGGCAGAAGCCGTCAAGACTGACACGGTCACCGGCCTGACCGTTGTTCCGAACCATTACTATCCGTATGCGATCGGGCATCTCTATCTCCACGATGGCCGCTTTCCGCATCGGATCGCCAAGCCGATTGTACCCACGGCCGAGGAACCGCGAATCACGCTCCAGGGGCACGGCGCGCTTCTGCTCGAGGCCCAGCAAATCGCCGTTTACTTTTAGATCGAAGACGGCGGCCCCATTGGCCTCCGCGTGCCGACGGGCGACCTCGTAACGTTCATCGATCAAAAAAAGGACGAGCTTCCCGCTTAGAAAACCGAAAAGGACAGAATCATGATTTTAGACGAACACGGACGGCCGGCGGAAGTCGACACGGCTGTCGCCAAATTCTATTACCACCCCGTACCCAACGCGGAAAAGACCCGCGAAGCCGGATACCAAGTTTGCGACGATGTGCTGTATGTCGAGATACGCAAGCCCGGTGACCGAAATCTGGTCATCAACCGAAAGGCAACGCAAGGCGACAAGTCCCGCTTTGCACGGACCTTTGAGGCCTTCGAAAGCGGGGAGCAGGAACCATTGGAGGGCATGCCCCTTGCCCATTGGCCGCAAATCTCCCCGGCCCAGGTCAGCTATCTGAAAATGAACGGCGTGAAGACCTTGGAGCAGTTTGTGGACCTGCCGGGTCACCAAGCCTCCGGCCTCGGCCGCGGCATTTCTGAACTCCAGGCCAAAGCAAAGAAGTACGTCGAAGCCGCCAGTGGTCCTGGCGCGGTCTCCGAGAAGATGACCAAGTTGGAGGAACAGATCCTTCTCCTGCAGGAGCAAATCAAGTCCCAGTCCGAAACGATTTCCGCGCAAAGCACTAAAATCCTTGAACTGACCGAAAGCACGGACAAGGAGCCGGACAATACGGTGCCCGCGAAGTCCAAGCGCACACACAGCCGGCGTACCAACGGCGCGCGTAGTGACAACGGAGACGAGACGAGGTCCTCCACATGAGCCTTTTGACCGTACTTCAGGAGACCTGCCGCAAGATTGGCTACCCGAAACCGGACACCGTCATCGGCAACACTGACCGCGTCATTGAGGAGCTCTACAACATCGCCAACGAGGTGGGCCAGGAACTGGCCCAAGAATATGATTGGCAAGACCTCTATGTCGCCACAACCCATACCTCTCTGTCGACGGAGGACCAAGGCGCGCTCGCAACGCTCTTTCCGGGGTTTGACCGCTTGGTCGAAGGCTCCCTCTACAATCGCTCCCAAAGCGAGCCCATCTACGGGCCGCTCGACGCGGTGGAGTATCAGCACGGCAAAGCCTATGGCACGAACACGGAGAAGACCTGGTACCGCATCGTCCAGGGAAATTTATGGTTCTATCCCGCGCTTGCGGCGGGGGAAACCATCGGCCTTGAATACATCACCCGGTATTGGGCGGCGAACCGCACCCAAGGCAAATTTCTGGCGGACACGGACACGCACGTATTCTCGGAGCAGCTGATGAAGCTGGGCGCGTCGTGGAAGTACAAACAGTCCAAGGGCCTCAGCTGGAAGCAAGACTTCGACGACTACCAACGTGTTCTGTCCCGGGACAAAGCACGCGACAAAGGCCAGCCCCGCGCGGTCAGCCTTGCCCGTACCGACCGTCCCAAACATGAGGACCGTGTGCCCCAGCGGAACTGGCAGGTGAGTTAAGGCGCTGTCCGCTACAAGGAACAAAGAAATGTTAAGACAAGAACGGCCGGGTCATCGGCCGCCGGGTGGCAAGAAGCGCAAACGTGCGGCAGTCGGGACAACGGATCTCGACAGAGCCTACGACAAGGCACGCGAATATCTGATAAAAAAAGGAGAGACTCTAGCCTCGGCTTGGAATGCGATCTCTCCCGGAGACGAGGTCTTAGATGTCGGCGCGGCTTACGATAAAGCCTTAGAGCAAATTAAGGAGTTGAGACGTAACGAGCCAACTATGCCTGTCTGGGTCTCTTCGGAACAGTCCGATGACTTTCCGGTGGTCGACAATGCGCGCGCCGAAAAAGACGCGGCGAGTAGTATGTACGAAACTCCGGAGGACAAACCGACGGCATACAATCATTCCGTAAGCGGAGCGAGAGAGGAACGCCCAAACATAGGCATCTTCGGGGGCAAGTCTGATTCGATACCCGAAGCTGATCTCGCGCCCACGTCGAAAAGCCTCCCAAGATCTGAACGCTTAGAGTGGGTTTTGAGGAAACCTACTCGATTGGGTGGTTCCCCCGCACCGCTGAGGGAAGGCAAACAGCCGGGGACCACGCAGGTCGACAACCCCATCACCCCGATGACATCCAGCGGTTCCCGCAATCCAACAGAGGAGTTTTTGGAACCAGGCAACAAGATCTTTGCGCGATTGCAAACAGGCCGCGGGGGGCCGGGGTTTGGTGCAGATGGCGCCGGAGAGGGTTCGGACGTGATGCTCGCCAGTTCACGAACGACTGCGTCCGATGCGGTTCCCGAGAGCCAGTTCGCCGTCGACGAGCATACAGACGCGCCCGGTGAAGCCGGCCTCGGCAATTTCGGAGAGATTATTGATCCCGTGACGGGTCGGCCTCAGACGGAAGAACAATTCCTAAATGAGATCCGAACGTTGCCCATGGAAAAGCAGCTCGAGCGTCTATTCGCTTGGGCGAGGCAAAAAGAACAGGCACGTGCAGCGCAAGTGTGGATCGAAAGCGGCTCCAAAGCAACGAACGCAAACAATATTGACGAACAAAATGTCATCGAAGAGGTTGCGCGGCTCCGAGGTCGCATTCAACCCAACGACAGTGTGCGAGGCGTCGTTAGTGGTGAGGTCCATCAAGGCGCGCAACCTGGGCACCCCCCGAACAATGACACTATCGGTTCCGCGGGCGCAGCATCTCAGAGCTCGGGGAGTGTGTCCATCGACGATGCAATACGATTAGCGGAAAAGCAGATCGGCCTAAAGGATCAGCCGGACTATCCGGACTTCATCGATCAAGAGGAAGCTCAAAGAGAGAAAGCAAAAAACGAGATACGATGGCTGTCTGGCAACGAGGACCCATTTGGGGAGATGGGCATCATACTGAATATCGACAGCCAGGCGCTTCAAGAGCAAGTAGCGGCCGCGCAACGACTCTCCCATAACGCCAATCGATCTCAAAACGCACCAAATGGTCCAGACACCCTTGAACCCAAAAAGTATCGGCATCTCGCCCTTCAAAAGGAAAGAGAATACTGGGAAACAGTCAGGCAAGCGGCGGCTGCAAATCAGAAACCCCCAGCGGCAAACTACGGCTTTGATGAATTTGGAAGTCAAGCCGTGGACTTGCGAATACTCGCCAACGACCCCGCGGCCCTCCACCATTACATTAAGCACATGTCAGACGAACAAAAGGAAGCGCAGCTACAAGCGGGTGTACGTCACATGATGATCATGGGAGGTAATGAAGATGTGGTGCGACAAGCAGAGATCTTCCTCAACAAATGGAGGGAGATTAATTCTGACGCTGACATTGATTTCGATGTAGATGGAAATCTTATTCTTTTGCCGGAGGGTCAAGATGGCCGATACTACTATTATAATCGACCGGGCTTTTCACGAACTGACTTCTATGAGTTCCTTGAGCCCGCCGTGTTGGACGCTGCGCTAACGATCCCAAGCGTCCTGGGCGGGATAGGTGGCTTGACCGTAAAAGAGTTGTTGAAGAAGGTAGCGAAGTCGGCAGTTGTTGCAGGTGGAACGAGTTTAGGGCGCGATCAACTTGGCAATTGGCACGGCGCCGAAGGTTATCAGTTGACAAAAGCGTTAATGAAGGCTGGCGCGAGTGCAGCAGGTGAAAGTGTCTTGGGCGTAGGTGAGATAGTGATTGGAAAGCTTATCCGCCGAGCATTTGACGTTGAGATCGGCGATTTTACCCCTGCAACACTGGACTTCTTTGAGGCGAACGACATTGATCCCGGCATTTTTGATAGAGGATATCTCGCATCATACAATCAGGCGCTCCGCACGGGCTTAACGCCGGAAAACGCGGCCGAAATTGCCACTCAGCTTGTCGTTCACGGCGTCGACGGACGAACACTAAAGCCAAGTTATTTCGAACATCTGTCCGGTGGATTGAGCGATGGCCTCCGAGTGAAAGATCTTGTTTCACAACACCATCTGCGCAAGGCGCACACCAGACCCTAGGTGTAACACGTATCAAGTTGCACTCATGAGCAGAAGTCAGCGATGGTGTCATTGATTTCTTCGTCCCTTTACCTGCATTGTGGTTTCACCTATCATCTAGTCAGGGTTGAGTATGGTGTGGCACCGCTCAGACTCACAGATTTCGAATATGTCCGTATAGAGAAGGGGTAGGATGCGCCGTGGAGGAAGTATGACGCGCTTCGCTATGGCCCGTTGGCGGTTTGCCGCACTGGCGATCTGTATGGGGCTGTGGGCGTGTGGTGAGTCCCAAAACCCCGCATCCGAGGAGCCGGGTTCTCAAGGAACAGGATCCAAAGAGTCTCTATCTCAGGGGCCAGAAGCAGGGGAATTGGAGTCTTCCGAGTTGACGCCTGAAGAGAGGGCGCGCGCTGCGGTCAAACGCATGGCGCAAGATGTGCTACGACGTAACCGCCCGAACCTTCCCCCGGAGGATCGTTACTATCGGGTCGAGGTCGATTTGACAGTTGAGGGCGAGGCAGTGACCGTCTCAGGGAACTTTGCGTGCCGGGGACATGCGTGGGAATGGGATGCACTTACTCATGTGATGGGACAGAGGCTATCCTCCGGCGCGGGGGTGCTCGTCGTACCGCCTAGTCCGTGCGGTTGGAGAGCGTGGTCCTTGTTGATTTTTTTTGAGGCCTATTCGCTGGCCCAACAAACATCGAGCCAAGAGGATGCGCCCTTGATCCTATGGTTGGACAGTGCCGAGGCGCCGCGCCAAATCGAAGCCTATATGACGCCAGAATACTTTCGTGGCGCCAATACTCGGGTCCAATTTCATGAGATGCGCGGCATTCCTTTGGATAAGACTGTTGCGAGTGATCCAACGAGACAGATTCCCGCTTTGGCCATCCAATCTGCAAACGCGCATTTTCTGGGTCACGTGGCGATCGTTATGCCCAAAGACGTATGGGCAGCCCATCATCGTTTCGCGGCCAAGCTCCAAGAGCGCGAAACCGGCTGGCTCGACAAACACACGATCGATTTCTATCTTCCCGATCAATTGAAGAGGCTCAAGACACGGCGACAATTGCTCGAACTGGGGTTTTTCCCGCATTCCAGCCAACATCCTTCCGTGGCCGATTGGTATCCATTTCAATGCGCTATGGAACAAGGATCGGATGGGGTTCTGTCGCTATCGAAGGAAAGTTGCCAACGCAAAGGCCTTATCCTGCTATACCGGACATCCGACTACTACAACCAGTATGCCAACAATCCGCGGGGAGATCGTGCAACGCATCCCAATAGTTTCGTGGGAGAGCCGGTGGACATATTTGATCGGCAAACGGAATTCCCGGAAAGAGACCTCTATTACTTTGACTCGCAAGCACAGAACCTTATTCGATTCGTGCGAATGCCCCTCGATTTAGCTGTCTATATGGAAAAACCCTGGCGCTCGTACTAGGCCTGATCGAAACAGTGGCAGCACCCGCCGCAACACAGATAAGTGCGTATAAAGAGCAAAAGTCATAAAGGCCGTATTCTGCCGGTAGCATCTGGGTGCCGCCGTTAACGGCGCCTCAAATACTGATCACGCCGGATCAGAGGCACGAGATCAATAAGCTGATCATCATGACGAGCGTCTCCCAGGGGGACCTGGGCGCGCACTTAGGTTCGGGCGGTGTCAAGGACGTTTTCGAATACGGAGAGCATAAGGCCATCGCCCTTGTTCGTCGGGACAAGCGGCAGGGCCAGGAGGGCTGGGCGGGCAGCCGAGCCACCTACGAACGAGAACTCTGGGAGCTTCAAAAAGAAGTTAAGGCGCAGACGATCCTTCGCGATCAGGGATTGCCTACCGTCAACGGCCAAATTATTGAGGTGGACGGCAGACCCGCGCTCTTGATGGACCGCTACGCCCAAGGCTCGAAAGACTTGGTTAAGACGATTGATGACCGCCCCCAGATAAAAGAGAGTGGAGACGCTTCCCTTCTAAACCAGAAGAGCATTGACGATCTGAGGGACATCAAGGAAACGATGATCTCGCAACAGATCTGGGTGAACGATCTACAGTTTCTTATTGCCCGTGATGGGAGTATTGTGATTGCGGATGCGATCGCAGCGGAGGTTGGAAGAAAGCCTTCGAAGAAGAATCTAAGAACGATCGACCGAATGATCGAATTAGCGGAGAAGAATCTGTGAGCACGTCAAAAGAAATGAAGATCTACGCCTGTCAGTATATCGAGACTTTGGAAATCGAAGGGAAACCGAAAACGAAACTCTTCAGCATCAACATCGTCTTGTATGAAGCCGAAAATGAGGAAGATGCTTATGAAAAAGCCTTATACGGAATAGAGACCAGAGACGGCTATCGGTACAAAAATGATTTTGGTGAAGTTGTACGCGATGGGTGCCTAGGCATCAAGGATATCGACATTGCGGCCTATAGTTGGAAAGGCTTTATCGAAGAAATCAAAGAGGGATATGGTCATGATGCCGCAAAAGTGTGGCTCAGCGAATCGAACTGCAATGAAACCATGATCACGCCCAAAGAAAAGCTTTCCATATTTAATCCGCCAACGAATGAAAAGAAATATCGGTATTGAAGGATGGGACAAAGCGCGTGATTGCTGGTCCTGAACTCGTAGCCAAAGCCAGGGAAGCCGGTGTAGAGATGAGATCAAAGAAAACGCGGACTGGGCCGCTTCCCAACAAAAGTCCTGAGGAAGCCGAGAAACTCGGCCTTCGCGAGATGCAGCAGGCGCTTAGCGAACTTGTTGGAAGGGATGTCGATTTTATGATATATGAGAGCGAAGAGGCGGCACTCGCAAGAGCTCCCGGCATAGTCGTTCCAAAGGAGTGAAGTCAGCATGAAATGTAGACTTGTGTTTGGGTCAAAGACCCACGATGTAGAAAGTTTGCACAAAGAGCTGGCGACCTGTCTAGGTGTAACGTTTGAGGCAAGAGAAGGTTTGTACCGGGGCGGCGATTACTACAGATTGAGGATGGAAACGGGAGAGAATGTGTCGATACAGAACAATCGGGAGCTTGAAGACGAACTGGCGGAGGAGGCATTTCCGGATTTTCCTTTCTTGATTTACGTCTCAGGAACGAACGATCCCGAAGTTTGGAAAGATCGCATTGTGAATCAGCTCGCCATTGGCGAATTCTTGCGTCAAAAGGAGTAGAGCACCTAGACGCCTGGACCGTTTCGTGTTTTAGGAACCGAGATATCTGAGACTACGATGAGGCCTATCAAGAATTACTCAGACGAGAAGCCACTTGTCTGCAAATGGGACGCGGCTTCGCCGCGCTCAGGTCCATATATCCGAACACTGAGGAGTTTGAGACCCATCCAGGCTTGTCGGCACGTGAACCCGATAAGAATAAGGGTATCCTGACATCGCCGCTCCCAAGTATGTACGAGCTCCTCGAATAGTTTCAACTTTTGCGTTCGTATTCGCCAAGCGGTATGAACTTGTATTGAACCAGCCGAACCGGACTGCATTTTTTCCGGTCGCACGCGAGGCGGAGCTGAATAGTCATGCAGCATAAGGAGCTCTCCCGATGGGGCATCGTTGTCACGGCAGCGCTTGTGTTCGCAGTCGCCGTAACCTATCCGATCCTGTTGAGAGACCGCGAACCAGAGCATGGGGAATTGCAAAGGGATGAGCGTGCGAAGGGGGCGGACAACACGCCTGCGATTGAGGGGCCGGCCCAAAATGTCCCACCGCTAGAGTGGCTCTCACATCAAACCCGAGCACACGCGCGAGCCGAGCAGGAGCTGACAGAGATTTGGATAGAGGATCTCACGAAACGCTTGGTTGAGTTAGGAGAGAGCGTCGACACGGACAGCAAAGACATAGACGACGTGCTGTTCGCGCGAGCGTTTTCTCGCGACATGAAGGGCGATCGGTACGCGGCACTTTCTGATTACGATGAGCTGATTGCTCGCAATCCGAACTATCCCAATGCTTATCTCCTTCGTGGGCTGACATACGCCCATTTGGATAATCGGGATGCGGCGATTGCCGACTTGACGGAAGCCATCCGGCGGAAACCCGAGTCCGCGATGCCATACTTCAATCGAGGTTTCGTACATTTTAAACGGGAGGACCACGCGGCGGCCCTTGATGATTTGAACGAAGCATTGCGTCTTGACCCAAATCAGATAAGGGCGATGGTGACCCGCTCTATGGTTCATATCGGACAACAGCGATTCGAATTGGCTTTGTCGGATGTGACGCAGGCCATCGTCCAAGCGCCGGAGTCCCACTGGGGTTACTTTGGGCGCGCGGAGGTTTACAGGACACAGCAGAAGTATGATCTGGCCGAATTGGATCTTCTTCGAACAATCGAGTTGGAACCCACGCAGCCCGGTTTGAGGGAACACCTTGCTCAGTTCTATTTGGATCATGGAGACTTGGACGCAGCCTATAGTGCGGTGGAAGCGTCCACAACGCTCAATCCCTATAGAGAGGAAGGGTATGTCCTCCGAGGCAGAGTTCATGAGCAGAGAGGAAATCAGGCTGCCGCGTTAGCTGATTATTCGAAAGCAATCCAACTGGCGCCGGATCAATTCGACGGATACAAGTATCGCGGCACGCTTTACATAAAGCTCGGCGACCATGACCGGGCTCTAGAAGACTATACCGCACTGATTGAAGTGACCAGTCAGCCGCATCTCGGCTCGCGTGTTGGAGCGTTGTCAAATCTGCTACGCGCATATCTGCATACAGAGCTAAAGCGATACGAAGAGGCCATAGCGGACTACAATCCGGCGATTCCTTCATTGCCGGAAATGGTTGGGAGCCTTACAAAACGCGCCCAACTCTACGAAAAGATGGGTCAGCACGACCTCGCGCTCCAGGATCACAGCCGCCGTATCGAGTTGGACCCGGACAGTGCCGATGCATATGTTCGGCGAGGCGACTTCTTCCATGAGCGCAAACGCTATGGGGAAGCCATCACCGATTATACACAGGCCATTCGTCTTGCCCCGGAAGAAACCGGACACAGGATCGACCGCGCACGCAGCTACTTGCAACACGGCGAATATGGAAAAGCCATTGACGACTATGACACGGTGCTCGCGTTGGATCCTGCGTCTATCATTGCCCACAATATGAAGGCATGGGTTTTATCAACCGCACTGGACGACGATCTGCGAGACGGAGAGCTGGCGCTGAAACACGCCCAGACAGCCGTGGATCTTGCACCCGGCGATTGGAACACCACGGACACATTGGCCGCGGTCTTTGCTGAGCTGGGGCAGTTTGACCGTGCCGTCGAAATCCAAAGCGAAGCCATACGCCTCGCTAAAGATCAAACGAGCAAAGACGATCTAGCCGGTGCAGAGCATCGCTTGTCGCTTTACAGGCAACGAAAGCCGTATAGAGAGTAAACAAGCGAGGCGCGTCCTTGATCTAACGCGTCTCGAACATCTGTACTTCGCAATATCATAGGCTCTGCGCGGAAACCCCGCGCGGTCAGTCTCGCGGGCGCCGACCGGCCCAAACACGAAGACCGTGTGCCCGAGCGAAACTGGCAGGTGAGTTAGGCGCCGCCCGCTACAAGGAACAAAGAAATGTTAAGACAAGAACGGCCAGGGCGTCGGACGCCGGTCCGAAAGAAGCCCAAACGTGCGCATTATGGGACAACGGATCTCGACAAAGCCTACGACGAGGCCTACAAGAGGCTCAAGTCCGAGATGGCTGGCGTGCAGCGAAAAACAGGCGTCCAGTCTTTGACGAACTCGCGAGATGGGTATTTGCATACAGACCGAAAGTCTCACCCAGTCGGATTCGGGAACAACGGTCTGTACACCCACGAAGAGCAAGTGGAGAATCCCTTCGCCACCTACAGCCCTGGCCCAGATGACCGGCCAATGAGCGTGGATGAGGCATATGAAGCTGCTTACCCTCGGGCAAAGCAAGAGATGGAAATTGCCCGACAGAGTCAGAACGGACTGAGTGCTGCCAAGACATCCAGCGGTTCCCGCACTCCAACAGAGGAGTTTTTGGAACCAGGCAACAAGATCTTTGCGCGATTGCAAACGGGCAATGGGGGACCGGGGTTTGGTGCAGATGGCGCCGGAGAAGGTTCGAACCTGCAATACGCCGATTCAGGAGCGTTTGCCACAGACTCAGCGCCCGAGAGCCAGCCGGCCACTTTCGAACTCTCTGACGCCGACCGCCAAGGAGTGTATGAACAACTGATCAAAATTGGCGTTGATCCGACCCAAGCGGGAACAGCTGTTGGGGGTATGCGTTGGACACAGACGGAAGGCGCCACGGCTGAGACTGTGAACGCGGGTGTTCCTCTCCCTTTGATTGGCGCAGCCAGGGTGGCCTCAAGCCTTCTGCCTATAGGCGGTATGGTATACGAAGTCTCACGGGATCAAAGCGGCAACATCAGCCTTGCCAAAGTTGGTGACCGAAATTCCGGAGCTCTCTTAAACCGTGCAATTCAAGGTGTTGGAGTTCTGCATTCACTGGGCGGCGGGGAGACATCAAATGCCTCAGGCGCAGTCACCAAATCATCGCCCGGATCTGGGGCGGACGTGTCAAGGAGTGGCACGCGTGACGGGTTGGATGACGTCGCGCTTCTCGGGTGGTTCGACACTCTGAGCAATGAGCAAGCCGATCTGACGTCAGATGCGATGTACCGGGCCTATCAGTCCGGCACCTTCCAATACGGAGATATCGTCGACAAAATCTCCATTTACCCTTACGGAATTTACGGCTACGCGGGCGATCCCCGCTCGGAGGATCACAAGCGCATTTTGCGCCAAGCCTATCAATTGACCCAGTCATCGCACCTGCGCCCGGTGGAAGCTTATCAAGAGGTCCTTAGCCAAGAAGCGGCCCGCCTGCAAGAAGGGCGCGGCTTTGCTACGCCCGGATTAGTGCCTCCTGACACGGAGGAGTTGAACAGGAACCCCGGCTTTCCAATACACCAACCTGATAAGGGTGAGGGTATCCTCAGTTCTCCAATCCCGGAGGAACGCCCCGTCATCCAGACGCCGCCATCTGAAGCCCAGCCGGACACCGCGCCTCAAATACTGATCACGCCGGACCAGAGCGGAAAACGCAATAGAATAAAGATCTATGAGGTACTCAACCCTGCCTACTTCTACGAGCAAGATCAAAACGGCGACGACGTTCTTACCGATGGAAAATATCGGGTACTGAAAGAAAAAACAGAAGATCACAAAGGAGGGACAGAGCGATACCGATCAAAAAACGCGGGGAAAAGTGCGTTGGGTCAAAAGAGTGTTTTCTTGAGTGGAATAGACATTGAAGTCCTCGCGCTCGACTCAGCACGAGCGGCGGACAAGAACGACCTATGGTTTGCCGCTCCCGAAGATGGTGGGGGAGACGTCGAGCACCATGCCGTTCTATACGCAGACAGACCGATTGGCGTGCATCACGAAAGCGGGCAACTTACTAACGGCGTTCGTGTCCATAAGACATCTAGAAACAGGGTTCATGTCAGTCCAACCAGCCCATCCAGCGACTTCGATCCAGATGGCCCTTGGTAGCGGCGTTGAACTTGACTGGTTCCTACACTAAATAATAGTAGTTGCCTGTCGAATTTGTCAGAACGTGATTTGACGAAACGATTGGGATACACTCAACAAATCAATGGCTGGCCGAGCGAATGTGGGTGGTAGCAGTTAAAAAGTGCGATCAAAGAGATGTAATCTCGTCAGAAGTGATCGTTGGCTTTAGGGCAAGAGAGAAGCCATTGTAATGATCAAGCCAAAGTTGATTTCGGGCTGGGATCTTTTATTCGGTTTCGAGAGGGATCAAGAAAGTGCCGTACGGAGCGCGATAGAGAGCGCGACTGGCTATTCCTTTCAAATGGAGGATAACGACGACATAGGCAGGCACTTTGTTCTTGCTAAAGAAGATGAAGAAGTCTTGCTCATTAGAGACAATGCAGACTTTCAGGGGCAGTTCGTTGAACCAGATTTCGCCAGCTATTTCGTACTTCTATTTGTATTTCGTACACTTAAACCGGAATTCTGGAAAAGGACTCTCGGCCGCCAGGATCAAGTAGTAGATGTCTTAAAGGAGGAGGCGACGGACGTCTTTGACATAACGGATGTACTTGAGGCGGCGTTTAGGCAACGCGACAAATGGACTATCGAACGCCAAGAGCTGGCAAGCTCCATAATATGCTCAGCAGTAACCGGTGCGCAGATCAACGACGAAGGTTGGCACGTTATCACCGCGTCGAATAAAAGACTAATTGCGTACATTTACGAACACTTGCCGCTGGTATGTCTGGACGCACCATGTTTCCTCGATGCAGGGTCCGCATCTCAAGTAGCAACGCGACTTCATCATGAGAACATTTATACCATTGGGAGCGGACATCTCCCTTGCGGTCGGCTAATCTGTGAGCCCAAAGTACTGTACAAAGCGTTCGAAGGAGCCTTCGAAAGTTTCCCTGTTGAAACGGCGTTTACGCGTCGAATGGAAGATTCACTCCGAATGCCTTTTTCAATCTTCGAGTTATACGACTATACATGGTAATCGAAGAGATATTGTACGACCCCCGATATCATTGCCGAGTTTGCGGAGCGAAGCAAGATGAGCCACCTTGGGGAGAGTCAGGGGACTTGCCCAACTTTCAGTCCTGTGATTGTTGTGGAGCTGAGTCCGGTTACAGCGATACGGATCCGCCCGGTTGCAAGTTCTTTCGAAAGTTCTGGATTCAAAAAGAAAAAGCTGAATGGATCCGCCCAGACAGGAAGCCGAATAACTGGTCCTTAGAAGAACAATTGAAACTGATCCCTCCAGGATATCGAGACGAAGATGTGCCAGGAAATCTGTTTGAAGACGATGAAGACACATTCGACGAAGCTGCAATGGGGCCAGGCGGCTTGTTGATGAGCGAGGATGCGCCGCGCTTCGACCTCTTGTTTGGCCTGAACGGATCGGATTTGGAGGCGATTGCAAATCTCATTCATCGGGATGCAAATTGGCACTTGCAGCGTCGGGAGGATGAAACCAAAGGGGGCTCCTGTTATTGTGCCGAGGACAAAGAGGATGGGGAAAGATATTGCCTTCAACGCAATGTCGGTTTTGACGGTGAGATCGCTGAAGAAAATTTTCCTGACTATCTGACACTACTTCGTGTAGAGAACACAAAGTGGCCGAACAATCGGAAGAAGTTCATAGTCAATCGGCTCGGGTTGGGACAGCTCTTGCGGAAGCGTCAAGTTTAGATGAGAACCGCTCGCCGTGAGTTCGTTTCGGTAAACGATCTCCAGTTTCTTATTGCCCGCGATGGGAGTATAGTCATAGCGGATCCGATTGCAGTTGAGGTTGGAAGAAAGCCTTCTAAGAAGAATCTAGGAACGATCGACCAACTCATCAAACTAGCAAAGAGGAAAATGTGAGCACATCGAAAGAGACTAAAATCTACGCCTGCGAGTACGTGATGAGCATACAGATCGAAGGTAAGCCCGAGACGGAAGAACTCTATTTCAACATATCTCTCTTTGAATGTCCCTCAGCCGAAGCGGCTTATGAAACCGCGGTCGAATCGATAGCGGTTCGAGATGGTGATCGGTACAAGAACGACTATGGTGACGTCGTCAGGGTCGAATGCAAGGGCATCAACGACATCGAAGTCGCAGCTGACGACTGGGAAGAAATGAAAGAGTGGGCATCGGGAGTTTATGGTCACGACGTTTCGTCAGTGCGAATGGGAAGGTCGCAGTCTACTGAGCGATTTGTTCGCGCCAAGGACGATCTGACCATCTTCAATCCTCCAACCAAAGACAAGAAGTCGATCTTCTAACCGAGTTATAGGGCAGTCCCTGCATCAATTAATTCGTTGTTAGCGGCGGAGAAAAATCGGTGACCACGTCAAAAGAGACGAAAATCTACGCTTGCGAATACATCGAAAGCATGCAGATCGAGGAGCGTCCAGGTACGGAGGAGTATCAGGTCAGCATTGTATTATTTGAGGCGAGCAATCCGGAAGAGGCCTATCGAAAGGCAAAATATGCCATCGGGACTCGCCACGGCTATCGGTTCAAGAACACTTTTGGCGAAGTTGTTCGAGACGAGTGCAAGGGCATCAAGGATATTGAGGAAGTTGCTGGTAGTTGGGATGAATTCATCGAATGGTCCAAGGGAATCTATGGTCAAGACGTTGGAGATATCTGGATCAAGGATTATCGAGGTCTGGACGATGTGATTAAGTCCAAGGATCAGCTCTCAATTTTCAACGAAGGCACGAACAAGCCGCATTTTTCGAATGCCAAAGAATAACATCTTGAGACGGCACAAGTCGAGATCAAGTCAGCAGAGAAGAATCTGTGAGCACGTCAAAAGAAACGAAGATATACGCCTGCGAGTACATTCATACCTTGGAAATCGAAGGGAAACCGGAAACGAAAATCTTCGGTATCAACGTTGTGTTGTTCGAAGCTGAAGATGAGGAAGAGGCTTATGAAAAGGCCTTGTACGGTATAGAAACGAGGGACGGCTATCGATACAAGAATGACTACGGCGAAGTTGTGCGCGATGGGTGCTTGGGCATCAAGGATATCGAAATTGCGGCATATAGCTGGAAAGAACTAACGAGTGAAATTAAGGAGAGAGACGGTTTCGATGCTGCTTTGGTTTGGCTCAGCGAAGCGAACTGTAACGAAACCATGATCACGCCCAAAGAAAAGCTCTCCATATTCAATCCGCCCACGAAGGACAAGAAGTCCCGGTATTGAAGGGTAGGACAAAGCGCGTGATTGCTGGTCCTGAACTCGTCGCCAAGGCCAGGGAAGCCGGTGTGGAGATGAGATCCAAGAAAACACGGACCGGGCCACTTCCCAACAAAAGCCCTGAGAAAGCTGAGAAGTTGGGCCTTCGCGAGATGCAGCAGGCACTTAGCCAACTTGTTGGAAGGGACGTGGATTTCATGATATTTGAAAGCGAAGAAGCGGCAATCGCCAGAAGTCCCAGCATAGTCGTTCCAAAGGAGTGAAGTCAGTATGAAATGGAATCTTCTGTTTGGATCCAAGACCCATGATATGGACAGCATACATACGGAACTTTCAGCGTGCTTGAAGTTGCGCTTTAAGGCTGGAGAAGGCCTTTATAAGGGAGGCGACTACTACAGTTTGGACATGGAAACAGGCGAATATGTTCTGATACAGAACAATCGAGAGCTAGAAGACGAGCTGGCGGAGGAGGCATTTCCGGATGTTCCTCTCCTAATATACGTTACCGGAACGAGCGATCCCGACGTTTGGAAGGATCGCATCGTAAATCAGCTCGCCATTGGCGAATTCTTACGTCAAAAGGAGTAGAGCGCCTAGACGCCTGGACCGTTTCGTGTTTTAGGAACCGAGATATCTGAGACTACCACGAAGCATATCAAAAGGTCCTCCGGCAAGAAGCGGCCCGCCTGCAAGAAGGGCGCGGCTTTGCTACGCCCGGATTAGTACCTCCTGACACGGAGGAGTTTGCAATAAACCCGGGCTATTCCATAAACGACCGCGACAAGGGGGACGGCATCCTCAGTTCTCCGATCCCCAAGGAACGCCCCATCATCCAGACGCCGCCATCTCAAGCCCAGCCGGACACCGCGCCTCAAATACTGATCACGCCGGATCAGAGGCACGAGATCGATAAGCTGATCATCATGACGAGCGTCTCCCAGGGGGACCTGGGCGCGCACTTAGGTTCGGGCGGTGTCAAGGACGTTTTCGAATACGGAGAGGATAAGGCCATCGCCCTTGTTCGTCGGGGTGAGCGGCAGGCTTAAGAGACTTGGGCGAGCAGCTTCACCCGTGAAGTTAGCCTTGCCCGTACCGACCGCCGCCCACGCGAAAACCACATATCGGAACGGAACTGGCGAGCAAGTCAAAACATAATAAGTATAAGGAGGAGCTCATGTCTCAACCAAAAGGCGACCAAGACGATACAAAGTGCCTCAAGACATTATTCTATCCGCTTGGGGGGCGGGTCTGCATCGACACACGTACTGGACTGCCCGTGCGCCGTACAAGCCGGAACGGCGGGCCCAAGTTCGATAATGCACAAGCGGCCCAAAAGGCCGCCGATCAAGCTCTGGCAACGCTACCCAATACCCGGCCGGCAAGCACAACGCTCACGGACATCCCGGCAGAGTCCTCTGTGGGAAAAGCTCCTGCCGCCACCAGCCAAGATGCATCGCCCATACCGGGACTTGATCTCAAAAACATGTCCCAGGCATTAAGGAACGTTCTCATGCCCCGCGGCGCATCCATCGGTTCTCCGGCGTCGTGGAAGACAGGCCGCTCCTTACCAGGACTCGAGAGCAAAGGCACAATCTTGGCTTTGGCACTCACTCCGGAACACGGCCGGGAGGAGAACGTGTTAGCCGGAAAACAGAACCGCGTACCCGGCATTGGTGCGGGTGCAGAGTACCGCCATCCTGAAGAGAGAAACCGGATGAAGACAGTCGCGGGCGATCCCGGCGCATACGATGAGGGCGGGTACCGGCTGCCTCCGCCTCCGGCGGAAGAGGAACGCGCTGCCGCTTTCGGGCAAGATGAGACGAACATCAATAGAGAACAGAAGGCTAACAAGGAAGCTATAAAAAGAAGGAATACGCACCAAGAAGAAAATTCCGCCTATGAACAGGCGTGGGACGAATTCTTCGACAATCTGAACAATGGGGCGGGAGAAGAGAACTTTATTCCGAGTGAGGATCGTGTTGTTAGAAGCGTCCTGCAAACTCTCAGTCTATCGTCACCCTATCTTAGGGTGCCGGATGAGGACGGCGCATTTCATGAACCCTTCGTCGTGGTTGAGAGCAATCCGGAAGAGCGTACGATGAAGCTTCGCGATCCTCTTACCGGTTTTGAATATAGGACGCACTACAACTGGTTTTCCAATGGTGTCGAAGAACGCGAAGTGGATCGGAAAATATATCCGGTTCCGGTATCGGAAGTTATCAGAGTTGCCGAAGAGCTCTTGAAAAACAAGAGGACTAAGGACAAAGACGAGTGGGAACACATTAGAGATTTGCTCGCGGGCAAGGCCGGACTAGACGTCAAGATAGTGATTTCGGAATTCGAACAAGTAGAAGAAAAGCAGCTTGATGTCTGGTGGAGCATGTATTCCGCCGGGGGCGAACTTCTTGATGATCAACATCCTACTATACCCATTACGCGGCAGGAGGTCGTTGGCTCGAAGCGAAAAGGTACGCGATTGCAAATTACGCCGGCTGGAGCGGGCGAACCGGCATTCGAAGTAGAGTTACCGGATCTATCAGAAGCTTGGCTCAGGACACGTTTTGCGCCTCGAACTAGATTTTAACGGTAAGGGGCAAGCGGAACAGCGGAAGCGCTGCTTCCGCACTGAATTTGACTTAAGATCGGGTTCGATTATGATTGCTTAAACGTTGAGTTGAGTTTAGGCCCTTGCGCATCTCGCTGGTAACAGAAATGGCCATGAATCTGTGAAGACTTGCACTCAGCTCGAACTGTCGCGCACAGTGTTTGAGAGGGTCGGATGGCTAAACTTGACAGTTACATATGCGTTTTAGTCCTACTCCTGATCAATGCCGTTTCAGCTCAAGCGCATGAAGGCGGTCCAGACCATATTCGAGCCGCGGACTACGGTCTGATCGAATTTTGCAATATTGATGATGCCCCGACGACCGAAACCTGCGACTGCGACGCGATCCGCTCAGTCATCACCGAAGATGTGGATGATTTCGTTTCCACCTACCAGTCTCAAGGCGACGGACATAGTTTTTTGGCAAGCCAAAAAGATGGGGCGCACCATCGCAGGTGGTCTGTCTCGTTCTTTAATGTAGCGTTGTGCCTCAATCCTGACAATCCGGGCGCTCTTGTCAGTCGTGCGTTGGCGTTCCAACGCATTGATCAGTATGAGGCGGCGGTAATCGACTTGAACAAGGCCATAAGACTACAGCCTGATCGCGCCCGCCATTTCATTTATCGAGCAATGGCGTATGCCGGTCTCGACCTATATCAACTTGCGTTTGAAGATTTAGACGCCGCCATCGCGCTCGATCCCGAAGACCACATTGCGCATCAGCGCAAGGGTCGCTTTTATGCGGAAATGGGGCTGCACGAAGAAGCTGTCGCCGAAAACCTAACGGCGATTGAAAAGGGCGCGTCGACGCAAGCGCATTTGAGTATAGGACTCAGCCTGAACAAACTGGGACGATACGAAGAAGCAATTGCAAGTTTGACGAGGGTGCTTGAAACGTCGCAATATTCTAGAGCGTATTTGAACCGTGCGTACTCATACTTGAAACTCGATCAAGAGGTTAAGGCGCGGGCGGACTGCGCCGCAGCGCACAAAATAGATCCCGAGGCGATATCGTGCAACGAGATAGAAACACATTTCGACGATCTCTATAGCAAACCTATGGGCCGATAGGCCTCCGGGTTGTCGGCCCTCTATACTTGGTCTGGAAGTACGCACACGAACGAGGATCCCGATCGACCAAAAGACTGTTGAGAACATCCATGTCGAGCCGGACCAGAGATAGGTGCGAAACAAGCCCCTCATTATACTGAAGATGATCAGCGGAAGACTGCGCCTGCCAAGGCGCTAAATCCAGCTTGACGCAACAAGTCAAAAACGAGAAACATCATGAGACAAGCCTTAGAAGAGGCAACCCTTGATCATGCCCAAGAGATAGAGATCCCGGCCCCTGTAGGCGGCATCAACGGGCTCGATCCTTTGAGCGCCATGGAGCCCACGGACGCTGTCGTTCTGGACAATTGGTACCAAGTCGGCAACACGCTGCAAATTCGGCGGGGAATGATGGCGCACGCGGATACGGGCCAAACAGGTGCTTATATTGATTCCATGTTCAGTTACGACGCTGCCGGCCGCAAGAGCCTCGTGGCGGCGGCGAACGGCAAACTGTTCGATGTGACCAGTTCAAGTCCGTTTTTGCTAAAGTCGGGCCTGTCTGACAATGATTGGATTGCCCAAGAATTTGCTGAGCGTGTCTTTATTGTCAATAATTCCGGTGCAGACGAACCCCAGGTATTCAATGGGATCACGGTGTCGCCGGCCGGATTCGTGGGTGCAAATTTAAACCCATCGGCGCTCAATCATGTCTTTGCCTTCAAAAGCCGGCTCTACTTCATAGAGAAGAACACGCTCAATCTTTGGTACGGTGATCTGGCAGGCGTGACGGGTGACCTAACGAAGTTCAATTTACTTGGCGCCGGAATGGGGGGCGGCGTGCGTGGCGGCACATTGGTCGCGGGCGCGACAATCACCCAGGATGGCGGTGACGGTACGGATGATTTGATGGTCCTGTTCACGTCAAGAGGCGAAGCCATAGTCTATCAAGGGGACGATCCGGGGGCGAGCAATTGGGCCCTCGTCGGTGTCTTTGAAGTGGGCGAACCTCTTCACCGAAGAGCATTTGCGAACTCAGGCGCCGATCTGTTGATTACCACCCGGCGCGGCGTTTCGCCTCTGACGCAAACATTTGCGTTTGGGCGTTCACTTGGTCCGCCTACGTTAAATGATAAGTTGGGTGACGCCTTTAGGGACTTGATCCGGCGGACAACGGTTTTAGAGGGATGGCAAATCGAACCGTACCCCAGGGCGAATATGGTTCTGGTCAACGTTCCGGTTTCGGATGATACCTGGCACCAGTATGTCATGAACACCAGAACTCAATCCTGGACACGCTTTACCGGTCAAAACGGCAAAGCCTGGCATGTGTTTGACAACCGCCTTTTCTGCGGTGGCGTGAACGGTAAAGTCTACGAATCGGACCGCGGTTTTGATGACGCCGGCGTGCCCATAACCGCCGTTGCAGTCCCGGCCTGGATCCGCCCGTTTGGCGGCCGTGAAGGTGCGATGAAGTTCATTCGACCCATACTGTCCGGGAACGTACAACCCGCGCTGCAACTTTCTTCTGGCGCCGATTATGCGGAGTTTCCGGACCTGACAAATGCTGCAACCAGAGTATATAGCGGCGCACCCGTTTGGGACGAGAGCCAATGGGATCAAGTGTCGTGGAACGGCAACAAGATTTCGTATTACGCAGATTGGTGTGCAGCCCAACAGGGGCGTGCCTTCGGAATGAAAATGTCCGTGACGTCGAGTGGTGCACTTGAATGGCAGGCGACCGGATACGTGGTCGAACCCGCGCACCTTATTTAACCGACTCCATGACTTCACAAACAAAAGGATAGTTGCCATGCTGTTGTGTGGAATGGATGACGTAGTGACCGCGCTGGTCAGTCAGCATGTTTCTGAGTACACACCGTACACGTTTGATATTGGTATAGGCGCTTTGAATTCAGAAGGCGAGTTCATTGCAGGTGTCGCCTATTCAAACTATCGCCGAACCGACATTGAAATGACCTGTTGGGGCCGACAAGGGACCAATTGGCTAACGCCGGGCAATCTGTCCGGTTGGTACGCGTATCCTTTCATCGGCTTGGGCGTCCAGCGCGTTACTGCCCTCGTTGCCAAGCGAAACAAGCCATCGCGCCAGTTGATGTCGGGTCTCGGCTACCACGAGGAAGGAAAGATTCGCCGTGCCTTCATAAATGATGATTGTATGGTCTACGGACTATTGCGCGAAGAGTGGGAGCGTGATTCGCGATTTCACGCACACCACAAGACGAAATATTTTCCAATCGAAAGACATTTACTAGCTGAGAGCACAATCGGCTCTCCAAACCAGGGAGTATTGAACTAATGGGAAAGAAAAGCAGTCCGGCACCGCCGCCGCCACCTGATCCGTATGCGGCAGCGAGGGCCCAAGCGCAAGCAAACCGGGAGGCGGTTAGAGAATCTGCACAAGTCAATCGCATCAATGAAGTAACGCCATTTGGTAACGTCACCTGGACGAAGGACTTGTACTATCCAACGCGAACCACTTCGTTTTCGCCGCATCAGCAACAGATCTATGATAAACAAAATCAGATCTCAAACGTTATACACGATCGTGCATACGAGGCGGCGATGAATATGCCCCAGGGCGCATTCACCTTAGGCGGTCTTCCGCAAGCCCGTCCACAAGACACGAGCAATGTGGCGCAGACTTACTATAACCGGGTCTCCGACACACTGCGCCCCGAATTCCAGCAACAAAGACAGGACCTCGAACGGTCTCTGTACAACCGTGGCATCGACCCCACCAACCAACGTGCTCGGATCGAACTCGATCGGCTAGACCGCGCACAAAACGAACAACTGGGTCGCTTGGCGGGTGAAGCGCAACTCTACGCAAATCAAGAGCAGTCGAGGCAATATGGTATTGATACAGATGTTCGAAACCGCGCGCTTCAAGAAGAATTGCTTAAACGCACGCAGGATTTCAACGAAGCCTCGGGTTTCATCCAGGGCGCCCCGGCATTGACAGCACCTCAAGGGCTTCCCCCGACTTATCATAACGTCGCAGCGCCGGACGTTATGGGAGCCATCTACAACAGCGCCCAAATGGCCAACAACAACTGGCAGGCTCAACAAGCGGCCAGACAAAGCCGACAGTCGGGCCTCTTGGAATTGGGTGGATCGCTGGCATCAGGCCTTATCGCCCTTTCCGATGAAACCCAGAAGCATGACTTCGGCGATGCGAAACGGTTCTTGGGCAAAGTAGGCAAGATGCATGTCGGAACTTGGCGCTACAACGAAGATCTGGGTCTCGGTACGGAGCTCCACATTGGGCCCACCGCCCAAGAATGGGCCCGCCTGTTCGGAGGAAATGGGAGGGACATATCGGTGATTGATGCGATAGGGGTTCTGCTCATGTGCGTGAAGGAACTGGATCGCGAGTTGAGTAATCTGCGCCGCGGCGTCGCGGAATAGATTCGCAATTCAAAATAGCCCGCATACCCTCACAAAAGATGGGCCCCATCCAAAAACAGAGATAACTAGAAATGCGACCAAAAGGAATACCAAGAGTCAGACATTGGAAAACGTCAATAGGGACTCCATCAAAGGCATTCGAGAATGCAGTACGCAAACCTAATATCAGTATAAAACCTATATATGCGTCCGATAAGATTGGCCCCAAATTAAAGGAAGTCGGGAAGGACCTGGGCGATGCTATAGAAAAGGGTCATGAAAATTATCGGCGCAGAAAAAAGTTGCTGAATGATGCCCGCGAACTAGCAAAAGCGGGAAACCTTCTAGCCGCCCAAAAACTGTTTGAAAAAAACAGAGTCGACTTCATTGACAAGGTGTTATGGGACCGGATGGTTGCAAAATCTGGCTGGAAAAAAAATTGACCAGCGCGAAGAAGCGCTTCTGTTTTCACTGGTGCGGGCGCCGTTGAATCCGCACCAGGAGATAAATGAAATCCCGGCAATCCTTATGTGTCCAAATTCATCTAATTACATCACGCAAATTGAAAAGAATTGCGTTGGGCAAATCGGGCGCGTCGCGTGCGCGACGGTCCATTGGAATACTCACTGCTAAAAAAAGGAGCACATCATGGCGTGGAACACGTCCAGCTACACTTTCGACTTGCTCTATGACTTCACGACAGATGCAGGGGCAGGGGCGCCCAATCATTTCATCTCGTCCACCAAATTCGATGCCATGTTTGATGATATCGCATTGGGCATGGAGCAGTCTTATAAGTTCGGCACCGCCTTCAGAAACAAGGCCCTGAACGGCGACTTTCAGGTCTGGTCGAACGGCACGACGTTTTCGAGCGATGGCGAAGAAACGGCGGATCGCTGGTACCTAACTGAAGGAACAGGTGCCACGGTTCAAATCGACCGTCAAACATTCGCTGTCGGACAGACGGCCGTTCCGGATAATCCAACCTACTATTTGCGCTGGGCTCGGTCGGTTGTCGGGTCCACTGTGTCCGGACTGTATCACCAAGTCCCCACCGTCGCTCGGTTTAGCGGGCAGACGGTGACTATGACATTTTGGGCTCGCGCGTCGGCCGGAACGCCTTCTCTCGAGATCACCAATGTGCAGCACTTTGGGACCGGAGGAAGTCCGTCATCTGATGTCACGTCAGACGCATCTCAAGTGACTCTCGATACTACTTGGACTAAGTACACCATCCAAATGGCCATCCCATCCGTATCAGGAAAAATATTGGGAAGTAATGCAGACGATAATACGAAGTTTCGTTTACATGTTCCGGTGTCGGAGGGAGCGGTCACATTTGAACTCTCCCACGTACAGATCGAAGCCAATACGGTTGCCTCTCCATTCGAGGTCCGCGATACCGATCTTGAAAATGTACTGATCACCGGCTTAACGGCGACTTCGACATTTGTGGCTCTGACAGACACACCCGGCACGTTGAATGCTCATCGCCTATTGAAGTCGAATTCTGCGGGAAATGCCGTGGAGGAAGGACCGGTAACCTTTCCCGCCGCCGATGGTTCGGCCAATCAGATTTTACGAACGGACGGCGCGGGCGCATTGAGTTTTATCAACCCCAACTACCCGCCCGGCTTTCTTTCTGGCCTCGACGTCACCGTGAACAGTACCGATGCGGAACATGACATCGATATTGCTGCAGGTTCATGCCGCAATGCGGACGACGATGGCAACCTCGACATTGCCTCAGCGCTAACCAAACAGTTGGACGCTTCGTGGGCTTCGGGAACTAATGCTGGAGGTCTTTCGTCCACGCTGACGCCGGCAAACAACACTGAGTACTATGTATTCGCAATCGAGGTGTCCGGAGCGGCAGACGTAGGCTTCGATACTTCCGCGACCGCAGCAAATTTAGTGACGGACCACTCCATCACAAACTACAGAGAAATCGGCCGGTTTATTACCGATGGGTCCGCAAATATTTCAGTCGTCTTTGATCGCAACCAAGTTAACGCCGTGGCGGTTACAACTCAAACAACGCCTTCAGGTGGCGCTGACGGCGATGTTTGGTATGTCTATTCATGAGCCATATTCGTCAAGGTGGAACGTATAGAGAGATTGACGCCCTCCACATTAAACAAGGGAGTGTGTGGCGCGACTGTTCTGAGGCTTGGGTCAAAGACAACGGGGTCTGGCGCAAGGTATTTACGACGGATTATTCGTACTCGGAGACAATCTCGTCCCACGCGGCGGATTACGATCTTTACAATAAGTTGGTGACGGATGGCTGGAACGAAAGCGACGCCGTCATCGCAACGATTACAATCAACGCATCCATCCATGTGTACTCTACGAGTACCGCCAATGCGGGATTCCAAGTAGATCAGTTCCCGGCGGGGTCAAGCATTACGATCACAAACAATGGCGAGATCCACGGTATGGGGGGCGCTGGCGGAAACGGCGATAACTACAACTCAAACACCGGAACAGCAGGTGCCGCTGGAGGCGCTGCATTAAAGGTGGAAACTCAACTGTCCGGTACGACGGTCACTGTTAACAACGCCGCTGGAGAGATCAACGGTGGCGGCGGTGGTGGCGGTGGTGGTGGCTCGGGCCAGATCACTTTTAAGGCTACTACAAACCACCCTGGCAGCGGCGGCGGTGGAGGTTTTGGCCGCGGTGCGGCGGCTGGTGGAGCAGCAGGCACCGGGGGCGAGGGGGCTGCTAATGGCTCATCCGGAACTGCCACTGGAGGGGGAGCCGGCGGAGCAGCGAATGTACTAGGCGGAGATGGAGGCGGTAAAGGTGCAGCTGGCAGCGCTGGTACCGATCACACTCTAACTGGCGGGCAAGCTGGTGGGGCCGCTGGCAACGCGGTCGTCGGTAATTCCAACGTTACCTGGACGGCTACAGGAACGCGAAACGGAACAGTATCATGAAGATCACCATGAAAATACTAGACCACAACGAATCGACGATCGAAGTGTCGTATGTGTTTCGGGGTAAGGAAGAGATCGTAATTGTCCCTACACCAACAGGTGAATTGCAGAATCGGAAGGGGCTAAGGGAGTACCTTGGTCAGCATATCCCGGTCGAGAAGCTGAAGAAACGGTCCAAGATCTATCCCAACCACGATTTGTTGGAGCAGCACGAAGACGTAGATCTGACGGTGCGTCTCCTTCGTGAAGAACGCAGTGCAATAAAACCATCTAAAGCAAAGTTGGTACAAAAAGATGACGACTAAATACTCACTAATTGATCACTCGGGCCCCTTTACAGTCGGTCGCTGGATAATAGAAGCAGGCGATTGGGGCGGTGCGGAGCATGAGCTCGCCGAACCCTTTTACATTTTCTCCAGCATTACAGGAGGCAATCGCCATAGCGGAAAACTGGGTTGGTATGAGTGGGTTCGCGAAGACGGAACCCAAGTTCTTCGAGGTGATGCCGACCAATCCAAGGCAAATGAAAAGTTCACCTATCTCGGTGAAGTCGGGAAGTTCACATCAAAGCTTTGGAACACTGATGATGAACGCGCCGTGTTCTATTGTTGGTCATCGGATGATGCTGTCTTTTGGCCGGATGCCATGCCGACCGGCACGTACACCTTTACAGACGACGGATACGTTATGGTCTCTCATGGGCGCTTGGAGGTGGATGGTGAGATCTTGGACCCTGGCGATTACACCTTTATGGAACAGGGGGATACGATCGAAGTGCCGCATGAAGTGACAGCATGGGCCGCATACCAAGATGATGGAAGACTGCAGTCGCTAATTGATTCTGCATGGGAACGATACAGAGGCGATTAGCAATAACGCCTACAGATTAGTTGAATGAGTTTTACAAGAAGCAATTCCCATACGCTAATCGGGAAACCTTCAAACGGCGCATCGGATCACCATTCTTGCATTCTGCGGCGCCTGCCCTGAGCACGCATTGAACATTAGTCAACTCCTCTAAGATACCGGCGCCCCGATCGCCGATACCGCCTGGGCTGAAATGCTCGACCCCTGAAGTGTTTTTGAGGATTACGTGATGTTCCGGACTGAAGAAGAACCTGACCGTTGAGAAGAAGCAAAAGGACCTGGAGGAAAAGATGAAAGTCTACTGGGCAATAAATGAAGGCAATGAAATCGCTGACACATCGGCAACCACTTTCAGTTTAATTGCGGATTGGTCTGCGGCCGATTGCAGGCAAATCGGCAGAGGCACAAACAAATTGTCGGTCTCGTACGCCGCTTCACGGCCTATGGCTCCGCGAAAGTTTCAGAGGTCTTCGATTGCAATCGAGTTAACGCCCTAGTGATTGCGATGGAAACAACGCCTTCAGAGGGTGCCGGTGGAAACGTCAGGTAAGTCTACACATGAGCCAGATTCGTCATAGTGGTTCGTATAGAGATATTAATGCAATCCACATTAAGCATGGTGGCGCATGGCGCGACTGTGATGAAGTCTGGGTGAAATCAGGTGGCATATGGCGCCAGATCTTTTCCGCCGGGTTTGATTATTCTGAGACGATCTCAGTGCATACGGCCAATTATAACCTTTACGACCAACTCGTTTCCGGCGGTTGGAATGGATCCGACGTGGTCACGGCGGCGATCACGATCAATGCCTCCATACACGTCTATTCGACAAATACTGCAAACGCGGGTTTTCAAATTGATCAGCTGCCGGCCGATTCTACTGTCACGCTAACAAACAATGGGGAGATTCATGGGATGGGTGGAGTTGGAGGGAACGGCAGCAGCGGAAACGGAGCAAACGGAGGGACAGGCCTTAAAGTAGATGCGCAACTATCCGGAACCACCATATCCGTCGATAACGCTTCGGGGCAAATCAATGGTGGCGGTGGGGGTGGGGGTGCCGGTGGATTGGCGGTGGGAAAATCAGCATCATCTGGTGGCGGTGGCGGCGGCGGCGGTTTTGGTCGCGGTGGCGCAACTGGAGGTGCTGGCGGAAGTGGAACCGTTGTTGGGTCGCCCGGTAATGCCGGGACCGCTTCAGGAGGAGGAAGCGGGGGAACTGGTGGTTCTCCAGACATCAACAATGGTGGAAACGGTGGTGGTAAAGGCGCGAGTGGGACAGGAGGTCAGTATACTGGCGCGGGGTCCGGAGGATCTGGAGGCAATTCAGTTGAAGGGAACTCAGAAATTACTTGGACGGACATAGGCACTAGGAATGGAACGGTATCATGAAGCTAAAAGTTAGACTACTCGATATTCACCCTACGTATCTTGAGGTTTCCTACGTCATCGCTGGTGTGGAGGTGATCAAGAGAATTAACAAACCGAAAACCGAAATCGGGACTCGGCGGGAGTACATCCGTCTCGTCAAACGGCACGCGCCCATTGCGGAGATTGAGAAGAAGATTGCGATTGGTAATGATGCCCGTCTTTTAGAGGAGCTGGAAGACAAAGAGATCGAGATAAAGGTGAAGCGGGACAGAGTTGCGCAGACCTTTCGGTACGCTGATGATCAGGAAGACTTCAATCCAGAAGAAGGAAACCTGATATGACCGTGAAGAAACAATTGATCAAAGATCATGCCGCCAAGAGTGACGGATACGTCCTATCGCGCTGGATAGACGATGCTGATGAGCCGGGTGCTACTTTTGCAACGGAGTGGGTCGACTTGAAACAGCCCTATATGTGGATCGGTTCGGCCCTTATCATCGTGCGCGGCGAGCTCGACGGGAAATGGTACGACAGAGAAGGCAACCTAATACCGGGTCCCCACAATGAAGTCCTAAGGCCCTTTAAAGACAGTCAGATGTCTTTTTATTTCGGAGGCGAGTACGACTACTTGAAAGGGATCAGCACGACCCGTGGTACGAACCCTTTAATTTGTTGGTGCCTCTACAACAAAAACACCCCTTTTTGGCCGGAAAACCTTAAGGCGCAACAGCGCGACATCCAGGATTATGCATGGCTGTTCTGCGCTCAAGGTGCTCATGGGGGCGAGTTCTTCGATCCGGAAGAAATAGAGCGCATCCCCGATGGAGAAGAGTGGTTTGGGGTTTACGAAGACGATGACCGATATGAAGCGCTAATGCTGGAATATGCGGCCCGTTGGGCGGAGGAAAAAGCGGCGCGGAAATGACTCTACGAACTCTCGCATTGCAAACCCTGTCGCCGGTGCCAGTTGGCCCAAGAGCCAAGAGGCGGCCGCCTGAACCACTGGAACGAAAAAGCTGAAAAAGTAGATGAACGATTGCCTGGCAACATATGAATACAGTGAGGACATCGTCATTTCGTAAACGGCAGCCCGTTTAATGACCGATCATTCTACAGATAATTGCGTAGAAGTCAGTCGACTTAGGGCCGATCGGTCTACGAGTTTCTCAGTGGGTTTCGATCGCTTCCGTGTCAACGCGGTTGCGGCTTTAACAGACACGATTACTAAAGGGAGTGCCGACGGCGACGTCTGGCATATATACGCATGAGCCATATTCATCATAGTGGTTCGTATAGAGAGGTTGATGCCATCCATGTTAAACACAGCGGAGCGTGGAGCGATTGTGATGAAGTCTGGGTGAAATCAGGTGGTGTATGGCGGCAGGTCTTTTCGGCCGGGTTCACCTATTCAGAGACCATCTCGGAGCACACGGCAGATTATGACTTGTACGACCAACTCGTTTCCGGCGGCTGGAATGAATCCGACGTCGTCACTGCAACGATCACGATAAATGCCTCCATACACGTCTATTCTACAAATACTGCAAACGCGGGCTTTCAAATTGATCAGCTCCCTGCTGGTTCCAATGTATCCATCACGAACAACGGAGAGATCCATGGCATGGGCGGAGCTGGAGGGGCAGGCAGCGGAGACAGTGGTGCAGTTGGAGGAACGGCGTTCAAAGTCGACACTCAATTGTCAGGCACGGTGATTGATGTGGACAACACAAGCGGTGAAATTAGTGGTGGAGGCGGCGGCGGCGGTGCCGGGGGTGCAACGACCGGAGGAAAAATCTCCGCTACAGGTGCCGGTGGAGGGGGCGGTTTCGGTCGAGGCGGGGCCGCTGCTACTGGAGCTGGCTCACCGGGTGTGGGCACGGCGACAGGCGGAGGTGTTGGCGGGAGTGGCGCCACTCTTCATCCAGGAGGTAATGGCGGAGGCAAAGGTGCCACAGGCTCAAGCGGTACCGGCGGCTCAACTATTGGTCCAGGTGGAGGGGGTTCTGGAGGAAACGCCGTACAAGGAAACTCCGAAATCACATGGACAGCAACAGGAACAAGGAACGGAACAGTAGCATGATTTTAGAAATGGAGATCAGAGACTACAATCGAAAGAACATGTTGGTATCATACGCCGTAGGCGGCGTAGAGGAGTTGGTCCGAGTAAAACACCAAGGCACATCATTGACCTCCTATGAGGAGTTGAAAAAGTTGCTCATAGAGGCCGCGCCGCTACAAGTCTTGGAGGACCGGCAGGACCGCTTTTCCAACCGGGATATCTTGGAGAAGTACGCAGGCGAAAAGATTCAACATAAAATTCGCCAGTCAGGCGGAAAATTTGTTTCTACTCCTCACCACGTCGGGAGTTTTAAGGTCGATGTACAGTGAATTGAGAGAGTTTGGACCTGTCCACGTCGTCAGGTGGGCGGCAAAGAACAAGGACGACTTTATCGAGGGTCACAAGATTGTCCTTGAGGAGCCTTGGATATGGCTGACCCACGGCGTCGTCACCCAGGGCAAAATGAAGAGCGTGTGGTACACAGAAGATAACGAGCTAATCGAAGGTCTGGGGTGGGAAGTCGAAGCGCCGGACTGCTCGTATGCTCAAGAATATATGGGCCGAACGGGCATACTTAAGAATAAAGTCTACTCGGTCGGCGAGGATCTATTGGTGGTTTGGTGCGTGACGTCGAATTGGATTAGACTGTGGCCACGTTCGTTAACAGCCGGCAACCACACTTTTGTGAACTTCGAGTTTCTGTTTCTGGGTAAAGGCGAGATCGAATTCCACGGCGAGAAAATGGCGCCGGGGGACGTGATAGAGACCGAACCTGGTGACATTGTCAGTGTACCAAATGGCGCCGTCGCTTATTCTTTCTACGAAGATACCGGTGAATGGGCAGCACTCCAAAGTGAGTGGAGACAGCGAAACATGATGAAAGCTGGCAAGAGCTCGCAAGAGCTCTTTATGCCCGGGGAGTGAGATGAAAACCGCCGGCATTCCAACTGCATTGCCTGTTATTGCTCTGAGTTCGTTACTTGGACTCCAGGCATTTGGGGTGTTTATGGAAAGTGGGCTCTTCGCTGCAAGACTTTATGTGTATACGGTCATAACACATCTGATCTAAAGGTTACCTTCCGTCGCGTTGCTTCTTAATTCGCATTACATGAGATCTACTCGATGGCAGAAGCTGGTGCTGGGAATCGTATACTTCGCGATGACTTTTCGTCTTTTTGTGCATCCTCACGCGTAGGTAGCACAACTGACTGAGCTCTTAGAGTCCACAAAGAGCGAGTCTAACTTCCTCAACCTTCCACGGTAGATAGTCATCCCACAAATAGTCACGACAAGTCAAAACGCGTGACTATCCGATAGATAGAGGCTCGGCGTGGAGATCTCGCGATCGCTCGCCAAGAAAATCTCTCACCGAGTTGAGAAATCACTATGAAATCCAAGTCTACGAAGCGGAGGCAAGACGCAACGCCCTCCGATCCAAGCCAAATTGATTGGCGCAAGAAACTGGAAGAGATTGTCAACGAGGCAGTCGGTTTGAAGTCCAAGCTCGACAGCTCAAGAAACGCTGAAAAGCCTTCCAAGAGCGTAGAGCAGCAACTAGAAGAGGCCTTGGATAAGGCAGGACTGGGATTATCGCCAGTCCGAGATATCGGAGCTGAAGCCAATGACGGTTCTGATGTGTACGAATCCAGTGAAACCCCGCCGAGTATACCTCAAAGGCGAGGAGTGGAACCGGAATCATTGATCGGACAGCAAGCCACTGCACCTACGAGTCGACTGGAACAATATGCTCCGCTCCGGCGGACGTTCGAAGCGGACAATAGTCAACTGAGGAGGGGGGCGCCCAGCACACGAAATATGTACACTGACGAGTACTCTCCGTTGCGTTCAGATCATTTCTCTATGCCTGGATCGGTCGGCGCATTGAACCGGCATCGATACTTGCCTCCCTTGCCGCCCTATCCCCATCGGAGCAAGACGAACGACTTGGGCGCACCTCTGACCGACCGGCCACTGCACGGCTACGGTCCGCACCAGGCCACTGACTGGGGAGTACAGAACGCGCGCCCTATAGGTTTCAGTACGCCCAAAGAGCAAAACGACGTTTCGTTGACGCCGTGGGACGGCCCGCCTGGTTTGACGTCTTCTACAACGGGTCAAATGCGGTCACCCTGGGGGCCCTCGCCCATCGCGGACGAGCAAGAGCGTTCGGAAGCTTTTAAGCACGTTATGCGTGGTTTGGGCGAGACGGCCCGGCAGGTTGGCAAAACGGTTAGCGGCGCGCTCTTTGGAACGGCCCATGCTGCGGAAAGGGCGAACGGTCTCGAAAGTGAAACTTCGCAACCCCAAGACCGAAACATTCAGCAAGTCACGAGTGACCCGCAGACCGGGGTGCGGATAAGCTCCTATGGCGCCTCGGTGCCGGCGGTCACACATGTGGATCCCAGTTCGGTAATCCATAGTCTTCCTAAGCCTTGGAGTCCGCAAGGCGGCGGCAAACCTGCAAATGAACCCAAAGTTACGTTGTCGCCGGGGCATGCGCTGCCCACCGGCCATTGGGTCGACGCAAGCGGCCGCCTGAACACAGAAGGCGTGGGCCAACCTGTCTACTTCCAGCTCCAAGAATGGAACGGGGTAACGGGTCAGCCGGCTAACATCCTCTTTGAAGATCTGTCCGGTGCGGACAGTCTCCTATCTGGCCAAGACCCCGCGGGCATCGGGCCATTGACGTTAAGTGACGGTGGTCAAGAGGGCGTGGCGCCCAACCCGCTCCTGCACTTGGTGGGCCAATCAAGTGGCAACGGATCGCAGGCATCAGGCGCCAAAGACTGGTATCGCACGGGCGGAAATTGGAGGACTGACGCACGCACGGCCTGGAAAAAGCTCGCGAACACTTCGAACAAACCGGGTTATGCGCATCTCCGTGACACGGGCGGCTTACAGTATACGAAGGAAAGGGGATATAACCTTCTTGAATTTGGAATCGAAGATCTTGGAAGATTCGACGATATTTTGCGCGAAGCCACGGCCAACTGGCCCAAACCGCGAACCAATCAAGAGCGCCGCAAGTACAATGCGCGCAAACGCTCCATCAAGAACATTGCCAAACGTGTACGCCAGCAAATGGTATTCGGCGCCAACGGCGACCCCATTCGCGCTGGGCAGATCTTTATCGAACAGTGGGGCAAAATCGATCCGCGTGCGGATGTCGATATTGATCCCGAGGGCAACATTATACTCTTGCCGGCGGGAAAGGACGGTCCGGCGTTTTACTATGACCGGCCGGGCTGGTCGCCCCAGGACGAGGTCAGCCTTGTCTACGACTTCGCTTACTACGGAGTTATCGGGTTGGCGGCCGGAGCAGCAGCACCGGGATTCTTATCCGGCATGGCTGTTGGTGCTTTGGCCGATATTGCGGCCAGCCGCGCAAGAACCCAGGTGGGTGACGCCCTGGGGGCCGAGACCACGGTGCCGTTTACTAGAGATCTGATCGCGGCTGCCTATGGAACGGGGGCGCAGCTCGGGCTCACGGGCGTGCAGATTGCCGGAGCCAAAGTCCTAATGCCTGTGCTGCGGCGGGGTTTTGACCACACGACGGGGGAGCTTAAGAATTGGGCGCGAGCCTACCTTGGCGATGATCCGGGATTTGACGTCAAAACCGCCGCCCAGATTATTGATTTCAACGACAGGGCGCTGGCGGCGGGGATCCCGGCGGAAGACGCCCTACGCATGGCGGAGGAACTGGGCGCGCGGCGCACAAATCCGAGCGAGCTGCGACCGGACATTTTTGACCATGTGGTACGCACGTCGGTAGAGGACGGCGTTTCGCTCGACGTCGCGTTTTCCAAGGTTTTTGGCAGCCGCAGTGAACCCAAGATCGGCCTGCAGGCCGCAGAATCGCCCGGGTATGCGGCGCCGGATCTCAGGCATCTTATCTCCGAAGCGCCATCGGAGAAGGCAATAGGCGAAATCATCCGCTCACACCCCGAGCTGGATGGAGTGGTGAACGAAAGATTCATCGAATTCTTGAGGCGCGGCCTCGGAGACAATCCCCAATATGGTCTGTCGGAAGAGGATGCATTGGAGTTTGCTGCCCGGCTAACGCGAACCGGTCGGCCCGCGAATAAGTTTACCGACGACTTCTATGCAGAGGCCAAAACGAGTCGCCGTCTGAATGAATCATGGGGCGATATTTTCGCCGATTTCTCTCCAACACCGGGGGACGCGCTCAGCAACCGCTCTTGGGGGTTCATAAATCGGGCGGGCGGCGACGCCAACAACCTGACGAAAGACGCGACCGATCGTTATTTGCGCTATTTGAACGATGGCCTGGACGACGAGGCCGCCTTCAAGCGGATGGTCGATGAAACGATTGCCGGGCGCTGGCACAATATACCGCCTACGGACATCGCGGATGATGCCTGGCGCGAGGTCTTGCGCAGCATGACGAACGAAATCGACTTCGACGACGCGGTCGATGCGGTTCATATGCAAGTGAAAGCAAGGAGCGGCGCAGCCGCGAAGCGAACGCCGGGCCAAGTATGGAAGTTTAACTTGCAACACAAGGTAAGACATGAACTTAAGAATGGTCTAGCATCTCGAAAATGGACGTTCGAACAAAGTCAGTTCGACACAGACGAGAAGGAAATCGTCAGGATTTTTGAAGAGCTCTATCCTGACGGCGCCACGCCACAAGAAGTCGCACGTATCATGGATCTTGGGTTCGACAATGGACCTCAGGCTATGAGACCGAATGAAATCTCAACCGCTATCCGTCTAGAAAGGTATCTAAGCAAACAAAATCGCGTCTTCGATAGTCAACACCAAAAGGTTGCTCTGCAACGATACGTTCAAGGCAAGGGGCCAGACTGGGTTGATCCAAATACACAACTCACTTACGATGCCGTGGGCGGAGGAATTCCGGATCGCTTTTTCAATTACAACAAGGTGATCAACGCCGCACTAGATCATCTGGATGGAAAAACGAATCTAGATGTGTTGGTGATCGACCTCCATGGTTTGAGCCGACATAATGCAGATCAGTTGAGAGGTTTCGTCAATGGTCTCGACGAAGAGAAATTCAAGAAGACAATAGTGCTAGAATAGGAGTATAGTCTTGGCATCCTCCGTATCATTTAGAAATATAGGAAAACTCTGGTCTTATCAGGCTGCATATTGGGAGATCCCGTTCGCCTGGGCGTTCGATAAACACCTCGATTCCAATGTTGCGCCTGAGATCACAAAGGAGCTCGAAATCTGTCTGCTGTCCTACCGGGCTCATCTATCGGGTAGAGCTGATCCCGGGCATGCATTGCAGTACTTCATTTTCAATGAGCTACCATTGAGAGAACAACGTCATTTACTAGAGGCCATGAAAAAGACCTTAAGCGACATGCGGAACGGAGGCCCGCACCATCCGTTCTGGCAATTGGCAAACTATGACCTTAAAGACGAATTCGTCGACGGCACTGCGGAAATGGTCGACTACATGAAGCGCTCGTACGCGAAGAGCCTGCAGGACGCAAGATCATCATGAGGCGGATGAGAATCGACCCGTTAGATCAGGAGGCACACAATGAGTTCCTCAGTCCTCTTTGAGAATATTGACGTATTTTGGAAGTATCAAGCTGCATTCTGGGAAGCGCCGTTCGCCTGGGCGATGGACCACTATCTCGATCCCGAAGTGGCGCCTGAGATCACAAAGGAGCTCGAACCTTGTCTCCTATCGTTCCGGGCGTTCCAAATGGGT
>JANQPV010000068.1 GCA_028285305.1 Alphaproteobacteria bacterium | reverse complement strand
TCACCGTCAGGAAACGCGCAAAACAAAGAATCTGGAGCCGTTTTGTGTTTCCGTCCAAACCAAAACGGCTCTAGATAACTTTGGACTGATTGGGAGTTGAACGCGAATGTACGTCTCGCGGAATCTCAAGACAACATTGAAAAGGAGTTCAAGTTGGAAAACACCCTTTATCTCGAACTGAAAGATGGCCGTGTGACAATCGAGCTCTTCCACGAAGATGCCCCTGAGACAGTCGGGCGAATCAAAGAGCTCGCGCGCGCTGGATTTTATGATGGGTTGAAGTTTCACCGAGTCATAGACGGGTTCATGGCCCAAACCGGAGACCCCAAAGGCAATGGCACCGGCAGCTCGGATCTGCCCAACCTCCCGGATGAAGTTTATCCGGAAAACAAAAATCAGCATGAACGGGGATTTTTGTCCATGGCCAATGCGGGTCCGGGAACAGGCAACAGCCAGTTCTTTATTCTATTCGACGACGCGGAATGGCTGAACGGCAAGCATGCGGTTTGGGGCAAAGTCGTCGACGGTATGGACCATGTTGACGCCATCAAAAAGGGCAAGGGCAACAATGGCACTGCGTTCGATGGCGATCCTGACATCATCGTTCGCATGCAGGTTGCCGCCGACGCCCAAGGCGGCTCCTGAGTCGCACCCTCCGGGCTTACGATATCCGGCCGATGAAAGTTGACGAATTCGACTTTGACTTGCCGGAGGACCGTATCGCGCTGAGACCGCTGCAGGCACGCGAAGACGCAAAGCTGCTGGTTGCAAATGAACACGAGCACCAAGACAGAACCGTTAACGAGTTGCCGGGCCTGTTGCGTCCGGACGATTTCTTGGTCTTCAATAACACCAAAGTCATCCACGCCCGTCTTCATGGTCAACGCATCGCGCGTACACATCAAACACACTCGCAGGCGGTCAACGTAGAGCTCACGCTCCACAAACCAACCGTCGACGGAACATGGCTGGCATTTATTCGTCCTGCCCGGCGCGTGCGGGATCAAGATGAACTGCTCTTAGGGGGGCAGACATTGCGGGCCAAAGTCGTCGCCACAATGGAACACGGAGAAGTGGAGCTCGCGTTCGCGTGTTCGAAAGAGGAGTTGTTGGACGCGTTGCAGTCCGAAGGCGAGGTTCCCCTACCGCCCTACATCTCCGCGCGCCGGGGTCCCGACGCGCAGGACGAACGCGATTATCAAACCATCTTTGCCAAGGCACCGGGGGCCATTGCGGCGCCCACGGCGGGCCTGCATTTCACACCCGCCTTGATGGAAGGGATCGCCAAGCGCGGCTTAGAATGGTGCGAGGTCACGCTCCATGTCGGCGCCGGCACCTTCTTGCCAGTGAAAACCGAGGTCGTGGAAAACCATAAGATGCACAAGGAATACGCAGAGATTACGGCGCCCAGTGCCCAAGCGATCAACGCGGCAAAGTCCGCTGGCCGCAGGATCGTGGCAGTGGGAACGACAGCGTTGCGAGTTCTGGAGAGCGCGGCCATCGATTCTGGGAGAGTTTCAGAATATGCCGCCGAGACGGATCTTTTCATTACGCCTGGGTATCAGTTTCGTATCGTCGATGCCTTGTTCACCAATTTCCACTTGCCCAAATCGACGCTTCTTATGCTTGTGTCCGCATTCCTAGGAACGGAACGCATGCTGGACCTGTATCGCCATGCGATTGCCTCAAACTATCGGTTTTATTCTTATGGAGATGCCTGCTTTTTCTCCAGAACAGCCCCGCCCAACCAGATTTCTGGCAATTGAGCGGGATTTCCGTATAGTATTTGCATAGGATAGGTATACCGCCTGGGGCTCCAATCAGAGCCGGGCGCCGGAACCATGGTTACCGATGTGAACAACATGCCGAGTGGGGGTATTTACTGTGACATCTGAAGTCGTTCTCATGAACAATAAGGCCGTCGCGGTCGCCGCGGACAGTGTGGTCACAGTGGCCATAGATGGTGTGCCGAGAAAGACTTACACCGGCGTCAACAAACTGTTTGAAGTGTCCGACGGACAGCCTGTTGCGATGATGATCTACTCCAACGCGGAGATCATGGGGCTGCCTTGGAAAACGGTCATAAACGCCTACAAGGCGCACGCGAAAAAGCCTGTCTTTAAATCTGTCGAGGATTATGCGAACGACTTTTTTGCCTTCCTCAACGGCAACAAGGATCTCTTTCCGAAAAAGCTGCAGAGCGAACAATATGCGATCATGCTGAAAAGCTTGCTCGCCACGATCGAATATAGAGCTGACCAAATTCGCGGGCTGTTAATGACGAATGAGTCTGCGGCTCAAGTGCCAAGCGAGGACCAGCTGATCGGCGTCGCCATTGGTCAGATTTACGACCGCATCACCCTGGATGATTACGATGACGAGCGGGAAGAATTGCCCTGCTTTCCCCCGGACTTCAATCAACACCTCGACAAAGAATACGGTGACATCATCAATGGTGAACTGAGTGTCTTCATCTCTAAGCATCAGCTTGACCAATCGGCTTTGGATAAGTTGAAGGAACTCCCGTACCTCATTGTGACGAAACACTATTTCCCCGAGGCCTGGCCTTATACGGGCATTGTGTTCGCGGGCTACGGAAAGGGCCAAGTGCATCCGGAACTGTGCTCGTATGAGGTGTCCAACGTCATTGCCGACCACGTGAAGCGAGGCGATCACATCTTTGCCAAGCTCAGCAACGAGCTGCCTGTCGTGATCCAACCGTTCGCGCAAGATCGGATGATCCGCACACTGCTTTACGGCATCGATCCTCACTTAGAGTCGCTGGTCATTCACAAGACGTTTGAATTGGTACCGCGTCTGATGGATCAAATCGTTGGCATCATTCCGGACTTAACGGACGATCAGGTCGAGGGTTTTGTACAGTCGGTACAGCAAGAAGACTTCAGCGAGTCCATCAGCGATTTCTTCCATTCGATTTTTGAACATCAAGCCATTCACCACATGATCCCGATTTACAGTGCCATTCAAGCCTTGCCGGAAGCCGATTTGGCGAGCACAGCAGAGGCGCTCGTCAACCTCAATTCCTTCCAGCAGCGCATGAGCTTGGAAGTAGAAACTGTTGGCGGAGAAGTGGATGCGGCTCTGCTTACGCCGGGAGACGGCTTTGAATGGTACAAGAAACCCTTGCAACGGACTCAATCGGTCGAGAGCTAGAAAGACCGCACAAGCCGCGAAGTTTGAAGTTGACGCGTTGAAATGATACATTGTGCAAAAGATGCCAGCTGCGAGAGCTGAAGGGCCGATGGCTGAGCGCGAAATCGGGAAAGACCCATAGGCAAGCAGGCCCCAAAAGAGAGTAAGTAAGATGCCGAAGAAATCGAAGAAAGCGCTTGAAGATACGCTCGATAAACTCAAGCAAGAGCGGCAATTGGCTGCCCAAGCCGAACAGTGGAACGGCAAAGTGCAATACTTCTCGCCGCGCACCGCTGAAAGTTGGGAGACCCCTGATCAGTTGATGTCTTTCCAGATGCAGCCGGGCCAGGAAATGCAAAAGGTCATGATGCAATACGGCAAGTCTCTGTCCCACGACCTTGGCCTCAACCCCACCCAGCAGGTTTTGGCGGATCGCAAGAAGAACGCCACGTTCGAGACCTGGAGCGATCCAAAGAAATCCCGGCTCACCCCGTTCGAAGCGGCGTACCGGGTGGAGGATTTGGACGAAACCCCAAAAAAGAAGCGCGGCTTTTTCGGCTGGCTGTTTGGGCGCTAGGTCCTGACGGCGACCCCGGAGGCGCGAGCCTCGTTATCGACTTCCGAATTTGAGTTTAGCGTAGCTGCAACAGAGGGGCTGGCGCGCACTGGAGTTGTGTCAACACCGCGGGGGGCCATTCGCACGCCCGCCTTTATGCCGTGCGGCACACAGGCGACGGTGAAGGCCATGTATCCGGGCCAGGTGCGCGAGACGGGCGCCGATATCCTACTCGGCAACACCTATCATCTCATGCTTCGTCCGGGGGCGGAGCGCGTTGCTGCGCTTGGCGGCCTCCACACGTTCATGAACTGGCCTCATCCCATTTTGACCGACTCAGGCGGCTTTCAAGTCATGTCCCTGTCCAAGCTGCGCCGGGTGTCGGAACAAGGCGTGACGTTCCGTTCGCACATTGATGGATCGGAGCATCTGTTATCGCCTGAGCAAAGCATCGAAGTTCAAACGGCGCTGGGTTCGGACATCCAGATGGTGTTTGATGAGTGCACCCCGTTTCCCGTGAGTGAAGAGGATGCAAAAACTTCAATGGAGTTGTCCTTGCGCTGGGCGGAAAGGTCTAAGACTGCCTTCGGCGATCAGCCGGGACGGGCGCTCTTTGGGATTGTCCAAGGCAGTGTCTATGCTGGGCTTCGTGAGAGCTCCGCGGCGGCGCTTCAAGAGATCGGCTTTCATGGTTACGCGGTTGGCGGCCTGGCAGTGGGTGAGGGACAGAATGCCATGTTTGAGATGCTGGACGTGACTTGCCCCGCACTCGAGCCGGGGAAACCGCGTTATCTCATGGGAGTCGGCAAGCCCGATGATATTGTCGGTGCCGTCGCCCGGGGCATCGACATGTTCGACTGTGTATTGCCCACGCGATCCGGCCGTCACGGTCAGGCCTTCACCCGCTATGGCACCATCAACCTGCGCAACGCCAGGTTCGCGGACGATCCGGCCCCTATCGATGCGGAAAGTCCGTGTCCGGCATCGCGCGACTATTCAAAAGCATATCTCCATCACCTTTTTAAGGCGGGTGAACACTTGGGGGCGATGCTGCTCACATGGCACAATCTGTCTTTCTACCAGCAACTTATGGCGGGCATTAGGGAAGCGGTTGCTTCCGGAGCGTTCGCTGACTTCAAAGCGCGCTTTGAAGAGGCCCAAAGGGTGAGCGCCGCCGCGAATGGCTCAGGTTGAGTCTTGCCTGCCGTCATCTAAGACTTGATCCGGTAACCAGAAAGCCCTGGGATAGGATGCCCAAAGCCTCCAGGCCAATGTGGAATTGCAGCCTGTGTCATTTTTAAGCGACCACCCGGTGCTCAACCCGGTCCCGCCTTAGGATGATCTGCTAAGTCGAACTCGTTGCCCACGGAACTGCGCACCAGCCTTCACTCTCCCCTTGATTTTCACACGCGCTGTCCCTATTTTCCGGCTTCTTCTGGGAGGCGGGCGCAACCGGCGCCCCATCTGCCTTCCTCCGTGGGCCCGTAGCTCAGTTGGTAGAGCAACTGACTTTTAATCAGTGGGTCGCAGGTTCGATCCCTGCCGGGCTCACCAATGATGCCACGTCCACTCCGGCCCTAGACAGGGTACGCAGGGATCTCAGTTCGTTGACATCTGACACGCAGCCGTTTTGAAAGCCCCCCCAAATTCGAATCCAAGGAGCCCAAGGAGCCCAAGGAGCATCGGAGCAGGGCGCCGTCGTCTCGCGATAGCCGACCAAAGACGGTGCATTGTCTGCCATAAGGAGACCGCTACCCCTTGCACGCTGGAGCGATTGAACCTAAATCAACCCGGGAACGTAACAAGTCTTTGATTAACTGCGATAAAGACAGTACGCGTAGAGAAGCTGCGAACCTGCGGGTGCGCGGCTTTTTGTTGTAATCCTCACTATTGGGCCGCGGCGCCGAGTTCCTCAGTATTTGCTGCTTTGGCATGCCCATCGTGCTCTCGGGGTGGTTGACGAATGCTATTTGTGTTGCTGGCTCCCTTTGTCATCGCCGTCTTGGCGCCGATGGTAAGACAGCTAACCGGATCGTTCACAGGTTGGGTGCTCGCACTTCTTCCCGCGAGCCTCTTCGTCTATTTTTGTCAATTCATTGAGCCCGTGGGATCGGGAGAGGTGCTCCGGTTTTCTACGGAGTGGATTCCCTCCGCCGGGATTAATCTGTCGTTTTATGTTGATGGTCTCAGCCTGCTGTTCGCCCTTTTGATCAGCGGTATCGGCACCTTTATCGTCCTGTATGCGGCAGCATATCTCAAACGCCATGCCGATCTTGGCCGCTTTCTCATGTTCATTTTGATGTTCATGGGCTCCATGCTGGGCCTCGTGTTGTCGGACAATGTAGTGACTCTGTTCGTCTTTTGGGAGCTCACCTCCATCACATCGTTTCTCCTCATAGGGTTCAACCACGACAAAGCGAAGTCGCGCCGGGCCGCCGTCCAAGCGCTCGCCGTAACCGGGGGAGGGGGGCTTGCGCTTCTCGCCGGATTGCTCCTGATGGCGCATGTCGGCGGATCAATGGAGCTTTCGGAGCTGCTGGCCCAAGGCGATCTCTTTAAAGAGAATCCCTTATATCTCAGCATACTGATCCTCGTCCTGGCGGGAGCATTCACTAAGTCCGCACAAGCACCGTTCCATTTCTGGTTGCCGAACGCGATGGAAGCGCCGACGCCCGTATCGGCGTTCTTGCATTCAGCAACGATGGTCAAGGCCGGTGTCTATCTTCTCGCGCGAATGAATCCCGGTCTTGGCGGCACGGAGATTTGGCAGGTGCTTCTTGTTGTCTTTGGCGGTGCTACATTTTTGATCGGCAGTTTTTTGGCGCTGCGCAATACCGATCTGAAGTTGATTCTGGCACAAACCACTGTCGCAAGTCTGGGACTTCTCGTGCTTCTCATTGGTTTGGGGCATGATAAAGCCATACAGGCCGCCATGGCCTATTTGCTCGCCCATGCTCTTTTCAAAGGCGCCCTGTTCATGGCCGCCGGGTCGGTCGATCACGGAACTGGAACCCGGGACGTGTCGAAGCTTTCAGGGTTAGCCCGCGCCATGCCCTTAACAGCGGCGGCTTCGCTCATCGCGGCCCTGTCCATGTCAGGCCTTCCCCCGTTTTTTGGCTTCATTGCCAAGGAATTTGCCTACAAGGCGTCTCTCGACGGTCCGTGGACACTCGAAGTGACATCCGTTCTCGTAATCGGCAATGCACTTTTGTTTGCGGCGGCCTTTCTCGTTGGGGCAAAACCGTTCTTCGGATCACCGGGCGAGACACCTAAACAGCCGAAAGAGGGATCGGTCTCGCTTTGGCTCGGCCCTATCGTTCTATCCGTTCTGGGATTGATAGCCGGGCCGGGCAACGATATTGCGGACAGCTATTTCGTTGGTCCTGCGGCGTCCGCGGTCCGCGGGGGCGCCATGGAGGTTGACCTCTATCTCTGGGGCGGGATCGAGTTGCCGCTCGCGCTCAGTGCAGCGACAATCGCTCTGGGTGCATTGGTGTTTGCCGTGTCATCGTCGCTGCGCAGGGCTCTCAACAGTCTGTTTGGGAAAGTCTGGGGCCCCGATCAAGGCTACGATCAGTTTATGGACGGTCTGATGGGCCTTGCACGCGCTTTGACCGGGGTTCTCCAGACGGGCTCGTTGCGGCGGTACTTACTGATCAGTTTTGGGATCGTTGCGGCCGCTCTCATCGCCCCCACCTTGGTGTTGGGTGAGGCCTTGGAGCGGCCAATTATTCCGCCTGCAGATTTTTATATATGGGGCGTCGGAGTATTGACCGTCATCGGCGGATTGGCCATCGTGTTGGCGCGATCGCGGTTGGTTGCCATTCTCTCCACGGGTGTTCTCGGACTTGCGGTGGCGTTTGTGTTTTTGCTGTTTGGTGCGCCGGACCTTGCCTTCACCCAGCTGATGGTCGAGACGTTGTCGGTCGTCATTCTCGCGCTCGTCATTATGCGATTGCCGGTGGACGGGAAAGACTGGCGCGGGGCGCCTCGCGCCCTGCGAGACATACCAATCGCGGCCACGATCGGAGTGGCAGTCACCGTTCTTCTCTTTTCGATCACGAGCCAACCGCTTGATCTTACTTTGAGTGAGTACTTCGCCGAACGCAGTTACACGGAGGCATACGGACGTAACATCGTCAACGTGATCCTCGTCGACTTTCGCGCCCTAGATACGTTCGGAGAGATTGCCGTCGTGGTCATCGCCGGTGTCGCGGTGCTGGGTCTGCTCGCTGCTGGCAGCCGCCGCACAGAATCTGAAGCGGAGAGACGTCCATGAACTCTTTGATTTTACGCACAGCCACACCGTTTCTGGTTGGCCTGACGGTGTTGTTCTCGATCTATGTTCTCCTGCGCGGACACAACGAGCCAGGGGGAGGTTTTATTGGCGGGCTTATGGGAGCATCCGCCTTTGCGACCTACGCCATCGCAGAAGGGGTATCAGCGACGCGGCGCGCCCTCGTCGTGCCGCCCATCTCCATTGCGGGGTTCGGGCTTTTCGCTGCGGGCGTGAGCGGTCTCATGTCGATCGCATTCGGCGATGCGTTCCTGACCGGTCAGTGGTGGTTTCCCGATTTCAATCCGGACCTGAAGTACATTTCCACCGTCGTGTTATTCGATATCGGGGTCTATCTGGTTGTGGTTGGGGCGATCGTGGGGATCATATGCGCGCTTGAGGAGGACGGCTAAGTGGAAGACGCATTCGCAATGGTGGTGGGGGTCTTGTTCGCCCTCAGCGTCTATCTCCTGCTTTCCGGTTCTATAATGCGTCTCGTGCTCGGCATTTTTGTCCTGAGCAATGCAACGCACCTGCTGATTTTTGTTGCTGGCCGACTAACCCTTGAAGAGCCACCGCTTATTCCGGACATGATGAAAGTCGCGGAACCTGGTTTTGCGAACCCGCTGCCCCAGGCCCTCATCCTGACGGCGATCGTGATCAGCTTCTCTCTTTTTGCGTTCCTTCTGGTTCTGGCTTATCGGGCTTACCAGACCCTAGGAACGGTGGATACGGACGAAATGCGGTACGCTGAGCCGGAGCAGAGTCTAACTTCTTTGCGTGGACGCGATGTCTGATATCACACAATGGCTCGTTGTTTGGCCGGTGCTCATTCCGGTCTTGGCGGCTGCCCTTGCGGTTGCGGCCTGGGGCAACAGACGTGCTCAGCTTGTGGTCGGCGTTTTGGGAATCGTTGCCCAAGGCATAGCCGCGATCATTCTTTTCGCGCATGTTTGGACCCACGGCGTGCTTGCCGTGTCGATGGGAGGGTGGCCCGCCCCGTTTGGCATCGCATTGGCCGCGGACACACTCGGCGCGGGGCTTACGGTGGCCGCTTGTGCAGTTGCTCTCGTCATCACGCTGTTCAGCCTGGCGGATACGCCGGAGCATTGCCAGCGCTCGGGCTTCTTTCCCCTTTTGCTCGCCTTGATGACCGGCGTTGCAGGTGCGTTTTTGACCAGTGACATCTTCAATCTCTATGTCTGGTTCGAAGTCACGCTCATTTCGTCATTTGGCCTAATGGTGTTGGGGGGAGGGCGCGAGCAAATCGATGGCGCCGTGAAATACGCCGTTCTCAATCTCCTGGCGACGACCTTTTTGTTGATCGCCATCGGGTTGCTGTATGGCATGACCGGTACACTGAACATGGCCGATCTTTCGGTCAAAGTGGCGGCGCTGCCAAACAGCGCAGCTCTTGAAACCGTCATCCTTCTGTTCTTGGTTTCGCTTGGAATGAAAGCAGCGCTCTTTCCGCTTTATTTTTGGTTGCCCGCTGCCTATCACACGCCGCTGCCCACCGTTTCAGCGGTTTTCGCCGCCTTGATGACGAAGGTCGGGGTTTATGCGCTCATACGCGTCTTCACGACCGTGTTCCCCGAGTCAGGAGATCTCGCCCGCGATGCCATGGTGTGGGCGGCAGTTGGAACCATGGTCTTCGGCGCATTGGGCGCTCTTACGGCACGGGATATCCGCCGCGTGGTTTCCTACACGGTCATCAGCGGGGCCGGAACCATGATTGCGGGATTGGCGATTGGAACAGAGACCGCTTTGCTGGGTTCGATCTTTTACGTGATCCATTCCATCATAATCTCTGCAGCTTTGTTCATGGTGGTAGGCCTGATCATTGGATGGGGCGGCAACAATCAAATCGACACCCTCTTTGGTCTGTACAAGCGCGCACCGTTTGTGGCGATTGCCTTCTTAATCATTGGGCTGTCGCTTGCTGGGGTTCCGCCTTTTGCAGGTTTCTGGCCGAAGGTTTACTTGGTTCAAGCTGGGCTTGGCGAAGGAGCGTATGTCCTTGTGGCTGCAATCCTGGTGACGGGCTTCCTCACCTTGATCGTTGTAGGACGGACATTTGCTCTTGTATTTTGGCGGGAGACGTCCGAGAAATCAGCGGCTGACGGCTACAGAGCCGGATCGCTGCGCATTGGTACAATAACCACTCTAACGGCTCTTACTTTTGCCCTCGGACTGTATGCCGCGCCGATTGTCGAGGCGTCCTTGCGCGCCTCGAATGAGTTGTTGGATCCTGGCCCCTATATCGATGCCGTTCTGAACGGCGCAGGAGAGCATCCATGAATTTGTTTCTGCTCAACCTAATTTTGGCACTGGTCTGGGGGGCCGTCACCGCCAGCTTTTCGCCCGAGAATCTCGTTTTCGGTTTTGTCCTCGGCTTCTTGTCATTGTGGCTTGTCCGTCACCGTTTCAATCCGGATAATTTTAATCGGCCAATTCGCATAGCCCGGCTTGCTGGACTTTTTTTGATCGAGTTGTTTCTTTCGGCCTTTCGTGTAGCGGCAGATACGATTAGCCCACGGATGAGTTTCCGTCCTGCAATTATCGCGGTGCCGTTAGACGTGGACTCAGAAGTTGAAATCATGCTGTTGGCCAACCTGATCAGCCTGACACCGGGCTCGCTCAGCGTCGATGTTTCGACGGACCGTTCCACATTGTATGTCCACGTCATGGATGTGGACGACCCCGAGGCGTTGCGCCGGGAAATAAAGGATGGTTTCGAGCGCAGAATACAGGAGGCACTCAACTAGGGTTATGGACGAATTTGGTGAAGCGTTTCTGATTTGGTCAGGTCATGCCGCGTTGGTGGCCATGCTGATTTCCTTAGGGTTTACGGTGTTTCGGCTTGTCCGCGGGCCGACACTTTCGGACCGGATTGTTGCGTTGGACATGCTGGCTTTGTTGGGCATCGCCTTCATTGGCGTCATTGCCGTTGTGACCGAGGAATATGCTTATCTGGACGTTGCGATCGCGTTGTCGCTCGTCGGCTTTTTGGCAACGGTTGCATTTGCACGCTACGTCCAACACCGCGCCAGCCTGGACTCGGGCGACAATGCTGAGTCGTCCCAAACATCCGGAGAGAGCTCATGATTGAATTTATTGGCGGCGTCATCATTTTGATCGGCGGTGCTTTCTCGCTCGTGGCAGGAATCGGTCTGGCGCGATTGCCAGATCTTTATGTTCGGATGCATGCGGCAACCAAAGCAGGAACCCTGGGGGCGGGCCTTGTCCTTGCCGCTCTTGCGCTTGAGGCGCAGTCCCTCGAGGTTGCAGCCAGGGCGCTCGCGGGTATCATCTTTTTGTTCTTTACGGCGCCCATTGCCGCACATCTTCTTGGCCGCGCGGGCTATCTTGCGGGAGTTCCGCTGTGGTCGCAAAGCTGTATGGATGAATTGGCCGGCAAGTATGATCCGGAATCGCAAGCACTTGAAGGCGAACCTGAACCCCAATCAACGTGTGGCCCGCTGACTTGAGGGTCGTCCCTCGTGTCCTCGATGAGGTACCGGGGTGTTACGGGCTGGCAAGTTCGTTGCCTCCAAGTCCCGCAGCGGCAAACTTAGAAATGATCCGCCTACCGCCGAAAGTCTCTCAACGCTCAGGATACCTACGGGTAAATCTGCTCGCGACCAGAACCGCCAGGTACTTCTAGCCGCTCTAGGTGTGCGCAACCTTCATCAATCAATCAGAAAAACGGTCGCCGTGATGATGTCCCGGTAGTGGCCGGCGAAGCTTCGGCTGGTGTCACCAATTTGCACTGAAAGGTGAAAGGGATCCGGTCGTGGCTGCCGCACATCCCCTCTCGGTTTGTACGTCACATCTTGAGACAAATCGAGGACGCGACCGTTCAACTTTGCTTTGTACGGAACAAAGGAAGGTGTTGGCCCCAGGCGGCGCATTCGGCCTTGATGAGCCGATTTGAATTCCAATGTATATCCGCTGTTCGAGAGAACATAGATTTTGGCTTCTCCAATCTCGCCGGTTTCCAATGAACCGAAGTCGATGACTTTGTTGCGAGAAGAGAAATGTCCCAGCCGATGCGCAGCGAAGCCGATCTTTGCTTGCGCCAACACGTTGGCTTCGAGCGCGATGTCTCCTTGATCCAACACGCGATTGTCCGTTAGCACTTGGACCATTAAAGTATCCCGGTACGATCCGGGCGGCACCAATTGCCCGGCTGGAATCGACGCTCGAATAATCAACAATTCAGTATTATCGTTCTTGTCCGTAAGAAAAGTTTCCGCCCGGACGATCCTGTCGGAGTCAACAAGGAGACCGCGCCCGTTTAGCAGGCGGTAGTCAAGCGTTCCGCCAGGGCCTGACAAGCTCGTCCGTCCGCTCGCGGTCTTAAGGGCAAGGGTTAAAGTGCAGCTCTGCGCGTCCGCTAAACGAATTTCAATTGCACGTTCGCTCGCCCCCGGTTTCAATGGCGCATAGGTCGTGGGGCCTCGCACGGTGATTGACTCAATCTGCGCGTTACACGCTGGGGGTGTTAAGACACTCACTTGGGAAAACGTAGCCTGCGTCGCCCCCATCACAAATAGAGCCAAGGCAAATCCGAATTCAACCATTGTACGAATAGTCATTCTTGCTTTCCTCGCAGCTCGCCCAAAACGAGATAGTTGGGATCATCTTCGCTGATCTCAAACTCGATCCAGATCGGGGAAAGTCCCGCAAACTCGACCACATATCGCCCGGGCTCCAGGTTCTGAACGGCAAATCGTCCCGTTTGATTGGTGAACGTTTTCGTTGCCGGGAATGATTTGTTGTTGGTGGCCTTCACTTCCCCATAGGCAAGCGAAACGGGCAAGCCGTCAGCGTCAAGGGCCGTACCCACTACGGTATAGGAGGCCGCCGATCCGACCTGGTACCAGGACCCCGAACGGAATGTCGGTAGAACTGAACGGGAGGTATCACCCAGATCGTACCCGACAGGTAAGTCCCGCACATCCCAGTTGAGACTTTGCACTCTGTAGCTGTCCAGATTCGAAATCAGGGCGGGGCCGAAGACACTGGCGACGGCCTCGGGACCGGTGATGCGGGCGTTGACCTCAATGGGCCGTTCTCTGAGAGTTTTATGACGCGAGACAATGGCGAAGGAGTCTGTGATGGGCCGGCCCACAGCCGCCCGGCGCCCCGCGAAGGCGAAACCAGTCTGGAACTGAAGGCGCGTCCTCTGTTCGCGATCACCATCGAAGCGGCCCGGTTGCGAGTAATCATGGCGCACCTGGCCGATGAACCTATTGTGCCGGTAAACTACTTCGCCTTCCGCGCTTGTGTTATCTTCGTCGGATTCAGCACTGACCCGGCCGGAGATATCCCCGGCGACGTCTCGCGAGAATTTGTTCCAAGTGACACGTCCACGTGAATTCCCCGAATCATAGGACGCGACCACGTTTTGATTCCGCACCAGTGGCAAAGACAAAGAAACGAAAGTCGATGTTTCATTTCTCTCACCTTCAAAGTAATCTGTGCGAAGATTAGCAGTTACGGTTCCAAAGCGCCGCGTAAGAGAAAGCCCCACACCGTATTCCTCGTCTACGCTCGCGTCCCGCAGGCGCCCCCAACGACCTGAAAGGGATCCAAAGATCTCAAAAGGGAGTTCCTGACTGTAGCGCGCATTGGCGCGCAAAGAGAAGGGGTTTGAGGGTGTGTCGCGTCCCAAAGGCAGAAAGTTCTCATCGACGTAAGAAACGCCGATCTCGAAATCCCGTTCTTGCGTACTTGTGCCGCGCGCCAAGTTAAAATTCCACTGAACAGTTCCGGCAAGCCCCTCGCCATATTCCCCAGACCAACTGTTATTGACCGTGGTAGAAAAGGCGCCAAATCCGGTGCTTATGGTGGCTTCTACACCTCCCACATGCAGGTCCGAATCCCCCTGGTAACTCAATCCGGCAGTGAAAGATCCGGTAAAGCCGTATCGAAAGAAACCAGACCAGGCAGGATCCTCGAAGTCGTAGTCAATTTCGGAAGCGATGTCATCGGAGCGTTGGACACCGCCGCTCAGGGAGAATTCGCTCACGCCCTTCGCCAGCACCCGCGAGGAAAGAAACAACGAGAAGTCGTATGTCTCACGTTGCCCTGTATTGTCCTCGACAACAATTCGGATGTCATTCAAGCCGTCTGCGAAAGAGAAGTCGCTGAGATTGTAACGGCCGGGCAATAGCTGCAAGGTCCGTTCAAAGGCTCCGTTTACATATATTTCAACTCTTGAGGGACGTCGCAGCGTGAAACTTTCATCGCCGGTAGATGTTATGACTTTTAAGGGCTGAATATCATCGTACCGCCGTTCGATTGCGGCACCGAGCAGGGGAGGAGCGCCAAGAAACTCTGTGGAGGTAAAGAAAACATCGCCTGCTGAATACCTGATGGCGCGATCAATGTCGTCGTAAACCGCGAACGCATCGCCTCTCAGCCAAGTATTTTCCCCTTCGTCAAAGATGATGGACCCCACGAATGCGATCCCTTCATGGCCGAACAGGCGCACGGCGCCGTCGAACGTTGCTTGCAGATCCTCTCTGCCTGTTTCGCCAATCGAATTCTCGACGATAAAATCTTGCACGACGCCGAAATTCACATAGCCGGAAATGTTCGTGTTGACCATTTCGATGCCAACCGCGGGCCCGCCGGTGCGAGAGGAGAGAGCGCGCTCCCGGCGCTGATCATCGGACGGATCAATCATGATCGTGAGGTTTAGTGGGTCATAGGTCAGACCGAACCCTGCGTCGACGAACGCATCCATCGCGATTACATCGCTCACGGCCTGATTTGAGAGCGCCTCAGAAATCCTCCGGGAAAAGTGTTCTTGAGCTAAGCTCTGCCAAGATGCCTGGTCTACGCCGACAACGTCGGTTCCATGAATGTGAACGCCCAAATCGCCCACGATCAGATCGTCCACCAACACAGGCAGCTCGATCACATACTCCGGAACAACAAACTCATCAGGTGTCGTCTCAAGGGATTCACTCTGAACGGGCTCGTCCGGCACTGTACCAAGCGGTTCGCTCTGTGTGGGACCGTCCAGAGACGTATCGAGAGCATCGCCTTGCGCCGCTAATCCCGTGCCAAGAGAAGCGGCACAGGCCATAGAAAGGAGGGCTGATCTCTTCACGGAACCGCCTCCACAGTCTGGAGTGCCAGATCAACGGGCTTGTTCGAAGTCTCCTTGCGCAGCGTGCGGGTGCTAAATGCGAGCTCTTCGCCGGGGAGTACCGCATCCGTTCCAAGGAAGCGAGCCAGAGCAGAACCTCCCACCTTGAAAACCTCATCACCTGACCCAGATAAGCCGACCAGCTGGTACTTCCGAACGCGCGCATACATTTGTCCGTGGTTGATAAGAAAGGCTGTCTCATCACGGAACGAATAGGTGAGGCGAAGATCAGGAGCGGTGTAAGGGCTTGCGGATACGTGTAAGGGTATGAAAACGCGGGCCAACAAAGTGACTTCGCTCTGTACAGAGTTTGGTGATGCGTTGGGATCGGATTTCGGCGAAACTTGTGCGGCGAGAACAAAAAAGGATTGCGATTGGGCGAGACGGGGCGGCCCATGCCAGCTAATCTGAACCCGCCCGCTTTCACCTTTAGGCAAAAACAGGAGAGGCGGCTTGACGGAAATGATCTCTTCCCTTGCCCGAACCGAAGCGGCCCGTCCTTGGCCCGGTCGGCGTTCGAAAACTTCAAACTCCAAGGCCAGGTCTTCGGTCAAAGGGGCTTCGAAGTTCAAATATGTCTGGCGATCAGACTTAGGATTAAGGTTCAAGTTCGTGGGCCAGACAGACAGCGCAAAAACCGGAGATCCCCCTACAAGGTTCAAAGCCAGACAAAGCACGCAGATCCAATTGAGACTGCGCATGATTTGGGCCGTCACTGTGTGAAGGAAACGCTTGGCGTACCTGATACGTTAGGGACGATAAAGGAGCGCACTTTTCCGGGCGGCACCAGCGTCCTGCCGGCTGCATTCGCAAGCTCCAGGCCGCCAATGGTTTCTGTGCCAAACGTCAACTGTAATGCGTCGACGTAGTAAAAGCGATCACCCTCGTTTCCCAGAGTCACGCGTACACCGTTCGCGACCGAACTCGAAGCCACGATAACCGGTTTTGCTTGTGCGCTCGGCGGCGTAACATGGACGGACGCGCCCATCCGGAAAGCGGTTTTCACCCCAGACGATCCGGCCCCTTGCAAGTCGACCGGGACTTCTGCGGCATAGAGCGTAAAGGACCGCGATTGTTTGAGCTCATCGCCCACCCATTGTACCCGAACGGCTTGAGACGCGCCGGCATTCACCACCGCTTGTGGCGGAAAGATCACGAACTGGTCATCGGCCGGAGTTCGGCGTTCTTGGCCGTCTTCGGCGATGTCGCGCTCGAAGATCTCGAAGGTGATGGGCAGATCGCGGTTCCTCGGATTCCGTACCGTGAGTGTCTTCGCCGAAGCAGATCCTGGGACTTCCAGTACGTTGACTGTTGGCCGGATATCAAATGCGTGCGACACACTTGGGACCCGCCACAGCAAGGCGCCAATCCCGACGATAAGCAATCCGCGAAGGATTGCCGCATGGTCACGGGAACCGAACGCGGGTCGGATGCGCCGTCCCCTGTTGTGATCGATTCCCATTCCGCTAAGCTTCAAACTGCGCAGGTCCCACCCGACGACCACGGAAGCCCCTTCTTTACCAAACGAATCTGTCGTCGGCGGACTTAAGTCCGCCGACGCGCAACCAGCCGACTAGTTGGGCGTCACAGTCGCCGTAATCGTATCTGTGTAGGTGCCCGGAACCGTAGCGGGCGTATTCAACGAAACTGACATTCCACGTGTCTGATCAGAGTTGGCTACGGTCGGGAATCCGTTCCATGTTTGGGGCGTTGCCAACGACACACCACCCGAGAAGGGGCTGCCAGAAAGATAAAACGTGTACGGAACAGAGTCTCCGCCGCTGACCATGCTGCCGCTGTTCGCAGACGCAAATTCAACGCTCGCCGAGCCGCCATAATTGCAGTTCACAGTTACGGACTCCGACCCTTGCACACTGGTTGTCGTCATATCCAATGCGGGAAACGGGCCGTTTACAAACGCGGAAATATCGCACTCTTTTTCTAGAATGCCTTCCAAGTTTATGTCCACTGAAGTCGCAGCACTTGCAGCCGATATAGACAATGCAGCGACCGACACGCCCGCGATAAGAGATGCCAATTTAGTCATACCCAAAAACTCCACATCCGTGTTTCGATTTACAGACTATCTTTTTTTGTCCGAGCCCCGATCAACACTCGTGGCTCATCGGCCCCCACAATGTGGCCGGTCTTGCATCGAGAAGCAGAATACACGCTAGTTGAGCAGAATCCGTAGACCAACGAATGATCACAGATGTGTTCGCCCTTCGAACCCCTAAAGTCCTGGTATCTGAGCTAGCTAATCCCCCACCACGCAACACAACGACAAATTCACGCTACAGAGGTGTCTACCCGAATCAATCAAAAAGTGCAGGGTGAACAAATTATTAACAAAGGTGTCACAAAAGCTTCATCTTGGATTGGGTGATTTGCATGCAAATGCACAACCATTGGGCAAAACGTTTCCATACTTGCGCCAAAGTGTAAGGAGTGCTGACCCTTTCTAGGCGAACGAAGTTGGTTCAATCCAGGGTCGAGCGTTTTTGTCCGGGAAATTTCCTAGCTGATTGGGGAGGGACGAGCGGTGGCAAGCTAGCTCCTCGACGGCAGCATGGAACCATAATCGGCCTTTTGGACATTCAACCCACAGCATTCATGAGCCCTCTTTTATCTGAATCTTTCTTCAGAAAGGAGTTGAAAAAGCAGCTCAATACTCTCCGACATTTCTCTCTTTGGATGGTTCAGAATTGGCCAATGATCTCGGACGGACAGTAGGGATTAGAAAACCTGAGACTTACTGTGCGGAATGGATCCATTGAATGCCAAGACTTGATCGACGTTAATTGTCCAGAGTGTATCTGCATCGTCGGAGAAGCCTGCTATACGGCCTTGCTTGAGGCCGATCGGCCACCGGTACTGGGCAGTTTTAAGAACTTCGCCATAGTGTCGATACTGGCATACTTGCACAGTGAATTTTTCTAGGTCCGGAGGTCTGACAGGCAAATGGAAACCAATAGTGAGTTCGCCATCTTCACGCTGAAGATTAGAAATGTAAGTAGCCTTGCGCATAAAGGTGGAACATAATGTGCTCTCCAAGACAATGCGCTGTCTGTATTCGTCAGCAAGCGGACCTAGAAGATGGAGTAGCGTCTGACGGTCAAATGTGCTTCGACAGACTATGTATTTGAGATGCGGGGATACCTCCAATGGCCCGTTGTGCACAACTTCCGACATTCGATGATTTCTGATCTCATTACCTCGGGATGATGGGGCTGCATCATGATAGACATCTGCAAATGGAATCGTATCAAAGAACTCTTCGGTGAAGTTGGGCGCTTCAAATGCCCCTGCTAACTTTCCAATCGAAAATCCCGTACTTGGCAAAATCAAAACGCTCTTTAGATCGAAGACGAGCATTATCGGTACAGACATCTGCAGTGCATCTCTGTACTGATCGCCAATTAGTTTGATGCCTTCCGTTTTGAGATGAAACATATTCTTTGGGCGAAAGTACATGCGGGCGTATTGCAAAGCATCGGGGTTTGAAGCAATAGCTCCTTGATTCGCCACGTCATGAACAAGGTGGTCTTGCAACTCTCGTGGTATCAACTGCCCAGTTTTCAGTATCTCAACAACCACTTCCGCCTGAGCAGCATGAAACAAAAATCTAGGCCAACTTCGAATGGCACTAAGAGACTTAAGCTTTGTTGTCCAAGCATCGACGTGTTTGTTGGCTCGCTCTATAGAGACAGGCATAGTTGTGAACTCGCCGACTCGTGCTTCACGAACTTGGATTGATCGTCTGAAGACCGATTGAAAAACATCCCTCGGTCAACAAAAATACCATCCTTACGAGATTTCTTTATCTTCACAGTCCGGACATATGGAAGTGATGCCAGAACAGGAAGAAGGTAACTTTTATATCGCTTCGCAGATTCGGTGGTAAACTGATCTGAAGTCAAAAGCCCGGATTGCAATACCACCCAAGCAGATTCCAAACTCTCTATGGGTACTGTATTTCCTCTGCTTCCGTCGGCCCGCATGACTCTTAGTTCGTCCGATGAGTGCCAATGAACGAGAAACTCACTTCGATTATGAAGTGTGCTGAACCGCCCTTTTCGATTTTGAATCAAATGATGCAAATCATCAACGAACTCCGAAAACGTGAGAGGCGGATAACACTCTTGCTCGAAGTGTTCTGGGACAAAGTCTCTGCTCACTTGAAGGTCATGGATATACACTGGGATTCGGATCTTTCTTAGATACTGATCCATCAATGGACGAACGATTGCCCAATCGAGATTTCCATTGCCGCAACCCAAGGGAGGAAATGAAATGGAAGTGATTCCCATTTCCTCATACGACTCAATGAACTTTCGCAAACCCGCTTCGACGTATTCGATCTTAGAAGGTCTTCTCCAAGTTGTTTTTGTGGGAAAGTTCAAGACCCATCTTCCCCTGCCTCGCCAAATGTGCAGTGAGCCAACTACCAAAGAACCGTTGTTGCAGAGTTCTCTATATTCCAAGAACATCTTCGGATGCCTTTGTTTGAACTCTTTAGCGATGCCTTTTCCCATTACGCCAACGGTATTGACGGTATTTACCAGCGTCTGAGCAGGCGAATCGAAAATGCTCGATTGCAGATATGTTACCAAATCCAATCCTCCGATGGGTTCCCGTTGCGGAAAGAACTGAGTTTCCGTCTGATTAGTCTCGCGCGTAAATGCTTAAGACCACCAGTATTAACGAGTCGCAAAATATCAGATACCAGAGATACGAGCTAAAATAATTTGGTCTCAAGTTTGATGTGGACAAGTAGAGCAAACGAAATCGACACATCGATTTATCAAGTCCTCCTCGCGATTGTGGACAGCAGATTGTCGGGTTGCGAAACGGAGTACGTGATGGAAGTCCCGAATCCTCGAGTAGGGCCTCGATTATTTTCCGATATGCCGATAAGGCGCGGTAGGACGCAGACATTTTGGAACTACCTGAGTTACGGAGTAGCATTTGGTTCGAAGTGCAAGAAGACATCGTTAGACTACCTGGCGGCCTCCTTGACCTATCTCAACGACAGCTTAGATTTAACGTGACGTAGGTGTTATTTCTGGCACAATTATCGCCGAAGGAAGGTTTGTATGGCCGAGTCGCATGCCCCGAACACAAATCGGGAGGAACTGAAACGATCCAACAAAGACTTCGCCCAGGAATGGGCCATTGACGTCCATCAAGATCCGTACGAGATCCCTTTGCCGAAACTCAATCCGGCGCACAATGATCTGTTCGAAGCGAACACGGTCCTTCCTTACTTCGAACGCTTGCGCAAAGAGTGTCCCGTTCATTTGTGTGAAGAGAGTCAGTACGGCCCTTATTGGTCTGTTACAAAGTTCAAAGACATTATGCATGTGGACACAAACCACCAGATATTCTCGTCCGATATCATGAATGGCGGTATTCGTTTGGGCGGAGAAATTTTGACGGAAGAGCCGGACCCGCTTACCCACCTGCCCATGTTCATCATGCAGGATCCGCCGAAGCACGAAGAACAAAGAAAAGTCGTGTCGCCCAAATTCACACCGGTGAGTCTCAAGGAATTCGAGCCTTTGATCCGTGAACGTGCGGGCAAGATTCTCGACGAATTGCCTCGCAATGAAGAGTTCAATTGGGTGCGCAAGGTGTCGGTGGAACTGACCGGTCAGATGCTGACCACCCTGTTCGACGTACCCTTCGAGGATCGCCACAAATTGATCCACTGGTCGGATACGGTGGAACGCCTCAATGATCCTGACTTTTTCGACACGCTCGAAGACGGCTTCAAAGAACTCTGGAAGTGCTTTGAATATTTCGACGCCGTGTGGAAGGAGCGGGCGTCTCGTCCGCAGCCCGGCTCAGATTTGATCTCTATGCTTGTCCACGGCGAATCGACCAAAAACATGTCGCCCAACGAATATCTCGGCAACATCCTTTTGTTGATCGTCGGCGGAAACGATACGACACGCAATTCCATCACCGGCGGTGTTCTGGCCCTTAATCAATACCCAGACGAATATCAAAAGCTCATCGATAATCCGGATATCATCCCCAACATGGTCTCTGAAATCATCCGCTGGCAGTCGCCGGTGGCCCACATGTGCCGAACCGCTTTGGAGGACACCGAGATCGCGGGCCAAAAGATCAAAAGACATGACCGTGTCGTAATGTGGTATGTGTCTGGAAACCGCGATGAAGAAGAAATTCCGCGCGCGAACGAGTTTCTGATCGACCGGGACCGGGCGCGCCATCACCTCTCGTTTGGATATGGTATTCATCGCTGTCTTGGCAATCGCCTTGGAGAAATGCAGCTCAGGATCCTTTGGGAAGAAATTTTGAAACGGTTCTCCCGCATAGAGCTAGTGGGCGAGCCGAAATATCTGCGCTCCAGCTTTATTCGCGGGATTACCGATTTACCGGTGATGGTCCGCGAATAGAGAGTGCGCGCCCGAACGAGTGCCTACGCGCGCCCTGGCCGCAGGAAAGGGGCTTGCCTAAAGCTCTGGACCGGACTACCGGTCGTCTAAGTATGCGATCGAGGAGGCCGGCATGACCCAGAAGCCCGGCATGAAAATGCCGAGCAAAGGTGCGCGGTTCTCAAAGTACCTGCCGATTGTTGAGTGGGGCCGAAACTATCGCCGCAAAGATCTAGCCGGTGATCTGCTCGCCGCCGTGATCGTTACCATAATGCTGATCCCGCAATCGCTGGCGTACGCTATGTTGGCGGGACTGCCGCCGGAAATTGGCCTCTATGCCTCGATATTGCCGCTCGTTGCCTATGCTCTATTCGGCACCAGCCGCACGCTCGCCGTTGGACCTGTCGCCGTCGCTTCCCTCATGACGGCGGCCGCGGCGGGTTCCATCGCCGCGCAGGGAACGCCCGAATACATCGCCGCGGCGCTCATGCTCGCCCTTCTTTCAGGCCTCATCCTATTGGCCATGGGACTCTTTCGCCTCGGCTTCCTCGCCAATTTTTTGAGCCATCCCGTCATTTCAGGCTTCATCACCGCATCCGGTCTCATTATCGCGGCCAGCCAGCTCAAGCACATTTTCGGCATATCCGTCTCCGGCCACACTCTCTTAGAGATCGTCCCTCAGTTGGGCGCCCACCTGTCCGAGACAAATGGTCCGACACTGATCATTGGGGCGTCAGCGATCATCTTTCTTTTTTGGTCCCGGTCCGGCCTAAAGCGGACCCTTATTGGATTGAGGCTCTCGGAAAGCACCGCGGCAATGTTCACGCGGACCGCCCCGGTATTTGCTGTCGCGGGAGGAATCTTGGCTGTGCAGTTCTTGGGCCTGGAGGCTGCCGGAGTCCGTATCGTCGGCGAGGTTCCGTCCGGTTTGCCCGCTCTTGCGATGCCGCAACTGTCTCCAGATCTGATGACGGCCCTAATCGGGTCCGCGGCCCTGATCAGTTTGGTGGGCTTCGTCGAATCCGTATCCGTGGCCCAAACCCTGGCAGCGAAGAGGCGGCAACGCGTTGATCCAAACCAAGAACTTATCGGCCTTGGGACGGCCAACCTCGCTGCCGGCTTTTCCGGCGGTTACCCGGTGACCGGCGGCTTTGCCCGCTCGGCCGTCAATTTCGATGCCGGCGCGCAGACACCGGCAGCAGGTATCTTCACGGCCATCGGAATCGCATTGGCTGCTCTGTTTTTGACCCCTGTGCTCTACGCGCTGCCCATTGCGGTGCTCGGCGCCACGATCATCGTCGCCGTCCTATCTCTAGTGGATCTGTCTGCGATTAAGAGAGCTTGGATCTATTCCAAACGAGACTTCATCGCCATGATGGGAACAATCCTCATTACGCTGACCGCAGGGGTTGAACTCGGCATCATGGTGGGCGTGGGACTCGCCATCCTCCTCCATCTGTACCACACCAGCCGGCCGCATTTTGCCATAGTCGGCCAAGTTCCCGGCACACAGCATTTTCGCAACGTGGATCGTCACGACGTGCAACTCAGCGAATGCGTTCTCACCCTACGGGTCGACGAAAGTCTCTATTTTGCCAACTCCCGGTTCTTTGAGGATTTGGTCTACAAAGAAATTGCTGACCGCCCCCAAATCACTCACCTGGTCCTCATGTGCCCGGCCGTAAACATGATCGACGAAAGCGGTCTTGCCAGTCTTGAGGCCATCAATGCGAGACTAAAGGAAGCGGGAGTTGCACTTCATCTCTCTGAGGTCAAAGGCCCGGTCATGGACCGCCTCAATCGGACAGACTTTTTGGAGAATTTGACGGGCAACGTCTATCTGCATCAATATCAGGCCATGCAGGATCTGGACAAGGACTGCGCCGAGCGCGCCATGAATGCAGCGCTGTATTCCCGGGCCCGCCTTGCTTCGGCACCTGGCGATTGAACCATCCGTACCCAAAGGAGATGCTCCATGAAACTCGGCCTTTTGTTAACAAGTGGATCACCGCGGGACGAAATCGAAACGGCCAAGCGGGCAGAGGAAGCTGGCTTCAACTCCGTGTACACGGTGGACTTTTTCGCAAGCAACGCCCTTGTGCGCCTCAGCGCCATCGCAGCCGTGACCGAAAAAATTCGGGTCGGGACAGGTATCGCCAATACCTTCACCCGCTCACCCATGGTGTTGGCGAGCGCCGCCCTTGACATCGACGCCATTTCCGGCGGCCGGCTCAATCTCGGCTTGGGCACGGGCCTCCAGCGCATGAACGAGGATTGGTTCGCGGTTCCCTACGGCAAGCCGGTCACCAAGGTGAAAGAGCTGATCGCTTTGTTGCGAGAGGTTTTCGCCACGACGGGGCTCGGTTTCAAGTGGGAGGGGGAGGCCTGGAATGTGAAGATCCCCGCCTATATGCGCGGCGGTGGCGCGCGGCAGATCCCCATCTGGCTTGCAGCCGTCAACCGGGGCATGATCGCGGCCGCCGGGACAGTGGCCGACGGCATGGTGGGGCATCCCGTGCACAGCCGCAAATGGCACGAGGAGGTGACCCTGCCAATCCTGGAGGAAACGGTCGAGAAAGTCGGTCGTCCAAAGGACACCTGTCCTATCTATCCCCATCTCATCACCGCCATTCATCCGGACCGGGACAAAGCCATCGTGGACGCCAAGCGGCAAATCGGTTTTTCCTTCAGCGTCGAACAGTACCACTCCATTCTCGACATTCATGGGGCCCGGGATGTGGGCAAAGCCTGCCGAGCGCATCTGGCGACCTATGATTTCAACGCCATGGGGGAGTGCATCCCCGACGATCTGGTTGATCAAATCGCCATCGCCTGCACACCGGACGAAGCGCCGGATCGCCTCAAGCAATGGTCCCACTTAACGCCGGAGCCGATGATCTTCCTTCCGTCTATCGGCGTCCCTGCCGAGCACCAGGCGGAATACCTGCAACAAGCGCTGGAACTGCCGGGCCGCGTGGGCGGTTGATCACAGTCTTCGCCGTCATTGCGAGGCGCGCTTGCGCGAACAAGCAATCCGGAGCAGCATAAGCAGGAATATGAAAATCTGCATTGCTTCCGCCGGTGCGGCCCCGCAATGACAGAAGACAGCGCAATAATTTGAGGACCCCATGCCCTACGAGCACATTCTCTATGAGATCAACGACCCGGTCGCGACCATAACCCTCAACCGGCCGGACCGGCTCAATGCCATGAACTACCCGATGCTGGCTGAGATCCGAAATGCCGTGGAAGATGCCGCCGCCGACACGAAAGTCGTCGGTATCGTGATCACCGGGGCGGGACGCGGCTTTTCGGCCGGGCTCGACATGGAGGATCTGGCAAACAGCACCAGCGGCGGCGCCGCAACATTGGACAAGCCCGTCCCCGACGAAGCACCCGGCCTCTTCTCCTATTTCCTAACCATCCCCAAACCCATCATCGCCGCCGTCAACGGCCCGGCGGCGGGCGGCGGGTTTGTGCTCGCCGTGCTCTCGGACATCCGTGTGGCCGCGCCCGAGGCCGCCTTCACCGTCGTCTTTTCCAAGCGGGCCCTTGTGGCCGAACACGGGATCAGTTGGGTTCTGCCCCGCCTCGTAGGCACCGGCAATGCGCTCGACTTGATGTGGAGCTCCCGCAAAGTCGGTGGAGAAGAAGCCCACCGCATCGGTCTAGCCGAGCGTTTGGCGCCTGCTGGAGGCGCTTGCGAGATGGCCCAGAACTATGTGCGCGAGCTGGCCGCCAATGTCGCTCCCAAATCCCTCCGCGCCATGAAGGAACAGACTTATCGCCATTGGGCTCAGGCCTATGACCCGGCCGCCCGAGACACCTACGAGTACGTGGCCGACAGCCTCGATTGGCCCGACTCCAACGAGGGGGTCGCCTCCTTCGTGGAGCGCCGCCCGCCCAAGTTCGAGCGGGTGGGGGAGTAGCCGGAACGGGCGCTGACCTGAAAGACTGAGTCGCGTCTCTCAGATCTCATCTGCTTACCGCGGACCACCCCACTAATAATCCCGCTTCCAGTTCACCGATACGGACGCGTCCGCGTCCTGGCCCACATCTGTTTCCACGGTGATGTTCTTGGTGGCCTCGATTTCGAGGGAGACCGACCCGCCTTGGCCGGAGAGGTCTTGATTGGCCGAGACATAGACCCCGTCCCGAATATATTTGCCAACGGAGAGACCCACGGCGTCCCCTTCCGTCGAGATTGACAAGGCATCCACACCCACAAAGCGCCTTGTCTTATCCAGCACCCCGCCGCCGCCGAGACCGCCCGTGCCGGTCAGATTGGCCACGGCCCGGGCCACTTGCAGCGCCTCAAGGCTGGAGAGGTCCTGGGCCGGCTTGCCGAAAAGGACATAGGCCATCACGTCGTCTTCCGGCAGGCTTGGCTCCGCATAAAGAGAAATCTTGGGGGCGGAGGCCCGGCCGCTCACTTTCAGGCCCGCTTTGATGTCGGACTTGGTCTCGTTGGCTGCGGCAATATCCAAGAAGGGGTCCAGCCCGCCATTGGGATCAAACCGGATGCGGCCTTTCTCAAAGTCGAATTTGCGCCCGCCAAAATCTAGAAAGCCGCGCACAACGGCGAGATTTCCGTCCAGCACGGGAGCGGCGGCCGTGCCGGTTGTCTTCAGCCGAGCGGACCATTCCGTGTCCAAGCCCCGCCCGCGTACAAAGATTCTGTTATTCGCCTCTGTAGTGACGTTGAGCTTCACCCGGGAGAGAAAGCCGCCTCCGGCCTCATCGTCCGGTAGCGGAGCGCCGTCCGGACCGTCCACGCGCACAATGTTCAGCTTTTTGACTTGCGCCGGTTGTGGCGCGGGGATGGAGTAATCCACATTCTCTACACTGATTGTTCCGGTTAGCCCCAGGTCGTCCAAAGCCCCGGCCAGCTTGAGGTCGGCCGAAGCCTCCGCCGTGAGATCGTCCCGTTGCACCAGAGCCGCGTTGGCGAGCACAACGGCGGCATCAAGTTTGACGGGCAGGGCTTCAGTGCGCTCGAACGAAGCCGTGGCCTGATAGGCCGGCGCGCCTTGTGAGGAGCTGCCATCGTGAGCCGTTAAGGAGAGCGAGCCCGTTGCTTCGGCGAGGGTGCCTTCAAAGCGCGCCGAAACCTCCGTCTGCATCACATCAATGCCCGCAATGTCATGCACATAGTATGCGTCTTTCAAGGCCGCGTCCACGACGAAGGCCGGCGTATCGATCGGACCGGAAAGCGTCCCCTGAACGGTCAGTTGTCCATCGGCCGACTGACGATCCATGTCGAGGAAGGCAAGCAAGTCCTTGAGACGGCCTTGATAGTCGATCGTGCCGCTGAGCTCACCTGTCTCCATGTTGCCTTCAGTCCCGCGCGCAACCGGCAAGGAAAACGCAAAGAACGGATCCGTGCGTCTTTGCTCTCGCCTCGACGGATCCGTCGCCAGGCGCAACGCGCCGTCCAATTTGGCGAGGGCGCCGTTCCAGGAACCGTCCAACTTGAGCTGCGGCGCGGCTTCCGGCGACACCGGTTCAAGTATGAAATCGAGATCCGCCTGTTCTGTCCCCGCATTGAAGTTCGCTTGGCCCGTTGCGGTGACAGCTGTCGTTGGGATCAGGATAGTCTCTGCGCGCAGACGCGCTGTCAGGGCTTCTCCTTGCGGTGCGGCTTCAGCAATAAGCCGCCCGCCCGTGGAGGTCGTTAAGATGAGGGGCTCAAGGCGGGGCAGGTCGCCGGCAAAGTTGAGAGAAGTGGAGCGCTCAAGTGTTACGCGCTCGTCGGTCACAATGGCGGAAAAGGTCTCCAATCGGAGTTCGCTCTTGTTGAGGGACAGAACGGCCGACGCGTCCAACTGGTCGACGACGGGCGCGGCGGGATCACCGAACGACGACAGAGCCGCCTTAAGGGCCATGCGGTCGAGGGTGCCTTTGCCTTCAACGGAGAGGCCCTCAAGGCGCTGTGCACCGAGAGTGAGGACCGGCGCCTGAACATTCAATGCTATGTCGTCTGTATTCGAATGGCTGGCTTTGAGCGTCAAGGAGCCGTCCCAGTCCACCGGGACAAAGGGCACGTCCTTGAGATTGCGGATCTCTGCGTCCAGCGTGCCGACTGGAAGGGAGCCTTCGAGCCGAGCTTCTCCGCTGACGGTGGCTCCGGGGACCCGCGCAATAACGTCGGACACCCTAAGCGGCCCGTCCGGTTCGCTTAGGAACGCGGAACTTGCCTCAATGGGCAGGAAAGAATCGAATTTGCGGGCTTCTCCATCCAGGGAAAAGGTGCCGGTAAATGCCCCCACGCTTTCAGCGGCGTTAATCTTGACGACCAGGTTTCTGACATCATCGCTCGCAATGCCGAAGCTGTCCCAAGAGATCTGTGAGCTGACCGAAAGCGCAGACGTATCCCTGTCCCGTTGGAAGTCTGCCGTAAAGGAAAGGGGAGAACGGACATCGACTGCGGCAAGCATCGCATCCAGCGGAACGGCTTGACTCTCTCCTTGAAGCGAAAGCACGAAAGTGTCGAGCGCCCTTGCTGCATTTCCGGTCAGATTGAGATCCAAAAGACCATGCCGGTCCGCGACCGTGCCTTGGATGTCGAGTTTTTCCCCGCGCGCAGGATCCGCTGAGAGATTGACGGAAAGCCTGTTGTCTTCAAGTCCGTCCGGCAGCGTGAGCCACGGATCAAGGAGAAGGCTGGCCTTCAGATCGGCGCCGCCCAAGCGGCCTTCGGCCCAAATCAGATCCGTCAACGTCAGCTCGGCGTTTTCCGAGTCGACATTGAAAGTGCGAACGAGCACTCTTTCTTTGTTCTGCCGAATGTCAGAGGCGAAACGAATGGTCTCTCCCAGCTTCAACAGCGCTTCGTTTTGGGGTGTGTCCGATGGGGTGAGGGATCCGGACAGATTGAATGTCCGCGTATTCCCTTTTGCGGCGGTGATGATCGAGAGGGTCAACGGACCGCGAGCGGACATCAGCTCAATGCCATAGATGTCGTCGCTTTGCTCTTCGCGTTTTGAGGCCGATAAAGTGAGGTCGGTCCCCAGTTGGTCCGTGAGTGAGGCGGGGGCGGCGGGTCTCAATTCAATGTCCGTGTCTGTGCGAAAGGCGCTAAAATCACCGCAGTTGCAGGAGATGTTTCCCGTCAGGTTCGCAAACTCTGACCATTCGCCTGAGATCTCCCCTTGCCAGCTTGATGCAGGCCCGTCGCCTGTCAACGAAAGGATAAGGGGCCCCTCAACTTTTGAAAGAAAACCAAGGATCCCGCCCGGCTCTTCGCTCAAATCCAAAGAAGCCGTGAATAAGTCTGTACTCTGATCCCATTCCAGTCGCGCTGTGAGGTCCGTTTCGCCTTTGCTTCGAATGTCCAAATCGATATCTGCACGAGCAGTCTCGGCGCCCTTGGCCGCGACAACCTTGCCGCCAAGGGCGAACTCTTGACCAAGGATCGCTTCGCCAATTTTGACATTTTCGATTTCGCTGTCCGCAATGGTGATGAGAGGCAGGCTGAAACCGCCGCCACCCGTTTCTTCTTCTTCCGATGGTGTGTCCGCGGCCGGCAAAATTGGCGCACGGATAAACTCAGCATCCGTCAGCAGCACGAAATCGATCTTCAAATGGCCATCGAACCAGGCGAGGGGGTGCCAGACAAAGTCCATATGGTCCGCATAAAACCATACGCCTTCCGCGTCACTGAGGGTGATCTTTCTGGCGTGCAGATCTTCCGGCCAACTGCCGCCCACTTCGCCCGCCTCAACACGAATACCGAATCGCTCTTCGATAATGGGCGTGAGGGTACGAAACGTGAATTGCTGGCCGGGCCCCGATTTCAGGAGCACCAGCGTGAGACCAACCGTACCCACAAGGAGTAGGGCAATTGCGGCGAGACAGAAGAGGAGGAACCGTTTCATCAGAAGGCTTGTCCCAGACTGATATAGAATTGGAAGGCGTCATCAATGCCGCTGCGCCGATCAAGCGGCACGGCAAAATCAACGCGGATGGGGCCGATGGCCGTATGATACCGAACGCCCGCCCCAGCCCCATAGAGCAGACGTTCGCTGAAGTCCGGATAGCGGCTCTCAAAGGCGGACCCACCTTCGAAAAAGGCGGCAAGAGACACGTCTTTATAGACGCGGCCGCGCATCTCGAGGCCAAATTCGGCGACGGCGTTGCCGCCTTCGGGATCTCCGTCCTCGTCAACCGGGCCGGCCAATTGATATCCGTACCCCCGAATGGAGCCGCCGCCACCGGCATAATAGCGCTTGTTGGAGGGAACGGTCCCCTCGGAGCCGGCTAAAGTGGTTCCGATTCGGCTCCACCCAGACAGAATGACGCGCCGCGACGACGTGAGCGGTTGATGAAAGACGCCCGTCACCTCCACTAAGCCGAACCCGGCAAAACCATCCGCCCGCCCGGCATACGGCGTGGCCTGAATACTGAGGCGCGTGCCTTTGGTCGGATCAAGCGAGCTGTCGACTGTATTGCGTGCGAGCTGCACCGGAAACGAAGCAAGGATGATATCCTCCGTTACCCCATCTTCTTTCAGTTGGGACCCCTCCAGTCCGGCACCAATACGCCCGCTGAGTTTTGTACTGAGCCGCTTGGCATAGGCACTCGACACACCCGCGCGGATTTCTTCGAAGGCGTCGGAGTCCTCGCGGCCCGCCGCAAAGGTATTGCTCCACGTGCTTTGCTGGCGCGGGAACGGCTTACTCAGGGTTGTGGTCAGTTCTTGCTCGATCTGGGCGACCGACAAGTCCACACGCAGTTTTTCGCTACGTTTGAGAATGTTTCTATTTTCCCAGAAGATGCGCACGCCGGGCCCTTTGTTGGTGGAATAGGATCCGCCGACACCAATGGTCCGCGGTGAGCGTTCCGTCACCGTGACGATGGCCGGGGTTTTTCCTGTCGCCGGATCGGTCTCGCCGGGGGAGATCTCAATTGAGGAAAAGAGGTTGGTTTCACTCAGCTTTTCTCGCGCTTGAGCCAAAGCATCAAGGTCAAAGACGTCGCCTTGGGCCCAGGGAATAAGCGTTTCGGCATAGGATTGCTCCAGTCGGTCAAGGCCCCTCCACTCCGTCGCGCCGAAGACCGCCTTGGGTCCGGTTTCAAAGGACAGCTCCAATACAGCAGATTGGCGAGAGAAGTTTGCAAGAATACGATCTGAGATGACGCGAACGCGCGGATATCCGTTGTCTCGAAAATAAGTCAGAACGTTCGCTTGTGTTTTCTCCAGAGTTGCCGCCGTGGGATCCTCGGGAAGGTCCAGTCCCATATCAGTCAGGGCGAACGGCCGGGGGTGGGCTTGTTCGTCTGTATACACCATCTTAACCTGTTCGACCCGGAACCGCTCGCCGAGGGTCACATAGAATGTGATGCCGTAAGGATGATCGCCGCTCACCACGCGCGCCTCCACCTCGGCGGCATAATAGCCTTCGGACTGCAGGTAAGTGGTAAACAACTCGGCATCGCGGCGCGCCGCCCGCCGCGCCGCACCGAAGGATCGGGGGAAAAAACCGGCAGTATTGGTGGTTTCGCCGATCGCCCGCACGCCCTTGTTCAGTACGTCGTCAGGCAATCCTTCAATTCGCACCACAGCTGAAGCCGCTTGACTCGGGTCGGCGGCCTGAGCGTCTTCTCCAATCGGCTCCTGGGCATAGGAATTTGGGCTAAGCAGGGAAGCGAAAACCACGGCGACACAGACGAGGAGCCGGTTCACTGCCTGATGGGCGCGGGAGGGCATGGCGGCGTGAATAAGCTCCTAAAAAGGGCGCGGCCAACCCGGGCAAAGTATTCAACGCGTCCCAAGGCCCCCCAATTGTTTGTTAAGCCGTTCGATATCTTTCGGTTTACCTAATTCGTCAAGATAAACCGAAAGACGACTATCGCGCAGTTTTGGTTAATAGTATGGCGCACAAGAAAGGTTTATCCGACGAGATTCAGCCACCGTGCTTCTGGGATCTCTCACGCAAGAGTGAATCCCGAATACGCTTAAGACCGGATACACTTCTTCGGCTTTGTGGAGTACTTACTTATCATTAAAAGAAGAGGATACTTATGCCGAACTCCTATTCGCGCTTGAGGCGCCGCCTGTCAGCCGGGATTGGCGCGCTGCTTGTCGCCATGTTTGCTCTTCCGGCCGCAGCCGAAGATGCCAATTGGGCACCCAGCATCGAAATCGGATCAGCGCTTCCCGCGTTCTCCGCGCAAGATCAAAACGGCCAGGTGCGCGCCTTTGATGACCTGAAAGGTGAGAAAGGTCTGGTGCTGGTGTTCAGCCGATCCTTTGATTGGTGACCCTACTGCAAAATTCAGCTCGTGCAGCTGAACGAACAACTCAGTGAATTCAACGACCGAAGTGTGACCCTTGCTACGGTGACCTACGATCCGGTTTCCAAACTTAAGGAAGTCGAACTGAAGAATGAAATTCAGTTTCCGATGCTCCAAGATGAAGACGTCGAGATCGTCAATCTGTTCGGCATCTTGAACGAAAACATGGAGCCGGGCAGCAAATGGTACGGAGTTCCGCATCCCGGAATTTTGATCATCGATGAAAACGGTATGGTCAAAGCCAAACTGGCCGAAGAGAGATATCAAGACCGCCCGCCCGTTGACGTCGTACTGGAAGCGATTGACTCAATGTAGCGTGATCCCCAGGAATACTCCCTATTCAGCCAGCTGGTTATCCGGCTGGCTTTTTTTATTTTGGCTGCCCGGTGACCCGGATACGATATAAGCCAACCCGCACTGGCAACAAAAGGAGCGAGCGGACATGAGCAACAAAAGCTACGGCCTGATGATACCTGCCGATTTTTTCTCAAGTCCCCAACTGAAGGAGATCGCTCAGCAAGCAGAAGGGTGCGGCTTTGACAACCTTTGGGCGCCGGAGATGTTTGGCCGCGATCCCTTCATCACCTGTGCGACTCTATTGAACGCAACAGACAAGGTGCATGTGGGCACGGCGATCACAAACATCTATGCCCGCGATGAACGGGCCATCAAAGCGGCCGCGTTCTCGCTCGCCGAAATGTCGGGCAACCGATTTGAACTCGGCATCGGTGTGTCCAACAAAGTGGGCAATGACCAGCGCGGTCTTCCTTGGCATCCTCCGGTGACAAAACTAAATGCGTTTTTGGACCGCTATGAAGCGACTGACATCATGTTCAACCATGGCGCCGAGGTCCCGATCTACCTGGCGGCCCACGGACCCAAACTGATGAATGTGGCCGCCCAGCGCCTCGACGGGGCCTATTGTTACATGATGCCCGTTTCTTATTCCCGTCAGTCCAAAGACAAGCTGGGAAGTGGTAAGCTCCACCTCATGCAGCCGACGGTCTTTGAAACCGATCCGGCCACGGCCCGCGAGCATGCGCGCCGCGCCGTCTCCATCTATATGCCACTCGAAAACTATCACAGGGCGTGGCGGGAAGGCGGATTTGCTGACGAGGACTTTGCCAATGGCGGCAGCGACTACTTCATCGACACACTGATCGCATGGGGCGATCAAGACAAAATCCTGGAACGTTACACGCAGCAGCGCGAGAACGGAGTGGATCAAATCATCCTAAGTCCGTCGAACTTGGATCTCGCCGATCGCGGAACCTGGGAGAAGCTTGGAAACCTGATCGCCGCATAGACAAATAAATCGGTTGCTCAGTACCACACAGACGCGAAGACCCTCTGCTGAAACCAGAGGAGAGACGGGTAGGCTGCCAACCATGCCCAGACAAATCGATTGAGACCGAACAAGATCGCGTTCGCGAAATGAAACAGCGCGGCAACGACCAGACCGGCGATTAATGTACCGCTGGTCAAAAGCGTGAGGGGAAACAGCAGTTCGAATACCATGACTGCCCAAGAGCCAACAAACAACAGCCGCCGCCGTTCCCCCCAAGTGCGCGTTTCCTGGCTGACCGGGTAGACGGAGAACCGAAAGACATCGCAAAGCGCAACGCCACTGCGCCAGCGCGGATTGACGATTTTCACCAAGCCCGACAGGAAATAGGACAACATAAGCTGGACCGCCAGATAGCCTAGCGCCACGTGCTGCCACTGCGTGCTTGGCGCGATATGGGCAAGTGTCAGGCATATCAAGATAAGGATCGTCATTCGGTCGCTGCCGCCATTGTAGGGCCCGTCAAAAGTGCGCAACATGATCAGTGAAAGAACCAGAAGTCCAAGGCAAGCGGCGATGGGGGCTATGCCCAATGTCAGCTGAAGGCTGATGAGGGTACGGACGGCAAAAAGCGGGCGCTCCCGGGGAGTGGCGACTAGATGTTCCAGACTTTGTTGGAGGAATGCGAGTCCTAACAATACTTCAGTAAGGCGTAGCGCTAGATCGAATGTCATAAACGCTCAGGACGAAGAGGGGTCGCGGAAGAACGAAAAACCTCTTCGCGCTCGATACCGATACTGGTTCGGCTCAACAAAATGAGCCTCATTTGAAAATGGGAGAGTGTCTCTTCGTGTTGATATGCGGAGCGAATAGCTTCTAAGAGATGATTTAGGCGTATGGGTGATCCGTCCGCAAGGACACTTTCAGTACAAGAAACGAGATAGAGCTTGGCATTTCGTTTTGGGTTCCAAATCAGTCGCATCAGTTGGTCGCGAAGGCTGAGGTTGTCCGGAGTCGGCATAAACTCGCGCCAACTCAAATCCGCATCTTGCGCCGACCGTAAGAGTGCCACTTCGATTCGCGGCGACGGTGCGATAATATCGAAGAACCGCCAGGATGGTATAATGGCGGGCAACAAAAGAGCGAGTGTGCGGATCATCCAACCATTGTGGTCGCAATGTCTTAACCATGCGCTAAGACTCGAACTCGTGCGAGCCTCCGGTCTAAACGTTCGGTTTCACCACGGTCTCGCCAAACTCAGCCAGGCGATCAAGTCCATCAGGTCCCGCAAAGAAAAACGCCGGCACCATAAGGCGCCCGACACCGATCTCTTTCATCGCCGCCACCCCGGCAACGGGGTCGGCCATCTGCTCACCGAAGATCGCATTGATCTCGACATCTTCCGGCTTGCGCCCATGGTCCGCCAGCGCCGCATGCAAATCAGCGATCAGCTTCGTGAGACCTTCGGTACTTGACGTCCCGGGAAAATATCCGTCGGCCAATCGTGCCGCGCGGCGGATGGCCACCGGCGTATCGCCACCGACCAAGATGGGGATATTTGCATTAACCGGGCGCGGCGAACAATAGACCGGGTCGAAGTCGACAAAGTCACCGTGAAACTCCGCTTTTGGTTGGCTCCAGAGCGCACGCATGGCTGCAACATATTCGTCATTGCGGGCGCCGCGCCGATCCCAGGGGACACCCAGAGCTTCGAATTCTTCTTTGAGCCAACCCACACCGATGCCCAGCTCTACACGGCCACCGGACAACACATCGAGAGTAGCGAGTTCTTTGGCAAGCACCACCGGATTCCTCTGAGGAAGAATTAGGATACAGGTCCCCAGTTTGAGAGAGGGTGCGGCCGCCGCCACGTAAGCCAGCCAGATGAGAGGATCGGGAATTGGCGTGTCCGGTTCCGTCGGCAGCTTTCCATCCTCTGTATAAGGATAGGGAGAGTCGAACTTCTCAGGGATGATGACATGCTCGCCGCCCCACACGGACTCAAAGCCCACCGCTTCGGCACGTTTTGCGACTTCGATGGCGGATGCAGGATCAAGGCCGACACTGCTGGCAAACGCTAGCCCAAACTTCATAATGATCTCCTCTGGCCTAGAGCTAAATGATGTACTGAGTTATCGTTGTTGACTAAAGATAATCAGGATCGCGGCCGTCCGGGAAGGGGGCCTCCATATTCATAATGGGGCTGTCACCGGGTTTCAAATTGTCATGGGCCCGCTTCCATGTTGCGAACGTCCCAAGAATATGAACGGGGTCGCCGTGAATTTCCGTGAACCCCCCATTCACCTCGCGCGTGTCGAAATAGGCAGCGTTCACATCGTCCGCCCACAGCTCGCACGCATTGACGAAGCCCAAGTCCAACATGCGTTGCCGGGCCGCGGCAAAATCGTTTACCAGGCAACCCACATGGTGAAATCCTTCTTCGCCCTCTTGGTACATATCCCGGTAAATGGATGGGGTCTCGTCATGTTGCTGGATGAACTGGATCTGGTTCTCACCAAGATATCCGAAGCCGTAAGAGACGTCCGCCTCTTGATCCGTGCCCCGGTACTGAAATTTGATGGTTTTGTGGTGAGGAACCAAGACGAAAGGACCGGCCCCGTAAAGTCGGTGCCATTTGTGGGCAGCTTCTTCTACGTCGTTGACGAAATAGGCGTGCTGAAAAATGGGGTAGAGCATACGATTTTCTCCCTGGCCGCAGGTTTCTGGTCACTGCTGACGGTTTCTATCATCCCAATCTTGCCGGATGAGGCAAGAGATAATTTCATCGAGTTGAAGTGGAGCCCTTTTGCCAGGAAGCCTATGCGGTGCCCTGTCTAAATGGAGAGGCACGAAGCGCTATTCGAAATCTCAAATACCAAGCAATCTTCGAGTCCTGGCCGCGCTGGAACATGACCGTGAAAACATGACGAAGACAGAACCAAACTCGGCGAACTCGTTATCCTCGCTGGCAATTATAGGACCCAATAATGGTTCGACACTATTCGCTCAAAGCGCCGCATACACCGCATCGATGAGAGCGTCAGTGCGTTGAGTCATGGTCAGCCCCGGGAGCATCTTGTTCATGACAAAAGTGATCGTCAATCGGTTCTCCAGATCATTGTGTACCATGGATCCCCCGGCCCCATACCAAAAGGCAACGCTCTCATTAGGTGGCGGTGCCCCGCCAAACTCAAGCCCGTACCCCATGCCGTGGCGGAGATCGAGCCCGAGCACCAAGTCTTGACCGCTAATTTGCTCTTCAAGGGCGCGTCGAACGCCCTCCTCGGAGAGGATCGTTTTGCCTTGAAACGTGCCGCCGTGGGAAAGCAAGGACTGCACCATCGCTGCCCCCCGGGCGCTGCCATGGCCGTTGGCGGCTGGACTTTCGGCCCGCCGCCAGTCGCTGCCGTTCACGTCTTTTGTCACATCAAGTGGCGGGTTACTCAGCACACGCTTCATCATGTCCGACTGAACAAACGTGGAGAAGAAGAAATCAGCGATCGGTTGCGGGTTCGGCGGCAGCATATCGGCAATTCGGCTGTCCTCTGAGGCCGGCGTCCCAATGAAGAAATCAGCCCCCATCGGTCCCGCCAATTCCTGGGCAAAAAATTCACCGAGCGATTGACCGGTCACCCGCCGAACAACCTCGCCCGTCAGATAGCCTTGTGTCATCGCATGATAACCCGAAGCGGTTCCCGGTTCCCACAAGGGGGTCTGTTTCGCAAGCAAACTGGTTGCTTTTTCCCAGTCGTAGAGAGCCGTAATTTCCAGATCCTCTTCCCAAGTCGGGAGGCCAGCCGTATGTGCCATAAAGTGCGAGACTTTGATGTCGGCCTTGCCGTTCTCAGCAAACTCGGGCCAATACTTTGATACCGGATCGTCGAAGGAAAGCTCTCCCTGGTCTGCCAAAAGGAGCGCACTCAGCGCCGTCATTGTCTTGGTGGAGGAAAACACGTTCACGATCGAGTCTTCTTGCCAAGGTTTCGTTCTGGCGGCATCCAACCACCCGGCCCAAAGATCGGCAACGATTTCGTCATTATACGTCACACACACCGCCGACCCGACGTCGAAGCCTTTCTCGAAATTTCCGAGGAACGCGGCCTGCAGCCCTTCGAACTGCGGAGCTGTAAAACCGTTAACCTCCGGTATAACCGGCGGCGGACCATCCGAACAGCCAACAAGGCCAGTCCCGGCAGCTGCAGTCATACCCAAAATCGCGTTTCGCCGGGTTATGTTGTCCATGGAGCCCCCTGAATATCTGTTCGGTGGCAACCATACACCGATTTGATTGAGATCCAATAATGCTTCGCCTCAGCTTGAGATCGGGCGCCGGAATGGCCGAATTCCACGGCGAAACCTGCAATCACAGGCCCAAGACAGCCAGGATCACTCCGAAACGATACGTTTGTGTGTTTGCGGGACAGAACAGCAGGTTCGGCTCCGCCGCACGCTTGCGCCAACTCAAGGATGGCCCAAGCTGAGCGTTGGTGCCGGAGGTCTGAAGTCCTTTAATCGTGCACAACTACGCGTCGGTAGAGGTGCCACGTTGCGTGGCCGAGAACAGGAACGACGATCACAAGGCCGAGCAACAACGGAACGGAGCCAGCGACCAATGCCAAGGCGACAATGAAGCCCCACACCGCAATGGGAATCGGGTTTTTCAGTGCGGCGCGTACGGAAGTGCCGACGGCCCGATAAACACCCACATCCCGATCCAGCAACATCGGGAAAGAAACGACACTGATCATCAGGACCACGACCGCGAACACAAAGCCCACACCCGTTCCGATTAACATTAGAGCCAAGCCTTGCGGTGTGCTGAACACCTCACCGAGGAACGCACTCATGCCAACTGGGAACTCCGGCCCCATTGTGTAATAATAGATCGTGTTGGCGGCAATCAACCAGAGTATGAAAACCGACACCAGCAAAAGCCCCATCACGAAAATGGCCCCAAAGGCTGGTGAACGGAAAACCTGGAAGGCGTGGCCCCAGGAAGGCTCTTCTCCCTGCTCACGCAAGCGGCTCATTTCATACAATCCGGTCGCCGCCGCGGGTCCAAGCAGCGCGAACCCCGACATCAGTGGAAAGATCAATTGCAGCATATCAGATCTGGCAACCATTTGCGCCAGAAGAATTCCGACTACAGGATAGATCACGCACAAAAGCAGTACATCGCTGCGGCACGCTTTGAAGTCGTCAAAGCCTTTCGATATCGCACTCCATAAGTCGTCAATTTGCAGCGCACGCACATCAGGTAATTCTCGTGTGGCGTCAGCACCGCCGTTCAGAGCACGCACGACCGCGGCGACCGCCTGCGCCACGTGCCCTAACTGATGCCCTCCCCATTCGGCGGGATTTTGAGTTTGCTTTGGAGCAGCCATGACCGCACCTCCTTTTGCTGAGCAATTGAAGATTGCGGCAGGTCAGCCTGCGTGGCGCTTGGCGATCTGAGCAATGATGGAGCGGGTCGCCCGCGCCCTTATTGGCATGGCTGCATACCTCAGAGCTTTTCGAGCAACGAGGCCACCACAACCTCTACTCTTGAGAGTATAGGACAGATTGTCGCAATAGTCCCGAGAAAACTTCCGCGCGGATCGTTGTTCGCCCTGCGTACAACGGCAACACTTTTAGTTGTTACTCCTGTTTTCGTTCACTCTGAGTGAAACAGCAAGTCCCCTTGGACGACAGACATGCCTTGGGTGAGTGACCCACTCACTTGGCGACGCCCAGAGACGAACTTGACGGCAAATACATTGATGTGAATCAATTTCAGTGGACTTTCCTTTCAAGAAGGTACGCTTAATCGCGCAAGAGGGACAAAGATGAGCGACCTCTCCTCGTCAGCATTCACCAAGGGCTTGGGCTAGACGTGAAGTCTCCGGCATCTATCATGGCCCCGGCTCTTATTGAGACCACAACGGCGCCGAAGAAAAAAACTGATTTTGTTCGCTGTCGGTCGCTTTCGCCTTGCCCGAATGAGACCGCTAGATTGGACCCTGGAGTGACTGATTTCTGAGAGCGGAGGAACAAAAACCATGAACGTACAGCTTGAATCGGCTCAGCATAAGGAGCAAATTCCATCCACAGAAGACCTTATTGCTCGCGCCGAAGCGATGCTTCCGGGGTTACGAGAACGTTCGGAGGAAGCCGAAAAGAACCGCCGTTTGCCCGACGAAACGGTGCAAGAGCTGCGCAACGCGGGTTTCCATAAAATCATGCAGCCCAGAACGTTCGGAGGTTATGAACTTGGCATCGATACGGCGGCGGAATGTATCCGCACGCTTGCAAAAGGCTGTGGATCGACAGGCTGGATTGCTAATCTTTTCATGATCCACAATTGGCAGGTCAGCCTTTTTCCCATGCAGGCCCAGGAGGAATACTGGGCCGAGTCTGAGGATCAAATTTGCTCGACGGTGTCCTTTGCGCCGCGCAGCGAGATGAAGGAAGTAGAAGGCGGCTTTCGCCTCTCAGGACAATGGAAATTCTCGAGCGGATGCGACTTTGCCAGTTGGTTCATCATAATGAAACCGAATCCAACTTGCCTCGATTGGATGCTGGTGCCGCGCAAAGACCTCACCATTGAAGACGATTGGTTCGTGTCGGGACTGTGCGCCACCGGAAGTAAAGATCTCATCCTCAATGATGTGTTCGTTCCTGAGCATCGCTGTTTGAAGATGGCGGACTTGATCGCAGGTACGACGCCCGGCGGCCAGGCGCACGGCATTCCTTTGGCCCGCCTGCCGTTCTCATGGCCGGCCGTCTGGGGCATTCCCTCGGCGTTGATTGGCATGGCCTCCGGCATGGCCGAAGCGGTTCGTCAGCGGTTGATCGGCAAGAAGGCGCTGTTTACCGGCGAGCAGCAGGTTGAGCGCGCCGCCAATCAAATCAAAATGACGGAGGCGTTGTCCGACATTCAAACTGCGGAGTTGGTTATGCGCCACCGCTTAGGAGAGCTCATGAAATGGGGGGAGGCGGGTGGCCCGCCCTCAATGGTCGATGCGTTCGCCTCGCACCGCGATGCAGCTTACGTGGCGCGGCTGATGGGCAAGGTCGGCAACAATCTGTCGATTATGGCTGGGGCAACGTCCGTGTACTTGAACAATCCCATACAGAGATTTCTCAGAGACATTAATGTGGGCGTCACCCACGTTTCGCTGGTGTGGGAAGAAGCCGCTGAAAACTATGGAAGGGCCATTTGGGAGCTGCCGATGAAAGGAGCGGCCGAATAAGGCGCGGCCTTAACCCATCTGGTGGCGTCCTCAAGCTGAAAGGCGAAACCGTTTAGCTGGAGGTGGGGCCGCTCACGAAGATCGGTTGGAAAGTATCAATCTGACTACGGAGCGCTTTACGCAGCGACTTCGCTCATCACTTTGCGAGTCTTATCAAGGACCGGCAGCACCTTGTCCGCCTGCGCCATGGGGACCCCGAAAACAATTCGGTTGAAACCGGCATCGGCGAGCTGTTTGATGATGTCCGGCTTGGGAGGTGCGCCGTAAGCGGTGAGATCCATTTTGTCCGGATCGCGGCCCGCATCCTTTGCCATCTTCCGAAACTCGCTCGCCAGTTCAGCCATATTCTGATCGCGCCCAACAATGGGCATCCATCCGTCCCCGTAATCGACGGCCCGCTTAGCGGCGTGGGGCCAGCCACCGCCCAGGATGATGGGCGGATAGGGCTTTTGCACCGGTTGCGGACCTGGCATCATTTTGTCGAACTTCACGAAGCGGCCTTCATATTCCGGCATCTCCTCGGTCCAAATCGCCTTCATAGCCTCGATACGATCTTTCATCAGACTAAAGCGCGTCTTAAAGTCAGTGCCGTGATTTTCCATTTCTTCCGCATTCCAACCGCCGCCAATGCCGAACAAGAACCGTCCGTTGGAGACCCGGTCGAGGGTCGTGACTTCTTTGGCGGTGGTAATGGGATCGCGCTCCACCACGAGGCATATGCCGGTGGCAAGTTTGAGTGTTTTGGTAACCGATGCGGCAGCAGCGAGGCTAATAAAAGGATCCATGACGTCATGGTAGAACGGCGGCAAGTCGGGACCGCCGGGCCAGGGGCTTTTGCGCGAAGCCGGAATGTGGGTATGTTCCGCCACCCAAAGGGACTCAAAGCCCCGATCTTCCGCCTCTCGAGCGAGATCGGCGATGGGCATCGTATATTCGGTTGGAAAGATCGTTATGCCAAATGAAACCGTCATGGTGCGCTTCCTGGTTGTTTCTCCGGAGAGCTTTGACGATTTTCGAGTAGGGGTAAAGGGGCAAGCCAAACGTCCGTTGAACGAACATTTGCGAAGTTGGCATGTCGGTTCGACTCAGCCATCGCCAACCACGCAGCGCCCCCGCTCTTAACCATGACTACCGCAGTGCAAAAAAGTCTTTGCCAGATGCGATTCTCATGGCACACTTCGTCCTAGTTTTAACAAGCAAAAGGAGGTGATCGAATGTCGAGTGCGGATTTCGTGAGACATACTGGTCTTAGTGGAGAATCAGGAACGTTGGAGCAGCCTCTGACGAGCCGGTGATTCACCGGAACTCCTTTTGATTGAATGGAATTCCGGACTGGTATGACCCAGTCCCACGTTAAACGAAGAGGGGTCGCATGTGCGGCCCCTTTTTTATTGGTGTTGAACCCAAGCGAGAGGGCACTCTCAAAGCCAGCATCCCGATGCCAAGGCTGACCGAAAAGGGAACGGGCGGCTGATCGGCACATCCGCGCCTCGGGTCGGTTAAGGAATTAGAGGTCTCGCTCCAAACATAGAACCAAGTCTATTTTTATCAGTGCACAACCCAAACCAGGTGTCCACGTGTAGACCCGCATCATAGGATTGCAGAAAACGCGCATTAACCATGTTTCTTAATTCTTCTCACGAATACGTGAGCTAGGCACTTCTATATTAAAGTAATCCCTTCAAGTACTATCCGCGTTACTCGTTCATTACGGCAATAAAAAAGTACAACGAAGTATAAATGTAGGGGTACCTGTATGAATTCACGACTGACTGCAATTCTGAGTGCAAGTGCGATAGGATTGCTTCTTGTTTCGCCTGTCTCGGCCCAGCCAGCCAAGGGAAAAATGAAGTTGGCGCTGACAGGCGGCGTCGATTTTTCCGTCGATGGAGATGTGCACGGAGGAACGAATGCGTTTGTTCCGGATTTGGGAGCTCTGAATCCCAGTCTTGGCGGCGTATCGGCGACGTTGGCGATCGAATCCCGCGACTTTGATGAGATCTACGGTGAGACGGCGGGCGGCGGCCTTGAGGTGAGCTACGGCATGAGTGACGTGCTCGAACTGTTCGGTTCGTTTACCTACGCTCGTGCGAACGGCGATGTGGTCCAAGTGGGCAACGCGATTGTTCCGGCCCTTTCAGCCAGTCTACCCGTGTTCGGCGACTTTTCGAACTATGAGACGCATACTTTGGAAGCTGGGGCGCGGTACTACTTCGATTTCGGCTCCGCGCTGAAGCCTTATGTCGCTGGCCGTGTTGGTGTTCAGTTCGTTGACGGGATTGAAGCCACTTTCACCATTCCCGATGCGAACATTACAATTGCGAATGCCCGTTTCTACGACAGTTCACAAGTCTTTATCGGTGGAGTTGATGTCGGCCTATCCTACGCCGTCAACGAAACGTTCACCGCAGCAGTCGAAACCGGATTTCGCTATTCGGCCAGCCTCAATGATGATGATACTGATATAGGCGGCTTAGGGTTGGCCTCCATCAATGACGAAGGGAACCGGATATCGATCCCGGTTCGCGGAAGAATCTCCGCCGCGTTCTAGAAGCCTATCGAGCAGAGTAAGCCTTGCAAACGACCGCAAGGCCCCAACAATGATTGAAAGCCAGGCTGATTCCAGCCTGGCTTTTTTGTATTCGATCAAGACCGCTTGGTTAATCTGCAAGAGTGCAACGCGGCCGCTATCGCCACCACATGAAAAGCAGGCGTCGCGCGCGCGAGGGTAGCGGACCCGGCTGAAAATCGCTTTGACAAGAGCCCCGTAGCCATCCTCTGTGCTGAGTGCTACTGCTAGCGAAACGGAACGGAGGAGCATATGTCTGACCTAACGCAAACGAGCGCCACGGAGTTGGCGGCCCTGATCCGTAATCGTGACGTCTCAAGCCGCGAGGTCGTACAAGCCCATCTCGATCGGATCGATGCGGTGAATGGCCAGGTCAACGCGGTGACGGTGCTCCTTGCCGAAGAGGCGATGGCCGCCGCTGATGCTGCAGATGCAGGCGACCCAAGGGGACCATTGCACGGGGTTCCCTTCACCATCAAAGAAAACATCGACAGCATCGGCACCGCGACGACGAATGGGCTTCCGGCATTTGCGGAAGCCATGCCCACCCTCGACGCTCCCGTGGTTGCGCGAATGAAAGGGGCTGGCGCCATTCCGATCGGCCGCACCAACCTGCCGGAGATGGGGCTGCGCCTGTCGACAGACAATCCCTTGCGCGGTCGCACGCTGAACCCGTGGAACAAGGATTTAACCGCGGGCGGATCGAGCGGCGGGGATGGGGTCGCCTTGGCGACCGGAATGACCCCTTTTGGTCTGGGCAATGATATTGGCGGTTCGTTGCGTAATCCTGCCTATTGCAACGGCATCACGTCCCTCAAGCCAACGCAGGGTCGAATTCCCCATGCGCATTCCATTGAGCCTCTTGACGGCGGTATGGCGGTCCAGGCCATGTTGGTGGAGGGACCGATGGCCAGGTCCGTGGAGGATCTGAGAACCGGTCTCTCTATCTTGGCGGGCAGAGACATTCGCGATCCCCGTTCCGTGGACGCACCACTCAAGGGTCCGGCTCCGGCTAAGCGCAGAGCTGCCCTCGTCACCGACGTCCCCGGCGGACCGGTACCTGCTGCCACTCTTGCCGAAATAGAGCGGGCCGGATCCATATTGCAAGCGGCGGGCTGGGAGGTCGAAACCGCTCAGCCGCCGGAACTGGAGCGTGTGAACGAAATCTGGGGCTATGTGATGGGCGGGGACTTCACCATGCTTCTGCCGTTGTTGGAGACCGTCTTGACACCGCCGCTGCAAGCCGTGTTGGTTCAACTCTGCGATCGCTTCTCCCCCAGCAAAATGGAGGGCGCCGTGGTCCACACGGAGCGTTCGCGTCTGACCCGTCTGTGGTCAGAGTTTTTTGCCGACTACCCGGTTGTCATCGGCCCCACCTGGTGCCGGACGCCGTGGCCGGCCGATGCGGATCTGGATCCGCAAGCCGGGTTGGACACCACCCTTGATACAATTCGGTTCATAACGCCGGGCAACGTGCTAGGCCTTCCCTCCGTGGCGCTCCCCACCGGTAGCGCAGATGGTTTGGCGACGGGTATTCAGGTGTATGCAGACCTTTGGCGCGAAGACCTCTGTCTGGAGGCCGCCGCTATCATCGAGACAGAAGTCGGTGCCCCAAAGCCGATAGATCCGCGTTGAGGGAATGCCTCAAGTCACGAGGGAATCCGTTCAACGGTAAAAACAGGTATCTCCCGCGGCGCGGCGGACTCGATATAGCCGGCGAATTGCTCCGAACGCTCTGCTTGTTTTGCCACGCGCGCGCGAGCCTTGTCCTCTGGCCATTCGGAAATGCGGGCACGGAACGTCTCCGTACCCAACTCCACATCGATCTCTGGGTATGCGCGCAGGCTATGGACCCATTGGGGATGGCTTGAAGATCCGGCGGCCGAGCCGAACAGGAGCATCTCGCCGTCCTCTTCAACGATCAGCACCAAAGGAATCTCTCTGATCTTACCTGTTTTGGTGCCGATGGTGTGGAGGATCACCACGGGCAAGTCTCCAAACTGGGCAACTTTGCCCCCGTTCGCGCGAAATTCCGCAATGACCTTATCGTTGAGAGTCTTCCAATCCACGTATCGCCTCCATAGTCAAGTCGCAGCGCTCGTGTTCGATCATGGTGCAGGATTGAAGTCAATCAACGTCGCTTCTCGCCGCTGAATATGCTTTGCTTTACAAAATACGAGATGGGTAGGCAGCGAGCATGACCATAAAGATTTTCGAGGCGCGAAAGATCATCACAATGAACCCAGCAAATCCCGAGGGCACCCACATCGCCGTTCGCAATGGCATGATCTTGGGCGTCGGATCGTTGGAGGAGGTCGCCGGGTGGGGCGCTTACGAGCTCGATCCCACCTTCAAAGAGCACATCATCGTTCCCGGCTTTGTTGAGGCCCACGCTCATATCATGGCGGGCGGCATGATGCTGTTGCCCTATCTCGGCTTTTTCGATCGTCAGCTGGCGGATGGGTCAACGGCGCCCGGCATCAAGAGCTACGATCAACTCATCAACGCGCTCAAGTCGGAAGACGCCAAACTCTCCGATCCGGAGGAGCCTCTGGTGGCGGTCGGCTTTGACCCCATCTATTTTCCAGACCAGCCCCGATTGACGCGGTATCATTTGGACCAAGTGTCCACGTCCCGACCTATTCTCCTCTATCACGCCAGCGGCCATCTGGCGACGGTCAATACCGCAATGCTCGCCGCCAACAATGTGACGAAGGATATGCACGTCGAAGGCTTGGGCCGCGACGAAGATGGTGAACTGGACGGAGAGTTGCGTGAACCGCCCGCCATGGAATTGTGCAGGACCGGCATGCGGATCGTTCATGGCTCGAGTACAAAAGAGCAAGCCCTTCTCGATTTCGGTGCCTTGGCGTGCAACACGGGCATCACAACGTGCACAGATCTGGCAGGCGCCTCGATCTTAGCGCCCACGCAGCTAGACCAATGGCTGGATGTGACCGGGCGCGATGAGTTTCCCATGCGAGTCGCCCAGTACAATATCCCGGCAATGCCGGGCGCCTCGGCCGCTTTCGACGAAGTGGCACGTCAGTTTGTGGCATTGCGCGAGCACGAGACGGAGAAACTGCGCTTTCCCGGCGTCAAGTTTATCCTTGACGGCTCAATCCAGGGGTTCAGTGCTCTGGTCAAAGAACCGGGATATTATTCGGGTGAAGATCACGGCCAGCTTTTGACGGTGCCGGATCAGTTCGTCGATTGGATCCTGCCCTTTCACAAGGCGGGTCTCAATGTTCACATGCATTGCAACGGGAACCTTACACAAGACCTTGCCATCGAAACCATCGAAAAAGTTCTCCGTATAGATCCTTGGCTCGACCACCGCCACACGATCACCCATGCTCAACTCACCACACAAGCGCAACTGCGGAAAATGTCCAAACTGGGATTGTGTGCGAACTTTTTCTCAAATCATATTTGGTACTGGGGCGATCAGCACTATGAGATGACGGTGGGGCCGGAGAGGGCGAACTCGTTGGAGCCGTGTGCCTCGGCTTTGCGGGAGGGGGTCTCTTTCTCAGTCCACTCGGACGCTGGCGTCACGCCGCTTGGTTCCCTCCACACGATGTGGTGCGCAGTGAACCGGATGACGCCAAGCGGCAGAGTGCTGGGAGAAGTCGAAAAAATCAGCCCATATGAGGCGTTGCGCGCAGTAACAACTTCGGCAGCCTACCAGCTCCATATGGACGATGAGATCGGTTCCCTAGAGGCAGGCAAAAAGGCCGACTTCGCGGTGCTGGGAGAAGATCCGCTCATGGTTGACCCGATGTCTATCCGCGACATTGGTGTCTGGGGGACCGTCCTCTCCGGCAAGACATTTCCAGCGGCCCGGCCCCAATGATCGACTTCACCGTCCTGGGCGGCTATTTGGGGGCGGGCAAAACGACATTGCTCAACCACCTCTTGCGCCACAACAAAGGCCAGCGCATTGCGCTTTTGATCAACGACTTTGGCGAGATCAATATCGATGCGCGATTGATTACTTCGCAAACCGACTCGCAAATCAATCTCGCCAATGGCTGTGTATGTTGCACGCTCAGCAACGGGTTTGCAGACGCCCTTGAGCAACTCCAAGGACAAGACCCTGACCACATTGTCGTCGAAGCAAGCGGTGTGGCAGATGTTCACAGACTGGCCCAATACGGCCACGGACACGGACTTCGTCTGGCGGGTGTACTTGTGGTCGCTGATGCGGAGACCGTGAAGAAACAGGCTGCCGACAAATATGTTGGCGCAACGGTCCGCCGGCAGCTTCAGGCCGCGGACCTAATTCTCTTGAACAAGGCCGATTTGTGCACCCCTGAACAAATCAAGACGGTACACAACTGGATTTCCGAGATCGTGCCCGCGTGTCCCGTTGTAAAGACTGTGAAGTGTCAAATTCCCATTGATCTGGTGACGAGTGTGACGGTCTCCCAGAAGAGCAAGCCGGAAGAGGACAGCGGCCACGCCCGCTTTCAAAGTTGGAGCTTTCGGTCATCAAGCGCAGTCACAGAGGAACAGGTGAAGGAATTCGCAGATAGTCTTGGAGCTGAAATCATCCGCTCCAAAGGCCTTCTCAAAGCACAGGGCGGCGGCGTGATCGAGCTTCAGGTCGTCGGCCGACGGCATGCAATCACCGTTCACCACGACGACACAATAGGGGAGAATCAGATTGTCGCTCTCGGCCTAGAAGGTCAGCTTGAAACGTCTGCGCTCGATAACCTGGCAAAGAAGTCATTTTAGAAGTGAGCTGGCAGAATCTCCTGGTTGCCGGATTAGGCGTTTCGCATGGCACTTCCGCCAAACACGATCTCATGTGTGGCCCCAATGTGGTTTGAGCCAACAAAGCCCAGCGTCTCCAGGAATCTCGCCGGTCCTTCTTTCTCAGTAGCCAAACGAACCACATCGAAATGCTGATCGGCATTCTCGATCAAGTCGGTGATAATCTCCCGGCCGACCCCGTGGCGGCGGTAATTCGGTAAAACATAGAAGTGCCGAATACGGCCAGCCCGTTGGTCCTCGCTCTGCGGATCTTGAGTCAGGCAACCTAAAGCGACGAGCGTCGAACCGTCATAGCCGCCGATGAGCTTCTCGCCGGGGTGGCCGAACCCATGCTGGCCACTGTTCCAATGGTCAACGAGACGGTCAAGAAAGGTAAAGCCTTCCTTTGTGGCAGTTCTTCGCAAGGCCTCGATTGCCTCGACATTGGGACGCAACGGCTCAATCCGCAGAGCCGCCGTGACATCGCGAAAGGGAGCGCCTTCTGCATCTTCAATCGCGCGGTAGCTGTCCCGGTAGCGCGGCTCATCAACGAGAAACAGGATAATGCCGAGGCTGATCAGTTGGGCCAGACTCGCAAGAACAAAGATCGTCGGATGAGACACGACAAGAGTGAGGAGGCCGCCCAATAGCGGGGCGAGGGCATAGACCAAAGAGTGGGCCGTGTTGGCCATGGCAATCCGCATGGGCCGGTCTTCTTGATCGCCGAACTCCAGGATCAAGTTGATCGACCCAATCTGATAGCCGCCCATGCCGGTGCCGACCGCGGCGAACACGACAATCATCCAAAACGTTGTTGGAGGCACAAAAAGGAGTGAAATGGTCGCTGCCGCCCATAGACCCACAGAGGTGGCAAAGACGAGCCGATTGCCCGTCCGGTCCGCCATCAGCCCCCAAAGCAGATCGCTCACCGTGGCCGCCAATAGGAACGCGACCGACAAGATGCCGACCGTCTCCCCGGTCAGCCCGACTCGCTCGCCGGCGAAAATTACATAATACGGAACGGCCATCACGCCGATAGCGGCGACCGAGCGGGCAATCACAAAGGCGGTATAGGCGCTGTCACTGCGCAAGAGGGCCGGCATTTCGCGCATACGCTCGCGGAAACCGGCGGTCGCCCGCACAGGCACATCCGTTGGCTCGCGCACAAAAATGAGGGTCATCATCCCCAGCATCGTGAGCGTGAACGCCACTAAGAACGTCACCGCATAGCCATTGCCCCATGTGTTGGCCTCGATGAAGTAGGCTCCTCCGGTAAAGGCGACCGCCGCGGAAACCAGTCCCGCCGTCGCGTTACGAAAACCGGTTAATCCGCCGCGCACTTCGACGGGGATGATCTTTCCCAGGATGGTTTGAAATGTAACGCCCTGCATTCCGGCAAACAGGCCAAATAGGAAAAGCGCCAGGCACGTGACGGCAAGGGAAAGCGACGGGCTGAGCCACAAACCGGCAAGCGCAATGACCAGGATCTGGGAGCGCATCAATCCGCCCATGAGAAAGAGGACGGGCAGGACCCGGCGACGACTCTCAAGAAGGGTGCCTCCCGGCATGGAGGACAGCGCGGCCCCTAGATGTTGCGCAGCTAGCGCAACCCCAACGACAAGCTCGGAGCCCGACAGCACAAAAATGTAGGCGGGCACAAAGGTCGGCGCCATGATAAGGCGGAAACCGGTTTGCCCCAAGAGTCCGTGGGCAAGCATAGCAAAATAGTTTCCGCGCAGAAATTGGTGCTGTTCAGACGCGGAGCCGTCAGCATGTGTTGTATTGGCGTTCACGGTCTCAGCTGTCCGGCAGGCCCCTATTCTTCTTGAAGTCCTCTGTGGTGTTGCTCCTCGGATAGTCTTCGTCCGGGACCGGAACACCGAGAAACGCGCAAAGCGGCTCCCAGCCCTCTTTCGCTTCAAAGACAAGCAGTCTTTCAGGCGGGACTTCGCTCTTGACGGTCTCGTTGTGACGATTGAAGACCTCGATAGCGTGTGCCTTGTCTTCCATCCGCCCCTCGAACACCCGCTCCCAGATGATAGCGTTCGCCCACTTTCCGAACGCCTGACCCGTCGGGTCGTCAGACTCCATGGCTTTCAAAGTGCTCGGATATATGGTGTTCATGACGCTCTCATACCAACCATCAGGGTCACGCAGCGACAGAAGGACTTTGGCCTCCGGAAAGTGCGCCATTTGCTGGCGCCAAAAGTTACATGACGGCCAATCGACGGCAGCCTTGTAACCTGCGAAGAGGCTATCCCAATCGATGCTTTCGCCCGCATCCGCTTTGGCCCAGACGTCCGCATGCTGAGGGTGCTCGGAAAGCTCCATCATATGATAGCATTTGTCGAATCCCAATTTCTCAAGAGCGAACTTAAGAGAGAGTGTGCCGGTGCGTCCGAATCCGGCCCCAATGACTTCCAGGGTCATCTGCCATCCTTCTTTTTGTGGAGGACTATCCTTTTAGAGGTCTGGCATCCCTTTACGCAACATGCCATACCTAAGAAAAATCCATTCAGGAGGAGTTTTCATGGCTAGAGTACTCATCGCCGGAGCAAGTCGCGGCATTGGTCTGGAATTGGCAAAACAGTATTCTGCGAACGGCGACGACGTCGTCGCCTGCGTGCGCGACACCGATGCGGCTAAGCTTTTGGAAGATGCCAGTCTCGCCAACGTGACCATTGAACAGATGGATGTCGGCGAACCCGGATCCGTCGAAGCGGCAGCCAAGAGAATCGATGGCGCAATCGACATCGTGATTGTTGTTGCCGGTGTCACCGGTGGGATGAAGCAAGGTATTGACGACGTGGACATCGCCGAATGGCATAAGGCGATTGATGTGAACACGATTGGCCCGTTGATGGTGGCGCGCGCATTTAAGCCGCACCTCGTTCAGTCCGGCGACGGAAAGTTTATGATCTTGACCAGCCAATTGGGCGCGTCCACGTGGCCCATGGGAGGCATGTACATCTATTCCACGACCAAGGCCGCGGTGAACAAGGTGGGCCAAATCATCGCGATGGACTGGAAGGATCAACCCATTTCCGTCTCCCTCATGCATCCAGGCTATGTGCAAACAGACATGGGCGGCCCGAATGCGGAAATAACACCGCAAGAAAGCGCCTCAGGGATTCGCAATGTTGTGGCGGGCATGTCCAAAGAAAACTCCGGTCACTTCTACAAGTGGAATGGGGACATCCATCCTTGGTAAGAGGACCGAACGAGGTTCCTTCCGCGTTGGAATGGAGGCTGCAGTCTCAATCGGGGAGGACCGGTTCAAGCCATCCTTGGTAGCGCACGATCAATCCGCCAAAAGATAGGCTGATTTCTACATCGAATCGGCAGCGCCCGCGTTCGTCTACGGATTCGGAGGTCCGGCTCTTGGGTAAAAGGAATTTGGGGACGGGGAGCCCCAAGAACCAGGCCCGTTCAACTGGAAACTGGAGAGTTCCGCTCGTATGGGCGAGCCCAATTGCGAACGTGAAGGCGCCGAACCTTTCCAAGAGTACGCGCGGGTCGCCGGTTCTTGGCGCGCGCAAAAACGATGTGAAGGATCGAGACCCGAAAGCTCGGATCCATTTCTCACCTGTCTGTGTACGCTCCATCGTTACTTTCACCGGCACATTGGATCCCGCGGGGGGAAAGCCGCCGATAAAGGCGGCAATGCGTGAGAGAACAGTCTTACCACGTTCTATGTGCGCTTCGCCTCGCCATACGCGGCGGTGTAAAACCGTATGAAGGTCTTGAAGAGGCCGCGGCAGCTCGCCAAAGTTTGCGCCCAAAACCTGTTGGAAGACGGGTCGAATCTCGGTTGTGTCTATGTGGGTGGCGATGTCGAAGCGGGACAAAGCAGCTTCCGCTTCCGCCAACGTGAATTCTCCTAGACAAGGCCGAGCCCCAGTTGGAACGCCGCCCGCGAGCAATTTTCGTGTCATGAGTGCGGCGGGAAGTGCAGGAATGTTGGGCCCGTCGCCCGCTTCCGCGATCAATTGCCAGCGCCGTTCGACGGTGGTTCCGTCTTTGGTTATGCCCGCGACTTTGACGATCATTCCTCCCCGGTCCGTACCCAGCCTTTCCAGCCGGTCTGCAATCCAACGTAGTGGATCGGCAAGAAAGAGAAGAGAGCGCGGAAATCCAAGCCGAACTGGCAGACTGAGCACATATAATCCCAGATGCAGAAGCTTGAGTTCGAGGCCTGCTCGAAAAAGCACTGAATGCGCTCTGTACCGGGACGGAAAGAGATGCAGATCGGGCGATGTAATGAATGAGCCCAGTCTAGCTCTGAGCGGGTCGTGACCGGGCATCTCAATGTCAAAAGACTTGAGCTTCCCCCAGCCAGGCGCAGTCATCCATTCGCTCCCCTGCATGAACGAAATGGGGCGGCCCGCCTGTTTGAAGATGGCGCGCACAAGCGAGGCGCCTCTCGGGGCTCGGTTTCCAGGCAGAATAACGCTTTCAATGAGGTGGACGCACGACAGGTCCGGCGACAAGTGGTCCACCACGGCGGACGAAAGGGCAGGGACGCTCGATGCGCCCGAAAGAACGGCGAGGGCTTTCGCTTTCGCAGCTCCATCGAGAGAGTCGATATTCCTCGTAAAGGTAGCGTCGTCCGATAAGTCCAGGTAATGGGCGCCCGCTTCAATGCAAGCTTTAGGCAGGCGATAAGGCGCGTCTTCGTAGGATTGAAAAGGACCCGCCGCATCCACGACCACCTTAGGCGCAAAACGTTTAATCTCCTCACTGAGGTTGGGTGCACGAATATCGAAAACGGCAGGGCGACCCCCGTGGCGTGCGCAAAAGGCCTCGGCCTTTACCGAGCTCCGGCCTGCAATGATGACATCAAGAGTTTTGTCTCTGAGAAGTTGGGCTGCCAGGCGGCCACCGAAAACTCCATAACCCCCGACCACGAGGACGCGATCAGTCAAGGAGACGAGCCTTGATATGCTCATCGGGAACGAGGCAAATGGCGCCATTTAGCCGTTTGCGATTGTTTGCAACTCGGCGATAGAGCCAGTTCGCGAGAGGCCTGGGAATCAAACGCAGCACGATGGCCGCCTTCCAGGGCCAACCCAACCTGACAAGCGACTCAGTAAAGACGTCCAAATGGGTAAAGGTGCGATCTCCCACAACAAGCAAGGCGGTTTCCATCTCGTCGGCATCGAGACCGCAGGCTGAATAATACTGGCGGCCGACGTTGGATTGCGCGGTTGCGAGCCAAAACTGCCGTCGCGTGTCGCGTTTCACTAGAAACTGCACGAAGCGCGAACACATGGCGCATTCGCCGTCGAAAACATAGAGGAGCTGGGAAGGGACGACGCGCGCGAGACCGTCTTGATTGTTCGTAGGGCCCATAGGAAGAATCTAAGTCAGCAGGATGCCGAGGTGACAGGGCATTATGCCGCATCCCAACCGAAGAGCGCCTTCTAGCCGATTTGTACCTCGTCTAGCGGACTTAGTCTGAAGCCGTTTTGTGATGCGTCGACGCTAGAGCCGGAAGTCGCGAGCGCCCGGAAATCAGCATCTCGACCCTAAGGGCCAACACAGCCAGGGGCAACGTAAACACGTAAGCGAAAAAGAGCACAGCAAGCAGGAGAATGTACGAATTGCTCACGAGCGGCGATAGGAAGTAAGCGAAGATGGTGACGATTGGCAGATGGAAAAAGTAGATCCACAGCCCGTGGCGGCTCACCCAAGTCCAGGCCTGTCCGGAACCGTTAAGCAGCAAACTTCCCCAACTCAAGAGAGCGAGCACCCACAGCCAAGCGTTCACCGCCCGGACCACTTCAAACCAGTAGATTCCGGAAAAGCTCTCTACTCCCATGGTTAGGCGCACATACTGAAAGATCGCCCCGGTAAAGACGGCCATCCCCAAATACCAGTTTCGGAACTTGTAGATTTCGTCCGCAAATCCCGGCCGCGCGTACATATAAAGACCTACAAGGAAGAATGCGAAAAAGTTGAATGGATTTGGATAGGGCATCAATGTCAAACGCGTTCCGATCAGGATCACGGTAACGATCAAGAGGAATGGGATCGGCTCAATTGTAGTTCTTCTTGCATTTTGAAGAACGAAAGGAGCCGAGAGGCAGAAGCCCGCCAGGTAGCCCAGAAACCAGTAATGGCCGAAAGAAAACTGTCCGTCGTATCCTGTAAGACTCTTAATCTCCAAAAACAGCGGCAAGTACTCTAAGAAGCTCAATTCAACATTATTCGCATGCTGATAGGCGAGATATCCGTTGATCGGCATAAGTAAGCTGATGCCGAGAACAAACGGGATCATGAGCCTTAACGTTCGCTCACGGAAAAAATCAAAGGTTGATCGTTTGCGTAAGGAGTAGACGACTGAAGCGCCAGCCACGAGGAAAAACAGCGGCATATACCACGTCAACAAAAAGCGAGAGATAATTTCGATCGATGTGAGGGAGTCGAGCTTGAGATAGTACGGACCCCAATCGAAGATCCGAAAGACGTGATATGGCACGATCCCGATAACGGCGATTGAGCGCAAATTGTCTAAATAATGGACACGCTTTTCGTGTTCCATTCCACCACCCCAAACCAGTGCCCGCGCTACTGGCAGCTCCCTCGGCTACTTCAGTGCGCCTTATTACCCTTTAGTCCTCTCTCGCATACTAGCTCATTTTTGCGCCAGTAGTGCAATGCTTAGCGTAAGCATTAAGCATACCAAACCACAAAGTACTGTACGCGGTCAAAAAAAATGGCACCTCTTTTGGTAGTCGCGCCCCAATACACGCAAATCGACAAGTAACCTGAATTGAATACTAGTGGCGGTTTTGCTCGCATCCTGTGATGAGCGGAGCGTCAAATTCAGCGGTTTTCCTTCGCCCGGCGCTTCCGCAGATGTGGTTCGAGCGCCCTTTTCCGCAAACGGATGGAGCCGGGTGTCACCTCGACGAGCTCATCATCCTCGATATAGGCGATCGCTTCTTCAAGCGACATTTTGCGAGGCGGGGTGAGGCGCACCGCTTCATCCTTACCTGCGGCGCGAATATTCGTGAGTTGCTTCGCCTTAAGCGGGTTGACGTCCAGATCCTCTGGCTTTGCGTTTTCGCCAATAATCATGCCTTGATAAACCGGGGCTCCCCCCTCAATGAAGAGAACCCCACGTTCTTCGAGATTCCAAAGGGCATAGGGAACGGCACTGCCATCATTCATTGAGATGAGAACACCGTTCCGGCGCCCTTCCAGCGGGCCCTTATAAGCCCCATGAGAATGGTACACCCGGTTGATGATTCCTGTACCTCGCGTATCCGTCAAAAACTCACCGTGATAACCGATAAGCGCGCGGGCGGGGGCATGAAACACCAATCGAACTTTGTTGCCTCCGGAGGCTGTCATCTCCAACAAATCGGCTTTCCGGCTCGTCAGCTTTTCGATGACGGTGCCTGAAAACTCTTCGTCCACATCGATGGTGACTTCTTCAATCGGCTCCAGGATCGTTCCATCAGCGTCCAACCGAGTGACAATCTGTGGCCGCGAAACCGCCAGCTCGAACCCTTCCCGGCGCATATTCTCGATGAGGACCCCCAATTGCAGCTCGCCGCGCCCCGCGACTTCGAACGCTTCGGCGTTTTCGGTTTCGCTCACAGAAATCGCGACATCGCCTTCGGCTTGGCGAAACAAACGCTCACGGATCACTCGCGATTGAACTTTGTCGCCTTCGCGCCCCGCCAAGGGAGAGTCGTTGACTGAGATCGTGACAGACAATGTCGGCGGATCGATCGGCTGGGCGGGCAGGGGCTCGCTCACATCAACAGCACAAAGAGTATCAGCAACAGAAGCTTGGGCGAACCCGGCAACCGCGACGATATCGCCGGCGCTTGCTTTTTCGACCGGTTGACGCTTCAGACCCCTAAAGGCCAAGACTTTCGTCACGCGCGAAGCCTCGATCACGGATCCATCTTGGGAAAGAGCCCGCAGAGTTTCACCCGGACGAATGGCACCAGCGGTAATCCGACCGGTGAGAAGCCGACCAAGGAACGGATCGGCTTCGAGCGTCGTTGCGAGCATTTTAAATGCACTTCCCTCAACTTCATCCGAAACATCCGGCGGCGGAACATGATCGATGATTTTGGAAAACAGAGGATCGAGATCCGATCGCGGCCCGTCTGGGTCTTCACTGGCCCAACCATCTTTTCCAGATGCGTAGACGACAGGAAAGTCGAGTTGCTCATCTTCCGCACCGAGCGCAGCAAACAGATCGAAGGTCGCATCAAGGGTGGCATTGGCATCGGCGTTCGGACGATCAATTTTGTTCAGGACAACGATCGGCCTTAATTCCAGCGATAAAGCTTTGGACAGAACGAATTTCGTTTGGGGCATTGGCCCCTCGGCCGCATCAACCAGCAAAAGACATCCATCGACCATTGAGAGGATCCGTTCCACTTCTCCGCCAAAATCTGCGTGCCCTGGTGTGTCGACAATGTTCACACGCACCTCGTGGCCGCCGTGATGCCAAACCACAGATGTGCATTTGGCCAAAATTGTAATGCCGCGCTCGCGCTCGATATCGTTCGAGTCCATGGCCCGTTCCGCCATGTCAGCATGGGCAGCCACGGCTCCCGATTGACGCAGCATCTCGTCCACCAGAGTGGTTTTGCCGTGATCGACATGTGCGATGATCGCGATATTTCTCAGATTGGTCATGTTGCGCCGCGTCAATACTGTGTAGCGGAGGCATGAACGTGTTTGCTGGGAATTGCAAGCATTCTGAGGAAGCGCACTTCGCTTGTGCGGAAGCATCAAGGTGGTATGAGTTCCCAAGACGCGCTGGAACCAAGAGGGTGCCGTGACGACTGAGAAAGAATTGCAGGAGGCCCTAGAGCGTGCGCGGCAGGCTGCGCTGCGGGTACTGCACCAGGGCCGGGTTGCAACCTATATTCCGGAGTTGGGCAAGGCCGACCCAAATTTGTTCGCCATGTCCGTGCATCTTCTTGATGGCACAAAAGCGTCCATTGGTGACACCGACCGGTCCTTCTCCATGCAGAGTGTATCGAAGGTCTTTTCACTCGCGGCAGCCATGCATGCAAAATGCGAAGACTTATTCGCAAAAGTATCGGTGGAGCCGAGCGGCGATGCCTTTCACTCGATCGTGCTGTTGGAAGAGGAGGAGGGCATGCCGCGCAATCCCTTTGTCAATGCGGGCGCCATCGCGATCAGCAACCGGCTGCCGGGCACGACCGCCAAAGCAAGGTTCGAGTATCTCCGGCGGTTTCTTGGCGACATGTGCGGTGAGCACCCACCCGAAATGGACTCGAATGTATGGCTTTCGGAAACAAACACGGGTCACCGAAACCGGGCCCTTGCCCACTTTATGCAGCATTGGCAGGTCATTGAAGATGCGGACGGCACGATCGATACCTATTTCCGGCAATGCGCAATCTCAGTGACAGCCAAAAGCCTTGCGCGTTATGGCCTCTTTCTCGCCAACAAAGGTGTTGATCCCCTCACGGAGAAGGTCGTCATCTCGGCGGAGGAAAACAAAATGCTTCTTGCGCTTATGACCACATGTGGTCTCTACGATGCCGTCGGACAGTTTGCGGTGGACGTGGGACTGCCGGCGAAAAGCGGTGTGAGCGGAGGAATTTTGGCCATTGTACCGGGTGAAATGAGCATCGCGGCCTTTGGTCCGGCCCTTGACGGAAAAGGCAACAGCGTGGGAGGAATAGCGGCGCTTCAGTCGTTGTCGAACGAACTGGGACTTTCGTTGTTCAACTGACTGACAGCAGTGGAGGAGAGACATGTCCAAGAAAATGAAAGCGCTCGAAGACCGGATGCGCCGCTTTGCGCTCACCTTTCCCGAAGCCGAAGAGGGTAGATCCTGGGATCACATCTCCATTAAAGTCCGCAAAAAGAATTTCGTATTCTTGGGCGGTCACAAAGACTCAGATGGGCTCTTCTCGATGACCCTCAAGCTGCCCCAGTCCGCGGAAATGGCGGCAACCCTGCCTTTTGTTGACGCCGCCGGCCACGGCTATGGGCGCTCGGGCTGGGTGACGGTCCGTCTTGGGCCTAAGGACAAGGCGGATCCGAGGATGTTCGAAGAGTGGATTGAGCAGAGCTACCGGGCCGTGGCCCCAAAGAAGCTGGTCAAGGCCATGGAGGAGGGCTGACTTATTATCCGCTTCAATTCGCCAACGAAGCCAAGCAGCCGGAACGAGTTTGTTCGTATAAAGCAGCCTTTTTTCGTCATCACGAGGAGCTCAAGCGACGAAGTGATCCAGGACCGCAAATCCTGCTCACGCCGCTCTGGATGGCCGCGCCGCCATTCCGGCGGCTCGCACTGACGAAGTGACCTCCCTGCCTATTGACGAACTGGGCTCGTCTACCGCCCCACAAACTTGGACGGACGTTTTTCCAAAAACGCCTTGACGCCTTCCCAATGATCTTCCGTCCAGCCGGCTTCCTTTTGACAGAGCCGTTCCAGATGGATTTGATCTTCGAACGAATTGTCAAAACTGGCCGCATAGAGCTTGCGAATGAGCGACAACGCCACGGTCGGCCCGTCTGCCAATTCGGTCGCGAGGGTCATGACATCGTCCATCAACTTATCGTCGTCGCACACCCGGTTGACCATGCCCCACTCAAGCGCCTTTTCGGCCGGAAGCTTTTCTCCCATAACGGACAATTCCTTGGCCCGGGCGAGACCGATCAGCCGCGGCAAGAGCCAGGTCGAACTGCCATCGGGAACCAACCCGATCCGGCGGAAGGCTTGCATGAAATACGACGATTTGCCCGCATAGATCATGTCGCCCGAGAGGGCGAAGCTCATGCCCACGCCTGCAGCAGGTCCGTTGACAGCGGTGATCAGCGGCACCTTCAGCTCTCTGATCTTACGGAAGAGAGGATGATAGTGGGTTTCGAGGGCCGAGCCCCGGTCGGCCTTGCGTGCTTCTTCCGGGCTGACATTGCTCCGCCCCTGAAGATTTGCCCCCGAACAAAAGCCGCGCCCCTCGCCGGTCAAGACCACGCAGCGCACGCCATTGTCCGGATCTTCAATGTAGGTGAGGGCATCGTGAAAACCGGTGCACATTTCTACCCCGATCGCATTGAGCGTATTGGGGTCGTTGAGCTTGATGACGGCCACCTGGCCAATCATCTCAAGCTTTACTTTGTCGAAGTCCATAAGTCTCTCCTCGCCGTTGTTGCCCGGCCGCCTGCAAAGAACCAAAGCGAGTTCCAGTCTCGCGGCACACGCACGCGACTTTAGAGCAAAGTCAGCGGCGCGCAAGACAAAACTGACAAATTGTCAGTTAGCTGCCGAGTCGGACATGGAGGGCGATCTGCGCCGTCCTCAATTGGATTGAACGAGGATTTGGAAGCCCTTAGAACCGCTTGTCTCGCACGACTTCGACGTTAGAGATGGTGACGATGCCGATACGATGCGTGATGAGGTCAAAGACCGAGTCGAGCGCCTTGCCCGCGAGCTCCTCGTCCAGAATACAAACAATCATCACCATTTTGCCTGCGGCCGAGACAAGGCCCTCGCGCTGCCAGGGGCCCTTTGAGCCCTTTCCCGCCAATGCCGGCAAAACAGTGTACCCGGACACGTCCGCCTGATCTAAGGCATTAAGGACCCTATTGAGGGCGGGGGCTTCAACAATGATTTCAAGCCGTTTCTTTGGATAGGTATCCATAAGGACATTTCCCTAACTGAACATTGTAGCAATAAATATGTAAAGCGGAATGCCCAGCGCAAGGTTGAGGGGGAACGTTACTCCGAGGGACATGGTCAGGTAGACCGCTGGATTGGCCTGGGGCAAGGCCAGACGCAAAGCCGCGGGCACAGCAATATAGGACGCGCTCGCCGCCAAGGTAATCAAGAGCGCCGATCCACCCACAGACAAGCCAAGCAGCCAGGCGAAAAGAGCGGCGAATGAGGCCGATAGAAGGGGCATATAGGCGCCAAAAGCGAGGACTGCAGGTGTGAGAGAACGGCGTCCTTGAGTGAGGCTGCGCCCTGCGAGCAGGCCCATGTCGAGAAGAAAGAGGCACAATACACCTTGGAACGGATCGACAATAAAGGGTGAAACGGCCTCCATGCCTTCTTTGCCTGAGGCGGCGCCGATGAAAAACGAGCCGACCAACAGGACGATTGACCCATTCAGGGCGATTTCCCTCAGAACCCCGTTTTTCCCTTGCACCTGAACATCATCTTGGCCGGGTGCCGCCCGGGACGCGAGCCAGAGGGCGACCAAAATCGCCGGTGTTTCCATAACGGCAGCCACGGCGACGAGATATCCTTCATAAGGAATACCCATATGTTCCAGAGTCTGGCTCGCCGCGACGAACGTGACAATACTGATTGAACCATAGTGAGCAGCGATCGCTGCCGCATCGTAGGCTGAGAGATTTGCCGTGAGCCGAAGAAGAGCGAAGCCGATGAGCGGCACTGTGGCGCTTAGGAAAGCTCCAGCCAGAAGCGTTCCCAGGAGCCGGGCATCAAGACCGTGCGCTGCCACTTCCACACCGCCTTTGAAACCGATTGCAAGCATCAGATAGAGTGCCATGGCCTTGGCGGCCGCTTCAGGTATGACAAGATCTGATTTTGCCAATGCCGCCGCCACGCCGAGCGCGAAGAAGAGGACCATGGGTGAGAGAAGGTTCGCCGTGGCGATTTGCGCGATTTGATCAATCATTTTTCTTATTCTTTGCGCACAAAAAGCGCGGACCGAAGCCCGCGCCAAATTTAGGTTTGAGTCGAGTGCTTACGAGTTTTACGGATTCGGCTCAAGCCCAGCAAGCAACGAACGCGGCGCACGTTGCTTTTTCGCACGTGTTGGAGATTCGAGATCGAAACGCAGCTCCGTATACCCGGCAATACCCGGGTCAAACGAACCTGCAAGCACTCCGAATTTTTCAGCGTTCAAAGTCTCGTCGGAAGCGGAAGTCGGTTCCTTCTTCAGGACTTCGTCAATTCGATTAAGCACATCGGCGTACATACTGTTCTCCAGCTAGCTAGAGTTCGTTGAGCAAAAAAGAAGAAGTGGCGGACGAGGCCGCCACTTCGTGGAGTCACCATGACCTAACGTTGGGGATGGAAAAGGTCAGGCGGCTCTTAAACGCGGTCTATCACGCAGAGAGCGCGGGGAGGGCGACCGCTGGGCTTCTTTTAAGAGGTTAGCTTCCTCCGTGTTTGAAAATATCTTTTCGGAGAGTGTCCAGGGGGCAACCACATCAATGCCTTCAAGCAGGCTTGCCACGTAAGGGCGCGCTTCTTTTGACCACCCTTCGAACCTGAACCGGCAGAGCCATTCCGACTGAGGCGCTTCGTCCTGAAGAGCATCAGGGGATCGACCCACTTCTATGACGTCTACGAGCTCAAAAGGTGACCAGTCGGTCGCATTGTCAAGGGCACGTGCCAATTGTTCCCCGTCCTTGCCCCAAACAACGTACACATCAATGCCTCTGATGTTGTTTTGCTTGGCATCCCCTTCTTTGTTCCGTGGCAAGAGGTTTTTTTCAGCCGGCTTTTTTTTCGTCTTGGAAATAGACCGACTTTTTTTGACCACCTTTTCGAATGGGCGTTTGAATTCAATATCTGTTTCGATTTGCATACTTTCAGACATAGTCTTTTCCCATTTTACTAATTCCCGGACCTCGTAAATTCTTATCGGCGAATATGGTCAAATCTGTTTAATAAGTCAATCCGATTGATATCTTATCTTTAATTGGAAAACATGATCAAAATTGCTGGCGGCCAGAAGAGTTGGGGCAGAGCTCAACGAATTCCTTACTCCCCGAGCTAAACAATCGCACAGGACGAACGATTTTGATTCAAATTGGGACTTTGGCCAGGCAAGACTTGTCTTGCGGCAAAGATCAGAGCGCCAGGTGCCCATTCGTTTATGGGATGACTGCATTCGGCCTGCAGCATTATTGGGGCGGCGTCCAATTGGTGACTTGTTGGAGGCGTCTCCATAGAGAGCGTACCCAGAAAAACGGCAACAACGCTAGATACTTGTTCAAACCATGACATCTACTTCTCTCCCCAAATGCTTGGCTGTCCAGGACCGTTTAGGTGTCGGCTTCGGGCTCTCATGTTTTCCCGCAACCGCTCTTAGCGCGCGTTTTCGGGCGGTCGACCGTGACCGGCCAACAAATCCGTTCGCCAAATAATATGAATCGAACGTAACCACTGAGCCTCCGAAAACTTCTCGACAATCTCCCCTTAAATGGGAGCGGAGACGCGACAAGCAACCGAGAACGAATAAATCTTTGATAGGGTTTGGCTATGAAAAGGGTTAATCTCTTGCACCGCGTCTCAGCAAGGCGACATAGTCGATCCGCTCTTCTGCGAGCATGACGCACAGTTGAACAGTTGGATCCCGTCCATCTGTATAAAACCAACGCAGATAGAGGAAAGCGATAATGCTCGGCACCTGAATGAACAGCATGGCCGCAACAGCGGCGAGTTCGTGCCAAGTCCATCCGAATTCTGAGTTGGCAAACGCTGCCGGGAGAAGAAAGAGAATGGGGATTTGCATGATGAACAAGGCGATCACCCCGGCTTGCAGGTACGACATGTAACGCCGCCATTTCACGAACCGGCGAAACTCCAACAAACATGCGCGGATACCTTGCATCTTGTTCTTGGTGTCGTTTTCCAAAAAGCTGCGAATCGAATTTGACCAGTTCGCATCCATGCGAGTGAAGAGCACACGCAGCGACGTAAAGACAAAAATGTTTGCCGAGATGATAAGCGCCGGCAACACGCCCGTTTCCATAATGGTGGAAACAAGGGCACCGAGACCCAGCCCGCTGAAAACTTCGTCGGCAAAGAACAAGGCCACTGGCAAGAGTGCTTGGACCAGTAAGATAATCGTTACCCAAATTTTCAGGGCATTGTCATTGGGAGAACGGCCCGTACGCAGCTCGTCCAAAGCAATTGTTTCAACATTCGGAGCGTCCGTGCGCGGATAGAACTGTAGCTCCCAGTTTCCCGTTTCAGTTGATTTTTCGACCGAACCGCGATCCGTTACTGCATAGTTCTTTCGGTCCTCAAGGGCTTGAACGCTTTTTGGAAACAATCTCGCCAGGACACTGTGCCAAGAAGATCCAGTGGAATGTGTCAGTGTTGAAGTGTCCGAATTCATGATGTACCCGATCCAGAGCCGTCAAGCTGAAGACGCATTTTCGCGATTTCTTCTTGCAGTTCGCTCACCTTCACTGAGAGCGCCTCAATGTCTTGCTTTAGGCCGTCTTCGCGTCCCGCATTCTCGTGCGGCACGGATCGGCTTGTATCCTGTTCTTGTAATGCGCTTACGATCAGTGCGATGAATAAGTTCAGTACGGTGAGACTTGTCACGACAATAAAGGGTACAAAGAACGCCCAGGCCCAGGGGTATTCTTGCATGACCGGCCGGACGATCCCCATGGACCAGCTCTCAAGCGTCATGATCTGGAAGAGAGAGTAGAGTGAGGCGCCAATGGATCCGAACCATTCCGGAAACTCCGCTGCGAACATCTTCGTTGCCAAAACCGCAGAGACGTAAAATACGAGAGCGAGAAGGACCATGACCGCGCCCATCCCAGGCAGAGCCGACAGGAGTGATTCAACGACCCGCCGAAGTTGCGGAATGGTTGAAATAAGCCGGAAGGCGCGCAGGATTCTCAATGCCCGCAGAGCCGAGAAAGAATGCGTTGCCGGCAGGAGTGCCAAACTCACCAGAGCAAAATCAAAAAGGTTCCAACCCTTTCGAAAGAAACCGGGACCAAAAGCAAATATTTTCAAAGTGAGCTCGACCACGAATATCGACAGGGCGATTTGGTCGGCAAGCAGCAGAGCGGGTCCGGCAGCGTTCATCGCCGCAGGCCAGGTTTCAAGCCCCAGAACAACGGCATTTATGAGAATTACACTGGTGATAAAGCCCGCAGCATAGGGGCTTTCCAGTATGTGTCTGAGTTTTGCTCGAAGCGCGGAGAGGGTGGCCTTGGCTCCGGCACTCACTCCGAAGCCAAGGTTGGTCATTTTATCCGGAGCGGCCTATCTGTCGGCGCGGTTGAGTTTGTACCCGGACGGGCACACGGGATTTTCGAACGGTATGCGACCCGTACCAAATAGAAAGAGCGTACAGAGCAATGATCGCTAGCGCGGCGAATACCAAACTCATTTCAGACCTCGACTTTTTTCTTGCATACCAAGAAATAGGAGAGCCGAGAGGTATGTAAATGCGATCATTAACGAAAGTTTGATAGGAAAATAGAATGGAAGGACGCGTCAGGCTTCGACGCGCAAATCCTTGAAGCGTTTAGACGCTACGTCTTTCATGATCTCGGCTATTTGGTGATAGGCAGCGACTCTCCCCGCAGACTTGCGCCAAGCCAATCCACAAACCCTGTATATGTCTCTTCCTTTGAGGCGTTTCACGACAACATCGCCGCGGGCCGGAATCTCAGTTTGCACATAAAGCGCGGGCAAAAAAGTAACGCCCATTCCCATGCCGACCATTTGACGAAGCGCATCGAGACTCGTTCCCTCATAGTCTCGCAGCAGCGAGGCACCAAAACTGTCGCACAGTGTCGCGATCTGGTCATAGAGGTGGTATTGCGGGCTCAGCGAAAGCACGCCGAGGCCTTTAAGGTCGGATGCGGTGACTTCGGTTTTGGCAGCAAGTGGATGGTCCGATGCCATCGCCAGGAAGAGAGGCTCGCGAAAGAGGCTCTCGGTAACGAAGTCTTGTCCCACGATTGGCAATTGAGCGAGAATGAGATCGTGAAGTCCGGCATTGAGCTCTTGCTCCAATTCCCGAGGTGAACTCTCTCGCACATAGAGCTTTAGGTCTTTGTGCCGGCGATGCAGCCGAGCCACCACATGGGGTAGGAGATAAGGGCCTAGAGTGGGCTTTGCCCCCAAACGAATAGTGCCAGTGAGGCCATGGCTGGCGACGGAGGCAAAATCGACAATACCCTGAACCTCTTCAAGCACGATATTGGACCGCTCAACAACTTCGCGACCCAAAGGCGTCAGCGCGACGCCCGCGCGGCTTCTTTCCACGAGGCGCGCACCAAGAAGCTCTTCCAGGGTTTGCAGTTGAGCGCTGAGCGAAGGCTGGCTGACACCCATAAGCTCGGCAGCTCGGCGAAAGTGCTTGGTCTCCGCGATCGCTGTTAAGTATCTGAGCTGCCGGATTGTGGGTAAAGCTTGATCAGCCATAGAAGAACCTCCCAAATCTATTGGCTATTGATAGCTAATTACTATCAACAAATACGATCTGGGAATGGTCATTTCAAGCAGCAGTTAGCGGCACGATCCATTTAACACGCGCAGCACACAGTCCGGCGGACCCCAGGCCGAACCTCTACGCGAGATTAGGCCGCCCCTTTCTTTAGGTCTTCCACGAGACCGAGTTCTTCGGCGCCTTCGCAGATCACCCGATCCCGTCCGGCGCGCTTGGCTGCGTACAGACATGTGTCCGCCCGGTGAACAAAATCCTCTACGGGCTCACCGGGTTTATATTGTGCAACCCCGATGGAGATAGTGACATTGCCCAAGTCTTCACCGGTGGATTTACGTTGGAGCTTTTTTGATTTCACGCTCGTACGCAATTGGTCAGCCAGCTTCTCAGCATTTACGATGTCCGTGTTGGGAAGAACAACGGCAAATTCTTCGCCCCCATATCGGGCAGGCGTGTCTTGACCCTTGGTATTGTTTTGCAGAGTACGGGCAACCAGGCGCAGAACATTGTCGCCCGTTTGGTGGCCCCAAGTGTCGTTGAATTTCTTGAAGTGATCAATATCGGTAAACAGTAGGCACAAATCGGATTTGCTTTCGAGCGCTCGGGCCGTTTCGTTCTGCATGACCTGATCGAACGCTTTCCGATTCGGAAGTGCAGTGAGCTGGTCGGTAAGGGCTTCTTTTCGAATGGTATCCAAATCTGATCGGAGGTCTTTGACTTCGTTGTTTGAGTCCTCCAGACGCTTTTCCAACTCCGCAGTCCGTGACTGCATCTTATGAGTGGCCGTCACCAGCGTTTCGATCATAGAAGCCGCGCCTTCGCCGTCCTGCAATTTGGCAAGCTGGCCGCCCGCTTCGGCGAGGGTCGAACCATAGGCAGACGTGTCTGCGGTTGCTGATGCGATATTCTCCATCATGGCGTCCAACTGGATTTGCAGGCGGTCGCCAACCTCAAGCACGGTCGCACTCGCTTCGGCGTTGCTTACGAAATATTGCTCATAGAGTTCATTCGCGACGTTTTCGGTATAGGGAAGGTTGCTCGCGATAAGGGCGTCAAGGTCTTTCTTCAATTTTGGAATGCGGTTGGAGACCCAGCTGTACCAGATTTCAAAGTTTTGTGGAGTGGGCGCAATGTTGAGTTCGACCAGCTTTTCAAAGGTTTGTTGGCCATACTCTTTGGCTACCATGAAATCTTCTAAGTAGTGCATTACGAACTCCACATGGACAACGACTTGACGCGATTTTCAGCGTAGAAGAATTTCGAAAAAAACTGGTAAACGCCTCAAGAATTAGTAGGAATAGTGCCAGGTTCTTAGATATTGAGTCGCGGGCTGCGGCTGCTTGCAATTATGAGTAGAGCTGCCATCACAGCCGCTAAGAAAGTCTTTACGTTTCACCGAGAAGGAAGCCACCATGACCATGGAGCCTGAACAATCTCAAACCAATCCGATCGCCCCGGAGCCAGGGCCCTCAGTGTCCAGCCAAAAAGCCAATGGGAGTTCGGCAAACGACTCGGTTGAAGCCGCAATGTTGTCGATTCTGGAGCGCCAGCACAAAGCGCACATTGCTGACGGTCCGCCCCGCGTTGAGCGTCGCAAGGATTGGCTGGACCGTGCGATCGGTCTCCTGGTCGACCACGCAGACGAGTTCGTTGATGCAATGTGTAGCGATTTTGGACACCGCTCCAAGGACCAGTCCATGTTCACCGATATCGCGGGCTCGATTGCCGCACTCAAACACGCCAAGAAGCACCTGGCCTCTTGGGTGAAAGATGAGCGCCGTTCTGTGCAGTTTCCTTTGGGGCTCCTGGGGTCGCGAGCTTACATCCGGTACCAGCCCCTTGGCACCATCGGTGTGATCAGTCCTTGGAATTTTCCGGTTAATCTCACGTTTACGCCTTTAGCGGGTATCTTTGCCGCCGGCAATCGCACAATGATCAAGCCGTCTGAGTATACGCCTGCAACGTCCGAAGCCATGGCGCGGCTCATTCGTGAAGTCTATGACGAAGACGAAGTTGCGGTGGTCACGGGCGGTCCGGAAGTGGGAGCGGCATTCTCGAGGCTTCCGTTCGACCACATGTTGTTTACCGGTGCCACGTCTGTGGCCAAACATGTGATGCGGGCCGCATCCGAAAATCTCGTGCCCGTAACGCTGGAACTGGGCGGCAAATCGCCGGTCATCGTGTCCGAAACGGCCGATGTGGATGTCGCGGGAACCCGGATTATGGCGGGCAAGTTATTGAACGCGGGCCAGATTTGTTTGGCCCCTGACTATACCTTCGTCCCGGAGGGAAAGGCCGATGCATTTGTCAGCGCCGCGCAGACGGCCACACGCAAACTATACCCGACCTTGAAGGACAATCCCGATTACACCTCGGTTGTTAATCAACGCCACTATGACCGGATCATGGGATATCTGGAGGACGCGCGTTCAAAGGGCGCCGAAGTCATCGAAATCAATCCGGCCAATGAAGACTTGTCCCAACAAGAACATCATAAGATCGCACCGCATCTGATCGTGAACCCGACTGATGATATGACCATTATGCAGGACGAAATATTTGGCCCCATCATGCCGGTGAAGACTTACAGCCGGGTGGATGAAGCGATCGATTACATCAATGATCATCCCAGGCCGTTGGGTCTCTATTACTTCGGGGATGCGAGCTCGGTCGAACACGACAAAGTGCTCAGTCACACGACCTCAGGCGGCGTTACCGTAAATGATGTCATCATGCATGTGGGCCAGGAGGACCTGCCGTTTGGCGGTGTTGGCCCCAGCGGCATGGGTGCGTATCATGGGCGAGACGGCTTCAAAACATTCAGTCACGCAAAGGCCATATACCGGCAAACGTCGCGTGAACTGATGGATATGATCCGTCCTCCGTACACAGAAAAGTTCAAGGACTTTGTCGGCAAGCAAGTCGCACGGTAAACGAGATTAGAGCAGAGATCGCGCATTCGAGCTGGAACCAGCTTAAGCGACCTTCTTTGACTTGGAGGAGGAAACGGGCGCCGGGCGCAACAGGAAAGCGGGGGTGTGCTCTCCCAATCCGACTATGGGCTCTCTGGGTTCGGTCTCTTTTGACCGCCCCGAGCCGCGCTTGTTTCTTTTCTTTCCGCCGCCTTTGCTGGAAGGATCCTCCGTCTCTTCACGCTGGTCAAGCTGCTTGGAAAACTCGAACTTCTTTTCTTCGAGGCGGTGGCCCGTCTCTTTCTCGATGGCCTCCAGATACTTGGCCTCGGCCTTGCTGCTCAGGGTGTAAGCACATCCTTGTTTGCCCGCACGCCCCGTCCGGCCGATCCGGTGGACATAATCTTCCGCATGGGTCGGTACGTCAAAATTAATCACGTGAGAGACGTCTGGGATGTCAAGGCCACGTGCGGCAACATCGCTGGCAACCAGGTATTGACAGGTACCGTCTTTGAACTGATCCAAAGTCGCCATGCGCACGGATTGGTCTAGGTCCCCATGGATCGCGCCGGCCGCAAATCCGTGCTTCTGCAGAGACTTGCAAACGATGTCGACGTCCTTTTTGCGATTGCAAAAGATGATACCGTTGCTGACATTCTCCTCACGAAGCAAATTGCGCAGCACGTCGCGTTTCGCTTTGAATTCCTTCGGGCAGTCAATGCGCCACTGGGTAATCGTATCGACGACGGTCGATGGCCGGGCCACCTCGATACGCACCGGGTTCTGCAAAAACGTACTTGTGATGCGGTCGATCTCCGGCGGCATCGTTGCGGAAAAGAACAGCGTCTGACGCGTAAACGGCGTCAGTTTGAAGATGCGTTCGATATCGGGAATGAAGCCCATATCGAGCATTCGATCGGCCTCGTCCACGACCATGAACTGAACGCCGGACAGAAGAACGCGTCCGCGCTCAAAATGGTCCAACAGTCGTCCCGGAGTTACGATGAGCACATCCACGCCGCGATCCAAAAGGCGCTCCTGGTCCTCAAACGAGACACCCCCAATCAGGAGCGCCATCGTCAATTTGTGATTCTTGCCGTATTTCTCAAAACTCTCAGAAACTTGCGCCGCCAATTCCCGCGTCGGGGTTAAAATCACACAGCGCGGCATCCTCGCTTTGGCGCGGCCCTGAGACAAAAACTCGATGAGTGGCAAGGTGAAGGACGCGGTCTTTCCCGTACCGGTCTGCGCTATTCCCAGCACATCGCGCCCGGACAGGGCGGCAGGAATGGCTTGTTGTTGTATCGGGGTAGGATCGCTGTAGCCGGCTTCCTCGACGGCCCGCAGCAATTCGGCGGAAAGATTGAGATCTTTAAATGTCATGCAGCATCATTGTTTGGTGGCTACCGATCACTCAGGATGGGTTTCACAGCTTACGCCGGCCTAGCCTCATGGTCACGGCAGGGGCATTACGCCCGCTTGATGCGGCGCAAAATAGGAGATATTCGCGTTTTGTCAACGAAATCGCGGCCAATAGGGGTTTTGAGGCGACGAAGCGTGACTTTAACGTCACTTTTGGCGGGAGTGGCCCAATTCATTTGCGCTGAAGCAATTCGGCAGCTTCCAAGGCAAAATAGGACAATATTCCATCGCATCCGGCTCGCTTGAACCCGGTTAGACTTTCAAGAACCACGCGCTCACGATCAAGCCATCCGCGATCGCAAGCGCCAGCGAGCATCGCATACTCACCTGAAACTTGGTACGCATAGGTCGGCACACCGAATCGCTCCTTCACCCGGTGAACAATGTCGAGATAGGGCATCCCCGGTTTGATCATGACCAGGTCGGCACCTTCACCGAGATCAAGCTGCACTTCGCGCAAGGCTTCGTCCGTGTTGGCTGGATCCATCTGATAGGTTCTTTTGTCGCCTTTGAGCGTCCCTGACGATCCAATCGCATCTCGAAATGGGCCGTAAAACGCCGATGCGTATTTGGCCGCATAGGACATGATGAGGGTGTTCGTGTGGCCTGCGTTCTCCAGCGCGGTTCGGATGGCGCCGATCCGGCCGTCCATCATATCGGAAGGTGCGATCACGTCACAGCCGGCGCGCACTTGAACGAGGGCTTGTTCCGTCAGCATCTCCAGAGTTTCGTCATTTAGGATTTCTCCGCCTTCGGAGAGAAGGCCGTCATGACCGTGACTGGTATAGGGATCGAGCGCCACATCACAGACAACCCCGATCTCGGGTACGGCCTGTTTAATTGCAGCAATCGTTCGGCACACGAGGTTATTTGAGTTTAGAGCCTCTTCGCCGCCCGGGCTTCTTTTGGAAGGATCCGTGTTCGGAAAGAGCGCAAGAGCAGGGATGCCAAGGCTAGCCGCTCTTTCTGCCGCCCGCACCGCTTGGTCGGTACTCAGCCGCTCGACGCCCGGCATAGAGTCAACAGGTTCGCGCACCCCGTCACCGTCAATCAAAAAGAGAGGCCAAATGAGATCATCCACGCTCAACTTGTTTTCTTGAACGAGCCTCCTGGTCCAATCGGATTGGCGCGCGCGGCGCATACGCGTTTTCGGAAACTGACCCATCTTGTCTCTCTCACCATTCTTTTTAGGCGCGATAGGCCATGGTACAGAAACTGCGGACAAATCCAAAGTGATTCAGGTGGCCCATGACACTATCGGCTTATTTGCGGAAGCATCACGCCTTGGCTGCCGACGATCGCATGGTTGCCGCCAACGGGCTTGAGTTTGAAGTCACCGTTGCCGGAGAGGGAAACAAAGCCGCAATCTGTTTGCACGGATTTCCCGAACACGCGATGTCGTGGCGCTATCAAGTGCCGTGTTTGGTCGAGTTGGGGTATCGCGTTTGGGTTCCCAATTTGCGCGGATACGGCAAGACGTCGAGTCCCGAGGGCAAAGCCGCATATGTGATCGACAATCTGCTGGCTGATGTCGGGGCCCTGATCGATCGGGCGCAGGCGGACGCTGAAACGGAAGAAGTCGTTTTGCTTGCTCACGATTGGGGCGCCCTTATCGCCTGGGAGTTCGCCATGCGACGCACCCGGCCAATTGATCGCCTCGTCGTCATGAACGTGCCTCACCCGGCCGTCGCGATCCGGCACAGTCGGAAATGGTACCAGCTCAAAAAATCTTGGTACGTCATCTTCTTTCAGATTCAAGGCCTTCCTGAGTGGGGCCTCACGCGAAGTGAAGCACGGACCATTGACCGTGCGTTTTTAGACAGCGCGCTCAACAAGAACAACTTTCCCGAGGATGTCATTGACGTTTACCGGGAGAACGTTTTGCGGCCGGGCGGCGCGACGGCCATGATAAATTACTACCGGGCCAATTTCGGCTCGGGAAAGCTAACGGGATTTGATGGAGGCAAACCTCCCCTCATCGAGATCCCCGTGCTGATGATTTGGGGCGAGAATGACATCGCCTTGGATATTCGGCTGACAGAGGGCACCGACACCTTTGTAAAGAATTTGACACTGCGCCACTTGCCGGGCGTGTCTCACTGGGTGCAGCAAGACGCTCCTGATACCGTCAATCAGATGCTAGAAGCGTGGCTCACGGAACAGCGCGTTCCCGCCGCTGGAGATTTCTCGTTCCCGCTCACATAGCGAAAACTAATTATTCACTTCGTCCCGAAGCTGATTTTTTAAGATCTTGCCGTTGGCGTTCCGCGGTAAGGGCTCGCCGCGAATGTCGATGTAGATCGGCACTTTGAAGGCGGCGAGCTTCGAGGAAACGTGAGACTGAAGATCCTGCTGCTTGACATTGTGCCCCGGCGCAACTTGGACGACTGCCGCCACTTCCTCGCCCAGCACCTTGTGAGGCATACCGACAACGGCCGCATCCATCACGGCCGGATGGCTGTAGAGCGCGTCTTCGACTTCCACACAGTAGATATTTTCTCCGCCCCGGATAAGCATGTCCTTGGCCCGGTCGAGGATAAACACGAAGCCTTCATCGTCCATGCGCCCGAGATCGCCGGTGAGGAGCCAGCCGTCCTTAAACGTCTCTTCAGTCGCCTCCTGCTTGTTCCAATAGCCGGCCACGACATTGGGGCCCTTAATCCAAATCTCGCCAATCTCGCCGCGCGGGACTTCGTTCCCCTCGAGATCGACCACTTTGACTTCGCAAACAGCAACGGGGACGCCGGCGCTTTCCGGCTTGTTCACATAGTCCGACCCCAGATTCATCGTGGTGATGGCTGAGGTTTCCGTGAGACCATACCCATTGGACGGCTGAGCCGGAGGAAAGGCCTCCTTAATCCGCGTGACCAGTTCAGAGGCGCTGGGCGCGCCACCATAGCCCACGCTTTCGATGCTCGAAAGATCGTATCTCTCAAACTCCGGGTGCTCGAGAACTTGCCAGACCATGGCTGGAACGCCCCCAAACGAGTTGAGTTTCTCGTCTTGAATCAACTGCATGGCATGACCCGGGTCCCAGCGATGCATGAGGACAAGTTTGTTCCCCAGCACGTAGCTGGGAACCAAAATGGAATGACATCCCGTGGCGTGAAAGAATGGAACCGAGATAAGAGCCCCTTTTTGCGGTTGTTCCACACTGGGGTCGGGCAGGGCATCCCCTTCTCGCAGAATCGCTCTGATGCGCGTAAACACAGCGCTCATATTGTTGGTCACGATGTTCCGGTGCGTGCCCAGAGCGCCCTTGGGTTTGCCCGTCGTCCCCGAGGTATAGAAGATCGTGGCATGGTCTTCCGGCTCTAAGTCCACATCCGGCAATTCGCCTCCCGGCAAATCCGCATAGCCGTTCACCGAAGCGACCACATCCTGCCACAGGTCCGCCCCGTACACATCATCCGACGACGCACGAACGACAATAAGGCCCTCAAGCGAAAGATTGTCCAAGTGTGGCCGCAACCGCTCGAGCCGTTCTTGATCGACAATGACCACTTTGGATCCCGAATCCGAGATGCCGTATTCGATTTCCGGTCCCTGTCCCCAAGCGTTCAAAGGAACCACCACGCCGCCCACATTGGCGATGGCCCAAAAGCAAACCGACCATTCGGGATAATTCCGCATGCAGATGGTGACGCGGTCACCTTTTTCGATGCCGTAGCGATCGGTCAAGGCGGTTGCCAACTTGGTGACCGCCTTGTGATGAACGTCGTTGGTCAGGCGTTCGTCATTGTAAATGAGGATTTCGCGATCGCCCCATTGACGCCCTTGATCATATAGCTCTCTGAGCGATCGCGGCGCTTGTTTGTAAACGCGTGTCTCGACCCCGCGAATCATTTCCATTCCCACTTCAAACGGGGAACCTTCAGCGGATAAGAGCGCATGGGTGTCTTCAAAGCTCATAGCCGGCCAATTGGGATTCATGGGCGCGTCTCCTGCATCGTTCTCCCTGCGTATTTCGAGAATTCACCGGAACTTGTCAATTGCTGGGTTCGAAAGGGCCCAATTGACAGGCCTTCGCGGGAGTGACAGGAAAAAGGCAGATTGGACGGTTAAGTAGAATAAGGAGGCGGCGGCTTTGGACTTTGCTCTCACCGAAGATCAACGTGCTTTTCAGGAAACGGCCCAGCAATTTGCAGCGGAGCGTATGGCGCCGAATGCGGCTGAATGGGACGAAAACCACACGTTTCCGGTTGAAACTCTGCGGGAGGCGGCCGCTCTAGGTTTTGCCGGTATCTACGTGAAGGACGATGTCGGGGGCTCAGGCCTGTCCCGCTTGGACGCCGCCCTGATCATGGAAGCCCTCTCAAGAGGCTGCACCTCCACGACCGCCTTTATTTCCATTCACAATATGGCGTCCTGGATGATCGATCAGTTCGGATCTGAGGATCAGCGCCAAAAATGGCTTCCCAAGCTGACGACAATGGAACTGATTGCGAGCTACTGTCTAACGGAACCGGGCTCCGGATCCGATGCGGCGGCACTGCGCACCAAAGCAGTACGCGATGGGGACCATTATGTCCTGAACGGCACGAAAGCGTTCATTTCGGGCGGCGGCCTCTCGGACATCTATGTCTGCATGGTGAGAACAGGAGACGACAGTCCTCGTGGGATCTCATGCCTCGTCATCGAAAAAGACGCGCCGGGTCTGAGTTTTGGCGCGCAAGAAAAGAAGATGGGATGGAATTCGCAGCCCACCGCTCAAGTGATCTTTGAAGATTGCAAGGTACCTGTGGAAAACTGCATTGGCGAAGAGGGCCAAGGCTTCAAGATCGCCATGGCCGGCCTTGATGGTGGCCGCATCAATATCGGCGCATGCTCTCTGGGCACAGCCGGGATCGCGTTGGAACGGGCCATCGACTATGCCAAGGAGCGCCGCCAATTTGGGGCCCCGATCGCTGACCTGCAAGGGATCCAGTTCAAACTGGCCGACATGGCCACGGACCTGGAGGCTGCACGCCTGATGATTTATTCGGCGGCCGCCAAGCTCGATGCCAAAGCACCGGATGCCACCCGCCAATGCGCTATGGCCAAGCGCTTCGCAACCGATGCTGGCTTCGCCATCGTCAACGAAGCCCTGCAGATTCATGGCGGATATGGTTACTTGAAAGACTATCCGCTCGAGCGTCACGTTCGCGATCTGCGTGTGCACCAAATTCTGGAAGGCACCAACGAAATCATGCGCGTCATTATATCAAGGGATTTACTGAAGGAATGACGGACGAACCTGAAGTCTTATTTGATCAAAAGGGCGGCTTGGGGCTGATCACTCTCAATCGGCCAAAGGCGCTCAATGCGCTCACCCGGGACATGTGCCTGAAAATGGAAGACCAGCTTCATCGCTGGGCGGACGAAACAGGTGTGCACGCCGTGGCTGTGGTTGGCGCCGGCGATCGCGGATTTTGCGCCGGCGGCGATATCCGCGCCCTTTACGATTCCGGAAAGGCGGGAACCTCCTACGTTTATGATTTCTACGCAGATGAGTACCGTCTGAATACATACATCAAGCGCTACCCCAAACCCTATATCGCCTTTATTGACGGCATCACCATGGGCGGCGGCGTTGGCGTCTCCGTTCATGGGTCCCACCGGGTCGCAGGAGACAAGACAGTCTTCGCCATGCCGGAAACGGGGATCGGTCTTTTCCCGGACGTTGGCGGAAGCTATTTTCTACCCCGGCTGGACGGTGAGATGGGGATGTTCTTGGGTCTGACAGGCAGCCGGCTGAAGACCGCGGACACTGTCTACGCAGGGATTGGCACCCATTACGTTCCAAGTGACCGCCAATCCGATGTCATCGAAGACTTGGGCCAGAACGAGGATGTGGACCGTGTTATCGGGTCGTATGCGGAAACCTCTGTAAATCCACCCATCGCCGAACACCGAGACGCCATTGATCGGCATTTTTCGGGCGGGTCCGTGGAAGAAATAGTGGCCTCCCTTGAGAGCGGAGAGGAATGGGCCGAAGAGATGGCCAAGACGATTGCGACAAAGTCCCCCACATCCTTAAAGATCACTCACCGCCAAATTCGAGAGGGGGCGGGCCTCGACTTCGAAGACTGCATGCGCATGGAGTACCGGATGACCTGCCGGGTCATGGATGCGGTCGACTTCTACGAAGGCACAAGAGCGGTCATTATCGACAAAGACAACAAACCGGCTTGGAACCCGTCTTCGCTTGAGGAAGTCAACGAAGATGATGTAGCCGCCTACTTTGAGCCTCTGGGGGACCGGGAACTCAAATTATAAGCGAGCAATTATTCGCCTTTAGAAGAAAAATGAGGAGCACAGCATGGCAAAGATAGCGTTCATCGGCCTCGGCAATATGGGCGGCCCCATGGCGGTTAATCTCGTCAAAGCGGGCCACGACGTCACAGTCTTCGATTTGGTCGAGACTTCCGTTCAGACTGCCGTCAGTGAGGGGGCCACCGCTGCCGGATCGGCGGGGGAAGCCGCCTCTAATGCCGAGGTCATTGTCACGATGTTACCGGCGGGCAAACATGTGCGCTCGGTCTATACCGATCAGGGGTCCATTCTTGATTCGGCGCCCAATGGGTCTTTGTGCATCGACTCCTCGACCATCGATGTGGGAACGGCCCGCGACGTGATCGGCGTTGCGGAGCAGCGCGGCAAACTCATGGTCGATGCACCCGTGTCGGGCGGCGTGGCCGCTGCGCAAGGCGGAACACTCACCTTTATGGTCGGCGGCAGCGATTCGGCATTCGCGAAGGCCAAGCCCATATTGGACGTAATGGGAAAGAACATTTTCCATGCTGGCGATGCGGGAGCCGGCCAGGCCGCCAAGATCTGTAACAATATGCTTCTCGGCATCTCTATGATCGGCACCTGCGAAGCGTTTGCCCTAGCCGACAAGCTAGGGCTGGACCGTCAGAAGTTGTTCGACATCTCCTCGACGGCTTCCGGCCAATGCTGGTCGCTGACGAGTTATTGTCCCGTTCCGGGACCAGTGGAGGCGTCACCCGCCAATCGCGACTATCAGCCGGGGTTTGCCGTAGACATGATGCTGAAGGATCTGCGTCTCGCCCAAGACGCCGCCCAAACGTCCGGTGCCGTGACGCCGCTCGGCGCACAAGCGGCCGCCATCTACTCGCTTTTCTCGGCAAACGGTCATGGCGGTTTGGACTTTTCGGGCATCATCAAGATGCTGCAAGGCGATATCTAAGCCTGATCGGGTCACTCGCGGCGCGTTCACACAAAAAAATTCTGAGCAAGGCCTGCACATTGTGCGGGCTCTCAAATTTACAATCTGTCAGCAATTCCGTGACTTTGTCCCGGAATGAGATTCATTTATCTAAAATGGTAGTCCGCATGCTAACCAAAAATTAGTTCTAAAACCTAGGTTTTCTGCCAAATTAAGGAGTTTTTAGGGTTTGAAACATATATTACTCAAAGGTGGCGGGACACTTAGAGACCAAGGGAAGAGCTGAGGAAGTCCGGGTAATGACAATGAGTATGGTATCTGTCGCTGAGAGTGAAGAGCAGCCCAAAGACGTCGCAGGTCTGCGGACGGGATATTTGGAGTCCCTAACGCTGATCGAAAGATTGCACCGCCAATTGCTGGACGTCATTAAAGACGAATTCGAACGGAACGGCAAAACCGATATCAACAGCGTTCAGGCGCTTTTGTTGTTCAATATCGGCGACGCGGAGTTAACCGCCGGCGAGCTTCGCTCCCGCGGTCATTATCTGGGCTCAAACGTTTCCTACAATCTGAAGAAGCTGGTCGATACCGGCTACATCAATCACAAACGCTCCAACATGGATCGGCGTTCCGTCCGTGTCAGCTTGACCGTCGCAGGCCGCGAGGTGCGCGACACGGTGCAAAAGCTCTTTGATCGCCATCTCTTGTCCATTGACGAAATTGGCGGCATTCCGGAAGAAGACTTCCAGCGGATCAACAAAATCCTGCTCAAGCTGGAGCGCTTCTGGTCCGATCAGATCCGCTATCGTCTGTAAACTCCGCCTTCCGGGTTGGACTCCCGTTTAAACACTCTGTTTGCTAATCTTCGCGATGATCATGTGAGGAAACAGCCGATAGAGATGCATGACCGCCGACCGCGAAATCTATTTTGAGTTTATCCAGATCGGCCGCGCACTGAAGGTGATCGCGGTCGACAGCGTGACGGGGACGGAAGTCTCCATCGTGGGCGACCCTGCGGCCTCCCAATCCAATCTGGAAGCGGTCGCAGCGGCCAAACTCAAACGGGCCCTCAATAAAGAGCGAAATCTCGAGAGCAATCAGGGAGTGATCTGCTGACGCTAACTGGCTCCAACAGACTGACTTATACAAGAGCCAGACAGTCCGGTAGCCATCGTCTCGATTTGGCTTGATCAGACCACCGTGACAAAAACAATCCGTTCGCAACTTCTGGTGAAATCCCTTTTCGGTCTCGGCGGATCTGCAACTATAGGTAGATCAAAATAACATAAAGCTACTTTGAGTAGAGAAAGCTGGCTCAACTCCCCCTTCTATATCTAAAGTTGTTTGAAAGATGAGGATCAACTAGGTGTTGATTCGTGATGGCCGACACTTCACAATGGTCTCCGTCAAGCGGACTGTTGGTTCCTTGAGATGGTAAGAGGAGGGAAAATCATGAGCCGGACACGTTTCCAAATCGGCCGTTTGCCGAGCAAACTTTTATTTGTGCTTTGTATCGGATTGTACCTGAGCGGATGTATTACCGCGTATGAGGCGCCGCAGGAGCAAGTGAGCGATTGCGGGAAGTTCCTGGACTATATTGAAAAAAACTCAAATGGTCAGTTTCGAAAGCAACGATCCAAAGTAAGGGAGTACAAAGATAGTTTAGATCAAGAGACGAATTATTGGGATTTACCAAAGGCGTATAGATCAGACGGACCGAACAAACCCATCATCGTTCGATATAGTGACAGCGGTGAGTTGGTGAACAGATGTGACTATGCGGCGGCATTGTATGCGGCCCAAAACCATCAAGATGGGGCGTCGAACTTGATCGTAGTCTACGTTCATGGTTGGCGAATTCACTCGGGGCCTAAGGGCAAGACTTTCTATAATTTCTCAGATACTTCCTATCCAACTGGCCATGCGGCATTCGCCGCCGACGAAATTGATTCCAGGGATCCCATGGGTCAAGACTACGCTGGTTTTTCAAGGTTTATCAATAATCTGCAGGAAGAAGCTACACTCAGAACAAAGTCCCCAGGCGAGAAGAAAAATGTAATCGGAGTTTTCATCAGTTGGAAGGGCGGAACTCAAATTCCAATCATCGACCATCTGTCATTTTGGAACCGGGGAGGGGCAGCTGACCGAATTTCACGTTCTGGGAACTTGCCTCGGCTCTTCGGTGCTCTGGAAAACATTAGAAGGGATGAGGATCAAATTGTTTATCTCGGTCATAGCTATGGCGCACGGATTCTGTACAATGTAGTCGAAGATAGACTCATTCATGAAGTTCAAGATGCTTACGTAGACGCGGACAAAAACAAGAGGGACGAGTTCTTAATCGACTCCTATGAGTATCTTGATCGGAACAAGGACCTAGTGTTCTTAATAAATCCAGCTTTCGAAGCCTCTTTGTACAAATCGGTAGATGCCTTTCGCTATGAGAATTGGTTTCAAAAGGAGCAGCCTCCTCTCATGGTTGTGGTCACCTCGAAAGACGATTGGGCGAACAGAACATTTTTCCCTTTGGGACAAGTGGCCGCTTTGCGCTGGCAGAAGGCGATCCGCAGACCGGTGGGCTTCCTAAAAGAATTTGATACGCATCGCCTATGTCGTGCTCCGCACAAGTGCAGCGTATCTTTTGAAGATGTGAATATGGAATATTGGTATGACGATTGGTGTGATAATGATCATAATGGCGTCTGTATTGTTAAAGGTGTTGCTACGGCTCCGCGTCCAAAGAGCCCTCAAGAAGACAAATATACCCCGGTACCTAAGCCAACACCGTTCCTGTTTGTTCGCGCCGAAAAGGATGTCTTGACGGGTCACGGTTGGCTTTCGGTCAAGCCTCGTGAGGATGGAAGACGCGAGCCTGAGAACGAAGCGTTCGCAGACTGGTTGAAGGCATTTATCGCTGATCACAATTGCAGAATGTCAAAGTCCGACATCTGCAACATCGATAAAGAGCGCACACTGAAATAGAGGCAAACTCATGTTGATAAAAGACGAAAGCCAAACTGCAAACTTGCTTGGTGACATGAAATGTCGGTTCTTTTGGGATGTCTAAGGTGCGCAAACAGCAATCCAAAACATTATTCGAACATTATGTAAGCTAGGCACAGAGAATCGCGTATAAGCTTGACGCAAGCAGACCGGTTAGCTCGTCGGAAGCGTTCTTGAGAACAAGAGGATTATTCAGTCCTTGCGTAAGCATTAGCAACGCCGCCGATAAGGTCTCTGGACTTTCTTTTCGGACGATACTCGCCCTCTGACCCATTTCGATCACTCTTTGGTAATGGCTGAGAACCACTCTTTCTGACCGACGAAAGCTGTCCCGAATGCTCTTGTTCTTGGGAAGCTCGGCCAATGCCAAACGAAAGACAAGCTGGTGTTTGCGAAAGTAGTCTACGGTGGTTTTGACAATATTCGTGCAAAGAGCGTCTAAGCCCTTTTCAAGCAACAGCTCAATCGACATCGCATCGATAGCCGTGTGCTCAAGTAAAACCAGAGCTTCCCCAAATGCTTCGGCGAGTGCGGTCTCCTTAGACGGATAATAGACGTAGTAGGTTGCTGGCGAAACGCCCGCACGCCGTGCCACGGATTCCGCACTGAACGTCCCTTCCGCACAGATCTCATCAAGGACAGCTTGAACGAGCTTGGCCTTCGTTTTCTGCGCTTTGGACGGGGGTTCACTTGTTTGAAAAGTCAATGCACCGTATCCCTAAAATGCCTCTCTGATTTTAATACAGAAAATCAGAGATTGACTCTAGAAAAAAAAAGCGCTCTAGTCTCAAACCACGAGGGAGGAGCAAGACATGATCGACACAGCGGCCCGCGACGGCCTTTATCAGTTGATGAGCACTCAGCGCGCCGTGCGCCGGCTCCGCCCGGATCCCATCCCGAAAGACGTTCTTGAGCGCATTCTCCAGGCCACGTGCTGGGCCCCGTCGGGCGGCAACCAACAACCATGGCGGATCATTCTGGTTACGGACAAGGCCAAGAAGGAGCGCCTCGGCGAACTCTATAAGGCCCAGTGGGATCCCTTTGCGGGCGGCTATCGCAAACGCTTCGCCGATGCGCCTCCGGAGCAGCAAGCGAAAGAGGAGAGAACGATTGCGGCCGGAGATCACATGGCAGCGAATTTCGGCAACATTCCTGTGATCGCGGTCGTTTGTTTCAATCCAAAAATGATGGCGGTCACGGACGCAAAGCTGGACCGGGTCTCGGTGGTCGGTGGCGGGTCTGTCTATCCGGCCGTTCAGAACTTGATGCTCGCCTGCCGCGCCGAAGGGGTAGGGTGCGTGCTGACGACGTTGCTTTGTATTGTCGAGCCTGAGGTAAAGGATCTTCTGGCCATCCCGGACGACTGGTACACGGCGGCAGCTATCCCCATGGGCTATGCGGTAGGAACCGGATACGGCCCCATAGCGCGCAAGCCGACCAAGGACTTGTTTTTTGAAAATGAGTGGAAGGGCGAACTCGCGCTCTAACGCTGAAAGAGAGGTCTCTCGTGTCTCAATCAACTGTCCATACACTTCCATCACGTGGAACGTGCCCCGAAGTCATCGCCGCACGGAACATGTTCGGCGAGATTTCATCCGTGTCGGAACAAGTCGAGCGCGACTTGAAGGTGCCAGCGGAGCTTATTCAGAAAATGAACGAGGCGGGCCTCTTCAATGTGACGGTGCCAAAAGTATACGGCGGACTTGAAAGGTCGCCGAATGACTTTCTTTCGCTGATCGAAGAGGTCTCGTACGCGGACAGCGCCGCCGGATGGTGCACGATGATTTACGCAACGACGGCTCTCACAGCCGCGTCTTTAACCCCGGAGTGGGGGAAAAAGATTTATGGAGACTTCTCGCCAGCGGCGATCACGGGCGGCGCGACGGCTCCGACGGGCAAAGCCAAGCGCGTCGACGGTGGCATCGAAGTCACCGGCAGATGGGCTTGGGGGTCCGGATCTCATCATTGCGATTGGATATGCGGCGGCACGCTGTTCGAAGAAGACGGCGATATTCTGCGCTTCGAGAATGGCGAGCCCATGGTTCATGTCGTTTACTTTGAAAAAGACCAGGTCACGTTGTTGGACAATTGGGACCCATCCGGATTGCGCGGCACAGGCAGCGTCGATTTCGAAGTCAAGAACGCGTTTGTCCCTGAAGGCCGCTGGGTGCTGCTCGGCGCCGGTGAGCGCCATATCCACGAGCCGCTATTCCGTGTACCGTTCTTTGGTATTTTTGCCTCGGCCGTGGCTTCGGTCCCGGTTGGTATCGCCCGCCGGGCTCTTGATGAGTTCACGGAGATCGCCCGCAAAAAGATCCCGGCTTGGAAGAAATCGACGCTGAACGAATCCTCGATTGTCCAATTGGATATGGGGCGGGCCGAGGCTCTCATCGAAAGCGGTCGTCGGCATCTGCATCACGTAATGTCGGAGATTTGGGAAAAAGCCCAGAAGAGCGAAAAGTTCACCACCGAAGACCGGCGTCAGATGCGCCTAGCGGCATCTCAGGCAACGGCCAATTGTGTGGCCGCCGTTGACTTGCTTTACAATGCCGGAGGCGGTACCTCGATCCAGGGAACCTGCGGACTTCAGAGGCATTTCCGGGATATCCACGCGGCCACGCAGCACCGTTTGGTCAGCAATCAACCTTTGCAATTGGCCGGCGCCCTCCGCCTGAACGAAACGGCGCCCGGCATGGCTCATCTCTAGGCCCGGCTTGATCCCCGACCGAGGAAAACATGTTCGAAACGTATGAACGTATCAAAGCGTCTTGGAGCGGACGAGTTTTAACGCTCACGATCGATAACGGGGCCATGAACGCGGTGGACGCGCTCATGCATCATGAGTTCTCAAAGATCTTTCTCGATGCTCAAGATGATCCGGGCAGTGATCTTGTAATCCTCACCGGCGCCAACAGGGCGTTCTGCGCCGGTGGAGACATGAACTGGTTCAAGGATTGTATCGAGGATACGGCCAAGTTTCGCGGTATTGCGCCTGAGGCAAAGCGGATCGTCACGTCACTCCTGGAGCTGGAAAAGCCTATCATTTGCCGTCTGAATGGAGCGGCAGCGGGCTTGGGCGCCACGATTGCACTCATGTGCGATGTGATCGTCGCTTCGGAAAAAGCCGTCATCGGCGACCCTCACGTCAAGGTCGGCCTGGTTGCCGGGGATGGCGGCGCGATCATTTGGCCCCAACTCATTGGCTACGCGCGGGCCAAGGAATTGCTCTTGACCGGCGACATGGTCCCCGCACCCAAAGCGGAGCAGATGGGCCTTATCAATTATGCCGTGCCTACTGAAGATCTCGACACAAAGGTCTCGGAAATCGCGGAAAAGATCTTGGGCAATCCTCGCTGGGCGGTGCGCTGGACGAAGACCGTTGCCAATGTACCGCTCAAAGAGCTTGCTGCAAAGCTCAATGACCCCGCCATGGGTTACGAGCTGTTGTCGAATACGCTGCAAGACCGCCGGGAAGCGGTGGACGCGTTCGTAGAAAAGCGAGCACCGAAACTAACCGGAGAGTAGCGTGTTTCAATCGTTTACGGATGAAGCCGAACATATCGTCGAACTCCGCCGACAGCTCAAGCGGCTCGTCGAAGCGGAGGCGCCGCGCGAAAAGCGTCTTGAATGGGACCGCAAACACACGTTTCCGCGGGACGTCTATGCAAAGCTCTGCGATATGGGGCTGATGGGCCTCACGATCGAAGCGGCTTACGGAGGCAGCGGCCAAGACATCGTTGCAGCGGTAGCGGTCATTGAAGAGCTTTGCCGGGCCGGTCCATCTTTGGCAGGGCCGTTCATCCAGTGCGTGTTTTACGGCGGAATGAACATCTCCGAAAACGGATCCGAGTCCCAAAAGAAGGACTTGCTGCCGAAATTGGCCACGGGCGACCTCATATTTGCTTACGGCCTTTCGGAGCCAAATGTCGGCGGCGATTTGGCGAGCGTTGAAACGCGGGCAGAACTGGACGGCGATACCGTCGTTATCAACGGGGCGAAGCGCTGGTGCACTGGCGCCGACTTTGCTGATTACATCTATTGTTTGGTGCGCTCCGGGCCTGCGGAAGACCGGTACAAGAATTTGTCTTTTGTCCTAATACCCACCAAGGCGGATGGCCTGTCGATGACGCCCATCGAACATGTCAATCTACGCTACACCCTCTCCTCAGACGTTTATTTTGACAATGTCCGTATACCGGCAGATCAGATCGTGGGCGGCCCGGATAAGTGGAACGAAGGATGGAAGCAGCTATCGGGCCGCGCTCTGGATGTGGAAAAGATCGAAATCTCCGCCGTTGCGTTCGGTATTGCCCAAGCGGCGCTCGAAGAAGCATGGACCTATGCCCAGGAGCGCCATCAGTTCGGTAAACGAATTGCGCAACATCAGGCCATCCGCCACAAATTGGTAACCGCAAAGACGAAACTCCAAGCCTGCCGGCATATGCTCTACCACTCTGCTTGGCTTGCGCAAGCAGGCCGTCCGTGCGCGGTGGAAACCAGCATGGCGAAGCTGTTTTGCGCGGACATGGGGGTCGAAATAGCGCTCGCCTGTCAACAAGTCATGGGCGCCTACGCCTTGTCCGATGCCTATGATATGGAGCGCAATGTGCGTGACCTCTTGGGCATGCCAATTGTCGGCGGGTCTTCAGACATGCAGCGCAACAACTTAGCCAGCCTGCTCCGGCTCTAGTTACGTCGGTCAATTCCGCGTTTCCCACAGAAAACTCGCCAATAGTTAACGGCTTTTTGTACGAAAACGCCTATCTTTTGTGATTGATAGACAGTTTTGCCCAATATGTGGTAGAAGCCAGCTTCCCCGCAGAAGGCTGAAACGAGAGTACCCCCGATGAACGTTCAAGACCTGTCCCGTGGATATTTTTCCTCGGATCTCCAGAGCCGCGACAATGAAGTGTTCGCCGCCGTTTCCGATGAATTGGCTCGTCAGCAAGATCAAATTGAGCTGATTGCCTCGGAAAACATCGTCTCCCGTGCCGTCTTAGAGGCGCAAGGCTCGGTGCTGACCAATAAGTACGCAGAAGGCTACCCCGGGCGGAGGTACTACGGCGGCTGTGAACACGTCGATGTGGTCGAAGCAATCGCAATTGAGCGCGCCAAGCAACTGTTCGATTGCGCGTTCGCGAATGTGCAGCCCCATTCAGGCGCCCAAGCCAATCAGGGCGTTTTCTTAGCCCTCATCCAACCAGGCGATACCGTGCTGGGAATGAGCTTGGCGGCTGGCGGTCATTTGACCCATGGCGCGAAGCCAAACCTGTCCGGCAAATGGTTTAATTCGGTCCAATACGGCGTGCGCGAAGACGATCACCTCATCGACTACGACGAGGTTGCACGCCTTGCAGATGAACATAAGCCGAAGCTCATAATCGCAGGGGGCTCTGCTTATCCGCGCATCATCGATTTCAAACGCTTCCGCGAAATTGCTGACAGTGTCGGCGCGTTCTTCCTCGTGGACATGGCACATTTTTCAGGACTGGTCGCGGCGGGCGTCCACCCCAATCCATTGGACCACGCGCATGTTGCGACAACGACAACCCACAAAGTCCTGAGGGGTCCACGCGGCGGCCTCATCCTCGCCAACGATGAAGACCTCGGCAAGAAGATCAACTCGGCCATTTTTCCCGGCCTGCAAGGCGGACCGCTGATGCATGTCATTGCCGCCAAGGCGGTGGCCTTCGGCGAAGCGCTCAGCCCGGAATACAAAGCCTACGGACAAAATGTCGTGAACAATGCCAAAGTGATGGCGGACACGCTTTCCGGCAATGGCTTTGACATCGTCTCAGGCGGCACGGACACCCACTTAGCCTTAGTCGACCTCAGGCCCAAACAGGTTAAGGGCAATGCCGCGGAGGTCTCTCTTGAGGCCGCCGGCATCACCTGCAACAAGAATGCAATCCCTTTCGATCCGGAAAAGCCGGCCGTGACCTCCGGTATTCGAATAGGCTCGCCCGCCGGCACAACCCGAGGCTTCGGCGAGACGGAGTTTGCTCAAATCGGCAATTGGATCACCGAAGTGCTTGAGGGCCTGGCGGCGTCACCTGATGATAATTCCTCTGCGGAGAAAAAAGTGCGCGCAGAAGTTCTTCATCTTTGCAAGGAGTTCCCCATCTATAATGGGTGAGAATTTGTGTGAAAATCGATGCGCTGTCCCTTTTGCAATAATGACGATACCCAGGTAAGGGATTCAAGGCCGGCCGAAGATGGCGCGGCCATTCGCCGGCGCCGCTCTTGTTCAGCCTGCGGGGCGCGTTTCACGACATTTGAACGGGTTCAATTGCGCGAGCTGACCGTTGTCAAATCCAACAATCGCAGGGTCGTCTTTGACAGAGACAAGTTAATGCGTTCCGTTCAAATTGCCCTGCGCAAGCGTCCGGTCGATCCGGAGCGCACTGAGCGAATGGTGTCTGGCCTTGTTCGCCGTTTGGAAAGTATGGGCGAAACGGAAATCCCATCCAAGGTTATCGGTGAACTGGTGATGGAGGGGCTCGCGTCTCTCGATACGGTCGCCTATGTTCGCTACGCCTCGGTCTATAAAAATTTCCGGGAAGCGCGAGATTTTGAAGAGTTTCTGGACGATATCACCGAAGTGAATTCGCCGGCAGAGTAGGCCGCCCCTCAATGGATGACCACCACTACATTGAATTGGCGGTGCGACTGGCGCGCCGCTGCGCACCGCGGCCGTTGGGCGACGAACCTCAAGGCTGCGTTATCGTGAAAGAGGATGGCAGCCGGATCGTCGCACGCGGTTGGAATGGCGATGGAAAGTCAGCAATGACCAGGGCGGTTTCTGGAAACGATGTGGCGCATGAGGGGGCGTCCTCGGTACTCTACTTTGCTCGTGAACCGTATGCGGATGAAGTCGACGAGATTGTTGCCTTTTCTCCTGCACGCATCGTCATGGGTCAAGAGTCCGCCACTGAGCGTTGGGGAGGAAAAGGAATTGAAGAGCTCCAAAAAGCCGGCATCGAGGTTGATGTCGGGCGGGGAAGAGACCATAGCCGCAAAGTTCTGGCCGCTCACGATCACGTAAGAAGAACGGGTAGGCCATTTGTAACCCTCAAATTGGCATCATCCGTTGACGGACGCATCGCAACGAAAAGCGGAGAAAGCAAATGGATCACAGGCAATCAAGCAAGACGTTTCGTCCATCTGCTCCGGGCAGAAGCGGATGCGATCATGGTTGGATCCAACACGGCGGTCGCGGACAATCCCGATCTCACTTGTCGCCTCGAAGGTCTTGAAGCGTGTTCGCCGCTGAGAATTGTCGTTGACAGCCGAATCCGCACGCCGCTCACTCACAACGTGATCGCCACGGCGAAGGCGGCGCCGACACTTTTTATCGTGGGCCCTGAACGAGACAAAGACCGAGAACGGGCATTAGAGGCCAGTGGTGTGTCGGTCCTCGAAGTTGGCTACGCAAAAGAGCCAGGGTTCGAAAATCTTTTGGACATGGAGGCAGCTTTGACCGCACTCGCCGGCTCGGGGATTGCGGATCTGTTCGTCGAGGGAGGGGCTGCGCTTGCTGCAACCCTGATGCGACGCGGGCTTATCGATCGTGTTTTTTGGGTCCAAGGGCCCAAAATCATTGGCGGAGATGGCAAAGCGGCTCTTGCACCAATGGGTTTTGAAAAAATGAAGGACATTGTGTCCCTTGCACATCGGCGTACGTATCGTTTTGATGACGACATCGCCGTCGAATACGATGTGAGATAGGACATGTTTACCGGCATTATTACAGATATCGGCACAGTGCGCAGCGTCGAGCGCCGCGGAGATGTGCGGCTTTCGATTGATACGTCCTACGATGTGGAGGGCATCGATATGGGCGCATCCATCTCGTGTTCGGGGGTTTGTTTGACGGTTGTGGAAAAAGGCCCGGGGTGGTTCGCGGTGAACGTTTCCGAGGAATCCTTGGACCGCTCCACCTTGAGCCGGTTGTTGGATGGAAATCAGGCACCAGGTGCAAGACTAAACCTGGAACGCTCTCTGCGGGCTGGCGATGAAATGGGGGGGCACATCGTCAGCGGCCACGTTGATGGGATCGGAATCATCGCGGAGATCGAGGGAATTGGGGATTCAAAGCGGTTTGTCTTCGAAATTCCCGACAATTTGTTGCCGTTTGTCGCGGAAAAGGGATCGGTTGCTGTCGATGGAATCTCCTTGACTGTGAACCGAACGACGGATCGGGGCTTTGAAGTCAACATTATCCCGCACACACAGGCGATTACCACTCTTGGCGGTGCCGGCGAGGGTGATAAGGTTAACATTGAGATAGACATGTTGGCGCGTTATGTGGCTCGGCTCCAAGAAGCGCGCTATACAGGGGCACAAAAGCCCGAAAATTGAGCGAAGGACGAGAAGCCATGTCGGCGGATACCCAACAAACAAGAGGCGCCTATTTCGGCGAATTCGTCTCGCCCATTGAAGAGATTCTCGAAGATGCTCGAAATGGGCGCATGTTTGTCCTCGTCGATGCCGAAGACCGCGAGAACGAGGGCGATCTTGTCATTCCTGCGCAAATGGCAACCCCGGACGCGGTCAATTTCATGGCCCGCTTTGGGCGCGGCCTCATTTGTTTGGCCCTAACCCAAAATCGGGTGAATGAACTGAATTTGCCTTTGATGGCGGCCAAGAACGAGTCGCGCAATCATACCGCGTTCACGGTTTCGATCGAGGCGCGGGAGGGCATTTCGACGGGCATCTCCGCTGCGGATCGGGCCCGCACGATCTCCGTCGCCATAGATCCGACCAAGCACGCCCGCGACATCGTTTCGCCTGGTCATGTCTTTCCCTTAATGGCGCAAGAGGGCGGCGTTCTTGTGCGCACCGGCCACACGGAAGCCGCGGTCGATATCTCCCGCCTCGCCGGACTTTATCCAGCCGGTGTCATTTGCGAGATCATGAATGACGACGGCACCATGGCGCGCGCGGACGATTTAGTAAAATTCGCTCAGTTCCATGGGCTGAAGATCGCCACCATCGCCGATCTGATCGCCTATCGCATCAAGCATGACAATTTGGTCTCACGGAAGCTGGCCCGGGAATTCCCGACCGCCTTTGGCGAAGGCTTCCGCATCATAGTCTATGACAACGTAATTCAAGGGTCAGAGCATATCGCTCTCGTGAAAGGAACGTTCACGGAGGATGAGCCGGTCATGGTGCGGATGCATGCCGTCAATCTCTTGGACGATTTCCTGGCCTTCAACGGCAAGACCAGCAACACGATCGCCCAATCCATGCGGATGATCAATGAAGCCGGCAAAGGCGCCGTGGTCATCATCCGTGACTTCAATCCGACGGCAGTGAGTGCACGCTTTGCCGCCGAAGACGGAGAGGGAGCACCCGACACCGAATTGCGCGAGTATGGTGTGGGAGCACAAATTGTTCGCGATTTAGGTATTCGCAACATGGTACTTCTATCGAACTCGCCGAGCCGGACAATTGTCGGCTTGGAGGGTTATGGCCTAACGGTTGTCGGGCAACGGGCCATCCCCGTCGCCGGGCACATCGCCGAAAACTAGGTCTGCCCGTGTCCGACGCCCACATCCTAATTGTTGAGGCCCGGTTTTATCCGGACATTGCCGACGAGCTGGTGGCCGGTGCCAAAGCCAAATTGGAGGCAGCCGGAGCAACGAGCGAAGTTGTCTCCGTGCCCGGAGCATTTGAGATTCCAGCCGCAATCTCCCTTGCCTCTCAGAGCGGCCAGTTCGACGGTTATATCGCACTCGGGTGCGTTGTTCGCGGCGAGACCAGCCATTACGATTATGTCTGCGGCGAAAGTGCCCGTGCGCTGATGGATCTTTCCGTTAGCCGGCATCTTCCGATCGGCTACGGTATCTTGACAGTGGAAGATCAAGATCAAGCTATGGTCCGGGCTGCCCGCAACCAAAAGAACAAGGGCGCCGATGCGGCCGAAGCGTGCCTATCCGTCTTGGACCTCAAGTCCAAGTGGTCCACCAAACGGGGCGAGAGGTAGGTGACCGCGCTCCGGACGAATTTGTCCCGGCGATTGGCCAGATTGGCCGCCACGCAGGCTCTCTATCAGATGGAAGTAACTTCAAAAGACGCCAATGAAGTTGTCCTGGAATTCGAGGGTCACCGTCTTGCAAAGTTACCCGGCGTGTCCGATGCCGACGAGACGGATAAAGAATACTTCACCCAGATTGTCAGAGGTGTGGTTGGCAAACAGTCGGAACTCGACAAGGCGATCAGCGCTCATTTGATGTCCGGCTGGTCGCTCGACCGTCTCGACAGCACGTTGCGAGCAATCTTGAGGGCATCCGCATACGAATTTGCCGCCGAGCGGGAGACACCGGCGAAGGTGGTCTTAAATGAATATGTCGACATCTGTCATGCGTTCTTCGGCGAGAGCGAACGCAAGTTTGCCAATGCGGTCATGGACGCTGTCGCCCGGCACGTAAGGCCGGAAGAATTTGCAGAGACAAAAAACGGCGCCGATTCCGCACCGGAGATGGTTTCTGAGAGTTAGGCTACCTCGTTTGCTGGCGGCATTGATGCGTGATCATTTTTCACGTCATTGCAAGGAGCAAATGCGACGAAGCAATCTAGAGCCGTTCACTCCGAGATTAGCCGCCCTAGAGCCGTTTTGGATTTGCCGGAAACACAAAACGGCTCCAGGTTTTTTGTTTTGCGCGTTTCCTGACGGTGAACCGGATTCCACTTCACCTGGAAACGCCCTAGTTTGCCGCGGCCGCTGGGTGGCCTCGCAATGACGAGTTAACGGCGCTTTCTTTGGTACAATGAACGAATTCGAAATGATCAAAGAGATATTTGCTCCGCTTTCGGAGGGAGCGCCAGGCGCTTTCGGCCTCACGGACGATGCCGCTTTGGTGACCGTTCCCACGGGTTGCGAATTAGTTGTGACCAAAGATGCCCTGGTGGCGGGCGTACACTTCTTGCCAGATGATCCGCCGGATCTGATTGCAAGGAAAGCGCTGCGTGTGAACTTATCGGATTTAGCGGCCAAAGGCGCAGCCCCGATTGGCTATGTTTTAGCTCTGGCGCTTCCCACTGAGTGCGATCGAAACTGGCTTGAAACGTTTGCGTCCGGTTTCGACGCAGATCAGCGGGAATTCAATATATCATTATACGGAGGAGACACGGTATCAACGCCGGGTCCACTCACGCTGTCGATTACTGCATTCGGGTCCGTTGTCGCCGGACAAATGGTGCACAGGAGCGACGCACAGCCGGGGGACTTGCTTTTCGTGACGGGTACGATTGGAGACGCGGGACTTGGTCTGAAGAGACAGAAAGAGAAAAGCAAGCAAGCACGATCTCAGGAAGCTTCGTTTCTCATCGACCGGTATTTGCTGCCCCGGCCTCGGACCCAATTGGCGCCAGAGTTATTCAACCTAGCGACCGCTGCGTGTGACGTATCCGACGGCCTTACTGCAGACGCCGGGCACATTGCGGCCGCCTCGGGAGTTGGCATCGAAATTGACGCCGTGCGTGTGCCGCTATCTCAAGCCGCCAGAGCCGCGCAAGCGGATCTCGTCGAGCTCATCACATGCGGCGATGATTATGAAGTGCTCTTTACGGCAAACCCGTCGCTAGCCGGGGCTATCGCCAGGTGGTCCGAACAGATCAGTTTGCAAATCACTAAAGTGGGTCGCGTCGTTGCCGGAAGCGGCGTACGCGTCTTGGATTCAAGTGGAAATATGATCCAAGTTCCACACGCGGGCTATGCTCACTCAGTTGGTTAAGCGTCGGGACTAAGCGTAGACGAACTCATCCCCCTCCAGATCAATCTCCGGAAACTCGTCCTTTTCCATCCAGTAATCTTGCGTGTGCTGCCATTCTCTCTTGTCCAGTCGTTTCGGCATAAGATGCATGGACCGCAGCATATAACCGGGATTGAAGTTGTTCTCGTCAATCCACGGCAATCGCGGCAGATCCTTCTCATCTGGCCTCAGACGGGGTGTAACCGACGTCTTACCGGTTGCATCCATATGCTTGAGCAGCCGGCAGACGAAGTCTCCAAGCAGGTCCACCCGCAGGGTCCAACTGGCCCGGAAATAGCCGAATACCCACACCATATTGGGCAAGCCCGTGAACATCATTCCTCGGTAGGTAACCGTATCGGAAAAATCGACGGGCTTTTCGTCCACGGTGAAGGCGATATCGCCCAAGACGGATAGATCGAAACCGGTTGCCGTTATAATAATGTCGGCTTCAAGGGTCTCGCCGGATCTGAGCAAGATGCCCTTTTCCGTAAAGCACTCGATCTCGTCCGTCACCACGGAAGCTTTGCCCGACGCAATGCCCTGGAAAATGTCTCCATCGGGAACAAACGCCAGGCGCTGCCGCCACGGCAAGTATTTGGGCGTGAAGTGGGTCTTGATGTCGTAATCGGAACCCAAATACTCACGCACACCATTCAGCAGTTCTTCTTTCACGTCCTCAGGGTGCTCGAAGCACATGCGGGTGAATTCGTCCTGCTCTTTCAAAATGTACTTGCGCGTAATCTCATGGATCCAGTCTTCCTGAATGCCAAGTTCTCTGAGCTGTTCTGTAATCTCGATTTCATTGCGTCCCGGCCGGAAATAGGTCGGCGACCGCTGCAGCATCGTAATGTGCGAACAGTCATTCGCCATTGCGGGTATGATGGTCGCCGCCGTCGCGCCGGAGCCAATGACGACAACTTTCTTGTCTTTGTAATCGAGATCCTCCGGCCAGGTTTGTGGATGGACAATGGGACCTTTGAAGGCGTCCATCCCCTTCCACTCCGGCGTATAACCTTCTTTGTGATGATAATAGCCCTGGCACATCCAAAGAAAGTTTGCCGTAAAGGCGATGGGCTCATCTGTATCCTCGCGGACGCCGCTGAGGGTCCATCGCTGGTCTTTCTCTGACCAGGAAGCTGTCAAAATCTTGTGCTGGTACCGGGTATGGCGGGCAAGGTCGTTCTCTTCGATCACTTCGCCCATATAGGTACGGATTTCGTCGGCCGTGGCGATGGGCGGCCCAACCCAGGGCTTAAAGCGATAGCCAAACGTATGCAGATCGCTATCCGAGCGAATTCCCGGATACTTATGGGTCAACCATGTTCCCCCAAAGTCCTCCTGATCTTCGACAATGACGAAGGACTTGTCTGGGCATTGGTGCGTAAGGTGATAGCCTGCACCAACACCTGAGATCCCCGCACCAACTATGAGGACATCGAAATGCTCTGCGGCACCGTTTTGGCCGCTTCTATTTTTTCCGTTCTCAGCTTGGCCCATAACTGGTCTTCTCCCGTTTCTGCCGTTCGGTTCTTAGAGCCGTTTTGGTTTTGACGGAGACACAAAACGGCACCAGATTCCTTGTTTTGCGCGTTTCCTGACAGTGAACCGGAGTCCACTTCACCTGGAAACGCTCTAGAGTGAGTCTTATCGCTTTAGTTTCCGTGTGATTGCGCAGGTAAAATTGACTTATGTCAACAGGTCCTGCGACACTGTGGCCGCACTCACAAATTCGCTCAACACGGGAGAAACTCATGGAAATCGGCATCTGCGTGGCGTCTCACATCGGCGATATCGACTATGCGGTCCGGGCTGAAGACCTCGGTTTCTCAAGCCTTTGGTTCGCCGACAGCCAGATGATCTGGTCGGATGTCTATGCAACGCTGGCCTTGGCGGCAGACCGAACGTCGCGCATTCGCGTGGGGACCGGCATTGCGGTAACGGGCACGCGGCCGGCGCCAGTGACCGCGGCAAGCATTGCCACCATCAATGCGCTCGCGCCGGGCCGCACCTTTCTAGGTGTGGGATCTGGCAACACAGCCATGCGGATCATGGGGCGCAAACCACAAAAGATTGCGGAGTTTGATCAATACCTGACGGAGCTGAAACCGCTGCTGAAGGGCGAAGAAACGCTGGCGCACTTTGGAGAGACGGTATCGCCCATCCGTCACGTGATGCCGGACAAAGGGTTCGTCAATTTCGCCGACCCGATTCCCCTATACGTGTCCGGCTTTGGGCCGAAATCGCTGGCGCTTGCAGGGAAGCACGGCGATGGTGCGATCTATGGTTGGCCCCCGTCGCTTTCCGTGCTCGAACGGTTCAACCGAATGACCGAGGCGAGCCGTCCTGCGGGGGCACCGGAAGTAGAGAGTCCGAACTTCCGGACGACGGCCCTTACCGCCATCACATTGCTAGATGAAGGCGAAACTCTGGACTCGCCCCGCGTGAAAGCGGAGTGCGGCGCGATGGCCATGGCGGCACTGCATTATGCCTATGACAGCTGGCGCCAGCTCAACCAGCCGCCGCCCAATGCCGCCGCGGGGGTCTGGGACGACTATGTGGCGATGATTGAGGCGGTGCCGGAAGAGAGGCGCCATCAGCGCATCCATGCGGGACACAATTGCTGGGTCCTGCCCGAAGAGGAAAAGTTCGTCACGCCGGAACTGATTGGTGCGTCCTGTCTTGTCGGTACGCTTGATCAAGTGCTTGAGAAGCTTCATCAGTACAAAGAGGCAGGCCTTGACGAGATCATGATTCTGCCCGCGTTCGATCCGCGCTTTGAGGTCATCGAACGGGTCGGGAAGGAACTCATTCCGGCGTTGAGCTCGCCATAGGACCTTCCGTCTCGTGCCCAAGTCGAGGTCGGGTCGATGGACCTGCCTTTTATTTAGACGTTGTAAAGTTCTTCCACTCCGCTTCTAACGCCACCTACTAAACAGATAATGGAAGCGACAGTGTTGGCCGGCGTTTGGGATCATGTCTTTCAGATCCTCCCAGCAGATATCTATATCTACATAGCGCTCTGTACACGTATATCCTTCGTAGGATTTCAAACAGAGCCCCGCGTTTCCGCTCTTGTCCTCTACTCCGGTCCAAACCTCCTTTCCAAGTGGAGACAGACGCATGCGCTCATTGGGCGTACTCTCCAATGCGGGCGGGGGCGATTGGGATGTAAACTCCAAATAGGGCGTACTCGTCCCAGGTAAGCTCAAATAGTGAAGCGCGCCCAAAATAGTAACCAGTGCAGACGACAAGAGAGGGCGACGCTTTAAGAAGGACCAGATCATTTCATTTTGGACCATAGCAGCGTGCGCGCGGACCTCAAGCGGGAGCATCCGCGGCTAATGCTTTCGATGTATCGGACAAAGAAAGTCGAACTGCACACTACGCCTGACGATCCGCGGGATCCGCCGAGTGCATGCCTAAGAGCTTGAAGACCCCGCGCATATGTTTGTCGTGCCTGTTTAACCAAGCTTTTCCGCCCTTCGACGCAAAAAGCATCGTTCGATAGTCTTCGATATAGGCGTTTTTCTCCGCTTCGGTGATGAGACCGCCGCGATAGTGGTCCGCCACAACCGCAATAGCGCCCATATGCCGGCTCATCAGAAGGCTGAACACCATTCCGTCGATCTCATTGAGCTCCTCCGGCGCATAAAGACCCTTGTAGAAGATCTCTGCATTGCGGCCCTCATAGATCGGGTCGTAGGAGACCACCGCCCGGTTACGAAGCGAGTCTCCGCGCTGGAGCTTTAATTGCTCTGTATTCAACTGAATTTGCCGCGCGAGATAATAGAGGGTTGCAATAACGGCGAGAGCGCCCGCCCAGGCGCCGGTGGCCGCGATGATATCCCAGGTCATGCGAGTTCTCCCTTGTTCCTATGCCTCTTCCTATGCCACCGGGGCATAGCCCCTTTCGCGGCAAATCGCTTGATCGAAAACCCTAGATCTCTAATCTGCCCCGAGCAAATATGAGGAACTCAAAACAATGCTCGAATACGTTCAGGAAGGCGACGTCGCGGTCTTCAACATCGATGACGGCAAAGCCAATGCCGTCGGCTATGAATTCTTAACCGCCATAAACGAAGCCCTGGACCGCGCAGAGAGTGACGCGAAAGCGGTCGTTCTCGTCGGCCGGCCCGGCCGATTCTCAGCTGGATTTGACCTTTCGGTGATGAAAGAAGGCGGTCCCGAAGAGGCTATGAAACTGGTCAACGAAGGCGGCAAGATGCTTTTGCGGCTTTTTTCGAACCCGTTGCCGATTGTGGCGGCCTGCACGGGTCATGCCCTCGCGGCTGGTGCCTTCATGCTCTTGTCGTCGGACACCCGCATCGGCGCGAACGGCGACTTTAAGATTGGGCTAAACGAGACGGCGATCGGCATGACGCTGCCGGTTTTCGGATTTGAGCTCAGCAAAGCGCGCTTGTCTCAGCGGCACCTCACGGCCAGCCCCGTTCAAGCGCGGATCTACAACCCCAAAGAAGCCGTGGACGCGGGCTTCCTCGATCAAATTGTGGAGCCCGATAAAGTGATTGAAACCGCCATAGGAGCCGCCACCGGGCTGGCGGCGATCTCCGGTGACGCCTACAAAGGAAACAAGCTTGGAATGAGAAAGCCGTTCATCGACACGATCGCTGCGAGTTTGAAGTGAACCCATTCGACATTGCGCGCCATCCGAAGGATGGCGCGGCAATCCAGATTTACAGGCTCCAGGATGACCGCCCTGGATCGCGTCAGCCGCTCGTACGGCTTCGCGATGACGCGCACTAAAGACCAAGGAGAAAACCATGACGACAGATGCTATGCCTGACCTTCCCGCTGAATTGCCGGATTGGATCCGTGAACATATCAAATTGTACTTCGAGGATCCGGTAAAGGCTCATATGTGGGATTCGACCGTGGCCGGAGGGCCTGGACCATTGCCGTGCCTGCTCCTCGAAATGACCGGTGCGAAATCGGGCCAAAAGCGCTTGTTGCCGCTCATCTATCAAAACATCGATGGCAAGTACGTAATCGTCGCTTCAAAGGGCGGGGCGCCTGACCACCCGTCGTGGTACATAAACCTACAGAAGACACCTGGGTGCCACATCCGCGTGGGCGCCGAGCAATATGATTGCGTTGCGCGCACAGCCGAGAGCCCCGAGCGCGAACAACTCTGGGAGAAGATGGCCGCGGTCTATCCACCGTATAATGACTATCAGAAGTCAGCGGGTGACCGCCGTATTCCTGTCGTCGTGCTCGATCCCAAATAGAACCTTTTTCGCTGTGTTCACGCGGTGAGTTCAGCAATTTGACAAATTGCCATGCAGGAACGGTTAGAGTGGGATTTGCCCGGCCCCTTCACAATAGATGTGACGGTGTCGGCAGCCGACATCGACAATTACGGTCACGTCAATAATTCGGTCTATTTGTCATGGCTCGATCAGTGTGCGTGGGCCCACTCCGATGCCGTCGGGATTTCTCAAAAAGACTGTGATGTTCTGGGGCGGGGCATGGTCGTGCGCCGCACACAGATTGAATATCTGCAGCCATGCTTTAATGGCGAAGAGCTCCGCGTCGGCAATTGGATTGTCATGATGGATGGTCGCTTGCGCGCGGACCGGCGTTATCAAATCATCCGGAAGACGGACGCCGCGACGGTCGTCCGAGCCCTAACCCATTTTGTCTGTGTGGATCTCAAATCCGGACGCCCCAAACGGATGCCGGACGCGTTCGTCTCCACCTACTCAGTCCTGCCGGCAGTGCAAAAGGTGCTGGACGAAACGAACGAACGGTTTTTGCCGGGTGTCGACCCACGCGGCTAAGGGCATAGATATGGCGTATTCGGATCGAGCAAGAGCCACAATAGGAGAGGGGCGCGTTGTTGAAAGAAACGACCGGGCGATCGAGTATTTTGTGATGGGGAAGGGGGTTCCTGTCTTCCTCATCGCCAGCGCGGGCCGGGAAGCCAGCGACTTCAACGAATTGGCAACGGACTTGGCCGGTGCAGGTTTTCAGACCATCGCTGTCGAGCCTCCCGGGATTGGCAAGTCGGCATTGCCCGTGGACGGGGGTATGGATTTGTTCGATCTCGCCGTTGATCTGACCTTCATTTGTGATCACGAAGGATGGGCGGATCCAGTCTTCGCAATCGGACACGCCTTTGGAAACCGTGCGGTCCGGGCATTCGCAACCAAGTACCCAGAACGAACAAAGGCTGTGGTTCTGATTGCAGCGGGCGGCGCCAAGCCAATTCCCGAACGAGCTAGTCAGGCCCTCTTTTCCTGTTTTGACGAAAGCCTCTCTCCCGAGGCACATCTCGAACACGTGCGCTATGGCTTCTTTGCAGATGGGAATGATGTGCCGGACTATTGGCGCCGCGGTTGGCACCCGGCCACCGCGACCGTTCAAGGACAGGCCACCCGCGCTCTCGATCCCGATGTGTGGACCGGGGCAGGCTCGGCGCCGATGCTGGTTCTGCAGGCCGCGAGCGATACCATAGCGCCGCCAGAAGATGCGGGCGAGGCCCTAAAACGGCGGTTTCCTGAACGGGTGGAACTGGTCGTCGTCCCGCAGGCGGGTCATGCGCTTCTCCCCGAGCAGCCGGACTTCATCTCCCAACAGGTCATCAAGTATATGCGCACTGCACCCTAGCGTGCTGCTTCACGGTGGAAGACAGGAGGGGCATCATCTGGCAAATCGTAACGTGTCGGCGAGCCTAACGGAGACCTTCTAGGAGTTCTACGGGCACTCGTCCAACGGTGATGTGCTTCACCCCGCGCCCAACCGGAATGCGGGCGATTTCTTCCGCGTTATCCAAGTCGATGACGGAAACATCATCACTGCGCGTATTCGCGACAAGACAAAGGCGATCATCTTCCGTGAGCGTTGACCAACTTGGGGCGTCGCCCGTTGGAATGGTCGTCACCAGCGCAAGCGGGTCGGTTGTCAGGATCGCGGCGTAGTCCGAGGCGCGCCCGGCAATGCAAAGGGTCTTTTCATCTTTTGTCATGGCGAGCCCGTGATGGGGCGCTTCGAAATCCCAATCGTCCTCGCTGACACCTTCGGCCACGGGCAAGCTGATCCGCGCGATGTCCATATCGGTCTCCAGGTTTCTTGCAACGACATCATGGGTGTTGGAGAGCTGGGCATAGAGCTGCTTTCCGTCTTTGGTCACTTGAAACGGCCGGATACCTTCGTCAAAGCTATGCTCGCGGATGATCTCGAGCGTGTCCGTATCTGCGAGGGTTACTTTGTAGGCGTTGGGGTCTTCGCCGCGTTCGCCCACCTCGAGTTGCATGTCGCCCAAGCTGGCAACGTATACAGTTTTGTTGTCCGCGGTCACATGCACATCGTGGGGCCAGAGACCGGTTTTGAAAGATCCCAGCTTCTTGCCGTTGGCCGTATCAAGAACTTCCACCACATCGCCGCCGCGTATAAGAGCCGAGACATAGAGACGTTTGCCATCCGGTGAGATGTCCATATGATCTGAGCGGACACCGGCAATCGGCGTCCGCCAGAGAACACTGTCCGTTGCTATATCCAGCGCAATGACATCGCCGAGAAACCCGCGAGAGACATAGAGTACCGTTCCATCCCGCGAAAGGTCCGTGTCTTGACCATAATTGAGACCACCGCTGGCTTGGGCAATCTCCTGGGCGAAACTCTGAATGGGGTCGCGGAAGAAGGAAACATTGGTTCCATCGGGCACACCGTTGAGTGTTGCCACGACCTCCATTCGCTCAAGGTCGATGATTGAAATAGTCCCCGCCACCGCATTGGAGGCAAAGGCGACCTCGACGGTTTCACCTTTGGGTGCGCTCGACGTATCCTTGGGTCCTGTCCCATAACCCGCCTCCCTTTGATAGAGAAGAGCGCAAATGACGATCAAAGCAATGACGAGGGCAAGGAGGCTACGTACCAACATGGCGGGGAGCTTAGTAACTCTACCAGACTCAGGCAACTCGATTTCGTATACCCGCCGGATCTTTCGCAACGGAACCGGCTCTAAAAGCTGAGTCGTGATCTCGTTTCAGCTGAGACGCGTAGCTGAACCAAACATAATGGGAGACAAAAGTGATTACGGGCATCTATGCGGCGGTCGCTGCGATCATATTGGTTTATTTGTCCACGCGCGTCATCGGACTTCGCCGGGGAAAAAAGATATCCGTTGGTCCAGCTGGAGATGCGGACATGGAGCGGGCCATGCGTGTTCAGGCCAATTTCGTTGAATACACGCCGCTTGCGCTAATCCTGCTTGCGATTTCCGAACTCAATGGACTTCCAGCGCTTGGCGTCCATGCGCTTGGCGCGTCTTTTATCCTTGCACGCCTTATCCATTTTCTAGGGTTTCGGAGTTCCGAGGCCCCCGGGCTTTTTCGAGTCCTGGGAATGGCTTTGACTTTCCTTCTTTTGCTGGTATTAGCCGCGATCGTTGGCGTGCAAGCGCTGCCCAGCCTGACGTCAGATCTGCTCAATTGAGCGTAACAGGCTCATTCAGCGAATTCGGGAAGCCGGGCCCTCAGCTCGTTCTTGGCGACCTTTTCCAGCGTTGAGCGGGGGAGTTCTTCCACGATATGGACGGCTCGGGGAACCTTGAAGTCTGCAAGGTTCTCTTTACACCAATCGATGAGCTTGCCTTCGAGACTCTCGTCGACTGGCTCCTTCGGAATGACAAAGGCAACAGGGACTTCGTCGAGCATCGGGTGTTTTTGACCAACGACGGCGCACTCCTCGACAAGCCCTGTGAGATTAATGACCGTTTCGATCTCCGAGGCGGCTACGTTTTCCGCGCCCACTTTGAGCATATCCTTATCCCTATCGCTAAAGAAGAGATCGCCCGTCTCGCCAATTCGGACGAGGTCGCCGGTATCAAACCAACCGTTCTCATCGAAGGCCTTGGCGTTTGCCTCGTCGTTTCGGTAATATTCCTTGAACAGAGAAACACCGCGCACGCCGCGGATGAACAGGAGGCCTCGTTCGTCCGGCTCCGCTAGAGAGCCGTCCTCGCGCCGGATCTCAATCTCATATTCGGGTGCGGCCCGTCCGATCGTGCCTGAGGGGCCGGGATGGTCAACATCCGTCACAATGCCTTGGGTAAGGGTTTCGGTCATCCCCCACCAGCCAATGGTCTTGACCTTAAAGTGACGCTCGACCTCTTCAATCCGCGCGGCCGTTCCCCAGAACCGGTAGGAGTGCGTAGGCACCGGCTGGTCCATAATGGCTTTAAACGCGAACGGGATCGTCGACTGCCAGGTGAGATCATATTTCAGGCTCAGAGGCCAAAACCGGGAGGCTGAAAACTTGGGCTGCACGACGAGTGTTCCGCCCACCCATAAACTGGAGAGCATCGAATAGCCCTGAGCATTGGTATGAAAGAGAGGCATGTAAACGAGTGTCCGGTCCTCATGCACCAGCCGCATATGCACTGCGCTGATTTTTGCCGCCCAGATGCCGTTCGCATGCGTCCATAATACCGCCTTGGGGCGAGAGGTGGTGCCGCTGGTAAATTGAACCGAAAGATTGGCTTGGGAGTTGGGCGGCCGGTCGGGCAAGGACGACGAACCGCCCTCAAGAAGGCTCTCAAAGGCAACTGCATCCCAGGCGGGATCACGCTCAGCGGTTTCGCCCCAATCGTTATCCGTCACGGCAAGGAACTTCAGATCTCGGCAAGCGCCTTTGATCATCCCCGCGTAGGCCGGCTGGGTCAGGGCGCAAACCGCATCGGTGTGCTCGGCAAAATACTCCAAATCCCGCGCCACACACCTGGTGTTGGTGGAAACCGCGACCGCCCCAAGCTCAGCGCACGCAAACCAGGACAGGATAAATTCAGGACTGTTCTCCATGTGGATGATAACAAAATCACCGGCACGGACGCCGCGCTCAAAGAGGTTTGCCGCGATCCGACGGGCCTCGGTTTGCACGCGTTGGAAAGAAAAACTCTCTGCGTCACCGGAGAAAGGCTCCCAAATGAAAAAAGGTTTGTCGGGCGTCCTTGTCGCCCATTCATTGAGGAGCCAAGGAATATCCATCCCTTCGAGCGCACGATAGCGGCTTTCAGAGATCTGGTCATTAAGATCGTTCAACATTCCTCTGTTTCTACACCCAGCGTTTCAGAAGCGCCAGATACCCCGCGCACACGTGCACTTGGAACGGATTGCAAATTAGGCTACCGGCGTGCGATACGAACGCCGAGATTGTGAAATATACGGTGCGAGACATGAGCAATGTAAGCGAAAACCGCATCCCCGTCGTCATCGGCGGCGGGCAGATCAACGACCGGCCCGAGGATCCGGCCGATGGCTTGGAGCCCCTTGGCCTTATGACGGAGGCACTCAAGCGGGCCGATGCGGATGCTGGCGGTGGATGGCTCGCCGAGATAAACCTGCTCGCGCATGTCTATCCGTTCTCGTTCCGCCATCAAGGGGACTTGTCAGACCAGCTTGCCGAAGCAATAGGCGCAAAACCGGAAATTTGTTTTCGCTCGGAAACCCCAAGCGGCGATAGTCCGATTAAGTTGCTCAACACAGCCGCCAATCATATTGGGTCGGGAGAAATTGAAGTCGCTGCCATTACCGGAGGCGAAGCTCTGCGCACGGAGGCAGGCCGGGTCAAAGCGGAAGCGGCGGCCGGAACCACCGCCACCGAAAAAATGAAACAAGCCGCTGAGAAGCGAAAAGTCAGCTTTACTCAGCAATATGGCGTGATCACGCCGACAGAGCTCTATCCTTTTTTTGAAAATGCTGGGCGCGCTGCTTACGGACAGTCCCTTGAGGTCGCCCAGGCCGAAAGCGCGCAAATTTGGTCGCTCATGGCGGAGGTGGCGTCGCAAACCGAAGGGGCCTGGATCAGAAAGCGGGCAAGTCCTGAAGAGATTTCTACGCCGACGCCCGCCAACCGGCCCATCGCATTTCCGTACACAAAGCTTATGGTGGCGAACAGTTCGGTCAATCAAGGCGCAGCCTTTATCGTTACGAGTCTCGCCAGGGCAAAGGCGGCGGGTGTTCCTCAAGACAATCTCATCTATGTGGGCCGCGGCGCTGCCGCCCATGCATCTAGAGATATTTTGGCGCGCGAAACCTTCGAGCAGTCTTTGAGTATGCGTGTGTCACTGGAAAAAACGCTTGAACTGAACGGGTTGAAAACGCCTGACTTAGACCATGTGGAGCTGTACAGCTGTTTTCCATGCGTTCCGAAAATGGCGCGGCGGGTGATCGACTGGCCGTTGAACAGGCCGGCGACGGTTTTCGGCGGATTGACATTTGGGGGCGGGCCGATTGGCAACTACATGAGCCACGCCGTCATCTGTATGATGAATAAGTTGCGTGAAGGCGGCCGTCATGGGTTGCTTTTTGCGAACGGAGGCTTTGCCACCCATAACCATACCATCGTGCTTTCCCGCGACCGTGACATCGCCGAGAAGTTTCCGCACGACTTCGACTTTCAGCACGAAGTGGACGCGCGCCGCGGAGCGGTCCCGGAACTGATCGAGGACTACGAAGGACCGGGCCGGATCGAAACCTATACCGTGGTTTATGGCCGGGATGGTGCGCCCCGTTTCGGTGTGGTCGTCGCCCGAACGCCCGAGGGCGAAAGATTTCTCAGCCGCGTGGCGGGTAATGACGACGTTGGGATCGCAGCTCTGACAGAAGGCAAAACGGAACCTGTCGGGCGTTTGGGAAGTGCGGCGAAAAGAGACGATGGTCTGCAGTATTGGACGTTCGCCTCCTAGCTTTTCGGGCCGCTACTCATACCAGATTTCGATCATGTGTCCGTCCGGATCCTCAATATAGAGATAGGGAAGCCCGGGGCTGAACTCACCTTGATCAATAATCTTGGCACCAATCGACTCTGCCTCTTTGATCGCTTGTCCTATATGCTCCGGATCCGTAAGCCGAAAGCCAAAGTGATCAATGCCCCCTTGAGGTATTGCATCGGCGGCCTTCTCGAAGACGATGATATCGTAAGGGCCGGGGCCTTTGACTTGCACGCTTGTTTCGTCCCTAAAGTACTCCTTCACGCCGAACAATTGCTCATAGAAGGCCAACGATCGATCAGGATCTTTCACACGCAACGCGACATGGGTCAGTCCATAAGTCTTGATCATACATCCCCCCTGGGGTCTAGAAGGCCACGCGCCGCGTAAAACCTCCGTCGACGACAACATTTTGACCGGTTATCCAGGACGCCTGCGGACTGGCCAAGAACGCCACAATACTCGAGACTTCTTCCGGTTTGCCAAAGCGCTTGGACGGGTGGTGATCCCGGTTCGCAGCATAGTAGTCCGGCAAATTTGTTTTGATCCAATCCCAAGATCCGCCCTCAAGGAAGATCGGCCCGGGTGAGACACAATTGGCCCGGATGCCGTCAGGCATATACTCTTGAGCGAGCTGGGCGACATAATTCACAAGCGCCGCCTTAATCGCGCCGTAGCTCAGGCCGCCGCCGGGAAAACCATGATATTCAACGGCCGTAATCGTCGACATCTGTACAAACGATCCGACGTCTGAAGCCTTCAAAGCGTCCAAGGTGTTGTCGAACAAGGTGACCGCAGACAGCAAATCCACGTTGTAGTTCATATCCCAGCCCTCTTTTGAACGGGGAATTCCGCCAAGTGCACTGGCGTTTGAGACCACGACGTCAACGCCGCCCAGTTCATCGCTTGCCCAGTGGACCCAGTCGGCCAACGCGGCTTGGTCGCCTGCATCGCAAGGCCGGCCGACAATCTTGCCGGCACCGGAGAGTTCAGTGAGTGTCTTTTCAAGAGACCCAGCATCGCGCCCAAAAATGGCGACTTGAGCGCCTTCGCTTAGAAATCTCTCCGCACACGCACGGCCAAGGCCCCTTGACGCACCCGAAATGAGAACGGATTTTCCTTGCAGTCCTAAATCCATGGGCTTTCTCCTTCCTTTGGATCAATGTAAGAAAGCACATTGGAAGGCGTCAGCCAAATCGAATCGGCGCAGCTGGACTACGTATACATCCCGACGAGTTCGTAGGGCCTGCCGCCGAGACCAAGCTTGAACTTGGTCACACCTTCGGCGGCGTCGGGCTCAATTCCACCCAAATCGAACCAGCTGATGTCGCGTTCCTTCAACAGTTCGATGGCCCGCCAAAGAAGCCGTTGATGCGCTCTCTCCGCCCGGCCGGTTTCGTCCGTCCACCCCATTTGATAGGTCGCAGCTTGTCCATGGAGAAAAACAAGCACTCCTGCACAGGGAACATCTTCGAACCGTGCCTCAAGCAAGAGACATTCGTTTCGCTCCTTGGCGTATTTGTGCAGAGCCCGCAGTATATTTGGAGACGCCCCTTGGTAGCGTTTATGGAACCGGTCGCCCGCATATTGGTTGAGATGATGCTCGAACGAGGCCAGATCGTTTTTCTCTGAAACGATCAAGTCCGAGCGCAGCGCTTTGTTGAGGGCGTTTCGCCACTTTTGACCAAGGCCCGATCGAATGTCCTTTATATCCAGTCTCAGATCGAGCCATATCGATTGATAAGTGGCGGCCTTCGGCCGCCAATCGTGCTTCGTGAGGATTTGTTTATGATCAGGGGTCTTTTCCCATTCGGGAATAAGGCGCCGGCGTCTGCCGAGGCGCCGCGGATAGGTCCTGTCAAACAGATCGACAAATTCTTGCCATTGGGACGGACTGCCGGCTCCTTCCAACCAAAGTGGCCCACGGTCGAGAGCCACCACATGATAGAGGCCGGCCAGCTTGACCTCTTGAATCTGAAAGAAACCACTGGTCTTGCCGTTCTCGATGATGGTGGCAAAGCGAGGCATCATGTTGAGCTCACTTCTGACCATTTGAGCGTAGGGCCACGATTGGAGCAAATTGGATTGGGGGACGCGTGCCATGAGCGCATCCCACTCTTCAATCCTTTTGTCCGACCAATCAAAATGCATGAAACACATCTTCCCACCTGGCAACGCCGCCATAGTGAGGGGCCAAGCCCTAACTGAATCTTAACGCGCCTGATCCAAGCTGAAGTGAACCAAGCTGGCGAAAGCCACGGTCAAGGTGATGTGTCATGCGTGCTGTTTTTCTGATTTTGAGCGTTCTTTTGTGGAGCGGGATGCCCGCCATTGCCGCGTCCGCGCCGAAAAAGGCTGAGGATCAAAGCGAAAGCTCGGACCTTTCTGACAAGAAGCTTGCGCCGGGACCAACTGTGGTGGAGATTCCCATAATTGTCATTCCGGTTGCCAATGAGGCCGGGCGCATTATCAAGTATGGCTATCTGATTGCTCAGCTCGAAATTCCGCGTCCGAACGACCGGTGGTACGTTGAGTCTCGTATTCCCTACATCAAGGACACGTTCATCCGGGAACTTCATAAGTTTCCCAATACACTCCCCTCAAATAGCAATGAATTGGACGTGGAGGGCGTGCGCCAACGTCTCGCAGACCGGGCCCGGGAGCTGGTTGGCGATCGCGTGGGAATGATCATCTTTAAAGATCTGGCTTTTCCTCCTCCTCGTTTACGCAAGGTCGGCCGCTAACAGCTGCAGGATTCGGTTCATTAAGTCCCAACCAGGCCGTGATTTTGGACCGCTGCAAGGTGTCGCACCGCCCAGCGTCGGGGACTATTGGACGCGTTGGACAGTAAGTCGCAGCTTTCCTGACTTTTTTAATCATCTCTGAGGCCGGTTGGCAGTTTGCCATAAGCGGTTGCTTTCGCGAGCCAACTTTGGCATTTTCCGCGCGTTTAAGGGCCAGAGTACAAAAACGTAGCGCAGTCTAGCGCGTTCCAACAAAAGCGTCTCAGAAATCTAATCCCAAGAAGGACAAAAACTTATGAGCACTCAATTGTGGCTAATCATCGGCTGTGGCGTATTGGCTATCGCCTATGGCGCGTGGGCCGTTCAGTCAGTGATGAGCGCAAGCCAAGGCAATGAACGGATGCAGGAAATTGCCAAGGCCATTCAAGAAGGCGCAAACGCCTACCTGAACCGCCAGTATACAACCATTGGGATTGTTGGAGCGGTGGTCTTCGTCATTTTGTGGATATTGCTTGGTGGGCTGACGGCATTTGGGTTTTTGATTGGCGCTGTCCTGTCCGGTGCAGCAGGATATATAGGCATGTTGGTTTCTGTGCGCGCTAACGTTCGCACAACCCAAGCTGCATCTGAAAGCTTGGCGCAAGGCCTGGAGATTTCCTTCAAGTCGGGCGCGGTGACGGGAATGTTGGTGGCCGGACTAGCTCTGTTGTCGGTTGCGGGGTATTTTTTAATTTTGACGGGTCCTGCGGGGCTTGAAGTTACGGAACGCAAAGTTATCGACGCCCTTGTAGCCTTGGGACTCGGCGCGTCCCTAATCTCAATTTTCGCCCGTCTCGGCGGCGGCATCTTCACAAAGGGTGCTGACGTGGGAGGCGACTTGGTCGGTAAGGTAGAAGCCGGCATCCCCGAAGACGACCCACGAAATCCCGCAACGATCGCCGATAATGTGGGCGACAATGTCGGCGACTGCGCTGGCATGGCGGCTGACTTATTTGAAACCTACGCGGTGACCATCGTCGCCACCATGGTCTTGGCAGCGATCTTCTTCCAGGGGGCCGAAGCAGCCAAACTGATGGTGTACCCGCTTGCCATCGCGGCGGTTTGTATTATCACGTCAATTGCGGGAACCTTCTTTGTTCGCTTGGGAAGCTCCAACAACATCATGAATGCCTTATACAAAGGCTTCATCGCGACGGCCGTATTATCGTTGCCGGCGATTTGGCTGGTGACGTTTTTCACCATCGGAATGGGAGATACATATACCTACCAGAACATTGAGATCACCGGCGGAAAGCTCTTTTATTGCGGGATGGCCGGACTGGCGGTGACCGGGCTGATCGTATGGATCACGGAGTATTATACTGGAACGGATCATCGCCCGGTGCAAAGTGTTGCCAAGGCCTCCGAAACGGGTCATGGGACCAACGTTATTCAGGGCCTGGCCGTATCCATGGAAGCAACGGCTTTGCCGGCCTTAGTGATTGTTGTGGGGATTATTTTCACCTACTCGCTCGCCGGTCTTTTCGGTATCGCCATCGCGGTCAGCACCATGCTTTCCTTGGCTGGCGTGGTGGTTGCGCTCGATGCATTTGGTCCTGTGACGGACAATGCGGGCGGCATTGCCGAAATGTCGGAATTGGATGAGAACGTCCGCAACACGACGGATGCTCTCGATGCGGTCGGAAACACGACCAAGGCGATCACCAAAGGCTATGCCATCGGATCCGCGGGGTTGGGCGCTTTGGTGTTGTTCGCAGCGTACACATCCGACCTAAATTATTTCGCAAGTAATCCAGATACGTACGGATACTTCCGCGGCGTCGTCGTGGACTTCTCGCTGGCCAATCCTTACGTCGTGGTCGGGCTCTTTATCGGCGGTCTGCTGCCCTATCTCTTCGGCTCCATCGCCATGATGGCGGTCGGGCGCGCGGCCGGTGCAGTTGTGGAAGAGGTGCGGCGGCAATTCAGGGAAATTCCGGGCATTATGGAAGGAAAGGCCAAGCCTGATTACAGCCGTGCCGTCGACATGCTCACTCAGGCAGCCATTCGTGAGATGATTGTTCCTTCACTTCTCCCGGTCTTATCGCCTGTTGTGCTCTATTTCATGGTGTTGTTCATTGCCGATAAATCCTCTGCGCTCGCCGCCGTGGGCGCCATGTTGTTGGGCGTCATCGTGACGGGGTTGTTTGTTGCCCTGTCCATGACCGCTGGTGGCGGCGCCTGGGACAACGCCAAGAAATACATCGAGGATGGGAATTTTGGCGGCAAGGGCTCCGAAGCTCACAAAGCTGCGGTGACGGGCGACACTGTCGGTGATCCGTACAAAGATACCGCAGGACCTGCCGTCAATCCGATGATCAAGATCACAAATATTGTGGCGCTCTTGCTCTTGGCGGTCCTTGCGTCCTAGAGCGTTTCCAGGTGAAGTGGAATCCGGTTCACCGTCAGGAAACGCGCAAAACAAAGAATCTGGAGCCGTTTTGTGTTTCCGTCAAAACCAAAAC
>JANQPV010000051.1 GCA_028285305.1 Alphaproteobacteria bacterium | reverse complement strand
TTCCTCCGCTGCGCGGCCCCTCCAATTTTCTCCTGGCCCCGGCCGCCTGGACCCCGGGCCGAGCGCTGGCCATGGCCGAGGGGTTCTCGGCCGCCCACTCAACCAGAAAGGAATCAAATCATGACCAATACCACCCGCAACCGCCCCGTGTATCAACGCCGCCTGCCGCACGGCATCAGCGCGGCAGTCTTCCAGAACACCCGTGACGACGGCAGCCTGTTTCGCTCGGTCAACATCCAGCGAAGCTACCGCAAAGGGGACTCTTGGCAACGGATGGGCATCTATCTCGACCATGAGCATCTGCCCTTCATGATCGAGGCCCTCCAAGCCGCCTGGAAATTTCTCAACGAGGGTCCGGCTTCGAGTCAGACGGCCGAAACGGCCAGCGAAGTGGAAGCGGAAACCGCCGAAGCGGCCTAACCACCGCCGGGCCGGATCTCCCCGCGAGCTCCGGCCTGTCTTGCACGAAAAAATCGTTTCCCGAAGAATGCAGATGTCGATGTGTCCTTACGCACGTCGAATTCCTCAAGTTTCTGGATCGCAACGCCGACACTGACCAATTGATGGCCAGCATGGGCATCGCCCCCATGATCGAATAACATGGGAAACGTTCAAAATCCCCGATACGCTCTTTCCTGAACGGAGTGAGTGAAACATCGAAGCACCCGATTTTTTATGCGTTACCAAAGTCCTCTTAGATATCCGGGTGGAAAGGCCTCGCTGACGGGACTCCTTGAGGATGTTCTGGATATGAACGACCTTCGCGGGGTCGCGTATTACGAGCCATTTGCAGGTGGTGCTGGTGCGGCTCTCGCGCTGCTGGAACGTGGGGCAGTAAGCGAATTGTTCCTGAATGATCTCGACGCGCGCGTGTACGCATTCTGGCGGGCTTCCCTCAATCAAACTTCTCAAATGATTGAGCGAACGATGAACGTACCAATTTCAATTGACGAATGGAAACGACAACGAGAGATTTGTCGAACCCCCTCGCGTCACGCCCAGATCGATGTAGCATTCGCCGCCTTCTACATGAACAGATGCAACCGAAGTGGTGTCCTGACAGGTGCCGGGCCCATCGGTGGGTTAGAACAATCCAGTAAATGGAAGCTCGACGTTCGGTTCTATCGAGAGCAACTGGCGTCACGCATAGCGGCCATCGGAAGGACCCGTGACCGAATTCACATTTCTCGGTTAGATGCCATTGCATTCCTTAAGTTGAAATTGCCTTCCGGACGTGCCAGACGAAACTCATTTGTTTATCTGGACCCGCCGTATGTAATCAAAGGGCAACGTTTGTATCTGAATGCGTACACCGAACGTGACCACCATGAGTTGGCTCAATACGTACGCAAGCAAAACTGTACACCATGGCTCATGTCATACGATGACACGAAATTGGTTCGTGACCTGTATTCAACGAACAAGATTCACACGCTTGAGATCGACTACAAATTGCACGAAAAACGTCCTGCTGAAGAATTGATTATTTCTCCTTCTTGGCTCTCGCTCCCGTCGTTTTGCCGAATTACGGGAAAGGATCGCCAACTTGTGAAAGTCGCATAGGAGAGTACGTTGGATTTTGAACAAATAGCGAATCTTCATTTCGATCGACAGAACCCACGCCTCGCTGAGTATGGCATCACGAGTAGGACAACGGACGAAGAAATCGTTTCCGTATTGTGGGATGCGATGGATGTTCGAGAGTTGGTGCAGTCAATTGCTGCAAGCGGTTATTTTGATCACGAGCCACTGATCGTTGCCGAAGAACATGGCAAGCAGATCGTAATCGAAGGAAATCGCAGACTGGCTGCGGTGCGAGTCCTTCTTAATCCAAGCCTCGTCGAATCAACAAGTTATCAGATCCCGGCATTGAAGAAGCAAGATCTGGGGAAGCTTGAACAACTTCCCGTTGTAAGAGATAGCCGGGCAGACTCTTGGCGCTATCTTGGCTTCAAGCACGTCAATGGACCCGCGAAGTGGAGCAGCTATGCGAAGGCAAAATACATTGCCGATGTACACCAGAAATATGATGTTTCGCTTGAGGACATTGCTGAACAAATCGGAGATCGTCATCAAACCGTTCAGCGATTGTATCGAGGGTTGATGGTGATCGATCAGGCCGAACGGCTCAAAGTCTACGATCGTGAGGACCGCTTTCGTGCGAGGTTTGCATTTAGTCACCTTTACTCGGGATTGGACGGGGATGGAATCAGTGACTTCCTAAAGCTTAAGGATTCGGAGGAAGAGTCGAAGGACCCGGTGCCTGCCAAACGCAAAAAGGAACTTGGTGAGCTTTGCGTTTGGTTGTACGGCAGCAAAAAGCAGAACCTACCACCAGTCGTCGAACGGCAAGCTCCAGACTTGTGGCATCTCAACGATGTGCTCAAGAGTCGGGAGGCGACGGCTGCCTTGAGGGATGACAATGACCTCGAATCGGCCTACGAACTTAGTCGTCCTCAAAACGCTGTGTTTGAGGAAGCGCTCCTGAGGGCAAAACGCGAGCTGACAAAGGCAAGAGCTACGTTAACAACCGGGTATGACAAGTCGGACGAATTGCTTCGTATCGCTGGAGATGTTGCCGATTTGGCGGACGATATTTATTCGGAAATGCAACGAAAACAAAAGCCCAGGCAACGACGGACGACAGGGAACTGAGTCTCGTGAGTTTCAAGCTTCCAAAACTTCCATCTCCACATGCGGAATTGCACGAGCTAGCGGATTTTGCCGAAATCGCTGCTTGGGAATGTGGCCAAGTGTCCGAACGTGAGATCATCGCGTATCTCGGCCGTACGGATGACAATGAAGACAACTCTGGTGTTAGTGACTCAGAGGAGGAGGCCACCAATCTTCTCCCGGAGGTGATGAACGAGATAGAGCGTAGGGTTAGAGCGTGCAACGCTCGTTACCCTTTTACATTGTCGCCCGAAGGAACAGTACTTCACTTCGACCAAGAGTCTGCTCAATCAATCGAATCAAGAGTTTACCGGTATCTGCTTCTCAGCACTCGATTAGACATGAAGTCAAGTAAGATTCACGCGGGACTTGACGGAACGTTGTTGCTTGAGGAGTTGGCGGCACACGTTCTCAAGAACTATCTCGGGGCACGATCAAAGGTATTCGTGTTTGGCACAGCACGGTCAGGCAATTTTAAGGATAAAGTCAATAAATTGTGTCATGAAATGAAGGAAGGGGTTGGATTCAGGAATCTAGACGGCGAATCAAACGTTACTGCCGTTGATGACAATCTTGATGCCGTCGCTTGGGCGCCCTTCTCGGATGAGGCACCCGGCCAACTGATTCTGGTCGGACAATGCAAGACCGGTACAAGTTGGCATGGGCTTGAGAACCAGATGCAACCTGACCAATTTGCTAAAAAGTGGTTCAAGGAACCATTCCTTGTGACACCAGTGCGGGCCTTTTGCCTTTCGGAAGCCATTAATCGCGCGCGATTTAAACGCACTCAAATTGCCTCTGGCATCTTGTTTGATCGCTGTCGAATTGTTGATTTTTGCGGCGGGTTTGATTGCAGCAGGATCGAGAAATGGACGACTACCGCGTTTGGCTCTTTCAAGCTTGGCGACCTGAAGATTTGACCACGGACGGCGAAGGTTCGAGTGTTCAGCCAAAAATAGCGAACTTCATCTTAGCGGTCGCTTGTGTCTGATTGCCAGGCCCAAAATCTTGCTTACGTCCTTCGGGAAGCCTGACCGAAAGCTCGCCGAATTTTGGTGACAAATCCTTCGCGGTCATTATGCTTGCCCGATGGCACGACCAGCATCACTTGGAGGCCGCCAAAGAAAACGGCGGACGCTTTCGCAACAATTCCCGTACACCGTTCAGCCCCGGCTGATCACCCCTTCCGAGTTGCGGTTTCTGCATACGGGACTGCAGCCGGCCGTCGGAGACCGTTTCTTCATCGCCGTGCAGGCGCCGCTAACAGCCGTGCTCCATGTGGAAGAAACCCATTGGGACCGGGCCGCCGGACGCAAGATCCGCCAGAAGCGGGTCGATTTCGTGCTGGCTTATCCCAAAACCTTCCGCATCGCGGCCGTCATTGAACTCGATGATCTTTCGCATGCACGAGATGACCGTCAACGGCGGGATCGCTTTCTGGTGCAGGCTTGCGAGGCCGCCGGCGTATGCCTGATCCGCATCCCGGTCTACAAGCGGTACGATCCAAAGAAGATCCGCTCCATCATCCAGCGTGCCCTGCGGGCACATCGGCAAACCGTCTCCGCCTAACGTGCTCCTTCTCCTGGCGGAGTTGCCTGGAGTTTTGCGAAATCCCGATTCCCTCTCCCTTGCGTTGAGGCTGTCTCCACAGCGTCCTGTGTGCTGGCGTTCTACGTCTGGCCGCCGGCCAGGCAAGCAAAAAGTCGGTTCCCCCTGCAGGTCTCCCCCAACTTTTTACTTGCCTGGTGCGCTCGCGATGCTCACCCGGCTCAAGCCAGCCGTCATGTTCCGCCATCAGGCCGCAAATGGTTTGCAGCCCTTAATCAAGAAAAGGAATGAAGAATATGTCCAACTCCAACAACTCACCCATCGATCGCGTCCGGATTGGACGCATCACGGCCGCCATCTGGAAAAACGCCAGTGGCGAAGGCAAGCCCTTCTACAGCTTCACGCTGCAGCGCAGCTACGAAGACCAGAATGGCAAGTGGCAATCGACCGACAGCTTCGGCCTCAGCGACGCCCTGGTGCTCGCCAAGGTGGCGAACCTGGCCGATACGCGGATCCGCAAGCTGCTGGAGGCCGATCGTGCCGAAGCCAACGCGGACGACAATCTCGACGAGGATGTCGCCGCCTAACTCAACCCACTGGCGGGCGAGCTCTTGTAGCTCGTCCGCATTCAAGGAAAGGAGTCCATCATGGGACTAGAAATGTACGCCTACACCACGCCGGAAACGTTCGACACCGATGTCGATCTGAAGCCGAATCGCAGCCGAGAACTCCACTACTGGTGG
>JANQPV010000046.1 GCA_028285305.1 Alphaproteobacteria bacterium | reverse complement strand
GTTCTTGTTGGTCTTGACGAAGGGTTTGACGTATTGCGGCGGGATCAGCTTGACCTTGTGACCGAGGCGGCGAAAGCGCCGGCCCCAGTGATGCGCCCCGGCGCAGGCTTCCATGGCGACCAGGCATGGCGGCAGGCCGGCGAAGAAGTCGTGGACCTGATTGCGCCGCAGCTTGCGGCAGAGCACTGGCCGCCCGTCACGGTCAGCACCATGAACATGGAAATTGTGCTTTGCGATATCGAGCCCGATTGTCGTAATCTCGGTCATGGACGTCCCCTTCACTGGAGTATTTGACACACACACCAGCATGGCTCATGGCGAAGCCGGTGGGGGCGTCCATCCCATTACCGTAACTCACTGCTCGTAACTCACTGCTTTGGAGCCACTACGGCGACAAGCACCGTGGCATGGCTATCGGATTCGACGTTCCTGAAGGCGATCCCTACAAGCCCGTGAAATACCGCAGAACGCGGCCGCCAGAGCCTGCTGGCAGGACACTCTCAGCTATTGATCTCGACGATCTGCTCCGGACCAAGTTCAGTGCTTGGCGGTATGAAACCGAGTATCGCTGCTTCTGTCGCCTCGCACAGAGCATCGAGGAGAACGGACTCTTTTTTGAGCCGTTCTCGGAAGACCTCAAAGCCGGAGAGGTCATCATCGGCAGTAAATCAGCGATCACACGAACCCAACTCGCCACTGCGCTCGGCGACAATCAAGCGCATGTCACCTCGTTCAAAGCTAGGCCGGCATTTGGCACCTTTTCTGTCGTGAGAAATAGAAATAGTGCCTTATGGACCTAAGGTGCAACGATCTGCCTTATGTCGAAAAATCAACGCCGATAACCACCGTACGCTTGCTTAGGATCCGGGATACCTCTTATCCCAACGTTGTTTCCCGAGATCGACGAGGACGGGACCAAAGATGGAAGTAAATGAGTTCTTGAAGCTAAGAACCGCCTTCATCAGGCGGCACTATGAGTTGGCTGCGGAGCCATTTCGGGAAATCATACGCAAGATAGAGGCTGGAGAGGAACCCTTCGAACCGCCCTTTAGCGAGGACGGCGAGCCACCCTTCTTAGAGGAATGGAGCGAAGCGAAGACGTCGCTGGAGATACTCGGGGCCACCTGCATTTCGATGCTGTCGGAGGCCTTGAAGCTCTATTTTATGACTTGGGAACGCGAACTAGGCGTTGAATGTGCAAAGCGACTGCCAGATGAGTTCAGCCGGAAGAAGGGCAAGGGGTTCATCAACGGCTACAAGGCCTGTTTCGGCCACTTGCTTAAGACAGACTGGAGCGATTGCCCAGCGAACTGGGACGTGATCGAGCAGGTCGCTCTTGCCCGCAATGACGCTCAACATGCCAAGCACATCCATGACATAAGGCTGGAGCACAACCCTCAGGTCCGCAAGAAGTATCCAATGCCCTTTTTTTTGAGCGACGACGAGAAGCGGATGATCGAAACAGACAAGATCCTCGATCACCCGTGGTTCGATCTATCTCTCGTCGTCACTCAGGAGACGCTCTACAAGGCGATCGAGCAAGTCGAATCGTTGACGGCGTGGATGGAGGAATCACTTTTCCAACTGAAATACGGTCAACGCTGATCAGTCGGCCTTCAGCTTCCGCCTGCTACTTCTACTATTGCCGCCGATTCCAGACCGAGAATCGGATGGAAAAATTGGGCTCAGAGCGGCCTGATGAGTTGCAACTGTCGGCGGCGGTCACAGTCAGACCAGGACCGATGCTCGCGGCCCAAAGCTGCCATTCGGCATTGCAATTCCCATCATCCGTTTGCAGACATTCGCTGCACCTGCGATGTGCGGTGCAACCTGAAGTCAGCTATGCAGACAAAATACTAATTCGCTGTATCCGCCCCAATGTCGGTTGCCCAGATAAGTGCGTGAATCTGCCGGAACTCCGATAGGGTTCAATATGTACCACTTGTTCAATGCTTGCTGTATAGTCCGGATGCGTATGGGCCAACGCAAGGCTTTGACAATGCGAAGTCCCTTACATTATTTTTCCCAAAAATTGAATCAACAAACTCTGGGCTGCTCCGGAGCTACTTGCTAAAGTCTGCTTCTAGACGGCAGACTGAAGTGCATTTCAAATTCGCCATCACTACTTTTATACCGTTGTTCTTTTATTATTTTTTTCATCTGGCGGTATATTTCCGCTGAGTAGTCTTTGGTGACTTCGGACGCTATCCATGCCAAGAATTTCTCAGCTTTTATTTCATCAGGTGTATCCTCGTCACCTGAACTATAACATCCACCGTTGACCTCACTTTTCTCGATTATGCAATAGGCAATTTGGTAGTCTTCACATGTAACACCTCCACCCGGAGGATACGGACAACTCGTAGAGTTACTCATTTTCATTATTCCTTCTCGAAATTTCTATGCAACCGTGGCGTTGCTCGACTGTTAGGTCAAGCCCAGGAACACCAACCAGCAGATGACCAACTCCGCAAAGGGCTTCGTCAATAGAATCCCATGCAAATTCACCGCAAATCAGTTCAGCGCTAAGATGCTCTTCATCTAACTCTCGGTGTATTATGGGTATTTTCTTCAGTGTTTGAAATAGCTTGAGGCACGATCTCAACGATGTACCCTTCGGGAAGCTAATGGAGATAGCGCCTTCCTTCGGCAACTTGTTCCAACGATACCTCGGCGGCACATCGCGCTCATCCAACTTGAGCACCCTACAAAAATTCCGAACGGTACTAGGGACTGTGGACAATAGGATTCCCTAACGCCGAGTTTTGTGATTCAAGCTTTCTTTTGAGGAGGCTTGGATGCGCCCTGAACGCTTTGTCATCACAGATCGCAGCTGGGAGCTGATAGA
>JANQPV010000013.1 GCA_028285305.1 Alphaproteobacteria bacterium | reverse complement strand
TTTCCAGGTGAAGTGGAATCCGGTTCACCGTCAGGAAACGCGCAAAACAAAGAATCTGGAGCCGTTTTGTGTTTCCGTCAAAACCAAAACGGCTCTAGGGAGTGCCAGGGGCAGAGTCTTACAAGACGAACCATGTTCGGCGTCTAGCGATTGATGGGACCAAACTGATCTACTTCGAAGCGGTCCAGCGCATTGCACACCTTTGGTCTTGCGGGAGGCCATGGTGCGCCTCTTCGCGTAGGATCGCCGCTAGACGCGGGCTCAATTCCGAAGTGTCCAGGCGCTGAAATCCCAATCTTTCGTAAAAGGGTGCGTTCCAAGGCACGTCTGAGAACGTCGTCAGAGTAATACCGGAAAGTTGCTTTTCAGTGGCCCAGCTTTGAGCTGTTTCAATAAGCTGCCTGCCGATACCGCCTCCTTGGAAACTGGCGTGAACTGAAAGCTCGTGGATATGCAGTACCGATCCAAATCTCTCAGACGACAGAAACCCCATCGAAGTGCCCTCCGCCGATTTAGCGATCCAAACATTCCCTTTAGCGATAAGCGCCTCGTGCTCTGCAACGCTCATGACGGCTCCCTCAGCCAAGTACGCGAGGTCGGGTATGGAGCGAAAGGCAGCGGCGGCGGATTTCTCGATTTCCGGCAAATGTACCGCGTCGCCAGGCACTGCCGGTGAAATACGCACATCCATAGTTCAATTCCTTCCGGTTATGCTTTCCAAGAGCGGGAAATGCATGCGCTTAAAGTGAGAATCGGGCCTACACCTCATTGTACAGAGTTTCTCCAGCCAGATATCGGCGAACGTTTTCAAGGAATATCTTCGTTGTGCGTTCGAAGTTCTCGGGAACGGAACCCGACGTGTGTGGTAAGACAATGGTATTCTGCAATCGCCAGAGCGGGTTGTCTTGGGGCAGCGGCTCGATCGCGAACACGTCCAGGCCGGCCCCGCCAAGCCGATTGTCCTTAAGAGCAGAAATGAGTGCTTGTTCTTCGATGAGTTCGCCCCGGCCCACATTGACGATATAGGCCGTGTCAGGCAAAAGTCCGATTCGCTTATCGTTCAGAATGTGACGCGTTTCGTCCGTGAGCGGCAGAGCGAGGACCATTGCGTCTGTAAACGGTAGAATCGTCTCTATTTTCTCCAGCCGTTCTACCGGAAAGCCCTCGTCCCCGCGCGGGCTCCGGCGAAGCCCGGTTACGCGCATCCCCAATGCCTGCCCGAGCTTCGCGGTCTCCAGTCCTATTGGTCCGAGGCCCGCAACCAGCAAGTGCCGTTCTTGAAGATCTTGAAATTGACGCGGATTCCACCGGCACTTTTTTTGATCTTCGAACCAGTCGGGGAACCGGCGAGAAAGGGCGAGAAGCAGCATGATCACCGACTGCGCGATCGTTGTCGCCTGGGCTCCAGATGACGTCGTCAACCGAACTCCGTTCGCAAGGAGCCCTTGAAAGAATGGATCGTCGACGCCCGCGCTCATCGTATGGAACCATTTCAGGTTGGGGCATCTTTTGACTGCGCCGAGGAAAGGCCGCGTACGCGACGGGAACACGTCCCAAGAAAAACACGCGATTTCGACCGCCTCTAGCGGCGCTCCTATAAGGGCTTCGTCCCGCAAAATCGTTAGGTCGTGGTTCGGCGCGGCTCCAGCTAATTCGTCCATGAACGAATCGGCAACCTGATCCGAGATCAAGATCGACGGCATCAAACTCTCCTTGTTGGGTGAGCGTTTGGGGCAAAGTCGGACCGATTCCCCAGGCTCACATTCAAACGTTACCGCCCTTGAAAGTTCGGTTCGCGCTTTTCCTGAAACGCCTTGACGGCCTCAGCTGCGTCCCGACTTCGAAAGGTCTGAAGCTCGGCAGAAAACGAGTACGGGAGGACTAAGTTCGAGACAAACTTAATGTACTGATTAATCCCCACTTTTGACGCCGAGATGGCAAGGCCCGGCCCTTTGGCCAAGCGGTCTGCAATTTCGAGTGCCTTATTCAGTATGTCATCATCCTCAATAAGGAAATTGACCAGGCCCGCGCGCTCGGCATCTTCGCCTGTAATCCGCTCTCCTGTCATGAGGTGAAACTTTGCCTTGTTCACACCCATCAGGAGCGGCCAGATCACTTGACCTCCGTCGCCTGCACCAATCCCCATGTTGACATGAGTGTCGGCAAACGTAGTAGACTTTCCTGCCACTACAATATCCGCCAACAGAGCAACAGTGGCCCCCAACCCCATGGCGTAGCCCTTAACCGCCGAAATGACCGGGATGCTGCAATCCAAGAGATGATCCACAATCTCACGGGTTTCTTTAAGGCCGGCACGGCCCATGATCGCGTCATCGCCTCCGCCGAAGTCACCGCCGGCGCAAAAGGCGCGGCCCGCGCCGGTGAGAACAAGCACTTTCACCTCGTCGTCATTGTCTGCATCGCGAGCAATATTCGCAAGCTCGGTATGTAAGGTACCATTTACAGCATTTAGACGCTCGGGCCGATTCAAGGTCGCGACCAGAACACCGTTGTCGCGTTTATCGATCTGTATGGTTTTGTAGAATGTCCAGTCAGTCATTGTGTCTCCTTTTCGTTCCTCACCGCACTGCTCAGCCTTGCAAGATTACTTCATGAACACAACCGTTGGGCGCGTTTCCGTCGCATCGGCGTTAAGGCAGCTCTCGCCTGCTATGCGGCATCACTTGTGCGGTGGCGCTAGAGTTCTCCGACACGCCTGTGTCTGCTCACATGAATTTGGGGTTCGCTCATTTCTACAAACGGGGTTATGCAGCCGTCGACGACAGCTTTACGGTCGCCTTGGAAGCCGCCCACGGCATCCCGGATGCGGTCGCAGCGTTCGGACACCAGGTCCGTCAGTATATCGCTCTTTGGCGATTTCTGTCTGCAGCGCAGAACGGTTCGGAGTACTCATTGGAAGACCGAGCCGCGGGATTCGATCTTTCCGCATGGCCCGGCCCTATCATTCGGTTCTACCAGGATCAAATGAGTGTTGAAGAGGTTCTCGAAGCAGCCCGCTCCGACCCTCTGCAAACGGAGGAAGAAGGTCTCTGCGAAGCACACTACTATATCGGGCAGCACTTCTTGTTGAACGGGGAAACGGAGAGGGCCGCGCAGCATTTCGCTGCGACGCTGGCAACAAATGACTTCTACTGTTTTGAGTATGGCTTTGCCGCAGCCGAGTTAGAGCTGATCGGAGCGGACTAGAGCCCATCTCTCCAACAGCTTTATGCTAAGCGGCGCGGCGTGAGCGGACGGCTGACTCACCTCCCGGATCTGATTGGTTAGAGGTGTGGCCGTCTTGTTCTGTACGGAAGAACGCCATCATCTCTCTGAGGGATTGAGCTTGATTGGTTAGCGCCCGTGCTGAAGCCGCACTTTCTTCTACCAACGCCGCATTCTGCTGTATCATGGTATCGAGATTTGCAACAGCAGAATTGATTTCTTGGATGCCGGTCGATTGCTGTTGCGAAGACGCGGCGATGCTTTCCGTCATATTCACGGATTCATCAACAGCCGCCACGATCTTGGCAAGGGTCTCGCCGGTTTGATTGACCAAGCCAACTCCATCCTTCACGCGTTTGTTGCTTTCTTCGATTAACTCCTTGATGTCCGCGGCAGCTGTGGCAGATCTTTGCGCCAATCCGCGTACTTCTTGGGCCACAACATCAAATCCGCGGCCTGCTTCACCTGCCCGCGCGGCCTCAACACTGGCATTCAGTGCCAGGAGATTTGTTTGAAACGAGATTGTGTCGATCACTTCGATAATTTCGGTAATTCGTTGTGATGACTTCTCGATGCCGTCCATAGCAGCGACGGCGGATTCGACCACCTGGGTTCCTTCGGCAGCGCCTTTGTTTGATGTCTGCGCCAAGCTACTCACATGTTCAGCGTTGTCAGCGTTCTGACGCACAGTGGCCGCCATTTGTTCGGTCGCTGCCGCTGTCTGTTCTAAATTGGAAGCGGCTTGTTCGGTGCGGGTTGAAAGATCTTCAGTTCCCGAGCCAATTTCTCGTGCCGCGTTCTCAACTTCGGCCGTAGCACCTTTTATCTGGGAGACGATACGTGCCAGTTGATCGGCTGTTGCATTCGCACTGTCCTTCAACGTACCAAACTTGCCTTGGTAGTCCTTGGTTATCCGTGGTCGTAGATCTCCGGTCGAAAGGGACGCGAGCATTGAAACGAGTTCGTCCGTTGCCTCGTCAACCACCGAGCAGAGCTCATTGATCCGATCGGCCAGACGCGATACAAACCCATTCGCGCCTTGAATTTGAATGCGTTCCGAAAAATTGCCCGCGACAGCCGCTTCGACGACGTTATCTACCGCGTTCTCAACAGCTCTTTCTTCTGTAAAATCCTGCCATTCAACAACGGTGCCAAGGCGCTGGTTGTTCGTATCATAAATAGGACTTGCGATTAAGTTGAAGTGGCGGCCGCCGACTTCTATCTGGGTTTCGTATGAAGAGGTTAACCTTGCCAACATGGCACGCTGATGCGATGGGTCTGCGTGAAACACATCAATATTTGAGCCCAGTACTTTGTCGACATCGAAATCCGGAAGAGCGTTTTGAATGTCAGACTGCGCATTCCTGAGCATCTCGTCTAGGTTTTCGTTGAAATATACAATGTCGTGAGTTTCATTGGCGACCATGATGTTGGTCTTACAGTAATCCAGGGCCGACCGCAGACGAACTTGGTCAGTGCCAGCGTCGGATTCAATAGAAGATGCCTCGCCGGCGCCATCGTCAAAGAAGATCCGCACAGAGACTGCCAATAGACCCAATCCTATGGCGAGAGAAAGCCACTGAAGTAATGAAGTCAGGGCAAGATCGGTTTGGCCTTCAGACGAAACTGATCCGATGTTAAACAGTGTGGTCGCTGCGACCCCAAGGATCATCAGACCCGACAATCCGAACAAAGCGGGTATTTGGATAGATCTCGCAGCCTGATCGTTAGAATTCTCTTGCACCCTTATTCCTTCATCTCGTTGCAGTCTCAAGCGAAGGAACATCAATGATCGCTTGCGCGCCCATCCCACATCAAGAGAAACCGGCCGCACCTCACCCTTCGCCATCGGCAAACATATTCCCGACAGTGTTGGAATTCGGTTAACCACGATCACCAAATGAGAAAGGACGGCGTATGGGCGCTCGGCGACACACGCTACAGCTGAGTTTGAACCCGCCACACGCTCATAACGCTTAGTATTGCTGCAATCGCAAGTTCTTTCCCGTTGCGATGGGCTATAACTCTTGTACCGATTGGCGCGGTCTGTTGTTCGAATGAAAAACAAAGGCTAGCTTTTGATCGACACCGGCCCGAGACCTCTCCAATCGCAAGCTTAGGCCGCTTACTGATCACCTTATTTCTCAACGTCACTGCTTTCAAAGCCCCGGCGGCGAGGCTGTACAAGTGCCATTATTCCACCTAGGTTGGCAAAAAAATACAGCTTGTGAGGAAACGAGGCGATGAAAGAGCTCATCTATCACCGCGGCTTTATGCCTGCCCTGAACCGATACAAAGACGCGACTGCCGTCGTGGACGGCACATATCGCGCAACCTTTCGAAGTCACTCTGACAGAGTGTTCCGTCTTTGCGATGGCCTCAAAAATCAGCTGGGCCTCAGCAAGGCCGACCGATTTGCCGTTATGGCAGTTAACTGCCACGAATATCTGGAACTCTACCACGCGGCCTATCTGGGCAGCGGCGTCATAAATCCATTGAATCTGCGTTTGGCTGGGAAAGAACTCGACTATATCGTGCGCGATTCCGGGACCGAGGTCGTTTTCGTCGATCAACATTTCGCGCAACTGTTCCATGAAGCAATGCAGCTAAGCGGTGACAGTCCAATTCGCAAGACCATATTGATTGGCGACGGTGAGGGACCTTGCGATATTCGGTATGAGGATTTCTTGGCTGCGGCCCAGCCTAACGTGCCAGTGGAACCCGAGGAAGACGATGAAGTTGTTCTAATGTATACGGGCGGCACAACCGGCCTGCCCAAAGGTGTCGTTCAGACTCAGCGGGCGGAGATTCTCAACTGTTACCATGTGGAAGCAGCTATTGGCGCATTCCATCCGGGTACGGTTGCACTCATCCAGACTCCCATATTCCATGCCGCGTCCATGGTCAATTTGCTGTCCGGATACACATCAGGTGGGGTCACCGCCTTGATCCCTATGTTCGAACCTGGACTGGCGCTTGATGTCATAGAGAACGAAAAAGTGAATATCACCACAATGGTGCCGACCATGATCGGTATGATGGTCAATCACCCCGACTTTAAGCCGGAGCGCATTTCTAGCTTAACTCATCTCGTCTATGGCGCCTCTCCCATGCCGGCCGTCTTGCTTGACCGTTTGCTCGAAATGTTGCCTGATCTAAACATCGGCCAAGGCTATGGCATGACTGAATCATGCTCTGTGCTGACCTATCTGCCGCCTGAAGATCATCGTAAGGGTGGACCCCGGCTGCGCTCCGTGGGCTTGCCTGTCAAAGGGGTCGAGCTGTGTATTCAGGATGAGAACGGCACTCATTTGCCGCCCGGGGAAACAGGTGAAGTGTGTGCGAGAGCGGGAAACTTCATGCGCGAGTATTGGAATAAGGAGGAGCAAACCGAAAAGTCGTTTGTAGGCGGATGGTATCATACAGGCGATGCCGGCTATCTGGATGAGGATGGATATCTCTTCCTCGTCGACCGTGTGAAGGATATGATCATTTCGGGCGGCGAGAACATCTATTCCGTTGAGGTTGAAAATGCGATTGCTTCCCACACGGCCGTTCTGCAGGTGGCGGTGATTGGAATCCCCGACGACAGTTGGGGTGAAGCCGTTCACGCCGTGGTCGTGCCCCATGAGGGCGCATCGGTTACTGAGAACGAAATTGTCGAGCATGCCCGCGCGAGCATTGCCGGATACAAAGTGCCTAAATCTGTCGAGTTCAGACAAGAGCCCTTGCCGCTCTCCGGGGCGATGAAAGTGCTGAAACGGGAGTTGCGCGCGCCCTATTGGGAAGGCCAGGACAAAGCGATCGGCTAGCAATCTTTTGACATAGGCCGTGCCATAATATACAACCCACCGCGCTTGGGGTGTCGCAATCGCAACGTCAATGCTGATTAAATCCGGTTGGAACAAACGCACCCCGATTATTGAAACCACGGTCACGTTAGGAAATCGCTATGGCGCGCGTCCTTATTGGAATCGTTCTTCTCGGATTGATCGCTCTTGGGGCGGCTTACATTTTTCGAGAAGAACTCCTTCTCGCCACCGTACGCTCACAGGCGAACTGGGATATCGCCGAAAACAAGCCTATCGCATGGCAAGAGGGTCCGGCTGCGCGGACAAGCGACCGTTCGGACAGACCGCCGAACATCATCTTCATCTTGGCAGACGATCTGGGCATCAATGATATCTCGACCTATGGCGGCGGTGTGGCTGGGGGGCGTGTGCCGACGCCCAATATTGATCGGCTGGCTGCAGAGGGCGCCAACTTTACCCAAGCTTATTCCGGAACCGGCACTTGCGCACCGTCTCGGGCAATGTTGATGACGGGGAGATACCCGACGCGCACGGGTTTTGAGTTCACCCCGACGCCTGGAAACATGGGGCGTGTCATATCCACCATCGCGAACAAGGGACGTACAAATCAGCCCAAGGTCGAGTACGATGCAGAACTCGCCCGGGCAAAACCGCCCTACGAAGAACAAGGTCTCCCAGGAACTGAAGTCACTGTAGCGGAGGCGCTCAAAGAGGTTGGGTATCACACGGTCCACATCGGTAAATGGCATCTGGGCCGCAGCGGGGAATTTAGCGCAAACGCCCAGGGCTTCGATGAAAGCTTGTTGATGTCCGGCTCGCTCTTTCTGCCGGAAGACGACCCCAACGTCGTAAATGCCAAGCTCTCGTTCGATCCAATCGATAAATTTTTATGGGCAAGCGGACAATATGCGACGCAATACAATGATAGCCAGGTTTTTGAGCCTGGGGGGTACCTAACTGATTACTGGACGGATGAGTCTCTGAAAGTGATTGAGGTGAATAAACACCGTCCCTTCTTCCTCTACTTGGCTCATTGGGGGGTGCACACCCCCCTTCAAGCCACCAAAGAGGATTATGCGGCGGTTGGCGACATTGAGCCTCATCGGCTCCGAGTCTACGCCGCGATGGTGCGCGCGCTCGACCGGAGTGTCGGACGCATCTTGGACAAACTCGACGAAGAAGGAATCGCAGACAATACACTTGTTGTGTTCACCAGCGATAATGGCGGCGCGGGTTATATCGGTCTGCCAGAGGTCAACGCACCTTACCGGGGCTGGAAAATTACATTGTTTGAAGGTGGCATCCGTGTGCCGATGATGCTGAGATGGCCTGCTCAAATTCCGGCGGGTACTGAGATCGAGACGCCCGTTGCTCATATCGATGTGATGCCGACGCTCACTTCTGCCGCCGGCGCCGACTTGCCTGCGGACATAGAGATCGATGGCCAAGACATGTTGCCCGAAGCCACCGGCCAAGGTGCAATCAATCGCCCGGGCGACGCGATCTTTTGGTCGAGCGGGTATTATCAGGTCGTTCGCAAAGGGGACTGGAAACTTCAGCGAAATGAGCGTCAAAACAAAACTTGGCTGTTCGACCTCGCAAGTGACCCTACAGAGCAGACCAATCTATCCGAGTCCCGTCCTGACAAAGTGGATGAGCTAGTGGCGGCTCTCGATACGCATTACGCCAATGCCCGCGAGCCTCTCTATCCGTATACGGTGGAGAGCCCGATCCGCATTGACAAGACGAATGCGGACTCATTCGACGCAAATGACGAGTTTGTCTACTGGCCGAACTAAGAGGCTCACTCCAGCTCATTCCTCCCGGTAGGCTGTATTGCTCTCATAAAGGGTCAGGCGGGCTTCGGCTTCCGCAATCCAGTCCTCTCCGTAATTGTCCCGACGCGCAATCGCTATGGCCCGACTTTGTACTGCGATAGCGTCCGTGAATTCGCCAAGCTCCGCATGAGCCGCCGCGAGCGTATCGACATAGGCACCTTCGTTGGGCTCCAACCTGACAGCCTCCAGAGCTAAGCGTTTTGCTGTTTCGCCATTGCGCGCGGTTTTAAGCGGAACCGTTGACAACATCCAGGCCATTGCGTTCAATAGTTCAGCGTCTTCCGGAGCCAAGGCGGTCGCGCGTTCTTGATCTTTGACGGCGTCCTCTCCACGCTCAAGCTTGACATTCATATAAGCTCGGTTGGCAAAACCCCAGGCATCCGTCTCATCTCGGGTGACGACCACCGTGTAATCCGCATGAGCCTGTGCGTACGCCCCTAGATCCTCATAGCAGAGGGCACGGTTAAAGTAGGCGTTCGTATTCTCCGGATCGAGGCGAATGACTTCTGAATAGTCCGAGAGCGCTGCTTTAGTGTTGCCTTCGCCATAGTATGTGTAGGCACGGTCAAAATAGGCGTCTACATCGTTCGGATTTCGATCGATGGCTTCCGTCAATTCATCGACTGTTCTTTGCTCGGGCTCAGGGTGGGGCTCAACAGAAGACTCCACCGGCGGACCGACAAACAGTTCCATCACAATGCGACCAAAATTGTCCGCGTAGTCCCGAACAGCCTGAAAGATCTCCCCAGACGAAAGATTTGCGCGCGCCCGCATGTACACGTAGCGCGCATTGTTCGGATCTAACCGGATCGCCTCGGAGTAGTCGGAAACCGCCTTGGAGGCCGCGCCGGCGTCCTCGTAAACCAGGCCGCGACGGTAGTACCAATTGGCTTGCTCAGGAAACTGATCAATGAGGATTGAATAATCGGCTGCTGCTTTGTCAAACGCTTCGATCTGGCGAAAAACACGTGCTCGCCTTACATACGTTTCAAACTCTTGGGGTTCGAAATCGATAACGACCGAAAAATCCAAGATAGCTTCATGGTAACGTCCAATGCTTTCAAAGCACAGCGCCCGGTTATAGTATTCGTACACACTGTCCGATTTCAATTTAATCACGGTTGTATAATCAGAGATTGCGTCTTCGAACTCATCCCGGATTTGATGCAAATAGGCGCGATTGGACAACGCATATGTGTCCTTGGGCGCAATACGGATCGCTTCATTAAGATCTGCAAGCGCATCGCCATAGCGACCGACGTCGCGGTAGGCGACAGCCCGGTTCGAATAGGCATAATTTTGCTGCGGATCGATTTCGATTGCGCGCGTGAAATCTTCGATCGCCTCGCCCCATTGGGCACGCTCGCGATAGATTATTCCCCTCGATATCAATGCGGATACAAATGCGGGATCAAGATCAAGCGTGCGCTCATAGTCAGAAAATGCTGCGTCTTCTCGCCCTGCAAAATAGTGACTCAATCCTCGATTGTAGAAAGTCTGCGGATTGCTTGGATTGATCTGGATCGCTTCTGAATAGGCCGTCACGGCTGTGTCGTACTGGCCAAGACTATGATACGCAATTCCCCGGATCTCGTGGGCCCAAGCCAGATGCTGAGCTTCCAATTCTCCGGACTCAATGGCTCTCTCGCAGCTTAAGATTTGTTCTTCAGGAGATTCGCTTGTACGGCACGTTTCGATATCGCGGGCGGTGTCTGCAGCCGCTTGGTTCGCGCAAATCCCAAATACCAAGGCCCATAGCCATCTCATGTGCATTTCCTTTGCTGGGCCGATCGTTCGCCAGACCTGTCTTTTGCCACGCTGAGCCTTAGGTAGACGTGCTTGAACGTCTCTCCATACTCCCTCACCCTATTGCGTTTGGCTGCCTCATGGTGCCACACTTCGCCGAGTGGCGCCAGCGCGTGCCTGTGTCCGATTCCAATACACGAGACCCGCCGATGGCACTCGACCGCTTCAAACTTATCCCGGAAGTCCACCTCTTTTTGTCTCGAGGCACCGATTTGCTCATGTTGCGCCGTTTCAACACCGGCTATCAAGATGGGAACTATAGTTTTGTCGCAGGGCACGTGGAGGGTGGTGAGACCTTTCGCTCAGCCATGGCGAGGGAAGCGGCGGAAGAAGCCGGACTCGTGGTTAACGTCAGTGATCTGACCTTAGTTCATACAATGCACCGGCTGTCGGATGAGGAGCGTCTGTCGCTCTTTTTTGCGTTGTCAAGCTGGGAGGGCGAGCCACGCAATATGGAGCCCGACAAGTGTGATGATTTGAGATTCTTTCCCTTGTCTAACCGACCGGAAAATATTGTGCCCTATGTCGACGCAGCCATTGAGCACATTCGAAATGGTGTCATATATTCCGAGTTTGGATGGAACCGACCAACGTGATGGGTCGGAGTTCCTTGCGAGTTAGGGGATTGCAAAGCGCCTAGTTCGATTTGGGATAGACTGCAATCACGATCGGTAACCTTGGAGCCGACAAAAAGGACAAGGGGGGGAGCATTTTCGCTTCATCCTTCTCCACCTGAACTTCCCACTCTCCGCATACGCTCCTACGATAGGCACCGACGTCGACGCTTTGGCAAGCGACTGGTCCTCCGTCGAGATTCAAGACCAGCTTCAAATCGAGGGGCGCGTCCTTCAAAAACTCAGCCAGCCGGGTCAATGAAAAGAACGCATCGTCCGTGGTGCCTACGACAATCTTTCCATCTTGATTTTGAGCAATGAAGCTGCGGTTCGCGAGCCAATTGCTCTTCACTCTTACGCGGTGGCTCCCGTCCTCTGCCATCAGCAGGGGATAGGAAACGAACGCGTGATCCGCATCTTTCAGTGCTTCCTTCCAATCCTGTCCGCCCAGATCAAGCAGACGAGCGCCCGCTGGGGTTACGATGAACGCGCCATGGGTTGCCTCATAGTCCGCCGGCCCAAGGGGTTGGCCCTTTATTATGGAGGGCGTCGAAGGAAGTCCGGCGTGGTCATAGTAACTGCCATTGACGATCAGCAAAGCGCCCGTCTGTTTTTGCCATTCATGCAGAACATTTTTGCCGCCGGAATCATTATGAAGCTCAAACCGGTAACGGGACGGGTCGATGCGCGCCAAAAAGATGCGGTCGACTTCCGCATCATCGTTGCCTTTTCTTTCTACGGGCACCACCGGCAGTTCGGCGACTTCGAAGCCGTCTCTCACCTCGCGCCACGTCATGGGACCGGCCTCAACTTCCGGTACCGGATCCCGCAAGGCCAGTTTGACGCTCCGTGACACGTAGGGGCTTTCTTCATCCACGGAGATCCAAAAGCTCCCGAACCGGATGAAAATATTGGTGCCGACGACTTGTTCGGTGATGAACACGATGAGCGCGACGAGCGCCGTAGTTCGCGCGAGCCGCCACAGAAGTTTGAGCAGCATTGTTGAGATCCCACGTCTCATTCCTAGCGGATTGTCTGCCAGGAGAACTATGTGGAAATTGGGCGTGTTCTAGGAGAATATGTGCAGAATGCAAAAGGAACTTAGAATTGAACCGTACACAGCAGCGGATCTCCATGTTACTGCACAGATTTGGCTTGACGGTTTTGTTTCCAGCGGTGTGCCGCAACCAGTCAAGTCGACACTGGAAGATCTCGAGGCCCGGATTGAAGCAGAGCTGGAAAACGGCTGGGCGCTCTATCTGGCACGACGAGACGACGCGACCTTGGGGATGTTGGCGCTGATCCCGGCCACCCAATGTCTTGATCAGTTGTTCATCGCACCGGCGGCGCAGAATCGAGGCATTGGGAGCCGGCTGCTTGATTTCGCCAAAACAAAGCTCCCCGAAGGGATATGGCTTAAGACCCACGCAGACAATCTAAATGCTCGCAGATTCTATGAGCGCCACGGGTTTAGAAAGCGGGAGGAGAAGCTTGACCCGCGCTATGGCTATCCGTCGGTGATTTACCACTGGCCCTAAACCGGTTTTCATTCGTCGCCCGCCAGTGGATTAAGATGTTTTGGCGTTGGACATGGCGCGCACGCAGGGTCAAGCCGCAAGGTGTGCTGACTTGGAGTGTGAAGATTGTGCGCGCATTGCTGCCCCTCTCAATTTACGCCTGTTCTGCTTGTTTTTGGAAGTTTAGGCTGCCTTCTCGAACTTTCTATGGGAGATGAGAGATGGACTATGTGAGCGTTTCTGAAGCGAAATCGATGCCCGGCCTTCGGCTGGCGTGTGTGAAAGGGATCCCCAGCCCTTGGAGTCTGGCCGCGCGCGCCGTCCTTGAATTGAGGGGCGTCGACTTTGTTCCTTTTGCACAGGAAGGAAATGCACCGAATACGGAGCTTGTTGAATGGACAGGGCATCGGAACGCCCCTGTTGCGGTCTACGACGACGAGGCGCCGCGAGTGCGTTGGTTGGAAATTGTTCATCTGGCGGAGCGGTTGGGAAGCGGGCCTTCGCTCATCCCCACGGATTTGAGCGATCGCATGACGATGGTTGGACTGACAAGCGAGATGTCCGAACCTTACGGCTTTGCTTGGAATGGCCGCCTCTTGCTCATGTCCACAATTCACGACGCGATGGGCGACGCCGCGCTCGATCTCCCCATCTTCAAAGAGTATGGCTGGTCGCAGGAGGCTGCCGATGCGTCGGCAGGCCGGGCGCGTGAATTTATCACGATGTTGGCCGACCGGCTCAAGGCTCAACGATCAGCCGGGTCGGATTATCTCGTTACGGACTCTCTGACCGCAGCAGATATTTATTGGGCGTATTTTTCAGTGTTTGTGGATACGATGACACCGGAGCAAAATCCCATGGAAGACCAACTTCGTGCCATGTGGGACGCCAGCGGCGCCAAGCTCGGCGTCGTCGATCCGATCGTGATCGAGCATCGGGACCGGATTTTTGAAAAGCACTTGAAGCTGCCACTGGAGTATTAGAGTTTCAACTCTGTTGCTGCATTTGCGGGACGCCCTCTTCGAGCTGGACCCAATTTTGTTTGGTCTCGCACCACACATGAAACATGGGTGTGAACGACGAGGTATCGTCCATGGTGCCCGTCTTGAGGAAGATCGTGTCGGGCTGCGAACCCAAAGCGGAATAAATCGGTGAACCACATGTTCCGCAGAAGTAGCGTTCAACCGAGTTGCCACTTCTCGTATCGCTGTCAACGTAGAGTTTAGGCTCGCCGGAGTTGAACTTGAACTCGGCTTTGGGGACGCCTGCAAGTGTTGAATAGGCCGATCCCGCTTGGCGCTGGCAGTTCTTGCAATGACAGACGCCGGTCATGGCGGGCGGGTTGTCAATTTCGTACTTGATTTCGCCGCAAAGGCATTGGCCGGTCACTGACATGGTATACTCCTGTATTCTATCTGCGAGGAATCATAGCGCAACGAGAGGCCTTTGTAACCTCTTCCTGCTTCCCACCTTGGGATTGAAGAGCTATCCTTCAATCGGGATGAAAAACGAAGGGAGGCATCCATGGGGAATCTGATTTGGGCGGCGATATTCGTATTGCTATCAAGCGCCGCTGCTTCAGCAGACGAACTGCGCACGGCTGTTGACGAAGATTACCCCTATCTGGAGGCGCTCTACAAACATCTCCATGCCAATCCGGAGCTCTCCTTTCGGGAAGAAAAAACTGCCGCGCGCCTTGTGAGGGAAATGAGGCAGATTGGGTTCACTGTTACCGAGAAGATCGGCGGTCACGGCTTTGTGGCGGTTCTGGAAAATGGTGACGGCCCCACTGTCATGGTACGGACCGACCTTGATGCTTTGCCTGTGCAAGAAAAGACCGAACTCCCCTACGCCTCCACCGTCAAGTCGGTCGAGCAGACCGGCCAAGAAGTGTCGGTTATGCATGCGTGCGGTCACGATGTGCATATGACGGTGTTTACCGGCACGGCGCGGCGACTGATGGCACTCAAAGACCAATGGTCCGGCACGCTAGTGATGATCGGGCAGCCCGCAGAGGAGCGAGGGGCCGGCGCCATCGCGATGTTGAGAGACGGGCTGTTCACAAAGTTTCCGCGACCGGACTACAATCTTGCTTGGCATGTGAACCCGGCACTCGAGTCTGGCAAAGTGGGCTATGTGCCCGAATGGTCCTATGCCAATGTCGATTCGGTTAACATCAAGGTCAAAGGCATTGGCGGCCATGGCGCCTATCCGCATACGACCAAAGACCCGATTGTCATCGGTGCACAGATCGTCCTGGCTCTACAGACAATCGCATCTCGGGAAATCCCCGCCCAGACTCCGGTCGTGGTCACCGTGGGAGCGTTCCATGCCGGCGCCAAGCACAATGTCATCTCCGAAGAAGCCCATCTGCAACTCACCGTTCGGACTTATGAGGACGAAACGCGGCAACAAGTTCTGGATGCGATCGAGCGGATCTCGGTTAACACAGCGAGAGCTGCGGGCGTGCCGGAAGACAAATTGCCGGTTATGACGATCAAAGATGAATACACCCCCTCGGGCTACAATAATCCGCAGCTCACAGAGCGCATTGTTGGGTTGCTGGAGACGAAACTGGGGGAGGACAAATTGGAGCTGGGGCGCCCCGTCATGGGCGGCGAGGATTTCGCCCGCTATGGCCGAGTCGAGCCTCGCATTCCCAGCCTCATGCTCTCGCTCGGGTCCATCGAGCCAGAGAGAATGGCGGCGGCCCGTGCGGGTGAGGTGCAGCTTCCCTCGCTCCATTCGGCCTATTATGCCCCCGATCTGCAGCCGACCCTGACCACCGGCGTCTACGCCATGACCCATGCGGTGCTGGAGTTGATGGCGGGGGAATAGGCGCCTTACCGCAAGATCGCCAGCAATCGACCGAGGCTTAGGATGCGCGTTGCCGCGCCGGCCACATAGGTGAACGCGCACGCCCGCAAGATCGATTGGGCTGCGTCTTTGTCGGTTTCCGGCAGAAAACCGCCGCCAAACAACACCGGCAACGCTTTGTTGAAGCTGGCGTCGAATTCAACAGGAAGCGTGACCAGATGAACGATGACTTCAACCAACCCAAAGAGGATGAGCGCGACGACGCCTAGGACAAAGAGCTTAGGGGAAATCATAAATCCGACGACAGATAAAAGGACGGATACGATCGCGGCTCCCTTCTCCGCAATCACGGCAGAGTGCGTCAGGCGTTGGCGTATCATGAGGGGAGCGTATTCGTCGCGGTGCTGAATCGCATGGCCGACTTCATGCGCGGCTACTGCGAGAGCTGTTACAGACCGGCCGTGATAATACTCTTCGGAAAGACGAACGACGCGCTCTCCGGGGTCGTAATGATCGTTGCCGTCCCGGGCGACTTGAACTTGCACATTGCGTAGATTGAACTGATCCAACAAATGACGGGCGAGTTCGCGGCCCGTGCCGCCTAAATCATCTCGCTCGTGCGCATGCGTCTTCAGCGCATGACGGACCCAAAGCTGCGGACCGAAGAAGACGGCTACGAAGACGAACCCCAGAATTATGATTAAGACCATGCATTGCTCCTATTCCGACCAATATAGGTGCTGGGCGGTTTTGTTTCCATCACGTTTGCAATCGCCGCGCTTGCCACAACGCGTGCCCGCCATTGCGTTCGCGAGGGTGCGGGGGTTACCCTTAAGGACAATCTAAAAATGGAGACTCTTATGTTGGTAGTGACCGGAACGATCGACGTGAACGATGGAGACGTCGAAAAGCTCAAGCCCATCGTGGCCAAAATGGCGGCGGCCTCACGGGCCGAAGAAGGTTGCATTTCTTATGCGTTCTATCAGGATCTGGAGGAGCCGAACCGGGTGCGGGTTTACGAAGAGTGGGTAAATCAGGACGCCCTTAGCGCTCATTTTCAAACGCCCCATATGGCCGAGTTCAACAGGTCTCTCGGCGACGTCAAGTTTCAGAACATGGATATCAAAAAATTCGAACCGGGTGAGATGAAGCCGGTCATGTAGGGCCTTGCCAGCGCCCAGGTCTCCCGCCTAGTCTTGCCTAAAACACACAGGGAGACAGGCATGAACTGGACAGAGGTCGCTCGCGATTTAGAGAACTTACTGAAACTCCGGTCTATTCCATTCGGCATGAAAATGTTCGAGACGGTGGCGGAGATGGAAGCCATCCCGAAAGTCCGCCGGCCGACAGATGTTCACACAATGGACCAGATCGTCGCTCAGGCCTCGCGCCTTGGCCGCACAGTCGGGATCACAGCGGACGATCTGGTGGGGGCTCAATGCCGGGCCGTGGTGGGACTTGGCAAAGCCAAAGATGCAGCCTGGAAGTCTGGCCAGCATATGAAGGGCGTATGGTTTGAAGACGATGAAGGGGCGGCGGCCCATCAAGCCGCCATGCACTGTGTAGAAGACGGACAATACGAGGCGCTGGCGGTTTCGCCGCTCTCTTCCGGCCGACTCGATCCGCCAGATATCGTCCTGTTCTACGCCACGCCCGGCGCTATGATGTATTTCATTAACGGTATGCAATGGTCTGGCTACAAACGGTTCGACTGGTCCGTTGTCGGCGAGTCGGCGTGTGCAGACAGTTGGGGCCGCGCCCTCAAGCTGCGCCAGCCCTCGCTTTCCATTCCGTGCTTTGCCGAACGGCGCTATGGCGGCGTCTTGGACGATGAAATGCTCATGGCGCTACCGCCAGACGATTTGGACAAAGCGATCACGGGCATGCGGGCTTTGGCGAAAAACGGCTTCCGCTATCCGTTCCCTCAATACGGCATCCAGCAAGACGTGCGTGCGGGCATGGCGGTGAGTTATTCCTAAAGAAGATCTATGCACCTACCGAAATCAATAAGACATCCTAAAGCGAGAGGAGCGCACCATGGCTGTCCAATTCAACCACACGATTGTTGCCTGTAAGGATCAGAAGAAATCGTCGGAATTTATGGCGGAGATGCTCGGCTTGGCAACACCTCACCAGTTCGGTGCCTTCTATTGTGTGGACACAGAGAATAGCGTGTCGCTCGACTTCATGGAGGTAGGTGACGGGAACCCCGTTCGGTCTCAACATTATGCGTTTTTGATCAGTGAGGACGAATTCGATAGCGTCTTGGGGCGTATCAAAGAGAAGAATCTGGAGTATTGGGCAGACCCATTCCGTAAGCGCCCTGGTGAGATCAATACCAATGACGGCGGGCGCGGAGTCTACTTTTGCGACCCCGATGGTCACTTGCTCGAGGTCTTGACTCGTCCATACGGTAGTGGGGGTCTTACGGGAACACCGGCGTCATCAACTTAGCGCGTACCCGGATTAGGTGGAAACCGGTTCACCGTCCGAATATGCACAAAACCGATACCCTGGAATCCCTTTGTGTTTCTGTAAAGACCAAAACGGTTCGAGTGCGATGAGATTGCCATGATCCAGCAGGCGGCCCGGATGGCATTGACACCGCTAAACATCGAATGCGTGGTGAGGTTACAAAATGGACCCATGGAATTTCCTCCTCGGTGTGGCTCAGATCGGTATTGCTTTGACGGGCTTTTCGGCGATCACTGCAGTGCTCGTTCGGGACCAAGACTTCTATTCCCCGGAGCGGATTGGATGAGCGGTTGAATTGGGCTTTGGGGGCCGGCGCCACAGGCTTGATTCTCGTCCTCTTTCGGGCTGCACGGCTTATCGAGCGATGGAAAGACTTGGGACAGTTGAGGCCAATCTTACTCATATCTATGTCACTCCCCGGGATCCTCATTGGGCTGATCGCAATACTCTTCAGCGCTGAGCTGATTGCATTGCCGCCCATGTCCGCGCATTTTGCAGGGCTCTTGTGGCTATTGGTCTCCGTGGTGGTCCAGGTGCTGCTTCCGGTGGGAGCGCTTGTGAGAACGAAGTGAGCCAACTTGTGGTCGGTGCGATTGACGCCGTCTTAGCCTTTGGTACTGACAATTGAGGCGTCTGAACGCTTCAGGTCCTCCAATCGGAGGGGCCGCGCCGGGCTGGCGCCGGCCAGAACCAACAAACCCGCCAGAATACCTAGGTTCTTTATGAAGTTTTGCGTTTCATGTTGTGCCGTGAGCGCAGAGAAGTTCCAAAAGTCGTGGAGGAAGTAATTGACCAAGACGATATAGACTGCAAAGCCCAAGGATACTAAACGGACATGACGGTTTGCGATTAACATCAGCCCACCGATGATGTTCGTCACTCCTGCGACTACTAGTAAAGGTGGGGCGAGAGGAACGTTGTGTAGGTCCATCAACGCCATGTGCTGATCCCAGGACGTGAACTTGAAGATCCCTGGAACAAGAAAATAGAGCCCCAACAAGACCCGGCCCGGTGTTATCAGCAGCGCCGCGTTTCTATGTTCCATTGCGATGAAAATCCCCTTTTGCGCGGGTTCTCACTCCGAACCTGGATTGATGAGGATAACCCGCAGATCCCCGACATTGGTCCGTGTGGGACCGGTTACAAAATGCGTTCCCATCGCGGTGAAAAACTCACCCGAGCGGTGCTCCTTTAGCATGCTTTCAGCGCTGAGCCCTTTTGCCAAACTTAACTCGATAATGCCCGGAGCGAAATAGGCCCCCGCTGCATCAGCGGATCCGTCAATGCCATCGGTATCCGCTGCGAAGCCGGCGATAGCGGCCTCTCCTGCCAATTCAAAGGCAAGAGCGAGAGCATATTCCCGGCACCTGCCTCCCTTGAACCGCGTGTCCGCGCCGGTGACGGTGAGCTCGCCGCCGGAGAGAATCGCAATCCGCTGTCCGACTGACGCACGCGCCGAGCGCGCATGAGCTTTGGCGACGTCGCGGGCTTCGCCTTCGACATTATCGCCTAAACAGACGATCTGGTAGCCGAGGCTCCGAGCAGCTTGACCCGCGGCAGACACAGCGTCTTTGGGCCGCGCAACGAGGATATAATCCGCACGGCTGAGGCGTTCGTCTCCTTCTTTGACGGTTTCGCTGTTGTGCTCTTGAAGCGCCAAGTTAATCTCGGCAGGGACATCGATATTGTATCGGTCCAGAATCGATCGAGCCTCTTCCAGGGTTGTGGGATCGGGCACAGTAGGGCCGGACGCGATAACATCCGCCTTGTCCCCGGGCACATCGGATATGGCGAGGGTGACGGTCCGTGCCGGATAGGCCGCCGCTGCAAGTTGCCCCCCTTTGATTCGAGAGAGATGCTTGCGGACGCAGTTGATGTCTTCGATGGGGGCGCCCGACTTTAGGAGATCCCGGGTCACGTGTTGTTTGTCGCGCAAGGGAACGCGAGGCGCCGTCAACAAGGATGAAGCCCCACCGGACAAGAGGACGAGGAGCATATCGTCTTCCGTCAGACTTTCAGCCATGTCCAATATGGACAAGGTCGCTTCGAGCCCGTGTTCATCAGGAACCGGGTGCCCGGCCTGAACCACCTGCAGAGACATGGTGACCTCCTCGTGGCCATACATGGTCAATAAGAGGCCCTCGAGCGGCGTGCCGTAACGGTGCTCCGCCGCAAGGCCCATACGGGCAGCGCCTTTCCCTGCCCCCACAACGACGAGACGCCCACCGGGCGGCGCGGGCAAATGAGGTGGAAGGACAAGCAGCGGATCGACCGCCGCAAGGGCTGCGGTCCAGATCGCATGAAACTCACTGGCAGGGTCCCAATTCAACTCGTTTGATCTTTCGGCGGACGGGGATTGTACGGTTTTAGACTTTCATATGGTTTGTTTAGTTCGATACCGAAATGATGCTTGAGTGCGGCTATATAGTCAGGCCCTGCCGCGATCTCGGTCTTTTCTACGTGTCCGTCCTTTTCGATGGTCAGGCGTTCATCCGTCAACGTTGTTCGGCCCCATGGGGCGGGCAGCGTCACGATTTTCATCCATGTGAAGAACGAACTTGGGTGGGTGGATGTGAAGTGATTGCCGACGGCGAAATCAGCAGGCACCGTCTTCTCGAGAGTGAAGCTGTAAAGGTCTTGCCAGTTCTCGTCGGGTTTCGATTTAACGCTCAACATGGTTCCCCATGGGGGTCGCGACTGCAGCCGATAGCTGAGTCCATCCTGGTGATTCACCCGGTCCATTTCGAAGGGAATGGGTGCCCGTGGGCCTTCGGCGCCGAAACCCACATCAGCGATCCAATGGCGGCCGGCTATCTCTAGCAAAGTGAGCCGGTGGGTCAGGCCTGTTGGCTGTTCTAAGATATGCGTGCGCGCCAACACGGGCGTGATACCTTGGAATCCCAACGCGCGAAGTGCTTGGGCAAACAGATTGTTCACTTCGAAACAATATCCGCCTCTCCGTTGCCGGACGATCTTGTCGTAAATGTCGGCATCGTCGACCGAGACGCCATCGCCCAATAGGATCGACAAATTCTCAAAGGGGACGGCGTAGGCATGGGCCCGGTGGAGTGTTTCCAAACCGTCATCGTTTATCGGCGGTCTGTCGGATAGGCCGATCCGGTCAAGATAGGCGTCTAGATCGAAACCCGCTTGTGTCATCTAGCTCATTGAAACGCGTTGGATGTAGCTTTCATGGAACCACCTTATGGGATCTTCTGCCCCCGCGCCAATTGATAATGGACCGTGCTCATAGGCGGGAGACTCAAGTCCGCGTTGGACCTTTTCCGAAATCCATACGTCTTCGGTCTGAAAGTCGCCTGTCTTCAAGGGGTGCTCAGTCCACTTTTCCGACGAGATTCGTTCCGTTTTTGGATCATATCCGGGAATGCGCTTTCGATCGTCGCGCAATTGGCCTGGACCGACCCACTGGCGCACTTGCAGGACTTAGCGGCCGGGACCAGTTGGTTTCAGACTTGACACACTCAAACCAAAAGGTGTGGGAACGATGAGAGTCGTCGGAAAGAGATAGTAGACCCCGCCATAGCCCGGCTCTGATGCGCTCTTGACTTTTGGCAGACGCTTGGTCTGTTTACGCACTAAGGCCGGCAACCGGTGGCGAGCGCTGCCGTCATCAACAGCGTACCACACCATGTGATCCCCCTTCCTTTCCCAGATATTTTCCGACGGAAGGGGACCGCCGAGGGTGCTCTCATGCAAATACGCCAGATGGTACCCATCGAGGGCATTTTCGACGAACACTTTCCAATCGCACTTCATGTCGTAGGTGAGCGGCACACCTTCTCTTAGATCTCTGGCCGAAAGATCGTGAGGCCATTCGGCGCCGCGGATCTCCGCAATCCAATCGTCAAAGATCGCGTGCGGATTGGGATTGGCAAACACGAAGCCTTTAAACGAGCTAACAGCGGCCGCCTTTAAACGGACTTCGTCCTTGTTGAGATCAGGAAAACATGCCGCCATATCAGGAGCACCGCGCATGCGCCCATCCAAACCGTAGCTCCAGCGGTGATAGGGGCAAACAATCGCACTCCCCACATTGCCGATTTCTTCGATCAACTGAGTACCGCGGTGGCGGCAAAAATTTTGAAATGCCGCCAGTCCCCCTTCTTTACTGCGGACCACAAACAAGGGAAAGGCGCCGGCCAAAACGGGCCGGACGTCGCCGACGCTTTTAAATTCACCTTCCGTTCCCACAAAAACCCAAGAATCGCGGAACAGTTCCTTCCGCTCTTCATCATGCCACATTTGATTTGTATAGGCCTCTCTTGGTAGACGGATGGAGGTCTCCATATTCATGACTCCAAACTCTCTATGAGGATTAAAGCCGCTTCTTTCGACGCTTTGACGAGGGCGGGCATGGGCCCCAGTGGGCTCATTGAATCTACGTTGAAATAGATTGCGGTCAGACCGGCGGCAACGGCTCTGACCTTGTCTTTCTTGGCTTTGGGATATTCACGGGCAATCACCTTTGCAACGCGTGATACGAAGTCCTCCGTCCACATTCGCATTTTCTCCGCGATTTCAGGGTGTTCAGAAGACGTGGCGATGAGTGCTTCCGAAACCAATACCAGGGTGGGGTCCATGAAGCGAGGATCAAAAAGCCATTCGACCAACGTCGCTAAACGGTTCTCATTGGGCAGAGTGTCGAGCAACATGCGTGTGCCATGATCGGACTTCTCCAGAAAACGCTCTACAAGTGCGGCGAGCAGATCTTTTCGGTTTCCCACATTGTGGCGAATGAGAGCCCGGGCCAGTCCAGCTTCTTCGGCGATCAGTTCCAGGGAAGCGCCCTCCACACCGAACCGGGCGACACACTTTTCGTAAGCTTCTAGAATTTGGTTGCGACGTTCTTCCTTGAGACTTGGACGGGGCATGACTTTTATAAATTATCAATGTTGACAAACTATATAATGGAACTTATGTAGATTATCAATATCGATAATTTATTCAACTCGATTGCGAGGTGAGTCCTGATGGAATGGTGGCAAATACCAATATCGGAGGACGAGATTCAGGTCTGGGAAGCCTTCTTGAATGATTGGTTTTTCGTTATTGCCCTCGCCTTTCTTGGATTTGAACTGATCCGCTATGGGTTCCTCCGGAAACTCAGTTGGAAACTTATGGGTGACACGCTCACCAATTTCATTACGCTAGGCCTCTTTTTGGGTGTGACGTATTTCTTACTCGCAGCCTTTTATGTCGGCACTTATCTTTATGCGCATCAATTTGCGGTGTTCGACATTCCTGTTAATTGGGCGACAATCGGCATCTGTATTGTCTTAGCTGACCTTGCCTATTACTGGGAGCACCGCTTTACTCACCGGGTCAACATCGCTTGGGCCACGCACTCGGTTCACCATTCATCCCCGTTTTTCAATATCTCAGTGGCCTACCGCTTTGGGCCGATGGATGGCGTGTGGCCGATCTTTTTTCACCTGCCATTGGTGCTCTTGGGTTTCAATCCGTTCCTTGTCTTCTTTGCCGAAGTTGTCGTGCAACTCTATCAGACGGCCCTCCATACCGAGGTCGTGAAGAAACTCCCCAAACCTGTTGAATTGATCATGAACACGCCGTCTCACCACCGGGTCCATCACGGTTCGAACGAAACCTACCTCGACAAAAACTATGCGGGTATCTTTATTGTTTGGGACCGGCTCTTTGGAACGTATGCCAGGGAAGACGAAGACGTGGTCTACGGTCTCACCAAACCGCTCTCCTCCGTTGATCCCGTCACCGCTTTTCTTCACGGATTCTATCGGGTCGGAAAGAAGATCGTCCGTATGAGGAGCCTATCGGGTGTGTTCGGAGCGCTCTTCGGTCCACCTGATTGGGAGCCCAAAATCGCCAACAGATCTTGACCACTGCCATTGTTCTTAACTCGGAGATGACTATGCCCTCAACCGCGAAGCTCTTGTTTGACTTGACACTGACCACTGGCCTCTTCGTGGGAGGCGCATGGCTTGCTGCTGAATTTTCACAGCCAGCGAAAGCGGGCACGCAAGCGGCCGCCATAGAAGGCGTTGAGGCGGTGGCTTCGGTAAGCGATACCTCCCACCTGGTCCTAGATGTACGCGGTGTCCGGAATTCAGTCGGAAAGCTTGTCGTTCTCGTATTCGCGGACGAAGATGCCTATCGCGCCTACGATTTCGAACGCGCCGTTGGCTATCAAGAACTCCAAGCGCGTCCAGAAGCTTTGCTCGTATCCTTTCCAGACCTGAAATCGGGACCTTATGCGATCACGGTCTTTCATGACGAAAACCAAGACTACGATCTCAACATGAACGGCGACTTGCCGCTGGAAGGTTACGGCACGTCAGGTGCGAAAGGTCCCTATGACACTCCTTCGTTTCAAGACGCCTCAGTCAAAGCCGATAAAGTTCGTATGCAGATTTATTATCTGAACTGAGATCTGGACATTGCGGCGCCGCGCACTTAAGAGTGCAACCATATGGATGCGGATCGCAATCAAAAGGTAATCGTTCCTTGACTGCTGCTGGTCGTACTGGACCAAGTATTTCCGATTGCCCAATCGACCGGCGTCAGATCCCATTTCACCGACCCGGACGGGCGCCTGCACGAGGAATTCGTTCGCGAAAGGCAGGGTCAACTTAGCCCTCCAACGGGTTCGTATGCGAGAACACCGCAGTCTTTTTTTGTAGAGATCAAAGCACCGGCACACCGAAAATCATTTCGTGCAACACAAAGAACGTCAAAAGAAAGGCGCCAACTCCTATGCCTATGGCAAGCAAGTCTCCTTGCACCGACGGACTGACCTCTTCAGAAGTCGACCGCGAGCTGACAACAATACGGTCAATAACTGTAAAAGCGAGGAAGGCCCCGAAAACCAATACGGATTTTAGCCCCCCGTTCGTCAGCAAATGGGCAAGCGCCCAAAACGCAACCGCCGTGATCATCGGGTGACCAACAAGCTTCTTTATGTGGCCGGAAGGCGTATAGGCGGCGGCCAAGAGGACAAAGGCAATAAGCATAAGGCCGTGGGCGGCATGACGTCCCCATGCGGGTGGTGCGTACACGAACGCTGTCGGCGTGGCAGCCATGTACCCATAAATAATCAATCCGAAGCCGGCGATGGCGACCAAACTGTAGGCTCCCATATAGGGTCCCTCACCCATCTTCACTCTTATGTCGCGGCCTTCTTCCCGAGACCGGAACGCAGCAAAGAAATGCGGTACAAAGAATAAAATGAGTCCGAGAACTAGAAATATCATTCTGAGCTTCCTTCCATTATTCGCGACATTACACTCCCAACAAATCTAGACATTGTCAAGTTTATTTTGACATTGTCTAGATTGCCGCTATAAGGAGGTATGACAACGCCTAGTTCGCCCTCTTCACCTAGCTCTTATCATCACGGCGATCTGCGGGCCGCGCTTATTGAAGCGGGTGAGATGGAGCTTGAAGAGCGAGGAATCGAGAACTTTTCATTGAGACGGGTCGCCAAAAGGGCCGGCGTGAGCCACGCGGCGCCCGCACATCACTTTGGAGATGTCAATGGGCTCTTAACGGCCCTGGCCACTTATGGGTTCGAGCTCTTTGGCCGGAAGATTGAAAACGACCAGCGAAAGGAAAAAGACCTCTCGCAACTTACCGCAGGAGCCTTAGGATATATCGACTTTGCTCTTGAGCATCCAGCCCTCTTTGCTCTGATGTTTTCATCCAATCGTCCAGACTTTGAGAATGCCGCTTTGGAGCGCGCCTCGGATAGGGCGTTTGAAAGATTTGTTCGCGATGTCCACTCTGAAACTTCGGGCCGCACCGGGGATGCGCATTTGGACGTGATGGCCCGGTGGGCGATGGTTCACGGTCTTGCCGATTTGCTTGTGACCGGACGTATGCGTTCACTGTTAAAGCTCAGTAAATCCAAACGAAGAACGGCACTGATACAAATCCTAGGCAGTCAGTGACGCGTCGCCCCTTCATCTTGATTTGGCTCCACGGTATTGTGAGGGCTGGTATGCGTGATCTTTGAAAATCTCCCGCTTAGGGCCATATGCTCTGAGACTGCAAAAGAGAGCAACGTCATGACCGATACTGCTAGTCAGTTTTTGGGGGATATTCCGGGAAATTACGACACCTATATGGGTCCCAATATATTTGCCGACTATGCCGATGAACTGGCTGCCCGGGCAGCTTCCTTAAACCCCAAGCGTGTGCTTGAGTTGGCCGCTGGAACGGGTATCGTCAGCCGGCGTCTTCGGGACCAGCTCTCCCCGGACTCACGTCTTCTTTCTACAGACTTGAATGCCCCGATGCTCGATTTTGCGCGCTCAAAATTTCAGAAAGGGGAACGGATAGAGTTCGCCGTCGCGGATGCAATGGATCTAAAATTGGACGGCGGACCTTTCGACCAGGTGGTTTGCCAGTTTGGGGTCATGTTCTTTCCCGACAAGTTAGGATCGTTCCGCCAAGTCAAACGCGTCCTAAAGCCAGGCAGTGTCTACCTTTTCAACACCTGGGGAACTCAGGATGAAAACCCATTTGCACAAATCGCTCAGAGTTTAGCGGAAGAGCTTTTTCCGGATGACCCTCCCGGCTTCTACAGGGTCCCTTTTTCCTGCGCAGACCCATCCGTCGTCACCAGAGACCTCAACACGGCGGGCTTCGACAGCGTTTCACATGAAGAAGTTTGCCTTTCAAAGGACGTAACAAGTTGGTCTGACTTCGCCCGCGGGATCGTATTTGGTAATCCGTTTGGAGAGGAGGTCAGGAATCGCGGCACTGATCCGGAAGATCTTGTTGGAAAGGTCGAACACGGACTAAGGGATCGCTTTGGCGACGAACCGGGACCGATGCCGCTGAAAGCCCATTTCTTCTGTGCGCGTGCGGCGTAGACTTGGCCGCTTGATCCCACACTTCATCAAGAAAATGCCCGCTCCGAGGAGCGGGCAAGAGGGAAGATTGGAGTAAGGGAAGGATTGCGGTTGTTCCTTCCAGTACACAAGGACTAAGAAATTGGGATGACCCAATTCCCTTCATTGGACTAAAGCGATTTGACACCTTTCACTGTGATGTACGTCACATAGGGATACAAAAATCAGCGATGGCGGTGTGGCCATCGGCAGTCGAGCTGCCTGTCGGTTGTGATGCGCTGAGCGCCCCTATGTTCGCCGCGTCGACAGCGAGCGCTCAAAAATGATGTGCGCTTGTTCTTTCCGGCGTGTTACACCCCACCCCGGTCCAGAGCTTCTCTCCAGAATTGCACAGACGGGGCGCCTTCTCACCCTTAAGCATGTATTTCGTCGCAACGCTAAGGGGAGACGGATGTGTTTTCTTCTTGTATATGGCGAGTACTGATTTTCATGCCCTTGAAACTCCTTTTAGGGTTAACAGAGACAGCATCTCCATGGTAGCCCGAAAATTGGGTATTTTGGTCTTTCGATATGGGGTGGACGATTCGTGGCGTGATCAAGTGTTGCCGTAGTTCTGTATTGCCATTTGAGTCACCGGATCGTAGGTGGGCAGAAGCATGTTCGGTCCGCCTGACGTCTGTTGAGATAAGCTGATGAACTTGCCTCATGATGCACGTCCTCATTCCCTCATTCATACAAGCTCGACCGACACGGAGCTTGTCCGCGCTGTCGATGTGGGCCGGATTGTCCGCTGTCTGATTCACTATCCCTACTTTTGCGTTATTCGGTGTCCATCAAAGTCAGACGATATCGATACACTTCCCCGGTTAGCTAAGATGGTGGCTCACTTCGGTACGGACTCCTTCAAGGACTCCCGCAGTGGGAAGTGCGCTCCGCTTGCTCGGGTGTCGGTAACCAGCGATCCTGCGAATACGCTCGACATCGCGTCTCGACTGAGTCAAACGCACTTGCCGCTCGTGCCCCACACAGATTCTACGCACATGAAAGCGCCTCATGAATTGGTCGCGTTTCAATGTGTGAAAGCCGATCCCGTTGGCGGCGAGACTATCATACTACCAATCGACGATGTTCTGCGCGAGTTGGGAGAGACGGAAGCCGGCCTGCTCCGCGAATGTACTTATCCGTTTGGTGACGAAAGAAGAGCTATTCTCAGTGGTCCACCGCATGACCCGCTCGTGCGGTTTTTTGATGCAGAGCTTTTGCAGTCAGGGAAGACGGGAGATCACATATTGCCGTTTCGGCATCGTTGGGCGCTTAAAGCCCTGGATACGGTGTTGAAAGACGCTTCGCTCGGCCACAAGTTTCGTCTTGGCCAGGGCGACATCCTATTTGTGAATAACGTAAAGGCATTGCACGGACGGAGTGGATTCGCCAAAGACAGCGGACGACTGCTGTATCGCATCCGAATGCGAGCCCCAAGCCTCCGCTTGCCGCCGCTTCAAGCCGAATCGCCTCCCTCACGGTCAGATTCGGATCTGCAGGCGCCGGATCCGGAATGGAACGGATCTTTGGAAGAAATCGATCACAAACTCATTGAGCTGTTGATCGAGAATGATCGGCTCGACGACGCCCTGCTGCTCTGTTCCACACACCTAGCGAAAGCCCCCCGCGATTTGGCCGCCCGTATGCTCTTAGGGCGTCTTTACGAAGATGCTGACCGTCTTGACGATGCGATCGGTCAGTATGCGCTCGTATGCGAGACCGATCCATCTTACCAGCGGGTTCTCCAACGGTTGGGCGACCTTCTTCTGGCCACGGGAAGATTTCAAGATGCAAAAAACGCCTACCGCCAATTCCTTTTGATCGAACCGAATGATTTGGAGACGGGCTTTTCGCTCTCGAGCCTATCTGACCGAGAAGGAGATCTTGATGAAGCGCAGGTGTTGCTTGAACAAACCTTATTGGCGCATCCATTCGTTCTGCGTCCCTGCCTTACCCCAGATCGGCCGACGCTGCTGATCGCGAAGGGCTATCGAGGCGCCCGGTTTCGGGTCATGCGCAATGATGCAGGAAGATATGAACGCCGAAGTGACGGCGGAGATCATGACGTCTCGCGCCTTCTTCAGGACAGCGAGTATAATTTTGTCGACGCACATATCGTCGCCGATGATCTGGACGGCTACGCCGATCCACCTGACTTCGATTTGATCTTGAACGCTACGACACACGCGGATTCCGAGGCCGATTCTCTACTGACTCTTGCGCGGTTCGCCGATCGGTTTCCCGCTATTCCAGTCATCAATCACCCGCGCGCCCTGTTGGATATCTCTCGTAATCGCCTCTATCAACGATTAGCAGGAGCAGAGGGCGTTACTTATCCGAGAACTGAGCGCATGGTATGGGCGCGCGATCGATTTGTTCAAATCTTAAAGACGTTCTATGGGCAGGGGTTTGAATGGCCCGTCTTGGTCCGTCCCGTGGCTTCACGTGAGAGGCGTTGGATTTGCGAGAACGAGGATCAACTGAGCGCTTACTTCGAGCAACAACCCACAGACAGCGCGCACTTTATCTCTCAGTTTCGCCATCCCGCCCATCGCTCAGGCGCTTACAATCGCCTACGCATGGTCTTTATAGATGGCCACTTCTATCCGATTGCAAGTGTGTTCGATGTGGACCAGCTCGGAGACGAGCGCGTGCGCCCCTCTTTGATTGAACAAAACCCCTGGATGCAAAACGAAGAACGCGCCTATTTGGAAGATCCGTATGCGTTCATGGGCCGTTATGCTTTTGGAGGTCTGATGGCCATGAAGAATATCGTGAAGCTCGACTGTTTCGTTATCGACTTTGCGCTGAGCTCTGAGGGTCAAGGCATTCACCTACTCGATCTGAATGCCGACATGAACCGGGTGCCACGCCCTGAGGATGCTTTTCCATACGTGAGACCACATATAGAGAACATTCGAATTGCGTTCAAATCTATGCTGAAGCAGCGCCTGGCAGAGTAATTGGGCGAGAGGCAACTAATCTTGTGCGATCGGTTTCAAGACAATCAGCAAGACAACCGACAGGCTCGATATCACAGCAACGATCAAGGTCAGTGGGACCATTCCGTCGGTAATGAACGGCGCGGCTATCGCAGTTCCCAGCGCCGTTGTCATTAACACCGATAATATGACCAAAGCTGATCCCCGCGCTTCGTCCCCGTTCGAGGCCACGACCGCACGGAAAAAACCAACGGGGCCACGGAGCCCAAATCCGAAATTCATGGGCACAAAGAGGACCGCCAGTAGAGCTGTATTTGTCGAGCCCACAACCGCGAACACGGACAACGCTATTGCGCCGGCACAAGATAGGCTTGAGCCGAAAAGAATCATACGTTCCGCGCCGAAGCGTTCCGCTAGCCTCGCCGCCACATTTGCGCCGATCACAAAGAAGGTGATCCCCGATACTTGCATAACAACAAAGTCAGTAAGAGTTCCGCCTAAAGATGATACAATGACGACCGGCGCCCCAAATACAAATGTCAGGAGAGCGCCGAGCGAGAAGGCTTGGCTCAAGGCATATCTTAGATAGGTGGGATACCTGAGAAGGCGAAGATAGCTGTATCCAATGCCAGTGCCTTTTGACCCATTCCCCGTTGTTGGTAAGATCCCTCGCAGACCCCAAAGTACTGCTACCAAGACAATTGACAGCATAGAGAGAAATAGGAATGAGCTTTGCCAGCCAAAAAGGGACAACAGCCACAAGCCCACGATCGGTGCGATTGCCGGAACAATTGACTCGATGCTCCCGAGGAGTCCGATGGCCTGAATTGCTTGGCGGTCTTGGAACAGCGCGCGCAGCATCCCCGGTGCAAATACGGCGGGAGCGGCGCCAGTTGCTCCTTGAAAGAACCGTAACCCAATGAGCGCTTCCATCGTTGGTGCGAACGCGGCCAAAGCGGACAAGAGGGCGAACATAACCATCGAGATGACGAGCAGATTCCGGTGGTCAAATCTGGCCCCCAATTCGCCGAAGAGCAATAGACCCATCGCGGTGCCGATCGCATAGGTGCCCAGCACAAATTGGGCGGCCTCGGCGCTACCGCCGATCGCGTTGGGAAGCCCTGGGATGGCGGGCAGAACCAGATCAATTCCAGCAAGCCCCAGCGTCGTGCCGCCGGCCAATAGGGCAAAAGCTATGTAGGCGGACATACGGCCCAGCGCCATGACCATTCTTTCACAAATTGTGTTGAAAACCGCCGCTTATGGACGACACTGGATCAGAAGTCGAGGGCCAAGCCGAAAATCGGCCTCATCTTGCGTGCGATGGTGTCCTCCGTCTATGATGAGCGAGCGCCATGGTGCAAAGAAAGGGTGGGTCCCATGATAAGAGCCATTTTGTTGATTTTGATCGCCATCCCGCTTTTGGGGACGGGATACTTCTTTTTTCTCGGGAACCAATCGCAGGGCGGAAGTTCGCCTGGGTTGGTCGATGGTAAGTTGTCCCCTTGCCCGAGCTCGCCCAACTGTTTGTCCAGCGAAGACGGGACGCCGGATAGCCACAAAACGGATCCCTTGCCGTTGGAATTTTGGCCCTCGATTGTCGACAGCCTCAACGCGTCAGAACGCACATTTGAAATCGTCACCGTCGAGGACACATATATCGCGGTGACAGAGAAATCAGCGTTCTTTGGATTTGTAGACGATTTGGAATTCCGGTTGGCTGAGGATGTCGTCCACATTCGCTCCGCATCGCGGGTTGGCTACGGCGATCAAGGAGCGAATGCTGCGCGTGTGGAAGCCGTTCAGGCGATGGTCGAATAAATTTGCAGTAGCATTCCAAGAACGTGTTTCCGGGATCTTTGCGACGTCGCTCCCCACAGGTGAAGTGGGGCACGGACAGAGGAGGTGCAGATGTCCAAGACGAGCTTTTCCGGCTTTTCTTCAGAGGCTCTCCGCTTCCTGATCGACCTGAAGAAAAACAACACCCGCGAATGGTTCAACGCGAATAAGTCCGTTTACGAAGCGGCACTCAAAAAACCGTCCGCCCTGTTCACGGATGCCATGGAAGCGGGACTGGAAGATCTGACCGGTGCACGACACACGTCCAAAATCTACCGCATCCACCGGGATGTTCGGTTCTCGAAGGACAAAACGCCCTACAATGCGCATCTCCACATTTCATTTGCCCCGGACCTCGATCTGCCCTCCCCGCCCATGTGGTTCTTCGGCTTAGGGACTGAGACCCTTTCTTTGGGCTGCGGTGTCTTCGGCTTTGAGAAGTCAGCCCTTCGTTCGTTTCGAGAGCGAATCGTTGGCGGCGAAGGGGACCAAATGGCAAAAACGCTCGCGGCTCTCAGCAAGAAAGGTGTGCGGATCGGTGAGCCGGATCTCAAGCGCGTGCCTTCAGGCTATCCCAAAGACCATCCCCATGAAGACCTGTTGCGCTACAAAGGCCTGTCGGTCTGGCTTGACCACAATGATTGTGACGTTGTGACCAAACCCAATGTGGTTGCGTTTTGCATGAAAGAGTTCAAGAAAGTCTTGCCCGTCTATGAGATGCTCGCTCAATGAATAGGGCTTGGTTGCGGTCGTTTGGGGCCGTGTCATGAAGCCGCTTGAAAGCACTGCCCCTCTCATCGTCTATGTGGACATCAAAAGCCCTTATGCCTTTGTGGCCATCAAGCCCACGCTGGCGCTCGAAGCCTCGCTCGGCGTCCAGTTCGATTGGCGGCCGCTGACTCTCGACATCCGGTCCTACCACGGGAACGCCCGCAAAGAAGGCGGTAAGGTTGTCGAGGACAATCGGACGCCGGAACAATGGGCAACGGTTAAATACCGCTACATGGACACACGGCGGTATGCGGAACGCCAAGGCTACATGTTGAAGGGAACCGAAAAGATCTGGGATTCGAGCATTGCCAATATCGGTATTTTGTGGGTCATGCAGACCGCCCGGGACCGCCTGGCGGCCTATTTTGACGCGGTCTATCCGTCCTTTTGGCGGCGAGAGTTGGATATTGAGGAGGTGGACGTCATGAAGCGGTGCTTGGAACACGCCGGCGTCGATGCCTCGGGTTTTGACGCGTTCCAACAGGGCGAAGGCCGTAAGCAGCTGAATTCTCTGTACGAACAACTCCACCCCGCAGGCATTTACGGGGTACCCACTTACGTCTTCGATGGGGAGATCTTATCCGGACGCGAACACCTCCCTTATATCGGCTGGCATTTGAGAGGAAGACATGGCCCCGCTCCCGATATCGCCTACGAGATTTGATCATGCTCAAGATCTATATCGACTTTAAATCGCCGGCCTCTTACCTCGCTATGAAGCCGACGCTGGCGTTGATCGCGCAGCACGATTGGGACGTGACGTGGCTGCCCTTTCGTTCAAAACAAGATCCAATGACCAAGGAATATGCCGAGGAGACGAAGACCGAGCGGCACCTGCGCGTGCGCGCAGATGCGCGCCGGTCGGTGCACTTACGGTATGCTGAAGTTCAAGGGGTCACCATGGCCTTTCGCGCAGACTCTGGCGAGACAGATCTCGCTTTGGCTGCACTGCTGACCGTGAAGAGCGATCCAATCCCCTTTGCCATGGCCGCGTTCCGAGCCTATTGGGCGGGCGGCGCCGACTTGAACGAACTAAGGGTCGTTGCAAATCTTCTGAATGATGCAGGGTACGGACCGATCGAGTTTGAGCCCAAACAAGCGCTTGACTCCTTGGAGCAGGTGCAATGTAACGCGGCTGAGGAAAAAGTGATCGATGCGCCCGCATACGTTTTGAGCGACCAAGTCTTTATCGGACGTGAGCACTTACCTTGGATTAGAGAGTTGATGGGCTAGCTTTTCGACAAGCCTCCGGCGTACATTGAATTGTTCTAGGAGATATTGGTGTTGGATCAGAAAAAGTCAGCTCTCTGCTTATAGTCGGTAGCAATGTATTCAATTCATCGTCTTCTCCAGTAAACCGACCACCTCGGCGCCCAGCGCCACTTCCTCTTCGCTGTGCTGTGTACAGATTTTCATATTGAATATGCGGCAACCGGCCTCCACGTAGGGCGCGAGTTGTTCAGCGACTTGTTCAGGTGTGCCGACTGGCGTGTAGCGCTCAAACTTTTCGAAAGGGACATGATAGAATGCCTCCATCGCGTCTTTCGTCACTGCCCGGGCCGTCTCTTCGTCCCTGTCCACACCGATCCAGGGCTGATACCCGTGACACCAAGTTACGTTTGCGCGTCCTGCTTCGTCCGCCCATTCGTCAATGAGCCTAGCGGCTTCACCGAACCGACGGACGGAACACCAAGCCCCAATCCAGCCATCGCCATAGTCCGCCGTCCGGCGCAAAGCAGCATCGGACCGACCCCCGATAATGAATGGGATAGGGTCACGAGGCACGGGTCGAATGCGCGCGGCCTCGACGTTGAAATGCTCCCCTTCGAAGGTCACTTCTTCGCCGGCCAACAAGGACCGGATAATCGAAAGAGACTCATTTGTTCGTACACCTCGTGTTTTTGGATCTACGCCGCACACCTCTGTTTCGTGGCGGTCTTCTCCTCCGATGCCGACGCCGAACGTGAAGCGGCCTGGCGCGATGCTCGCCATCGAGGCCAATTGGCGGGCCACTGGCAATGGGTGTCTTAAAGGCAAGAGATATATGCTGATCATCACGCCTAGCGTGGGGTGCAGCTGTGACAGGGCGGCCACTTCGACAAATCCATCCGCTCCTGATCCATTCCGAAACGAAACATGGTCTGCCATGAACACATGATCAAAACCGCCGCGATCGATTTCCGCAATTCGATCTCGCCGAGCGTCATAGTCTGCCTTCCAAAAGTTCGAGGGTGTTGCGATGCCAAATTGAAGACGCTCTTGGTGTGCCATGTTCCTTGGTACCCCTTTCGAAAAGACGGAGCCTAACAGGCCGGGAGGATACCGTCATCCCGGTGCGAACGAGAGCGTCTTACCTAAAGAGCGGAACAACGAGCCAAATCAAAATGAAGTGGGCGATAAACCCATATAGACTGAGCGCGATGATGGGGCGCGGGGTTATCCCCTCCCTGGTTGCGAAAATGACGGCCATCAGGAACAGAGGCATGTACGCGACCAGGGATGTGAGGGCCCCCGGATTGTACGCCGACTCAGCCGTTGCGACACCCAAATGAAAGATGCCGTTCGCAAAGACGGTGGCCAATAGGAAGAGATTGTAAAATAGCCAGGGCTTGCTCTTGGGTTTGAACGCCAACAACAGAAGTGCCAGGCCCCAGGCGATCACATTGATCACAACCACGCCCAAAGGCGAAAGATCCACGCCCGTCCTGTAGAACCAATTCAAGAAATGGAACTCTTCGCCCAAAATGAGTGGTGAGATAATGTATTCCTCCGTCTGGTGAGCGAAAGTTGCGAACAGAGGCAAGAGCGAGAACAGGGCTTTGCTGCCAGTTCGTGCTAACATCACGACGAGGATGCCCAGCACGATGAATCCTAACGTATAGGCTAATTCCATTTGGTGTACGTACGGGTGATCTGTGAGCGGATTCATATCTTTCTCCCTCCTTTATTGGCCCAAAGGCCCCGTGGGATGCCGCCATCCAGGCGGGCGACGATTCTTGCATCTCCGAGCGCTTGAGAACCAACCAAACGCTTGCTCAGCTTTATTAATTAATTTCAATATCGAATCGCGCCCTGGAATGGACCTCTGGTACGCGAGTTGGAAAGACCAGAGATCGCTTATCAAGGAGAGACTTAGGTGACTGCTGACCACTTCAAGCAAGACGATGCCGGTGTTCGAGGAAAGGGAAAAGAGCGTAAACCCGGCCGGCCACCGGGCCGGGCGCGCGGCGAAAGCAAGGCTGTTCTTTTGGCGGCCGCCCGGGAGTTGGTGAGTGAGCGGGGCCTGAACAAACTCACAATGAAAGATGTCGCCCGCCGGGCTAATGTCAACTCCGCTCTCGCCCACTACTATTTTGGCAACAAACAGGGTTTGCAAGAAGCCATCACTCAGCTTCTCATCGAACAAATGGCGCCAGTGAGAGAGAGTGCCGCCGATCCGGGCGATCCGTCTCGAGAACAACTTCGTGCCATCATCAAGGCTTATGCTGGTCGTCTACTCAATGACCCCAGTGCGGCTAGATTCGCACTGGAGCATCTGCTCTTGTCGCCAAACGATCAAACGCAGGCTTTCGTGAAAGACTACATTAAGCCCGGTGCCGATTATGTCGAAAGCGTCTATGATCAAGCCGTCGATGAGGGTGCGCTTGTGGAGAATCGCTTCCTATTCACACTGATCACAATGGTCGGAGCTTCGCTCTTCTACACCATCTTCGTCCCAGCGGCGGGAAAGCAATTCGGGGTGAAGCAGGACAGCCGACGCTTGCAAGAAGAGTTTGCGTCGTTCCTTTCCGATCTTGTTACGGAGGGTTTGTCGACAAACAAATAGGCGGGAACCGACATTTTCAGGAACATTCTTTTGACAAGAACTGAGTCCCGGGCATGGTCCAAAACCTACCTGCCCCCTTCCATGGAAATGGTATGAACCCGCTTAGTTGACTCCGTTTAAATCCCTCTATGTTCTTTGCGTAAATCGCGCTAGCGTGTGCCGACTTTTCGCGTTCCCAAAACAGCCCCGTCCAACAACAAGGAAACCATCCATGGATCAAGCAACTCCCAGCTCCATTGCGACTCCCCTGACCCTTCCTTGCGGCGCGGTCCTTCCTAATCGCCTGGCAAAAGCGGCGATGACCGAAGGGCTCGGCGATCATGACAATCGTGCAACCGATCGCCACGGCGTCCTTTACAAACGTTGGTCCGAAGGGGGCGCTGGCATGCTGCTTACGGGGAACGTGCAAGTGGACCGGCGGTACTTAGAGCGTGCAGGGAATATCGTCATCGAAGGGACCCAAGACACCGACAAACTGGAGAGGCTCGCGAAGCTTGCCGAAACGGGTACATCGGCGGGCAATCATCTTTGGGTGCAGATCGGTCATGCGGGCCGGCAGACCCCGGCGGCCATTGCTAAGGAACCGGTCGGGCCGTCGGCGGTGCCGCTTAGTCTTCCTGGCGGACTGTTCGGAACGCCGCGAGCTCTGACAGATGATGAAATCAGGGATATCATCTCCCGATTTGCCTTCGTTGCTCAGACCGTCAAGGACGTGGGTTTTACCGGCGTGCAAATTCATTCCGCGCATGGGTATCTGCTTTCTGAGTTTCTGTCACCGATCGCTAATGTCCGTACGGATGAATGGGGAGGAAGCGCAGAGAATCGTGCGCACCTCCTGCTTGAAACGGTCAGAGCAACGCGCGCGGCCGTGGGACCAGACTTTCCGGTTTCAGTGAAGCTCAATTCCTCCGATTTTCAGAAGGGCGGATTTACCCTTGAGGACTGTTTGCAGGTGGTGGACTGGCTGAACAATGAGGGATTGGATCTTTTAGAGATTTCGGGTGGAAACTACGAACAACCCGTCCTGCTGGGAGCGGAAGGGGCCGAGCCGGTTTTCTTGGAAGGGGAGCGGCAAAGTACACGAGAGCGGGAAGCCTATTTCCTGCAATATGCGGCTCAGATCCAGGGCGTCGCAAAGATGCCGTTGATGGTGACGGGTGGATTCCGTACACGGAGTGCCATGGATAGTGCACTGGCGAGTGGAGAAGCCGCGGTCATTGGAGTCGGCCGCCCCTTGTGCGTCGAAACAGATACGCCGAAACGGCTCCTTTCCGGAGAGGTGTCCGCCGCACGCGCCTGGGAAAAAAATCTCCGTATCGGTCCAGGCATCTTCGGTCCCAGATCTTCCATCTCTCTTTTTCGTATGTTGAATGTGCAAGGAGCCCAGAGCTGGTTCTATAAACAGATCTTTCGCTTGGCCGACGGGTTGGAGCCTCTGCCTAAGCTCGGCGTTCTGCGCGCCTTTATCGAGATGCAACAGCACGAAATGCATGCCGCAAAAGATCTAACGCCCAGGTAAAATCATAAAGCCTCCGTCAAGTTGGATGGATCGAAACGTTTCTTTGGTCAGGCCCGTGGTGAGTTTAGCGCGATCGATTCTCGCCAGGCGGACGGTGTTGTGCCCGTCCACGAGGTAAATGCCCGCGTAAACGCGGCCGGCTCCGTGTAACCCAAGCGGTACCCAACGTCCGAAATGGTGAGCTTTGGGTTCTTCAGCAAATTCTGTGAACGTTCGCATTGAACTTGAGCAAAGAGCGCGTTGTAGCTCGTTCCCTCGCCTTTGAGTTGGCGGGAAAGACTACGTTCGGAAACATTGAGGATCTCTGCAATCGCCCCCCTTTTGAGAGGAGGCGAATAGGCCCAAAGCCAACGCGTCACTTGCTCGGCCATACTGGCATCGTCAGCCAGCAGCCGGGAGAGTTCCTTTGTCACCCTTTCGTAGCCTTGAAAGGTGCGCGCATCCGCACGCAATGGAACGGCACTGAGCAGCTCTGGCGCATAGTGTATCGTTGCCGCCTCAGACTCGAAGTGAACCCGACACGGAACACTTTCCTTCACAGACGACCAATTGGATGGTCGCGCGAAAGGCAAGTCAATCCTGAGAGGTGTTGCCACCTCTCCCATCACGTCCAGCAATATCCGCATGATTGAAAGTAAGTCGATGGCAATGCAATAGGCACCGAGCTGGGCGTTGTCTCGTGCGTGATCGGGTACTTCTTTCGGCCAAACCATTGTCAACGCATACAGAAAACTGTCGTCTGTTTCGGTTGCGACAACTCGAGAATGCCCCCAAGTCAGTTGAGCGTAGTCGAGCGCAATTCGAATGGCCTCTTTGAGCGATGGTGCATGCTGCGTCGTCAAGCCAACCATCCCAAAACTCGCAACGCCTAATCGTTCCGACAGTTGGAAAACATACGTTACCGGGTCGATTTGCTTACTGACTTCATTAAGAAGCGCATGAAGGATACTGATCTCTTGAGACAGTGAAATAGGGAAGCCGACATCTTCGAAAGCGTGCTTAGGCAGACCGTTCTCCACGAGAATGGCAATCGCGGTGGCTGCGTCGAGTTCGAAAAAGTCCATCTGACCGAGCACGCCTGCAATGGTGCGCCTCGGCGCCGCAAGATTTCCACTTGCAATGACTTCTTTGTTCTTCACCATGGCATAGATATTTTAAGCTTGTTTGGCCCAAATTATCAAGACTTTGGCCGAAGGCGCAATTGTGAAAATGGACCCGCAAGGCATACTCACTTCCAACACTTGGAGGAAACTATGCTTGATACCGTTGAAAGTGCTTCGGTCTTGGCGGACCACTTCGACATGCTTATCGTTGGAGCCGGAATTTCGGGCCTTGGTGTCGCGCACCATCTGAAAGAGCAATGCCCGGGCAAATCGTTTGTCATCTTCGAGGCGAAAGATACCCACGGCGGCACTTGGGCGACACACACCTATCCCGGCATCCGGTCCGACAGCGATCTTTATACGTTCGGCTACCGTTTCAAACCTTGGACCGGTAATCCCATCGCAACGGCTGATCTCATCCTCGACTATCTTGCAGAGGTTATCGAGGACGATGAACTAGAGCCGCACATTCGCTATAGCCATGAAATTGTGAAGGCGAATTGGTCCGATAGCGAAAAGAAGTGGACGATCACTGCACTGAACAGAGAGACAAATGAAGAGGTGCAAGTTACAGCAAATTTCTTCTTTTGGACGGGCGGATATTACGACCACAAAAAAGGATACACGCCGGAATGGAAGGGGTTCGACACCTTTAAAGGTCAGATTGTGCATCCCCAAACTTGGCCTGACGACATTGATCTGAAAGGCAAGAAAGTCGTCGTTGTCGGCTCAGGGGCAACGGCTGCAACGCTCATTCCCAGCATCGCCGATGACTGCGCCCACGTCACGATGCTCCAACGATCGCCTACCTACTTCTGGACAGGCGAAAACAGAAACGAGCTGGCAGACCGTCTGCGCAGTCTCGACATCCCCGAGGAATGGGTCCATGAAATCGTGCGGCGGGACCTTCTTCAGCAGGCCAAAGACGTTCAATATATGTCTGCTGAGCATCCGGAGATGGTAAAAGAGGAACTCCTGAAGATTGTCCGCGAGCATTTGGGCGACGAGGTTGCGGAAAAACACTTCATGCCGTCCTACCGGCCATGGCAACAGCGGCTGGCTTTTGTTCCCGATGCGGATATGTTCGAAGCCATGAAAAATGGAAAAGCATCGGTTGTGACGGATCACATCGAGTGCTTCACCGAGAACGGTATCTTGCTGCAGTCCGGTGAAGAATTGGACGCAGACATTATAATCACGGCCACCGGCTTCAACCTCCAGGCGGTTGGCGGCATTCCTCTGGAAGTGAACGGCAAGCCCGTAAACTTGCCGGATTGCTTCACCTATCGGGGTGTCATGATTTCGGACTTGCCGAACTTCGCGATGATGTTCGGCTATCTTCGGACCAGCTGGACAATGCGGGTTGATCTCGTGTGCGACTATATTTGCCGACTAGTCAGGCATATGGATGCGAAAGGCGCTTCGGTTGTCACGCCGACCTTGCGCCCCGAAGACCAAAACATGCCGAAGAATAGATGGATTGCAGAAGAAGAGTTTAATCCCGGCTATATTAACCGGCGCGTCCACCTGATGCCTCGAAGCGGGGACCGGGAGCCTTGGATGTTCTCACCGGACTACTACACTGAAAAAGACCAGATGCCGAACTTTGATCTTGATGAGGAGCAGCTGGTCTACGCGTAGCAATGTGCCAGGTCACCTTCACAGACCCTGGTCAGCACTCTACAACTAACGGTGGCTTCCGATGAACATCGCGTTCAGGTTTCGGAATTGGAGGAGCAGATGGTCCGGCTCCGCACCTCTGCGTGTACGGATCTGCTAAACGACCTCTACAGCTTCTAGGGGGCCGTGATTGTCGCAATGTCCATCGTGAGGATGGTGAAGCTGGCCGTCCACCAGATAGCAGACATGATCCCCGTGGGGAACAGCTTCGTGGCCACAGGCCGGGCCGTGGACGTGGTTTGCATCATGGCCGAGTCCATCGGACGCTCCGATCGGTGCACAGGCCGCCGGGTTCTCAGCCGTAACTTCGATTACGTGCTCATCGACATGGTCTTCATGGGGATGATGGAGGTGCCCGTCATGAAGGTAGTCCACATGATCGCCGTGTCGCACCGCAGTGTGGCCGCAGTCTGGACCGTGGACGTGATCATGTTTGTCGTGTTTCGGATTGGTACAGGTCATTATCGAGTCTCCTAAAATGGCTTAAATCGAAACTGTATCTTCTGCAGCGTGTTCGAGGATGTCGCGAACGAGACTGACAATATGTCCGTCAGTGAGCGAATAATGGACGTGCTTGGCTTCTCGGCGCCGCGTCACCAGTCTAGCCCCATGAAGCAGTTTCAAGCGGGCCGACACCGTGGCCAACTTTTCTCCTTCGGCCTCAGCAAGTTCGGTTACACATCGTTCGCCATCCGCAAGACGCAGCAACAAACGCAGACGAGCGGGATCTCCCGCCGCACTCAGCATCAAGGCCGCGTTTTCCAGCACATCTTCCGGCGGCGCTGCAAACGTGGGGCGCGGCGGGTGAATTTCGTCGTTGCAGGCTTCATCCTCCAAAGATTCGGACATCCAACATTCTTTCAATCAATGGATCTATTGAATAACAGATTGATAGAATCGATACAAGATGAAACTGCGTGATGGCCCGTGTCATTTTAGGGAAGCTGAACAATAGGTGATGGGGCTTGTGATTGGTCTGATGCGCGGGTCAGGGCCGCTTGGAACTCGCGCCTCGCCGCGGCAGTTAAGTGGGGCAAGAGGACCGCGAAATGATGCTGAATTCCGCGCTCTTGGTCTGCCCAGCTGATTTTTTCCAGTCCTTCGGATTCGCGCAGATAGTCCATCCAAAACCTGCTCACGATCCACAGCGCTCGCGTAAGGGTGTGCAGGTCCATATCCGTGTCGCGGCGGAACTTTCCTTCTGCTTTGATCCGCTCAAGCAACTCCTTCAGCTCATCAAAGTCAGCCGCCATCTCCGATCGTGGCTGCTCCGAAAGCGTTACCTCTGTGTATTGGGCCCGATCACGCAGCAGGAACCGGTTGTGCCAGATTAAGTCCGTCGCGAACAGCAAATGCTCGACATAATCGTCCTCGATGGCACCGGGAACCCGATTGGCGCGCCGAGCTTGTGCACGTTTACGGACTTCTTCTTCTATCCGCTTTGCCAAGTCGCGTTTCGTCGGGAAGTGATAGGTCAAGTTGCCTTGGGATATCCCAATTGCCGCCGCGATCTCGGTGAGAGTTGTTGCGGCATATCCTTTTTCGTTGAACAGCTGACGACCGGCGTCGAGAATTCGGTTCGGTGTGGTCGAGTTCGACTTCATACTTTCAATTTTCCAGTCTGCATAAACACGGCACTTGACGAATTAGGTTATATTACCTATTTTTAGGTAATACTACCTAAACAAGCGCTAGCTTTGGATAAGGAGAAGACCGATGGGAGCGAAAACCAAGCATATCGTCATTGTGGGAGGTGGTACCGCGGGCTCGGTTTTGGCCGCGCGCCTCACAGAAGACCCTCGATTTTCAATCACTCTTCTTGAAGCCGGTCCCAGCGAAGACGCATACGATTCATCCGTCCTTGATCCATCGCGGGCTCCAGATGCCTGGGCGGGCGTGCCCCCTATCGCGATGACCCCGATGGCCTTTGGGTCGACAGCCATCCCCATGCTTCAAGGACGGCTTCTTGGTGGCACGTCGGCCGTCAACGGGCTTGCAACACTGAGAGGTTTGCCTGCGGATTATAATGAGTGGGCCGCTTCCGGCCTTGAGGGATGGGGTTGGGATGACGTTGTCGACACATTCATCGCCGCAGAAACAGATTTCGATTTCGGCTCCTCACCTATCCATGGTGGCGATGGGCCATTGCCGGTGCGTCGCTGGCGCCGGGACGAGATGAGCCGCGCGCAGCTTGCGTACTATGACGGTATGATCGAAACCGGCAACCACATAGCCGGCGATATAAACGATCCAACTCAATTGCCCGGGATCGGTGTGTTTCCTGTGACGATAGATCGGGAGGGTCAGCGGGTGACGACAAGTCTCGCCTATCTGACCCCACAAGCTCGGGCGCGCGATAATCTTAGAATCCGAACGAACTCTGAAGTGGCTTCGCTTTCCATGGACGGGGGCCGCGTTTCCGGTGTGACCCTAGTATCAGGCGAAGACATCGAGGCCGACGAAGTGGTGGTGTCGGCCGGCACCTTTTGGTCACCGGTTCTCCTGATGCGATCGGGCATTGGACCGAAAGACCACTTGTCAGATTACGGAATAAATGTTCAATCGGACCTTCCCGTGGGCGAAACCATGAGCGATCATCTGGGCCCAGCCATACCCTACCGACACGAGGGGGAACGTGGAGGCTCCGCCGGGCCGGCCCAGGTTTTGTATGTTGGCGCGTCAAACGGCAGCGACGTGGATTACCATGCGTTTCCCATCGCGCCGACAAAGACCGACGGCCCGACGGAATTCATGATGGCGCTTTTCCTTCTGCGATCCTCAGGACGCGGAAGTGTTCGGCTGGGTGAGACAGCGGAAGCCGAGCCCATCGTTACCGCGCCCCCTTTGCCCGATGACGGTATTGAACGGCTGCGTGATGCCTTCGACCGGCTGGCGGCATGGGAGCAGTCGGAGCCTGCCCGGCAGTTGGGTGTTGAACCCGTCGAGCCCCATGATTTGACGGCGCCTGACGCAATTTCCGCCGCAATCGAACGGTTTCCGCTGAGCTATGGCCACATGACCGGAACCTGTCCGATGGGGCGCGTACTCGATGCGGATTGCCGCGTTCGCGGGGTTCAGGGCCTGCGCGTGGTGGATGCTTCCGTCATGCCGACCATCCCCTCAGGAAACACGTATCTTGGCTGTGTTATGATCGCCGAACGTGTGGCGCGAAAGATGACCGCGGAAACGTAGGAAATCACGTTATTGGCCTCTGCGCGGTTGGTCCTTTCGAAGGGCTCTAACTCAGGACTTTAAAACAGGCATTGGAGCGGGCAACCAATTCGTCTCCAGAATAGATAAGGCAGTTGGCAAAACAAAGTGAGCCGCCAGCCTTCACCACCGAGATTTCCGTCTGGAGCCAATCGCCGACCTTTGCGGACCCTGCAAAGTCCGTCGCGAGAGAAACCGTCACGAGCCCCGTGAATTCACGCTCCTGCGATCGCAACACTTGGCCGCAGCTGAGACCCATCGCGTTGTCCGCTATAGATGAGAGAAACCCTCCGTGCACGATGCCTCTTGAATTACAGTGGACGTCTCTAAGATATACACCCAGGTGGATTTGATCATCCCGCACCTTGGAGTAGAGGGGCTCCCACGGATCGGTGAACTTCGACTTACGGAAATGTTCGGTGAACCCGGCCGGAGGTGATAGATCGCCGTCTCCCATGAGATGCTCCTTTCCAAGGAATGCAGACGGTTCCCCGCTCCATTTGCGGCTCACCTTGACCGGCAGCGACGTATACCCGTGCACGAACGATGAGAATGTGTACTCTGGCTCGGCTTGAATTTCTATCTTCTCGAACCGCTTGAGGATTTCTTCCCACAGGACGCGCAGCTGCAATTCCGCCAACCGGTTCCCCATACATCTATGAATGCCGAAGCCGAAGGAAAGGTGCTGTCTGGCGTTGGGTCGCTCGATATCCAGCGCATCAGCGTTTTCGAACACGCTCTCGTCACGATTGCCGGACAAGTACCACATCAGAATCTGGTCGTTCTTGCGAATCTGTTTGCCGCGGATCTCGATATCTCTCTTCGCCGTTCGGCGCATGTAAGAGAGGGGCGTCTGCCATCGGATCAATTCGGCAACCATCTGTGGAATGAGTTTGGGGGACGCAATAAGCTTCTCGTATTGCTCCGGGAATTTGTTCAGAGCATAGACGCTTCCGGACATGCTGTTCCGGGTCGTGTCGTTGCCCCCGACGATCAGGAGCAAGAGATTGCCTAAGTGTTCCAGAGGCGAGGTGTCCTTCGTCGCTTCGCCGTGCACCAGCATCGACACCAAGTCATCGCCGGGGTTTTTTCTGCGCTCCTCCCAAAGCCCCGAAAAATACCCTACACACTCCATAAGCTCTTCGCGTTTCTGAGTCATCGATTCGACGACGCCGCCCGGTTGGGGGATCGCGAACACAATATCAGACCATCTCGTTAACTTGCGGCGATCCTCCAGCGGGAAATCGAAAAGCGTCGCGAGCATAAGCGTCGTTAACTCGATCGAAACGGTGTCCACCCAATCGAACGTTTCGTGCTCGGGGAGAGAGTCCAAAACCTGGCACGTGCGCTCGCGGATCAGCGGTTCGAGGTTTCTCAGGTTGGTAGGGGCAACGACACCCGAGACCGTCTTGCGCTGCGGGGCATGCTCCGGAGGGTCCTGCGAAATGAAAGGATTATTGGTTTGAATCATTCCTTCCGGCTCACCGGCGCTCAAATCGAAGCCCAGAGTTATCCCGTGAGCGGATGAAAAATTCTCCCAGTCGACATCGATCGCCTTAATGTCTTCGTATCTTGTTATTGACCAGTATCTCCCCGCCGTTTTTATCCTATTGAAGTGAATGGGATCCTCTTTTCGAAGCCTTTCAAAATACTCTCTCCACTTGTTCTGGCTGTAGATATGCGCATTGATTGGGTTGATCTCTTCAAGAGGAATATCGTGCGCCGAGGGCACGAAGTCCCCCTTGTCCGCCTGTTCTTTTTCGGGGGTTCGAAACTCCCCCGGAGGAGTTTGCTCCGGTGTTGCTTCTTGACTACTTGCGGTGGTTTGACTCACGCTTCATTCCTTCACTCTTGCCGTTCGCGCAATGGACAGCTTCCAGATCTCAGATTACTTGGCCGCGTTTCGCTGTTCAAGGCCATCTGAACCATCAAACACATTCATTTGCGCCTCGATCTGCGGTAATTGGATTGTGCCCACGCTTCGCGCCGGCGCCTTGGACTGCTGGGAGTCCGTAGGGCGACTTAAAGGTTCACCGTTACATTTCCGTTCAGAATCTGGCGCAGAGCTAGATCCCGGGAATGCTCGATGTGTGCTCGTGCTATTTTCTCCGCTAACAGAGGGTCTTGGGCTTCAAAGGCTGAAATCAAGTCTTCGTGGTCTTGATCTTGCCTTTGTTGGTCTGCCTGCGACTCTTTTGCGGTGCGTCCGGCACCATACAGACCTAGATGCACAAGCCGCGTTATGTCGTCGAACAGGTCATCAAGCACTCCGACCAACTTCGCGTTTCCTGTGGCTTCGGCAATGCAGCGATGAAAGGCGCGGTTACTGTCAAGAAAGTCTATGCGCTCAGCATCATTTTTAGCTCTCTGAGGCTGCTTGTTGATATGGCGAAGTTCGTCTGCGTCAACCTTACCGGCAGCGATCGCGGCCACCTGAGGCTCCAACAACAAGCGCAAGTCAAATACATCTTGCACGGACTTAAGGGTGATCGGCGCGATGACAAACCCGCGTCGCGGCCGCGGCGTGACCAAACCAGTCTCAGCCAAGCGAGTAAGCGCGGCTCGCGTCGCCGCCCGACCGCAATCGTAGCGGAGAGATAGTTCCGCCTCAGACACGCTTTCGCCTGGCTTGAGCCGGCAGAGAATGATGTCGTTCTTGATCTGGGCGAACGCCAGATCACTTTGGCGCTCTCCGTTTGTATGCGCGTTTGGCAAAACTGCTGCTTTCGGCATTTTAGTTTCTGTCCTGCTTATCCAAACGGTAGGCCTTGAGAGATTCCGGCATGGACACGTCCGGCCGGTTCCTTGGATCGGGAATGGGATCGCCGATAGCCGTTCCGATCGGCAAGACGCCCGCCCAAATGGGGAGCGCATAGTCGGGTTCATCATCGCCGGGCGGACCCGTGCGCACTTTCGCGGAGGCTTCATTGATCGGCATCGAGAGCACCGTCGTTGCCTTGACTTCTTGCTCGGTTATAGGCCGCAGCTCTTCCCATCGCCCGGGATAGAGGCCTTCGACAAAGGCTTTCAATGCCTCTTTTTTTTCCGCGTTTTCCGTTACCTTGACGGCAGTTCCGTAGATCATAGCGGAGCGATAGTTCGCTGAATGATGAAACGCGGATCTGGCCAAAACCAGCCCGTCGAAAAGAGTGACCGTGAGACAGACCGGCATGGCCTCCGACGCCCGCAAGGCCTGGCTGGCGCTGGAGCCGTGCCAGTAGGCCCTATCGCCCATACGCCATTGAAATGTGGGCGTTACGGCCGGGGCGCCCTCAAGCATGTACCCCACGTGGCACAAAGGTGTGGCATCCAAAATCGCATAGACGCTTTCGCGATCATAGGCGCCGCGGTCATGGCGGCGCCGCAGCCGCGTGCGCTCCGATTTCAGCTCATTCTCGTCGGTCACGTGTGGGCCCCTCTCTTGGGTTGGCGCAAATTGCTGGCTGATTGGCGCTCTTCTTCAGTCACGCTTGGTCAAATTAGTTGACATGTTACATACATCTCTGTGACAAGAATGCAAGACTAGACATTCCTGGAGGGTCCGATGAAGCGTGTTATTCTCATTGCGATCGCCGCTATCTCCATTCTGACGGCGTCCTATATTTGGTTTCTGCCAAACACGTTCTATGAGAACACGCCGGGGCTGAGTCTCATGGGCCCCTTCAGCATCCATTTCATGCGCGATGTGGCTCTGGCCTTTCTCGCGTGCGGGTTCATTCTCGCCTGGGGAGCTTGGCGCCTTAACCGCGAAGTGGCGGTCGCCGGCGCGACTTGGCTCGCGTTCCACTCGCTCTTTCATGTCCAGATTTGGGGCATGCGCGGCTTTCCTTTCGACTCCATTTTCGCCTTCGATCTGGTGGCCGTCATCGCGCCCGGCCTTCTGGCGTTCTGGGCGGCCTGGGGCCTCACACCGTCAGCCAAAGGAGTTTCTCATGCTTGAAATGAAACCCAGTTGCGAATGCTGCGACAAAGATCTGCCGCCGGACAGTGAAGTGGCGCTGATCTGTTCCTTTGAGTGTACGTTCTGCCGGGAGTGCGCTGTAACCAAACTTGGCGGCCGCTGCCCCAATTGCGGTGGCACTTTTGCGCCCCGCCCTACCCGCGTGCCCGCGCTCTTGGCCAAATTTCCGGCCTCGACAGAGCGGGTGTATAAGCCCGAGGGGTGTGGGAGTTAGTGTCTGGCTACACTACACACTCAGCTGGCTGAGCACCGCCATCAAGGCAATGACGCCGATCGCGACATTGATGCCCCAGCCAATGACATAGATCAGTGTGCGGGGGCCGCCGCCGACCGCACCCAAACCGGCGTAATAGACAATCCAATAGAGGATCCGGGCCGCCACATGGGCCATGGCCAAAAGGTTGATCAGGCGCGGTTCGGCGCTGACAAACATGGCCATGATCACCAGCAACGCAAAAGCTGATAGGTTCTCCACGGAATTGGCGTGGGTGCGCAGGGCGCGACTGCCAAAGTGGCCATAGTCCCCTGGTGGGGCCGCGCCCGGCGTTCCGCCGCCAACGACAAGTCCGAAAATGGCGCCGAGAAAGGCTTGGGCCAGGACGATGAGGCCCAAAACGATGAGTGAAGCGATGGCCGGTCCATAGACCGGTACAAGATCCGGCATGAGGGTCCCTCCCTGATTCGCTATGCGCCAATCCTACCAGCAGGGTTGCGTCTTTGTCGACCCAAAGCCCTGGTGTTAGCGCCTTGTCCACTCCATACTCGCGCCCACACGGCTATCGAGCGAGGACCACCCCATGACCCTTGAACTCTGGACATCCCCCACGCCTAATGGGTGGAAAGTGACAATTATGGTCGAGGAGATGAAGGAAGCAGGCGTCAGCTTGCCGGACCTTGAGATGCGCACCATCAATTTGATGGAAGGGGAGCAGTTCGCAGACGATTTCACTGCCCGCAATCTCAACCAAAAGATCCCTGTGCTGAAAGACGGCGAGCGATGCATTATTGAGAGCTGCGCTATTCTTCAGTACATGGCGGAAAAGTATCCCAGCTCACTCTTGCCACTCGATGAGCGGAAGTGGGACGTGCTCCCTTGGGTTTATTGGCAGGCCGCTAATGTGGGTCCCATCTTCGGCAACAAGCTGAGCTACACGCGCTATATGGAGGATGTGGAAGACATAAAGAAAGCTCACCCCATTGAACGGTTCAACAATGAGGCGTTGCGCTTGACGTCGGTCCTCGACAAAAAACTGGGAGACGCACCTTTTGTCTGTGGAGACACGTTTACTATTGCCGACATAGCGATCTATCCCTGGGTCAGAGGGTGGAAATGGAGCAAGGTCAACATCACCAAATGGCCACGCGTGACGGAATGGGTCGACAGAGTGCGAGCGCGTCCAGGCGTGGAGCGCGGCATATCTTATGGCGTGCCAAAAGAAGAAATTGACAAATGGAGCAAAGAGCGCAAGGCGAACTATGCCAAGAGTGGGGCCTCCATTGCGTCCAATCAAAGTCTGAAAGACAGTATTTGAGGTTTGCGGCTTTTGCGTCTCACCCGTAAACTGATCCGGGTCTGTGCTGAACGCGTACCTTGTAATCTAATGCCTTCTCTCTCTTTCTGAACAGATGCGAACTGGCCGGTTTCTCCGTGCAAAGTCGCAAATCAGTTTGTCATACGACAAAAGTATGCTACACGCATAAGTAGACGGGAGGGAAGTTGCTTAATCCATCAGACGAGGAGCTATCCTTTGGCCGGCTCGACCAGCACTCACGACTCCCCTCAAGTAATCCGGATCCTCATTGCCGAAGACTCACCCACAAACCAAAAGGTTCTCGAAAAACTCTTGTCGACGATAGAGGCGCATCTGGAGTTTGCGAATGACGGTGTTGAGGCCGTGGATGCCTTCAAAAGAGCAGATTTCGATATTGTGTTGATGGATGTTCACATGCCCAATCTGGACGGGCTTGATGCGACCCGCCAGATCCGCGCGTGGGAGGTGGCGGAAAGCAAAGTTCGCGTGCCGATTATTGCCGTCACCGCGGACGTTATGGACGACAAAGTGGAACAACAGTTCGCGGCCGGTATCGACTACCACGTCCCGAAACCCATTGACGTCGCGCTCCTCTTAAACACCATTAGTGAGGCGCTGGGTCAAACCTCGCAGGCTTGACCAGAGTGACTCGCCCGAACCGATACGTGCGCTGATTTAGAGCGTGCTGCTTGCATGATCTACGGCTTATTGAAAGTGGGCGTCCATAAATTGAAGAAAGGCGGGCCAGTCTTCTTCAACCACACCGTGGGTTCCTGGGCGCATCCATAAGGAGACAACCGCCTCCGGAACGAACGAACGATACGAGTCTTGCTGAAGACCGGACTGGGCGTCATAGCTCTTCCAGATCGGATCGGCACCGATCGCCGCTTTGAGCGCTCCGTTCGGATCTGACCAAACATCCCGACGCGCATTTCCTAAGAAAATGGGCCGTGGGGCAGCGAGTGCCAACAAGTGATGCTGGTCGATGGGCATATCGTCTTCGCGTCCCGCATAGGCGGCGTATTGCTCAGAAAACCAATGGGGATAGGCGTCGGTGATTTCCTTAACGCTCTCCCCTTTTTTGCGTTTGTTCAAAGACGCTCCACCGGTTCCGGATTGGTGGGAAATAGCCGCCGCGACGCGGTCGTCAAATGCTGCTGCAAGCAATGCCGATTTGCCGTATCTCGAATGGCCGTAGGTTACAAATCCGTCTTTGTCGAAACGGGGATCCTCTTCGAGAGCGTCAATGGCTCTGGAAAAACCCCAAGCCCAGGCTGCTATCGCGCCCCATCGTGTCCGATCTTCGGCGTGTCCTTCGCTGAGAGACCTAAGCGCGGCAAGCCCCCCCTCGGCTTCGTCCGGGACGTATTCGCCCGGATACATAGCTGCAAACGCATAGCCGCGATCTAATATGTCGGCGACGGGCGATGTGCCAACATATCGTCCGAACACAAATAGGAGAACGGAACGAATAATTCCGCTCGGCATGAAATCCTCGCTCCCTTCAGGTTTCGAAACGCCTTCGTGTCCCATGGCCACCCAGCGGGGGGTAAAGCTCTCTGAAATGATGATCGGTACAGAGCCGGTCAAATCCTTGGGGACAGCCAAGTTAATCATAAAGGGCGGCGTTTCCACCGTTCTGCCTTCAAAAGTTGCGGTAGCCGTCAAAACAATTTCTTCGAGTTGGCCGCGCCCGCCATAGGCGTTCTCGTCGACAACCGTTCGACTTTTCACCGAAATTGATGAGGCGTCGGGCAAGTAGCCATAGACGTGCTCCTGCAGCTGGCGACGGATTACCGGAGCGTAGGCGTTCTCCCATAGCGATGCGGTCAGCGACGAAGCCTCTGCGACGCCAACGCCTTCTAGTTCCCAAATATCGGGCGTGGCCGGCGGGCCCGATGGCTCCAGGTCGGCCCAAGCGATCGTCAAGCGCACGCACCCAGCCAGGGCTGCAGGCATCAACAAGACTGCAATGAATTGCATCAATCGCATGAAGTCATGCCCCCTAGATCTTCTCTGCACTCGCGCGTTGTAGCGGCAAGAGCTTAAGGATCGTCGATTAAAAACGCTATACAAATCCAGCCTTATCAGGGCCAATCAACACGCAATTACGGTTTTGTGATGAAGCGGATCGCCGGCTCAGTCGTGGGCCGACCTTCGGCCGAATGCGAAAAATTGATCGAGCCCTTGAACTTTGATATGGTGAAACTGCAAATGACTGGCGCTAAAGGTAGGGATCACTACCGGGAAGTTTGCACTCGTTGAGCCGCGCGCCTGGGCACTTAAGTTAACCCTTAATGCCTGGAGGCGCATATGAACGAGTTCTTTCCCTCTCTTCACCACACAGACCTTCCGTCTTTCGATCCAGAGATCCACCAGGCGATCCGCGGAGAGATCGGACGCCAAGCACGTACGCTCACCTTGATCGCATCTGAGAACCATACGTATCCGGAAGTTCTTGAGACGAATGGGTCGATCCTGACCGATAAGTATGCCGAGGGCTATCCCGGCCGGCGCTATTACGCGGGACAACAGTACTACGATGAAATAGAGAACATCGCCATCGAGCGGGCGAGAACGTGTTTCCGGGCTGATCATGCAAACGTCCAACCGCTCTCCGGGTCGCCTATGAACCAGGCGGTGTATTTTGGACTCCTTGAACCGGGAGACACTATACTGGCGATGGATCTGACCCATGGCGGCCATTTGACCCACGGTGCGCCCGTCTCCCACATGGGCAAAATTTTCAATTTCATCCGCTATCGTACCAAAGGCCCAGAGGGAACCATCGATCTCGATGAGGTTCGTCGACTAACTCGGCGGCACGAGCCCAAAATGGTGCTGTGCGGACACTCCTCATACCCTCGCGAGCTTGACTATTCTGCGTTCAAGGCCATTGCCGATGAGGTCGGGGCTCTTACGATGGCCGATGTGTCTCACATTGGCGGCCTCATCGCGGGCGGTGCTCTCGCGAATCCGATGGAAGCGGGCTTTGATGTGCTGACAACGACCACACACAAAACACTGCGCGGGCCGCGCGGGGGACTCATAGTCTGTACCCGTGAACTGGCCAAGAAAGTGGACGCAGCCGTCTTTCCAGGCCTTCAGGGTGGTCCGCATATGCACCAAGTCGCGGGCATCGCCGTTGCTCTTAGGAAAGCAATGACGGAGCCGTTTCGGGCTTATGCGCGGCACGTCGTGCAAAACGCGGCGACGCTTGGGGAATCTTTGTCGTCCCTCGACGTACCCTTGATCACCGGCGGAACGGAAAACCATCTCCTGGTCCTTGATGTGGCCGATCGTTTCAACACAGACGGCGATGAGATCCAGAAGAAACTGGAGGCAGTCGGCCTCATCACCAACAAGCAATTGATCCCGGATGATCCACGTCCACCCTTGCGGCCGAGCGGTATCCGTCTGGGCACGCCTGCCGTCACCACGCGGGGAATGGGTCCATCGGAAATGTCCACTTTGGCCTCGCTTATTGTTCAGATCTTAAGAAACGAAGATCCGGGGCCCGTCGCACAAGAGGTTTCGGCCCTGGCGACGCGTTTTCCCATTCCCGGCCTTGCCCCGTAGCTTGAGACGGCTTAACTTTGCTCAGCTGGCAGAGGAGGCAGGACGATGACCCAAGAGCTTTGGCAGATGAGTGCGGTTGATCTCGCTGACGGGATCCGGACCAAGGCGTTTTCATCGGTAGAAGTTGTATCTTCGGTTGTGGAGCGCATCCGGCTGATCAACCCGGGCCTCAATGCCATTGTCTACGACTACGGCGATCAGGCGCTGGTTGCGGCCAGCGAGGCGGATTCAGCGTTGGCGCGCGGGGCTTCGCTCGGGCCCCTGCACGGCGTGCCCGTGACAATCAAAGTCAATGTCGATGTCGAGGGAACGCCCAACACCAACGGAATGAAGGCGTTTGAGAATGTCATTGCCCCGGGAAACTCGCCCATTGTGCAGAACTTTCTCAATGCGGGCGCCATTGTCGTCGGTAAGACCAATACGCCGGAGCTTTCGATGCGGGCGACGACGGACAATCCATTGCACGGTCTCACACACAGTCCGTGGGACGAGCGCGCTTCCCCGGGCGGCTCATCCGGCGGCGCGGGCGCCGCCTGCGCAGCAGGCATGGGCCCCATTCATCACGGTAATGACATTGGGGGATCCCTGCGTTTTCCTGCTTCTGCGTGCGGCTGCGCGACCGTTAAGCCCGGCCTTGGACGCGTCGCCGCCTATAACCCGTCGGCTCCCGCTGAACGCGGTTTGCTCGCCCAGCTGATGTCCGTCCAAGGTGTTATCTGCCGGGAAGTCAAAGATGTTCGCTTGGCGACCCGCGTCGCCGCTGAGGCCGATCCGAGGGATCCGTGGTGGTGCCCGGTCCCATTTGACGGACCCCAAGTTTCTAAACCAATCAAAGTCGCGATCGCGCGGGATCGATATGGATACCCCATTCATCCGGAGATCGAAGCGGGTCTTCAGCGGGCCGCAGGCTATCTCTCCGAAGCCGGCTATGCGGTCGAGGAAGCAAACGTTCCATCGGTGGAGGATGCCGCGCGCGGTTGGTTCAGCTATGCGGTCTTGGAGATCAAAGAAACTCTTGGCCCCTTTGCAGAAGCCAACGGCAGTCCAACCATTCAAAACATCCTGGGCTATTACTATGAGATGGCCGAAACGGTTGATTTCAAGGACTATTTCGGCGGTGTGGCCAATCGTACGGCTATTGTCCGGAGATGGAGCGAGTTTCTCGCCCAGTATCCGCTCGTCTTGTCCCCCTTCTTGATGCGGCCAACGATCGATTACGATTATGACGAGACTTTTGAGGGCGCTAAGGATATATTCGATGCGTCCATTTACGGGTTCAGCATGAATTTTATGGGCCTTCCCGCCGGGAACGTTCCGATCGGATTGGTGGAGGGACGGCCTTGCGGCGTACAAATCGTCGGCCAGCGCTTTCGAGAAGATCTGATCTTGGATGCGCTCGAAGCGATCGAACGTCAAGTGGGTGTACTGACGAAAGAATTGTGGGTAAGGGACTGAGGAATGTGGGGCGAAAAGATTCTCTTGGCAAAGAGAATGAACAAAGGATCTGTTTCATGAAGGTTTCGAAACTTCTTGCCGTCACAAGTGTGTCACTGGCATCGGCTGTGTGTGCATTCGCCGCGCAGGCTGCTTCTGACTCTTTGCACTTTACGGATGTCTCCATGTATTGGGCCGCCGACAACATGTACCGGCTTGAGCTTGTGAGCGACAATCCCAAGCACTCGCCAAGGGATATACAACAGACGCTGGATCTAGCGGCACGCGAAGTGTGCCCGCTTGGTTACGACCAGCTACAATCGTACGAAACGGAAGATAACGCGGACGCCTATGGAGCGGCGTGGGAAATCAGTTGCAACTTGAGAGTCTCGCGATTCCACCTTTTCAATTCTCAATGAGCCTCTGAGGCCGAGTGAGCGACCAGGGCTCACCGGAATGAGAGCTTGAGCGACCAACCTACACAAGGTGATTTTTTTGACGCGGTTGTCATCGGCGCGGGCATGTCCGGAATGTACATGCTTCATAAGCTGCGCGAACTGGGCATGACAGCTCGGGTGTTCGAAGCGGGAAGCGATGTGGGCGGGACCTGGTATTGGAACCGCTATCCCGGGGCCCGGTTCGATTCTGAGAGCTACAGCTACGGCTATTCGTTCTCGAAAGACGTGCTGAACGAATGGGAATGGAGCGAGCACTTTTCCGCGCAGCCGGAAACCTTGCGCTACTTGAACTTCGTGGCCGACAAGTTCGATCTGCGACGAGACATTACCTTCAATACACGGATTAAAGAGGCAACGTTCGACGATAATTCCAATTCTTGGAACGTTATTTCTGAGGACGGCTCGGTAGCGCGCGCACAATTCTTGATCACCGCGATCGGCGCGTTGTCCGCGCCCACCTGGCCGGCGATCAGGGGGTTAGACACCTTTGAAGGTGAGGCCTATCACACGGCGGAGTGGCCCCACGAGCCTGTGTCCTTCGAGGGGAAGCGGGTTGGCGTCATCGGGACAGGCGCCACCGGAGTGCAAGTTATTCAAGAAGTGGCCAAGACTGCAAAGCATCTCACGGTGTTCCAACGCACAGCCAACTATTGCGCGCCCTTGATGAACAGTCCGATCGATGCAGAGACGCAACAGCAAATAAAAGCCGGGTACGACGAAATTTTTGCGCGGTGCGCGGAATCTAACGGCGCATTCTTGCACAAATCGATTGAACGCAATGCCGTCGATGTGCCCGAGGACGAACGAAACGCAACATTCGAAGAGCTCTATAACAAGCCAGGATTCGCCATCTGGATGGGTAACTATCAAGATATTGTCTTGGACGAAAGCGCCAACAAGATGATGAGCGACTTCATTCGGACAAAGATCCGGGAGCGGGTCGATGTTCCCTTAGTGGCCCAAATGCTGTGTCCGAAGGACCATGGGTTTGGCATGCGCCGCGTGCCGATGGAGACCAACTATTACGAAGTCTACAATCAAGACAATGTGGAACTGGTCGATGTGAAAGCAACGCCCATTGATCTTGTTACGGAACGAGGATTGCGGATTGGAGAGCGGCACTTTGATCTAGACGTGCTCATTTGCGCTACCGGGTTCGATGCGATCACCGGCGCGTTCGACCGGATCGAGTTTACCGGTAAGAACGGCGTGACTTTGCGCGAGGCCTGGGCGGATGGCCCGGTTACCTATTTGGGTATGCAGACAGTGGGGTTTCCCAATATGTTCACTTTGGTTGGCCCCCATAATGCAGCTACATTCTGCAATATTCCGCGTTGTATCGAACAAAACGTCGAATGGGTCGCCGATGCCCTCGCCTATATGCGGGACAACAATTACGAGTGCGCCGAAGCAACCGAGGCGGCTGCCGCTTCGTGGACAGATCATGTTTACGAAATGATCAATATGACGCTGATTCCCAAGGCCGATTCGTGGTTCATGGGTGTCAATCACAATCTGCCCAATAAGAAACGCACATTCTTGGCCTATGCCGGCGGCGCGCCTCGCTACCGGGAAAAGTGCGACGAGGTGGCCGCGCGCGGATACGAGGGGTTTGAATTGAAGTAAGGGCACACCGACGAAAATCGTGAGCGCATATAGGAACGGACCGCTGCCGTTCGATAGGATGCATAGAGCTTACAGGCGTCGGTAATGTTCAAACCATCCCCTTCATTCTTCAGCGTTCAAAACCAAGCTTGCCGGCATAACAGATGTGAACATGTCATATGTAGATTTGTCGGACGGAGCACAACCTAAAGGGGCCTTGTGCTCTAAGCCCCTGGGTGCAACCCAGCTCCCCACACGCGTCCCTCCTATTGACGGCCATGTCTCCACCGCGCCATTGTGCGCCGATTCACCGGGGAGCTCTTTTGTGCCTGTCAAAACGCCCGTCCAAGCGCCGGCGATAAAGCAAACCAATACGGACTCGGCGGTGTCCGCACCTCAGGCCCCTGCGCGCTCAACAATCACACAAGAGGTTTTGGAGGCGCCCGCGCTTCCCTTGCTGGTGCGTATGGCGAGCCCCAACGCTATCGCATTTGTTGTGCAAGCCAGCGTGGGGATGACCGAGATCGCCTTTATCGGTAGGCTCGGAACCGCCCCTCTTGCCGCCCTGGCACTCATGTTTCCCTTACTGATGCTTATGCAGATGCTCGCCAACGGCGCACTGGGCGGAGCTGTTTCAAGCGCCATTGCGCGCGCCGTCGGCTCAGGGGACCTACCCCGGGCTGAACTCTTGATCTGGCACGCGCTGGCCATCGCTTTCATCGGTGGCCTGACTTTTACGCTGCTCTATCTTCTGCTCGGCGGAACGGTACTGGCGAGTTTCGGCGTCGATCCGGAAACAACAAAAAATGCCGCCGCCTATGCGGGTATTGTCTTTCCCGCGGCCATTGTATTGTGGGCCGCCGCTATGCTCAGTGCGGTCTACCGGGGGATGGGCAATATGCGGTTTCCAGCCGCGCTCATGGTAGGTGGGGCGGCCATCCAAATCCCATTGTCCGGCACTCTGATTTTAGGCTGGTTCGGCGCGCCGCAAATGGGCATTGAAGGGGCGGCCGTCGCGGTCCTTGCCGTGGCGTTTGTGAATGTCGCCATTCTCGCGATACACCTCTTAAGCGGGCATGCCGACCTTAAACTCAATACGAAAGAGATTCACTTTGAATGGCCCCTCTTTAAGGACATATTCAGGATCGGCGCGCTGGCTTCCGTGGCGCCCCTTATTACGGTTGCGACCATTTCCATCATCAACGGCCTTATCAGTGGTTTTGGCGTCGAAGCGCTCGCCGGGTATGGAATCGTCGCGCGCATTGAGTTCCTCGTTGTACCCTTGGCGTTTGCGTTTGGCACAGCCATGACGTCTATGGTGGGGATCAATATCGGTGCCGGGAACATTAAGCGGGCTGAGCATATCGGTTGGGTCGGAGCCGCGTGCGCGGGTGGTCTGACCGGTATCGCTGGACTTTTGCTCGCACTCTTTCCCGGCGTCTGGATCAACCTCTTCACAGATGATCCGGTGGCGTATCAGTCCGGCGAACTCTATCTGCGCATCGTCGGTCCCCTCTTCTTTTTGCAGGGCATCGGCTTGTCCCTGTTTTTCGCGTCTCAAGGTGCCGGTACGGTCTTTTGGCCGGTGGTCGGGACGGTGGTACGCTTTGTGGTTTCCGTGGGAGCCGCCTACGTAGCGGTCACCTACTACGATCAAGGCTTGTGGTTCATCTATGCCTGTCTTGGCCTCGGCATGGCGATCTATGGCGGGGTGAATGCGGCTTCGCTCTATTTTGGCGCCTGGCGGCGGGGACGGTAGACTCTGCTTGTTGGCAAGGACCGAGGAGAGTGCCAATTTGATCTCATTCTGGGTACAGAAAAAGTGCCGAGTTTGAACGATACCGGGCGTTCTTCTAGGAATGGCTAACGAGCGAAGTTTCGCCATCCGTCAAGGTAGTAACTCAGCAGAATCGGACGGTCTAGAGTATTGACCTCGACATCCGAGGTTATGACGTCCTTCTCAAGGTTAAACAGATGCGGAATGATATCCGCTTCCAAGTACCGTGTATCAATCTCTAAGTCTGCCTCTGCAATATCGATAGACTCGCGCGACGCTAGTACAAAGCCCCAGTTGCCAAATGACGGGACGGAAGCTTGATAAGGATGGGTAAACTGAAAGCCGCTCTCCCGGACCGTCTTGGAAATGCTCCAAAAGGCCTCTTTTGCAAAGTAAGGGCTCGTTGCCTGACTCACAAAAAGACCTGCTGGCGACAAGTTTCGTTGAGTCAGTTGGAAGAACTGTTTGCTGTACAGCCTAGCAAGGGACGCATTGTTGGGGTCTGGCAAATCGCTCACAATCAAATCAAAGGGGCGTTGATTTGATTGCAGATATGAAAATGCATCTCCGATCTCAATGTGGACTATCGGAGAAAACAGGCTTCGCTCATTGAGCTTGACCAAGTGCGGGTTGCTTTTAGCTAATTGGACCAACGCCTGGTCCAAATCCACAAGGACAATCTCTTGGATTGCTTTGTGCTTAAGTAATTCTCGCACGGCCAATCCGTCCCCTGCACCCAACAGCAAAACGCGACGTATTGGATGTGTTGACAAAGACATTGGAACGTGAATGAGCGCCTCATGATATCTATATTCGTCTACGGATGAAAATTGTAAGTTCCCATCGAGAAACAAACGAACATCATTTCTATGTTTGGTAAGGACAATTTTTTGATAGGGAGTTTGTTCTGAGTGAACTATTCGATCCTCATAGAGTGCTTGATTCCAGTTTTGTAGGAAGAAACCAGAAAAGCCGATCAGGCTAGCCGTGGACATGGCAAGCACAATGTTGATATTCCGCATTTGACGGTATTGTTGTCCGATCTCGTCTCTGAATACCAACAGGACAATGAAGCCGAGGGATAGGTTGATCAAACCAAACAGCAAAGATGATTTGTAAACGCCAATGTAGGGCAAAAGCAAAAATGGAAACGACAGAGTTGCAACTAAGGCGCCCAAATAATCAAACGACAGTATGTTGGCGATATTGAACTTGAGCTTGTTATAGTCTTCCATTAGCCGGGCAAGAAACGGGATTTCAAGCCCGATGAGAAATCCAACCGCACAGGTTAGAAAGATATAGATTGGGATAAGACTTTCTGTATACGCATATGCCAGATACAAGGTAGGCACGCTGGCTCCACCTAAGAATCCGAGCAGGAGCTCGACGACAACGAATTTCTGCAGCAGATTGCCGTCTATGTATTTCGACAAATAGGATCCGGCCCCCATCGCCGCCATATATAGGCCGATGGTAATCGAAAAGTACTTAACACTATCCCCTAGGAAGTAAGAAATTGTCGTGGCAATCAGCAGTTCATAGACAATCGAGCACAATCCCGCAATGAACGCTGTATAGATTAACGTATAAAGACGTTTTTGCGATTGAGGAAACGCCGGATCCATGTTTCACATTCCGCTTCTTATTTTCCGCTGCCGGGACCGCCACCACGAAAATCCGGGCCACCGATACTGCCGTCGCGCACGCCTCTTTCATGATACGTTGTGGCGCTTCCGGAATAGAGGAACGACGGGCCCCGGTGGTAGCCATAGTATCCTGCATATCCGTAGCCATTGCTACCGAGTGGCAGAAGCAGAAAATAAATTGCAGCTAGACTGATGATAGCAGCGAGAGCCGCTTTTGTATGATTGCTCATCATAGGTCACTGATCAAATTTGATATGGTCCAGTTCTTTTGTTCATTCAGGCAAATGGCTATGACTAAGCAAATGACGCCAAACCAGAAGTGGGGAATCGAGCTTCCCGTCTGCCGGTACATTTCTATTCGAACGTTCGACGGGGCTTGCTCAGAGTCAATCAAAAATTGAACGTGGTGGAGACCTGTTTGAGGCAGCGTAATATCAAGACTGTATTGTGTATCCTTTTGTTTCCAGTAATAGCCCTGGCTGTCCCGGCCTTCTTCAAACCAGAGTTCTTTGCCGAAAGAGAACAGGTATTCTTGGTTTGCATCAAGAATTTGCCCTTCAATAAACGACCAGCTTTGCAGTGGAAGGTTGGCGCGAACGCTGATGTCAAACACTTCATTGTTGCGTTTCACAAGAAATGGTGTGGCGGGCTGCTGTATGATTGTATCTTCCGGAGCGCCCGATAGTTTGACCACCTCGTCTCCTTTGCCTCGAAAATGGGCGGCGGTGATCAAGCTCAGCACACCGAAGAAAGCGAAGATGATTGCTAATTTAAAGAGATCGACTTGTCCGTCTTTTGGCTTGTTCGAGCGATCTTGAAGATGCCGTTCGGAAAATCTGTAAGCCACGCTTGCACCTAAAGCAATACGTTTAGCACCATCGCAAAACTAATCGCGATGGTAGCCTCAAGCAGACCAATGCCTACGTTTTTGTCTCTGACGATTTCACGGCTGAGGGAAACTTTCGGAATGACCAAGCGATCCAAGGACAGCCGCAAAACCGGCAAAAAAGCAAACCCGATTGCATTTACAATCGCAAAGCTAATCAGGCTTTCGCGCCAATTGACGAAATCTCCTGATACTCCGTTGAAAATTATAACACCTAACGCGATCAGTGAACCGCCTTTTGCAATCCCAACGGCGAAGTTTTGGTTTTCTAATTCATCGTGTACGTTGTAGGAAGAGAAGAGATTATAAATTCGACTAAAGACAAACAATGAAAGCTGTCCCAAAACAAAAAACACGACAGCAGTCCACACTGAACCGGTCCCTGTAATTGACCCTGCTGCTATAAGTCCGGTGGCGGTGTATGTGCCAAATTGGACCGCTCCAACCGCCAGGTTTTGCTTCTCTACCAGTTCGGCGGCATTGCTAAACTTGCCGAAGATTATTTGGTCGTTAACAATGCGAGACGTACTTAAGAACGCCAATCCTAATAGGCCGTACAATAATACATTTGCGAGGTCGTAGATCAAAGACTGCGACGGCCCTTGAAGCGATCCAACAAAGATAGCAACTACTCCGAAATAGTACCCACATAGGACAAGAGCAATCGCCGGATTGTCCCTTTCTGAAAGCTCCGCATCAAGCAGATATGGCGTAAGTATCTCTTTCAGCCACTTGGCCACGAAAAACAATAGAAAATAGACAACCAAGAAGGCCAATGGTTTGAGATAGGCTTCGACCATTTTTGACTCCGGTTACGTATCTTTCTCATCGTCGAAATATTCGATCAGCTGGTTCATAATCTCACGCTTGATGCCGATTGTGTCCTGCGGATCAATATCATAACGCTTTCCCAACTCTTTATAGTTTTCCTGTGAAAGAGAAATCGTCAGACGGGGTCTTTTCGGCGGTGCGTAGGACAGGCCAATTATTTTACGAATTTGACTTGAAGGGGTAAGCCCGTTTTGTGCGGCCAGCTCATGAATGCGCTTCGCTATACGTTGCTCCAACTCGAACGCAATTTGCGTGGCCTTGGCGATTTCCTTGCCGTCACTCAGCTTGGTAGATTGTGCCATGCGCAACTAACCGGTGTGTCGTATACAGAGAACTTGGAGCAGTACCCTCAATATACCTAAGCCGATCCTCTAAGCGTTGGAAGAAGGCCACATTTCATCAATATCACTGATGTCATGATAAACCGTCGCACATAATTCTATCTCGCCGCTATCGTAAGCTTCAATCTCCAATGCATATTCACCGTCGCTATCTTCCAATATGTAGGACGTGAACGGTTCATTTTTCGCGATTTGTTCATTGGATAGGTATCTTACATCTCCGCGGACATAAGTGCCCTTGAGTTCATGATCCGTCTTTGTGTATTTGCCAACAAGCCATTCTGACAGGTGTTCGGGCTTGCTGTTGTTTTCGAATGTTGTGCCCCGACTCTCCTCAAGCACTTGACGCATGTCAGTTGCACTGATGATTTCATTCATATCCGCTTTTTGGACTTTTTTGCTCAAGGCTATGTACTCCTCACCGTCCTCCTCGTCGACCATCATAAAGACGATTTGGCCAGTGCCATCCTTAAGGACAAGTTCCGGATAGCACATTTCTCCGTACATATAAGTGTTAACTTGAGCGACCTCGAACGTTCCTGCGCTTATATCCGGTTGCGGAAGATAACCGAACTTAATGAAATCCCCCGCTCTCAAATCTCTCGGGTGTGACAATGAACGGGCCGTTGAATTCGAATTGTTCAATCCCAAAAGGCTTCTGATGAATCGCATCATTTTAGTTAGCCTTTTCAGCCTTCAGTTTCTCTAGAATGTCTTTAGCTTTGTTATCATCTTCGACGATACCGGCGTCCTTCAATTTCTGGTCTAAATCTTGACCGCTAAATTCTCCTTCCAATACTTCACCAGCCGCTAAACGGTCTTCCAAGTGAGTTTGTCTTTCCTTAATTCGATCGAGCGACTCCTTTGCCGTCAGTAACCGAGAGCTACCTGATGCATAATTGTTAGTGATAGCTGTCGTCGCCTTCTGAACGCTTTCTGTCGTCTTTACCATGACCAATTCGCGTTCCAAGTCAGTGACGGCTTTGGTCGTTTTTTTTATCATTGCTTTCAACCGTTCTGCGTGAGCGGAAAAACTCTGTTGCGCTTTCTTTTGGATTTCAAGCTCGCCTTGCAGATCTGCTATCTTCTGGGCAACTTCCAACGCCAATGCTTCGTCCTGCTTGTCGAGAGCTTGTGAAGCATAGCCTTCGTGTTTAACGATGTCCTCTTGCAAACCTTCGATCTTTCGGCTTGCCTGCATTTCTTTCGCCATTACTTCGGTAAGGTCCATCTTCGCCTTATCAAGCTGATTTTGCGCGTCCTTTATCTCTTGCTCAAATATCCGTACGCTGTTCTGATCAACGATGGCCTCGCCGACTTCGCGCGCACCCCCTCGAATAGCAGTGACAATTTTCCTCAAAATAGACACGATAACATTCCTTCTTAGAGTAGGTAATCCGCCAACACATCAATAGCCTCGATGGCGTTCGATGACAGAACTTCAATCTCGTGAAGGACGTCTTCGATACTCGCTTTTGCCGATAAGGCACCAAAAACGACATATTGATCATCAATGAGCGCAAAGGACGACAATGGCATTGATACGTTGGCTGCCAGCATTACTTCATTCATTTCATCCCTGCTGTCCGGCGCGACTTCATGCTTACGAAAAAGGTATGCAATACAAAGAATTTGACCATCGGAACCCGACAGAAACAGTGGCAATTCCTCTTGGTCCTCAACAAGGATTTGGAACACCGCCACGTCGCCCGGTATGGGCGTGACTTCGAAATTTGTTCCTTGCTGTAAATCTCGACCCTTTTCGGCCAACTCTTCCGCCAATGAGTTTAGGTCTGTCATAAGCATCTCCTCATGCTTGCATATATGGGATTGGACATAATATGTCAAGACATATTATGTCGATTCTGGATTAGAAGTTGCGAGCTCAATTTGGTAATTGTACTCCTTGTGCATGCGGTTAGGCCTGCTTAAAGAGTTGTCCGCGGCCCATTTCGTTGATCTGAGTTTGAATTGGCTCAAATATTCTGACAACTGGTTCGATCGCACAGTTTGCGTCACAATTTCCGCAGACGAATATGTCCAATGCAGCAAATCCAATCTCTGGCCAGGTGTGAATGCTAATGTGAGATTCGGCCAGGATCGCGACACCGGTCACCCCTCCCTTATTGCCGAATTTGTGTAGATGGATATCCAGGACCGTTGCATCACAAGCTGAGGCCGCTGCGACAAGAGCATCTCGAATCCTCTCAATTTCCTCTAGTTTGCTGGCGCCATACAAATCAATCAAAACGTGTTGGCCAGGTAGATGGGTAGGACGGGTCGCTTTTTCATTCATACAAGCCACCAGATTCGGTTTGGTCGGTCGAGAATTTCTGCTTCAATATCGCTCTACCAGATGAAACAAATTCTTCACAGCTTGAAACCTCCCACAATGTGGAAGATCGATCCAACGCATATCGATGACCTCTTTGTCTTCACATTCGAAAGTAAGCTCCGGTTCAGCAAAGCTCTCATCTAACCATTTAGACGACCTCGCTTGCACGGACCCTCGTCGCGCCTTGAACCCTCCCAAACAAAAAGGCAGCCCATAAGGGCTGCCTTTACTAATTCTATGTGTGTACTGATCTTATGGACAGTTGGCCGAGGTGAACGTGGTACCGCCGATTTCGACGCTGCCGCTGAACGTTCCCGCATTTGCATCACAAACATCGCCAAGCAGTGTCGCGCCCGCATCAATCGTGTTGCCTTCACCGCTTAGGGTCGTGCCCGTTACACCGCCTGAGATATGAAGGATGTCTTCGTCAAGCCGGCCACCAAACGTTGTATTGTTGATGCTGACAGTATTGTTGTTACCGGTGATGAAGATCGCATGACTGGGATCAACCGGTGGCACGTCAATGAGTTCGGAGATCGAGCTATTGGTGATGGTGACATTGTTTCCAGCTTGCATATCGATGCCTGTACGGCGTGCACGAAGGATCGTTACATTATCGACAATCACCGTGTTGTTGTCGTCAAAGTCCAACCCGTCGCGAACATCCTGGAACGTTACATTTCGCAGTGTGACTTGGTTGTTGTTCGAGAAGAAGATGCCGTCATAGCCGACGTCGCGGACGAGGACGTCCTCAATGTTGACGTTGGTCAGGTTGTTGCCGCCTTCAATACCGCGGTTGTTGTTGCTGTTAATAAGGCCATTGCCCACAATCGTGACGCCTTGTACGCGGCTGGCGTCTGCGATCGTCACGACGGGGAAAAGAGCCGTACTGGTGATGGTCGGCCGGGTGCCGGGCGCCGTAAACGTTCCGAGTTCACCGGTGGATGCCCCACGGACCGTTAAAGTGGAGCCTCCCCCCAGCAAAGTCTGATTGGCGGCCATGGTGACGCCATTCGTTGCGGTTGTGTTGACCGCGCCGGCGCTGCCGTCCACCACAACGATCGAGTTTGCGCCCGCGCCTGCTGCCGTTGCGTTGAGATTCCCGGTTCCGTCAACCGTCGCCACTGTGGTAATCGCCTGGCCCGTATTTGCATCGACGGCATTCTCCGTTACGGAGATGGTCTCGCGCGACGCAGTCGCGACCACATCGGTGTCGCGCTCAAGGCGCTCGTTCATCCTCTTTTCAAGGCGAGAGAGCGACGCGTAGCGGCTGGTCATCTTCTTCGGACCAAACGGCAGTCTTAATCTGACCACGCCTTCCACTTGGCTGTCTCTCACGTCATCGTATTTGTACTCGACGCGGAAACTCAAGCGCGAACCAGAGATCTGCGGAAGGACGTCGTTTACGCGATAGGTCGCGCGAGCCATTGGTCCGGTCAGCTCCTCTAGGGAGCCATTGTCGAAATAGAAGCCGCCGCCATGGAGCCAGAACTCATGTTTGTCGACGGCCCAGCCGCCGATCTTGTTCAGTGGAAATCTCATTCCGATTTCGGCGTCAACACCCCAAAGCGCACGTTCCGTGACCGTCGTAGTGGTCGTATCCAACAAAAGTGTACCGCCGGAGATGCGGCCGATTGAGGTTACGCCGGTGCCGGCGTCTGCCTTGTTATCAAAGGGCGCGTACCCGTTCACTCTGAAATCGAAACTCTCCCACAACGCTTCGATGCCTGCGGCTCCTTGCGTAAAGCGATTATCGAATTCAGTCTCGCGAATATCGACACCAACCCAGGCGCCGAGATTGACCTTGTTGTTATGGGTGTGGCGGACACCCAGAGCGAAGTTGCCTTCAACTGCACCGCGCTCAAAGAGCTTTCCCCTTAAGTCCGTAAACAGGAGAGATTTTCTCGACTGAAGCAGGGGGGCGAACGCGGTGATTTCTCCTCGATGGCGCTCGGTCGAGCCCGCTCCGCCGAGCTCAATCCACGGGGTCCATTTGTTTCCTTCCGCGTGTGCGGTCGCGCACATGGCCAGGATAGATACACCTGCAAGTAACCCCGAAAGCGTTCCGGCGCGATTAAGTTTGGACCCCCGCATCATCTCGATTCCCTTCGTGCACAAAGAAAAGCCACACAGACTCCCTGTCCCAAATTGTTACAGGTCAGAAAGTTAACAAGAGGTTACCAAGCACACGGAGAGGCAAGGATCCGGCAGGGTCTGGGGGCCGCCGATGCGCATAAACCACACTCTCTGCAAGAAAGCCTCGGTCGGCGTTCGCGCCTTGTCCCAAGGGGTTCGAGTGGAATTCGATCCCTCGCCAAGCACACGCCGATTTCAAAATAATCGCTGCGATTTCGGAATTGACGCGCGCGATTGGCCCTTTCCCTCCAGATCTATAAGATGTCCTCAAGACGAATGGAGCCCATTGTGTTGACTCTTGCTCGCTCGCACCCTCTTAAACTTGCCGCTCTCACCTTCTTGGCCGTTAGCTTTCTAGGTGGTTCCCTCATTTGGTATCTCTTTGGTTTCGGAGACGACCTCGCCATTGATGGCCGAGCTCCACAAGTGCGGACCGATGTCGGCGGTTTCGGGTCCGGTTGGTCCGCCTATGGCGGTGATGCAAAAGGAGCCCGGTATTCGAATGCAGACCAAGTCACGCCTGCCACGATCGGCGCGCTGAAGCCTGCCTGGACATTTCGCACAGGAGCTTTCGAAGGACGCGAGGCGGCCAAAGGGCGCTCGGCTTTTGAGGCAACACCAATTCTCGTCGAGGACAGTCTCGTTTTCTGCACGCAATTCAACGAGGTCATCGCCGTTGATCCGGGTTCGGGCGCGGAGCTCTGGCGCTTCGATCCTGAGCTCGATCTGTCCATTCGGCCGGACAATCAATTCACCTGCCGGGGCGTCGCCTATTGGCGGGATGGTGCGTCCCTCGGCAACGAGGTTTGTGGAAGCCGTATTCTGGCCGCCACCGTCGATGCGCGTCTGTTCGCTCTCGACGCCCGTACCGGCCAGATCTGCCCGGACTTCGGATCGGGCGGCTTCGTTCAGCTCTCACCTGATCAACCTGTCAGCGACCCCGGGGAATACACCATTACCTCCGCGCCCACAATTATCGGTGATGTGGTGGTGACAGGCTCGTCCATCGGTGACAACCAGAAAGTGAAAGCGGCCAGCGGGACGGTGTTCGCCTTCGATGTACGAACCGGCGCCGCCCGATGGGAGTTCAACCCTGTGCCACGCGATCCGTCGGATCCGGCGCGGCCCACCTGGGGGCGAACCTCCGCCGGTGAACATGCCGCGGATGTGACCGGCCATGCCAATGTGTGGTCGACGATGTCGGTGGATGAAGAGCGCGGGCTGATTTTTCTTCCGACGTCGAGCCCCAGTCCAGACTTTTACGGTGGGGAGCGCGCGGGGGGTAATCTTTATACAAACTCTGTCGTGGCCCTCAACGGTGAGACGGGTGATTTGGTCTGGCACTTTCAAACGGTCCACCACGATGTCTGGGACTATGACGTGCCGGCGCAGCCGGGTCTCTATGAGGTCTGGCGCAATGGGCGGGCTCACGATGTGGTGGCGCAAGTGACGAAGATGGGCTTTGTGTTCGTGCTGGACCGGGAAACGGGAGAGCCCTTCCTGCCGGTGGAAGAACGGCCTGTGCCTTTGTCGGATGTGCCCGGAGAGGCGCTCTCCCCGACGCAGCCGTTCCCGGTCAACACGCCCTCTCTCGTGCCAACGAACATTGATGCCGGCGACGCTTTCGGAGTGACGTTGTGGGACCGGCTCTATTGCGCCGCGCGTATTGGCGGCGCGCGGAACGAAGGTCTCTATACACCGCCGAGCTTTGAAGGAACGCTGATGTATCCCTTTACCGGCGGCGGTGCCAATTGGGGAAGCACCGCGTTCGATCCGTCGCGCAACCTGCTCATCGTCAACGTGAACAGTGCGGGACATATTATTAAGCTTTATGCCAACGAAACGCCTTTGGAGACAAACATTGAGCTGGGGCCTATGGATGGCACGCCTTATAAAATGACTCGGGAACTGCTTTTGGGGCCGACGGGATTGCCGTGTACGCCGCCCCCCTACGGCATGCTGGCCGCCGTTGATCTTTCGTCGGGCCAGATTGTCTGGCGACAGAGCGTCGGCACCACTCAGGATCTCGCCGCTGGGATCGCTCTCCCACTTGGCACGCCAGCCTGGGGCGGGCCCATTGTCACGGCGGGCGGGCTCGTCTTAATGGGGGCGACCATGGACAATTATCTGCGCGCCTTCGATGTGGAAACGGGCAAAGAGCTCTGGAAAGGTCGCTTACCAGCGGGCGGACAAGCGACGCCTATGACCTATGTATGGGAAGGCAGACAATATGTGGTCATCGCCGCAGGCGGCCACGCAAGGTCGACAACGAAGCTCGGCGATTACGTCATCGCGTTTGCGCTGCCGGAGAATTGAAACAAAACCGCTTGGTTGTTAGCCTCGCTCAGGTATCAATCTGCATCGGGCACCCACGGCATGACGATTACGCGCAAACACGGAAACTTGGAGATCTCGCGAGCGGACTGTCCGGTGGAAACCCGCCAGTTAGAAGCAGAGGGTTGGACCCATCTGAAGTCGGTTTTCTCCGAGGGAGAGATCGAGCAAATCAAGACCGAAATCAATGCTGTTTTCGCTTCGTCCGGCGCCGATCGCGATTGGGATACGGATGACCAATTTCGCCATGGCATGTTTAATCATTCTGCGGCGTGTCAAACAGCCATTGGTCACCCAAGGATCCTTGAGACCATCGAACCCCTTCTTGGCGAGGACTGTCATGTGATCGCCAACACGGCCTGGCGCAACGTAGACGGATACCAAGGCGGTCCCTGGCATATTGACGCCGGCCCCCATATTCCGCGGCCGGAGGGCGTGCCGTGGGACGACCGCATTCCCTATCCCATCTTCGCGATTGGTGCTCATATCTATCTCAAGGACTGTCCGGTCGAAGCCGGTCCCACCGCCGTTGTTCCGGGCAGTCACAAGTCCGGGCGAACGCCTCCCCACGACGCAGGGGATGCACTGTCGTTCGAAGGGAACACCCCTCACCTGTTGATTGCCGACGCTGGAGACGTGGCCTTGTTTGTGTCGGATGTCTGGCACCGGGGCACGCCAGGGACACCCGGGTATCAGCGTTTCTTTTTGCAGGCCCATTACGGCCGCCGTGACGTGGCCCAGCGCGTCCGCATGACATCGGAAGTCAATCATGTGTCGGATGAAGCCGCGGCCCGGGCGTCGACAGAGCGGCAAAAGACGCTGATCGGATTGCACAAGCCCTTTTTCTACGACGCGTGAGCGCCTTTGTTCTTGGTTCCGGGGAGAGGGTTCGGGAACGCGAATATCGAGGGAGGCTGGAACTCCACTCCAACACAAAGACCGCGTACTGATGAGAACAGTACGCGGTCATGCGATAGGGCTCGGTGGGAGTTACTCTTTGAGATTCCCGACTGCGGCGAGCGTCCAAGCGGGGCCGACCGGCGTGTGGACGTTCACGCCTCCTGTCCTTTGGCCTTCGGTCATGGGCCAATAGTGGACCTGCCCGTTGTCATGCTGCCACACAATGTCTTCCGTGCCATTGCCGTCCACATCGCCCACGCCGTGGAGCGTCCATTTCGGGCCAATCGGCTGAAACACGTTTATCCCGCCCGTCCTTAGTCCTTCCGACATGGGCCAGTAGTGAACCTGCCCGTTGCTGTGGCGCCAAACGATATCGTCCGTGCCGTCACCATCTACATCGCCGACGCTTTCGAGGTCCCAAGCTGCGCCGACCGGCGTCCAGATGTTCTTACCACCTGTACGCTGACCATTCTTCATAGGCCAATAGTGGACTTGACCATTTGAATGGCGCCAGACGAGATCGTCAGTACCGTCGCCATCCACGTCGCCTACGCCGCTGAGCGTCCAGGCTGCGCCGACAGGCGTATGCACATTAATGCCTCCGACCCGTTGATCACCGTTCATGGGCCAATAGTGGACTTGGCCATTATCGTGCTGCCAGACAATGTCTTCGGTGCCGTTGCCATCGACGTCACCCATGCCTCTCACCGTCCACTTCGGCCCTACCGGGGTGTGGATGTTCAGGCCGCCTGTCCGCGTTCCCTCCTTCATGGTCCAGTAGTGGACTTGGCCATTCGTATGCCGCCAGAGGAGATCCGCGCTGGCGGAAGGCTCCGGCTCTAACGGCGTTAATGAAGCCACTTCAAAATCGCATCTCTCCAGCGTGCAATTCAGATTGGTTCGAGCCAATAACGCGTCTTTGCAGGCGCCGTAGAGGTCCGCGGACGTCGTCGCCGTATAGGCTCCATTGTCGGCCTTTGCCGCCTTGAATGTCGCCTTGGATGCGGGAATCGATCCGCAGCCTTCGGGCATCGGGCCGAAATGTTCGACGAATCCGGTGACGCCATTGTCGATCCACCCCCAGTTTCCCGGCACTTGGATCTCGCCGATCTTGTGTTCGACGCCATCGGTTCCGTTGATCAGCCACGCGCCCCACCATTCGACAGCGTCAGGCTGGGTCGCGTCCGAGACTTGCCAAATGCGCAGTTTGTATTGTTTCTCTGCGGACAACTCAATCGGAAGGCGGCAGCTGCGAAACGGCCCGCCCGCGGTTTGTCTCGCGTGGTCAACGGTGCTCACATTGTCGATTGCGGGAACGAAGGGCTGGTCGTCATTGTACCACATTTCGATCGCATCTACGCATTCCGCGCCGGGACCCGGCCGGGCGTCCAGCGCCCACCAGATGCTGAAAGTGGCGATGCTCTCTGCCGCGCTTTTTGCCTGTAGCCCAAGATAGCCGCCTTGCAGGCCGCCAACATAGTTTTCCGGAAAAGCGTCTGAGGCATCCGAATTCTTGAACTTGAACTCATTCGCCCAGAAGGTCCCGGCCAATTCGCTGCCATCGGTTCCCAATTCTACGCCATAGTCAATGTTAAAGAATCCGTTTTGGGTTCCATTGTGATAGACGGGATCGACCTGACCAAAATTCTGCTGAATCGACAGATACCCTTGTGGGGGTTCAACCGGATCCGCAAATGCCGGCGCATAAGAGCTGACCGCCGTTGACATCATGGCCGCACCAAACGCACTTGCCAGAAGGCCTGGAGTTTTGAGCATGGGACTTCCTTTTGGGTTTGAAATAGGGGACGCCGCACCTGAGGTTCTTTTGGATGTGGGAAGGCCGGCGCCGAGCCAATGTGATGTAGATCACATTCACGGACTTTCCTTTCGGTGCGCGACAGGTCTAAATACGAAAAACACTGGAGGAACGAACTCGCATGACCGCCATTTCTCTGTCGCGCATACTCACCCATTGGGCCGAACAGAAACCCGACACTATCGCTGTGGCTCATGAGGATCAAACTGTTACGTGGGCGGAGCTTGACCGCCGGACCAATCGGCTCGCGCGGGCCTATGAACACCTTGGCGTAAAGCAAGATGACTTTGTGACCATCGCACTCCCCAACTCCATAGAATTCTTTGAAGCGACCTTTGCCACTTGGAAAGTGGGGGCCACGCCTCAACCCGTCTCTGCGAAGCTGCCCAAGTTCGAGCGGGACCAGATTATCGAGGTCGGCGCGCCCCGTCTCGTTGTGGGCGTTGATGAAGCCGATACGGATGTCCAGTCGCTGCCGATCGGCTTTGTTCCTGACGCGTCGCTTTCAGATGATCCGCTTCCGGAGCGGACAGCGCGGCACTTCAAAGCCATGACATCGGGCGGCAGCACCGGGCGGCCCAAGCTTATCGTTTCGGAGTTTCCGGCGGAGGTGGACCCGGACGCGCCGCCGTTGAACCTCGGCGCACAAAATTCCGTTCTCATTCCAGGCCCGCTCTATCATAACGGGCCGTTTCTCTGGTCCGTCTACCCCATGTTTCAGGGTTGTCAGGTCACGATCACCACGCGCTTTGACGCTGCGCAAACTTTGGAACTGATCGAGAAATGGCGGGTGGATATGATCTATCTGGTGCCGACGATGATGCAACGGATTTGGAACTTGCCCACAGAAGAACGGCTCAAATACGATCTCTCCTCTTTGAACGTGCTCTGGCACCTAGCAGCCCCCTGCCCAGCCTGGCTGAAAGAAGCCTATATCGACTGGCTGGGACCCAACGTCGTTATGGAACTCTATGGCGGAACCGAGGGCACGGGCTCAACCGTTATCACGGGACAAGAATGGCTTCAGCACAAAGGCTCCGTCGGAAAGCCCGTGGAAACATGCGAGATCAAGATTGTCGGCGAGGACGGCGGCTCACTGCCGCCCGGCGAGGTGGGCGAAGTCTTCCTCCGCCCAAAGACCGGGCCGGGCACGACCTATCACTACATGGGAGCCGAGGCGAAAACGATTGACGGCGGTTGGGAGAGTCTGGGCGACCTTGGGTATATGGACGGCGATGGCTACTTGTACCTCTCCGACCGGCTGACCGATATGATCCTTTCAGGCGGCGCCAACATTTACCCGGCGGAGGTGGAAGCCGCGATCGATGCCTGCCCCGGCGTGCGCTCCTCGGCTGTGATTGGTCTGCCTCATGAGGATTTGGGCAATGCTATTCATGCGATTGTCGATGCGCCGGGTGGCGAAGTAACGGAAGAAACCTTGATGGCTCATTTGAATGAGCGGCTGGTGAAATACAAACTGCCCCGTGCGATCGAGTTCGTTGCAGAGCCTCTTAGGGACGATGCGGGCAAAGTGCGGCGCAAGGCGCTCCGGGCGGAACGGGTTGGGGGGTAAGCGCCCATCGGCACTTTTTTTACCCTGCGAAACGGACTTGGTCCGACCAGCGCCGGGATCCAGTCCCATGACAACCCAAATGGGTTCCCCGTCATCGCGCCGGAAACATACCATCATTTGATAGGAGGAACTCCCAGTGACTAACTACAAGCCCGACACTTACAATTCCGTCTCCCCTTATCTTGTTGTGGACGGAGCAAATGCAACGATTGAGTTTCTCAAAGCTGTTTTTGATGCACAAGAATTGAGGCGATTTCCCGGTGAAGAAGGCAAAGTGCTGCATGCCGAGGTCCGTCTTGACGACAGCATCATTATGATGACGGACGGCGCGCCCGGTTTTCCTCCGACCCCGGCATTTGTCTACGTTTATGTGAAGGACGTGGACGCAGTTTATGAACGGGTACTGGCGGCTGGCGCGGAAAGCGTGCAGGCGCCGGTCAAGAAGGACGATGAGGACAGGCGGGGCGGCGTCAAGGATTCCGGCGGCACCACATGGTGGATCGCAACGAAGGTAGAGTGATCGGGCCGGGCAAAACAAAGCCTGCCGATTGTTGTTCTCGGTTCAGATCTCAAGGGACCCGACCTGTGCCGGTTCAAGTCCCGCCGATTGCTTGGTCCGCCAACTCTTCTTCGCCGTCAGGTTCCTGGTTTTGGTTGGAGGCGATTTGTGTTAACTCCGCTTCCATCATATTCGCCGGTGCGCGCGCTGACGCGAGGAAAAAGGTTTTCTCATCAGGCGGATAGAATTCAATTTGAAACTCTGCCCCAAAACTCTGCATCGGCTCGAAAGTCGGTCTTGTGGGATCAGCTGCATAGGCAAGACACATGGCGCGCTGGAAAAGATTGGGATTGGGCCAGTACGTGTCCATGATTACGCAGCTGCCGCCCGGGGCAAGAAGTGAGAATGCCTTTTCGAACACTGATTCCCACTCCGGTACAACGGTCAAAATCAGACTAAAGAGCACTGCATCGACGCCTTCGTCGTCCCTCGCGTTTGCAGTCAGCCACTCGATCTCGCGCACATCGCCTTCGATAAAGGCAATCCGTTCTGAATACTCTCCCTCCCTGGCGCGCTCTTCTGCTCGCCTCAACATTTCCTTTGAGGCATCAACCGCGATGATGGTTCCTTCTTCACCCACAGCTTCGGCTAAAAAGGGCTGGTTGAGTCCAGTACCGCAGCCCACTTCCAAAACTTGCGCTCCCGGCCAAAGGCCCAAGGCATTCACGGCACGCATGCGGACTTCATTCATGGCGTCGGAATTGAGATGCTTGTCGTAAAATTTGGACGCGACAAGATCGTAAAAACGCGATTTCAGCGTCATTCGTACAGTCCCCCTTTGGTCGCCACGACGCTATATCGGTTAATTCAACAACACCAGCGTTTTCGAAACGTGACGCCTTCACAGCTCCGTAAGGGATCCAAAAAAGTGACGCATACCCTTTGTTTTTGGTTAATTGCGAGGGGTCGTTCTCTCGTTTATGGTTAATAACCCGCATTATTTCGTGGGCAGAATCAAGAATTTCTCGCCGGTTGCCTGCTGCGCGTAGGCACGGATATTGTCCGGTTCTAGTGCTTCTTCCATTGAAATTTCCGCGGAATAGCCGCTTGCGAAAAGCGTGGAGATGTTGTCCGCGACCCGAGCGCGCAGCTCGTTGAACCTCTCCATACCCATTTTTCCAATCATGGGCGTTAGAAGCCACCCGCCCAATCCCCAGAACATGCCATAGGTTCGAGTCAATTCCGTGGGCCTACGATCAAGCCCACCATAGATGTAAACTTGTTTGAACGTATCGGACCCATAGCGACTGTATTCCGAAGCGGTTTCCAGAGCCGCTTTTTCCATCGCAGACAGTAATTGATCCGCAAGCGTTCCCCCTCCGGTTGCATCGAAAGCAAGAGTGGCGCCGGTTTTCTTGATGGCGGCGATAAGTTCCTTTTCAAAAGTCTTGGAACTGGAGTCGCACACGTATTCCGCGCCCAACGCCTTGAGCTGTTTCACATGTTCAGAGCGGCGGACGATGTTGATCAACGGGACGCCGTCTTCGGCGCAGACACGGATAAGCATTTGGCCCAAATTTGACGCCGCAGCGGTGTTGATGATCGCCGTGTGGTTCTCCATGCGCATGGTCTCGAGCATCGCCAAAACCGTCAGAGGGTTCACGAAACTGGCCGCCGCGTCGCCAGGATTTGTCCCATCCCGCATGGGCAGACATGTCATTGTTGGGACGCAGCGATATTCGGAATACATCGCGCCGCCCGCCGCTGCGACCAGCTTTCCGACAAGATCGCTCGCGTTTTTGCCGGCTGCAACGACTGTTCCCGCGCCCTCATTGCCCACGGGCATTGATTGATCTATCCGGCCTTCGACGAACGGCAACCGGTCTTTGGGAACCTTCATTTGGACTTTAGCGCCGTTTGCGCCTTTTACTTTCTTTGCGGTTGATGGGTCCGCGGGCCCAAGCAAAAGTCCGAGATCGGATGGATTGATGGGGGTTGCCTCCACGCGGATGACCACTTCGTCATCGCCCGGTTCAGGGATCTGCTCTTCCTTGATCTCGAGTTCGAGAACTCCGGATTTCAAGATGGTTGAATGGATCACTTTGGTGGTCTCTGGTGCATCGGACATGGAGGTCTCCCGTTTTTGACGGGGAAACTATAGAGAGAGCGCGGGATGAAACCAACGGACATCTTGCATTGCAGGCCTGCCCGCGACCGATGTGTTATAGGAGGTATGTTTGGCGCACATAGTGAATTACGTGCCGCGTCATTGCGATCGTCCGACTGTCTCCCCACTATCGGTCTCGACGTAAACCGATCAACGGGAGCCAAGGATGAAATTGATATCTGCGCCACTGAGCATGTTCGGCGCCAAGACGGAAATCGCCGCCATCGAGAAAGGCCTTTCAGTAGAAGTCGAGTTCGTTCCGTTTTCGCTGGCGTCCTTTTATCAGCCCAAGCACGAAGAGGTTTTGCGTATCAATCCCAAGGCTCAAGTCCCTGTGCTGATAGATGGTGATCTGGAAATATTTGATTCTACTCAGATCTTTGAATATTTCGAAGATGTTCGACCGGAGCCGTCTTTGTGGCCAACGGATCTTGGTGATCGCGCGCGGAGCCGCTTGCTCGAGCTCAAGTCGGACGAAGTCTTCTTCCCCAATGTTGTGCGTTTGTTCCCGCAAAATCAGTCCGCTGCCGAAAGAGCGGAGATCGAGACGGCAAAGGGGGCGCTCATGTCGTTCTATGATGAAATGAATTCTCTGCTCGATAAGACCGGAACAGAATATTTGGCAGGGCCCTATTCCTATGCCGATATTGCATTCTATATGGCTCAGTTCTTTGCCAGCTTCATCGGCTTTCCGGTCCCAAAATCGAATGCGCACTTGCTCGCCTGGCGGGACCGGGCCGGGTCGCGCCCTGCCGTTACGCAGGTCGTCGGAAAGATGCGCGCCTATTTGAACGAGAACGGCGTGTCGACAGACGGTTTCTAACTCACTCAAACGCAAGGAGGGTGCATCCCCGTCTGTTCTGTGATTAGGTTTCTTTGTTCAACAGTTCGACGGAGAAACCATGATACTGGGCATCCACCATACGGCAATATCTGTCCCTGATATCGAGGAAGCGACTCGGTTTTATTGCGACGCCTTTGGCTTTGAAGTTGTCGAACGAGGGGAATGGGAAACCGGGAACGACACAATCAATCAGATTGTTGGGCTGAAAGACTCGGCGGCCAAACAACGGATGCTGAAAGCGTCCAATGCTTTCGTTGAATTGTTCGAGTACGTAACGCCAAGAGGCGAGAACCAATCGGATGCCCCTCCCGTTTGCAACCATGGGTATACGCACTTTTGTCTTCAGGTTGATGATATTTACAAAGAACATAAGCGTCTTGAGGCGGCCGGCATGCGGTTCCATACAGCGCCGCAAGATCTCGAGACCTGTTACGCGACGTATGGCCGTGACCCCTTCGGCAATGTCATTGAGATTTATGAAATCAAAGGGGATGCCCTGCCAAGGCTGCCTGGCACATGACTGAAGAATCGCTAAGCGCTTCAGTCCGCTGCTAGTCTTTCGCCGGTGTTGAAAATGCGGAAAGCCTTCGGGAGATTGCGTTCATCAAATTGTGGCATGACCAGACCTCCGTTGGTATTCTGCTCGTCATAGTCCGCCTGGCCTCCTTTTGAGAGCTGGGGCTTAAGATAATGGATCACGAGAGGACTACCGTCGGGGTTTTGCTTTAGCTGACCGCTGGCAATATCTTCAAACTCGAACACAAGCGTCCCCAAGTGGCCCGTGGCATCGAACGAGCCGCTCAATTTTTGAGGCGTGACCATCAAAAACGTTCGGCCCTTATCGATGGCGAGACTGGTCCCGGAAAAGATATCGGCTCCAAAGTTTTTTGCTAGCTCTGCTTTTAAGAGAACGCCGATTCCCTTCCAGGAGGCGCCATCGCTGGCGACGAGGATCACGTCGTGCTTGTTTTTTCCTTTCGAGGGATGGCGCACGGCTTGGAAGCTCAAATAGGTTTCCCCCTTCCAGAACAGAGAGCCGGGCTCTGTCAGCACAATGTAATCGGCAAAGTCCGGATGGAGGGACGCGATGTCGACTTCTGCCTCGTAGGGCGGTGGGGGAAAAGGCCCGGCGCCGAAGAGTGCCGTTTCGTCCGACCACGGCCCCTCCGGCGCGGCTGCAGATCGATAGGCGATCCAGCCATGGGACAAGACGCGGTCCTTGGCGCTCTTGTGGGGCAGCTTCGTAAAGTATTTGTGCCAGTAGAGCTTCCACTCACGCCCCGGGTCACTTGGATCATGCATGAGCGTTGAGACCTCATGCCACCACATTCCTTTTACATCCCGGCCCCCGAGCTTAATCGTTCCCGGCATCGCCTGGTTTACTAGGCCCGTGCGCATCCAAGTGCGGCCTTGATCGTCAGACCTGGCAATTGCCGTTTGCACCTTCGCGTTCTTTCCTGCGATGACAGAAGAATAGGACATCCAGCCGACACCATCCGTGCCATATTCAAGCGACGGGTCGTAGGTGCCGTTGGCGGCGCTTTCTCCTCTGATGACAATTTCTATATATGTTTCGGCAGACTGAGCCCATGCGCCGGATATCAGACAGCTCAACCCCCCACACACACCGCCGATCACAGTGAACCAACACGAAATTCTGTTTTTTCGAAGGGCGGGCACGCGGGTCACTTTCTCTGCGTCTTTTCGCAAGATAAGATAGCGCGCTGTCTCTGAATGTAAATGCGCTATGGGACTCGGGTTTCAGTGGAAAGAGATCAATGGTTTTCGTTCGTCTTCTGACAATTTTAGTGCTGATGTGCGGTATGACAGACGGTGCCTTCGCGCAATCGAGCGAGGATCAGTCAAACCGTCCTTTGCTCGATACTTTGCGTGAAAGAGCGGCGGCGTTGCCTCGCCTCAATCCGCCCAGGATCGGTGCACCGCCAAAGGGTATCGTGACGGCTCGTGTGGATTGGGCGAGCGTTCGGCAATTGCTGGCGGAACGCCCGCCTCGCCCGCCCATCGGACAGGGCCTACCATCTCCTCCCCCTCTTCCCGGCCTCAGCACAATCGATTTGGATGCCTTGCCGCGGCTTCGAGAACGGGAGTTGAGACCCACTCTGATTCCGGCTCTGGTTCCCGATCAAACGCGCGTACTGGAAACGGTGCAAGTCTATGGCCAGATCGATTCCTATTCGGCCACTGCGACAGCCGCAGATGGCGTAGATCTAAGGATCTCCGGTTCGCGCAAAATGCTGGTGTTGCCGACTGCCGCGGCGGTTCAGGTGCGGTTCCAAGAGTTGCGAAAGCAAAAGCCGCCCCTTCCCAATTTTGGTGCACGATATGTCGTCACCCGAAGCACCTCGTCTACAGATCTATCCTTCTCAAGATTTGGCTGTGGCTACGTTTTGAGTTTGATCTGCGATGATCCTATCGGCGATACGCGATGCGCGGAAGATGATTACATCAGAGGTCTTGCCTCAAACCTGATCTTACTGAATAGCCGCCTTGCGCAAGAGTCCAGTCGCGAAGACGAACTCCCCTCTGAAATCGAAGACAAAGCACCTGAGGCATCTGAACCAAAGACGGACGAAGAGGTGACTGAGGACCTTCCGTCTGCAGAGCAGAGCAAGGTGGATGACGCGCTCATGGACGAGAATGGAGTGCGTTTTTCCTATCTCCCATCGGGGGAGGTTCTCCCACAGAGTGGGCCCGGCTTCAAAGACGAGGTGATCTACCGCGATCATATCGATTTTCCAACCGAAGATCGCGCGTTCCTCAATTCTCAAGTCTACCGGCATGGTGGCTATTACGGTCATTTGAACGGAATGGAGGGTGGCCAATGCAATCCGGATAACTTTCAGTATCCGTGGCAAGACACGTTTTGCGAGAAACGCTCCCGAGAGCAGCCGCTCTGTCCCGGTGGCGGCCACGAAGGTCTCGATATTCGCCCCGCAAGTTGTGAGAAGGACAAGCATTGGGCGGTTGCTGCGGAAGATGCGCGTGTCATAGACGTCCGGCGCCATTGGGTCACTCTGCAAACCGCAGATGGTACGCTCTATAACTATCTTCACCTCAATATGGGAAAACTTAAGGTCAAGCAGGGCGATGATGTGAGGCGGGGCGAGCGACTCGGACTAGTTTCCAATGATTTCTATAAGTCGGACGGATCCTCCGTTCCCACGACGATCCACCTGCACTTTGAAATGTACGAGAATTATATTGCTCAGCAGGGAGACGAGCCTCTGTTTACAAAAATCAATCCGTATACAACATTGGTGGCTGCTTATGACCGAAAACTGCGAAGGGACGAATAAAGCTAAAGGCAGCTTTAGTATGATAAATCCTATTATTTTATCTACAAATCCCATTGATTGTGCGTAATTTTCCTACTAGTTTAGTGTCTCCAAAAACAGGAGACCAGCCATGCCCACTGCCCGCATTGCCGCCGAAAGTATGCATTTCAAAGAATCCATCGAAGGGGCGATCAAACTCATCAAGGCACACTTAGAAAGTATCATTCATGACTACCGGGACTATCTTCCCGCAGGTAAACGCGGGCGCCCGCTCAAGGCCTTCGATGAGTATCGCAACTCTTTGCAATTGGTGGACGATTATCTAAACGATCTGGGTGATGAGCTTACTCATGAGGCCGCCGTTCGCATTGAAGACGCGTATCAAGCGGGTGTGAGCGAAGACGAGATCCTCGCAGAGTATGACCTGGTCGACAGTGAAATCACGTATCAGCGAGAGGCAGACCCATCGTCCTTGTCCCTTGTCAGCGAGCGCTGACACTCTCGCCGTGCTGAACCTCATCCACCCGTCGAACGCAACCGCCAAAAGCGATTGATCATACCAGAGAGACTGAAACTGGCTGATCCGTTTGTTTGTAAAACGCCTGCCAACACTCAAGCCCAAGCCGGTTGTAAGACCGCATGTCTTCGATCATCTGGGAAAGAAGCGATCGGTCGATCAGCTCTTCTGGCAGCAAAGGGTCAAGATTAATCAGGTGGAGGACCATTTGACCTACGAGCAGGGTTTCGCGGGCGGCCTCGGGACGGGACATATCAGGCACCTCTGCCGTACTTGCAGACATCGCCGCAATTGCCTCTCGATAGCGGGGCTCAAGTTTTTGGGCCGGCCATAATTGTTCCGGCTGGAACTGCGTATCGCACTCGACCGAACCGATCAAAAGAACAAGCGCGCCCTCATCCAAACCGAGCGAAATCAAGCGTTCGCGAACCTCTGCTGGCGAAGCTTTCAGATTGGCCGGACGAAACCATAGCCCCGGCACGGCCTCGGCAAAGCCCAACAGATTGAACGCACGGGTGCGTGATCTTAGCTGCTTGCGATCTGTGCGTCCCAGGTGGCCGGTGTGAACAGCCAACCACTCTCCGGTCCAGGGCTTGGTCTGGTCGAGGGCTGTTTTCCAACCGCGCAATCGGGAGCGCAAAGCCTCTGCTTTAGGGCCGATTTTGTAACGGCCCCTTTCTTGGCTCTCCAGCAACCCTTCTTTCATGAGGCGGCCCACGGCCATGCGCATTGAGCTGGGCTCGATATCAAAAAGGCGGCCCGCCGCAACGAGATGAGCGATGGGCTCTTCAATCCTTCCGGAAACGTTCAGCAGCCACAAGACAAGCCGTCGCGCGCTCAGGGACTCCAACACCTCTGAATAAAACAAATGTTGACTCATTATGTCATTTTCTGTTACAAATGGGTTCTCTTATCCTAACGAGGGACGCGGTCATGGCCAATACGCTGAAAATCTCTGACGTGTTATCCAAAGAAGAACTTAAAGAGTTAAGCGCGCTTTCGGACGTGCGGGCGCTCCTGATTGTCATCGGTAATTTGGCGCTCATTGTTGGCGCGTTTGCCATGGCGATTGCTTGGCCCAACCCGTTCACCATCATACTGGCCGTCCTTATTTTGGGAGGGCGGCAATTGGGCTTGGGGGTCATCAATCATGACTGTGCCCACCACGCGTTCTTTTCAAATAAGGCCGTGAATGAATTTGTCGGCCATTGGATCGGCGGCGCTCCCATCAATACGTCCGTGCACGCTTATCGCGCCTACCACCTCAAACATCATCAGCATGCGGGCACAGAGGCAGATCCCGATCGCTGGATGGTGAAGGATTATCCAATCACACCAGAACGTTTGCGGCGCAAACTTATGCGCGACGTTACGGGCCGCACCGGCTTTCGGGACACCGTGCGTCAAATCAAGGACTTCAAACTGTCAAAGAACTATCCATGGCTCTGCTTTCACTTGGTGTTGCTCGGTGTTTTGACTGCCGTTGGAGCCCCCTGGGCATATCTGTTGTGGTGGGCAGCAAATCTGTTCGTCTACCCTGTTATTGTCCGCATTCGTCAGATTGGCGAACACGGGGTCGCAAAGAACCGGGATAGTCTCGACGCGAGAGAGAACACCGGAACGACGCTCGCGTCTTGGTGGGAGCGCATCTTCATCGGTCCCAATCATGTAAACTATCATCTGGAGCATCACCATTTCGCGGCCGTGCCTCCGTATAATCTCCCCAAGCTGCACCGGCTGCTCAAAGCCCGTGGCTATTACGACGGCTATGACTGTATTGCCGATGGCTACCTGGACGTGCTCAAGCGGGCTGTCCGACCAGCGCAAGCTCCCGCACAAGTCCAAGAAGCTGCGTAATCTAGCCGATGATCTCTTTCACCTGTTATGGTTGATCCATGGCAGGTGAAACCTTTGAGGAAATGCTGATGGGCGGGCACCCAAATTCACTCGGGCGCACATTGGAGGTTGTGGAGATCGTGCTTGCCAACCCCAAAAGGCTCGACGAGCTGTTCTCATGTTATCAAAGCGACGACGAAGTTGTGCGGCTGAGAACCTCGAATGCATTGAAACGGGTCGAAGCCGAGCAACACAGCTGGCTCGTGCCTTTCATTGATCGGCTGATCGCCGATGTGGGGGCCGTCGATCAGGCCTCGGCGCAGTGGACGCTCGCGCAACTCTTCGCAAAGCTCTCGGGCGATATGACACGGGACCAGAAAAAGCGAAGTCTGGCCATCATGAAGCGGAACATCAAGGCGCATACCGATTGGATCGTGTTGAACCAGACAATGGCAACGCTTTGCGACTGGGCCAAAGCCGACGCCGCCCTAAAGAAATGGTTAAAGCCGCATTTGCTGCGCCTTGCGCAGGACAATCGCAAGTCGGTTAAAACCAAAGCGGGCAAAGCGCTGGAAGCGCTTTACAAATAGAGGCCCGGTGCCGTATTCACGCAGGTCTTGTTCTTCGCTCGAAACCGGGGCACTTTGTGGCGATGTCAAAATTGAAGATTGCGATTATCGGGTCGGGGCCGACTGGGTTTTACACCGTAGCGGCTCTGTTGAAGGCCAAAGCGGACGCAGAGATCGACGTCATAGATAGCCTGCCTACGCCTTACGGATTGGTTCGCGGCGGCGTTGCACCGGATCATCAGAGCACCAAAAACGTCATGCGGGCCTACGAGAAGTCGGCCACATCTGACGGTGTCGCCTTCATGGGCAATGTGATGGTGGGCCGGGACGTTTCATTGGATGAGCTGCGCGAGCTCTACGATGCCGTTGTCTTGTGTATTGGATCTCCGTTGGATAACCCGCTGGATATTCCTGGAGCGGACAAAAGGGGTGTTATGGGGGCTGCCGCGTTTGTCGGCTGGTACAATGCCCATCCAGATTTTGTTCATTTGTCAGATCAGTTGATCCCCCTTCTCTCTCAAGCGGAAACGGTGGCGGTCATCGGCGCCGGTAATGTGGCCATTGATGTTGCCCGTGTCTTGTCGCGCACAGAGGAGGAACTCGCGGCAACCGATATTGCAGACTATGCCGCCGAGGCAATCGTTAACAGCCCGATCAAAGACATTCATATGATTGCCCGCCGAGACGCGGCTCATGCCAAGTTTACGCTGCAAGAACTCCGCGAAATGGGTGAGCTGCAAGGTGCGGCTCCCGTTATTGATCCATTACAGTTGGAGGGGCTGGAGTTTGATCATCTTGACGCGAAAGCGCAAAGGGTCGGCCACAAGAATGTCGAGATATTGCGCGGCTTTACGGAGATTGCGGACGATGGTTCCAAACGGCGGCGGGTCCATTTCGACTTTAATTTGAGCCCTGTCGAAGTGCTCGGTGGCGATTCCGTCACGGGACTGACATTGATGCGTAACCGAACCGAAACCGGTAAAGTCGTAGCGACCGGCGAAACATCAAGCCTTGACTGCAGCATGGTGTTGACAGCCATTGGCTATCGCGGATCGCCGCTTGAAGGGGCGCCGTTCAACGATAAATGGGGTACGTTCGAACATGACGATGGCCGCGTTGGGCCAGGACTTTATGCCGGTGGCTGGTGCAAGCGCGGTCCGACCGGTGTGATCGGTACCAATAAACATGATGGGGACCACACGGCGAAACAAATCTTGGCGGATCTCTCTCCAAGTTCCAAGCGTGGCCGAGACGGGCTGTCCGACCTGCTGAAGGAACGAAACGTTCGTGTCGTGAGTTTTGAAGATTGGAAAGTCATCGAAGCCGCCGAAATCTCCGGCGCTACGCCCCCCGCGCCGCGCAAGAAGTTTGTCACCGTCGACGAGATGTTGGCGGTTTTGGGGTGAAGCCTCTCGAAGTCCCCTCTAAGCGTCCTCACTCGGCTTAACCACTTTGATGGCATCACTGAGTGCCACCTCTAATTGAGTCATGAGGTGCAGCGCTCTCGTCACATCTCGCTTGGAGACCGTGTCTAGGAACGCGGTGACTAAGTCACGTTCCGCGCTTCGCCAGTCCTCTATTTTGTTCCGGCCCTTGGTGGTCAATGTCACCAGTTTCGAGCGGCCGTCGGCGGGATTGGGGATTAAAGCAACCAGCCCTAGGAATTTCAGATCAGCAACCAGTTTTTGTACGTATTGTTTCGCCACCGGGCGCATCTTGGCAAGTGCCCCCACGCTGTGGGGGCCTAGCCGGTCGATGTCTTCCATTAAGGCCCGCTGGCCGGGAGAAACGCCCGTCCCCTTCACACCCTGTTCCGTCAATGTTTGCAGCTTGAAATAGAGTTTGGGAATGAGGCGGATGAGCGTTTGGAATTCTTCTTCCGCGCTTTCGGACATTCTTCTTTGCTCACTTGACTATAGACAATCTCTGTTGTCTATTAATTAGACAATATGTATTGTCTATCTGATATATTCCGCTCGGATCAAGAGGTTGCAATGAGTTCAATGCGCTCTCCCCTCCCCATGGCGCCGACGCGCGCGTTCGGTTGGCTGATGGAATGGATGAACGCACCGACCTATCGGCTTGCCTTGAAGCTCATCCAGCCGTCGCGCGGACAGTCCATTTTGGAGATTGGTTTCGGCACCGGAAGACTGCTTGAAATTCTGGCCCGTTCGGCGCCGGACCTCTTTCTCGCCGGGGTGGAGCCAACGCAAGCGATGCTGGACATGGCAGGAGGCCGTCGCAGCCTCAGAAGACTGGGAGAGCGTTTGGATCTGCGTTCCGGCTCGGCGGAAGACTTGCCTTGGGAAGACGGCCGATTCGACGTCGTCGCGGCCCTTCACACATTTCAATTTTGGAGCGATCCGGAGCTGGCCATAAACGAAATCGTCCGGGTCTTGAGGCCGGATGGCCGGCTCGTCCTCATTTTGAGAGATCACAGCGCCCGAGCGCCAGACTGGCTTCCTAATCCGATCAGCCGATCGGGCGCCGAGGTCGAAGGGGCGATGGACCTCTTGCTCTCTCAAGGGTTTGGCGCTGCGGACCGCGCCGGATCAGCCGGGTCCAGTCAAGCCATCCTGGGGCTATTGCAAGCCTCTACCCCCACGGACCGGAATTAGCAGTCGCCGTAAAACCGCCGCCGCCCCGGGCCAATTGCTGCAAGCGGTCGATCCGGTTTTGGGTGTTCGGGTGGGTCGAGAAAAGGTTGTCCACCTTGTTCGCATGGAGCGGGTTGATGATGAACATATGGGCCGTTGCCGGATTGGACTCGGCATGGACATTGTCGATGCGCGCCGCCCCGTTGGAAATCTTGGCCAGCGCCGAGGCAAGAGCCATGGGGTTGCCGCATATTTCGGCTCCGATTCGATCGGCCTCGTACTCGCGCGTTCTGCTGATGGCCATCTGAACGAGGCCCGCCGCCATAGGCGCCAAAATCATGATTGCGATGGTGCCAATGATACCGCCCACGCCGTTGCGATTGCCGCCAAAGAAAAGCGCGAAATTGGCCAACATGCCGATGGCGCCTGCAATGGTCGCTGTGATCGTCATTATGAGTGTGTCACGGTTCTTCACATGGGCGAGCTCATGGGCCATCACGCCCTCGATTTCATCACGGGTGAGCATCTGAAGAAGACCGGTCGTGGCCGCCACCGAGGCGTTATCCGGGTCGCGCCCCGTGGCAAACGCGTTCGGCTGAGGGTTTTCCATGATAAACACTTTGGGCATGGGCATGCCCGCGTTCCGGACCAAGCGCTCCACAATAGCATAGTATTCCGGCGCGGAGCCTGCATCCACTTGACGGGCGCCATACATCTTCAGAACCATTTTGTCCGAATTCCAGTAGGCAAAGCCGTTCATGGCAAGAGCCACCACGAATGCTATGATCATGCCGGTTTGACCGCCCAGAAGAAATCCGATCGCCAAAAACAAGCCGGTCATCGCCGCGAGCAGGATGCCGGTGCGCATATAATTCATGTGCACTCCGAAAGTGTTGGAAGACAGAGCCCAAGAGACTATCTCTCGGGTTGTCGCTGCTTTACCCGAAATGTGGTATCTTAGAAAATTGTGTCAATAGGTCCGGGAATCGGCGGAATTTCGTAAGATGGATGATGAACAAGTCATAACCGAGAATGAAGGCCGCGCGCCGGAAGGCACACCCGACAATGGAGCCAAGCGGGACCTGACACCGGCGGCCAGGCGGGCGCTCGAAGAAGCGCGTCAGCGACGGGAAGCGGAAGAGGCTGAGACCGAGCAACCCAAGGAACTGGGCGGCCAAGCTGGCCCCGAACCAACCCGTTATGGCGATTGGGAACGCAAAGGTGTGATCAGCGATTTCTAAACTCGCAGGCTCAAAGCCCGTTCGATCTGTTCATGAATCGCAGCTGTCGCGGCGGAGGGGTCGTTCGCTTGCGTAATCTCGCGGCCCACTACGACATGATCGGAGCCGTCTACTATAGCCTGATAGGGGGTGGCGGTGCGCTTTTGGTCATGGGCTTCGGCCGCCTCGGATCTCACGCCTGGCGTGACGATAAGATACTCGTTCCCCAACACGCGCCGGAGTTCACTCACTTCACGGGGTGAGGCGATCAAACCGTCCGCACCGGCATTGAGTGAGAAGCGCGCCCGGCGAAGCACCAATTCCTCTACAGACAAAGTGATGCCGTTTTGGCGGAGGCTCGCCTCGTCGAGGCTGGTCAGCAAAGTGACGGCGAGTATTTTGAGCCGTTCTCCCTTCGTTTCAGCGGCGGCTTCTATGCTTTGTTCTTCCGCGTGCACGGTCAGGAAGTCCACGCCCAACTCGGCAACCCTCTCCGTAGCAAGCGCCACGGTCTTGCCAATGTCGTAGAATTTAAGGTCGAGAAAGATGCGCTTGTCTTGATCCTGCAGTCGTCGGACGAAGTCCGGGCCTTCGGAAGTGAAGAGCTGCAAGCCGACTTTGTAAAAGCCAACGGAGTCCCCGAGTTTGGCTACAATCTCTCGCGCCTGTGTGGCTGCCGGCACGTCGAGGGCAACGATCGCCCGCTCGCTGAGTGGCACTTCTTTGTTTACGGAAGGCACATTACACACCCACTGCCGGATCCTGTATGTTCACCTGTCTCGCAACGCGGGAGACCAGCCCGACCGCAACCCGCCTGGGCAGACGCGATACAAATCCGGTCATCAGCTTGTTGTAGATGCCCGGCACGTATAACGGTTTGCCGGCCATCGTAGCTCGATAGCTGAGTTCGGCCATTCGGTCTACATCCATCCACCAAAACCAGGGCAAAACCTTAACTTTCTCGTCTACTCCGCTCTGTTTGTGGAATTCGCTGTCGATAAATCCAGGACAAAGCGCAGTCGCGGTGACCCCGGTTCCTTTGATTTCCACATTGAGAGTCTCCGTAAACTCGACCACGAACGCCTTCGACGCTGAATAGAGAGTCTGACCAGGACAACTTGGAAGAAAGGCTGTGATTGAAGCGACGTTTGCAATTCGTCCGTAGCCTCTTGCCGTCATTTCAGGCAGGAAATGATGCGTGAGTTCGGCGACCGCACCAATCATGGTCTGTATAAGTTGGCACTGATCTTTCCACGACGTTTTCGTGTAAACGCCCTGAACCGAAAAACCTGCATTGTTTACAAGCACATCCGTTTGCAGACCTTTGTCCTGCACGGAATCAAACAAGCGTTTGGGGCCGCCGGGGTCGGCTAAGTCTTCGGGAATGACCCAATACGAGATGCCATGCTTCTCTTTCAGTGCAGCGCCGAGGGTGTTTAGACGATCTTCGCGCCGCGCCGTCAGAATGAGGTCGAAGCCGTTCTTGGCAAATTGCTTTGCCAGTGCTTCCCCTATTCCAGCAGAGGCGCCCGTAATGAGGGCTGTTTTTCCCGCACTGCCGTTCAAGATTTGTTCATCCTATTTTCAATCAAATCGTCAACCACTGTCGGATCCGCAAGAGTGGACGTATCACCAAGATTGGAGAATTCGTCCTCAGCGATCTTGCGCAGTATACGGCGCATGATCTTGCCAGATCTGGTCTTCGGCAAACCTGGTGCCCATTGCAGCAAGTCAGGCGAGGCGATGGGTCCAATTTCTTTTCGGACCCAACCGACCAGCTCCTTGCGAAGATCTTCGCTGGGGTCTTCACCCACATTCAAAGTGACATAGGCATATATGCCTTGCCCTTTGATGTCGTGCGGATAGCCCACAACCGCCGCTTCGGCGACTTTGTCGTGGGCGACCAAAGCTGATTCTACTTCTGCAGTTCCCATACGGTGGCCTGAAACATTAATCACATCGTCGACGCGGCCAGTGATCCAGTAAAATCCATCGTCGTCCCGCCGGCAGCCGTCGCCAGTAAAATATTTGCCTGGATAAGTTTTAAAATAAGTTTCGATGAAGCGCTCATGATCGCCGTAAACCGTTCGCATTTGGCCGGGCCAAGAGTCCGTGATGCACAGGTTTCCTTGTGTTGCGCCTTCCAAGACCTTTCCTTCCGCATCGACAATTTGCGGCGTGATGCCAAAGAATGGCCGCGTGGCAGAGCCCGGCTTGAGTGCCGTGGCGCCCGGCAAAGGTGTGATGAGGATGCCGCCGGTTTCGGTTTGCCACCAAGTGTCTACAATCGGGCAGCGGCCATCGCCGACCACGTCGTGGTACCAAAGCCAGGCTTCCGGATTGATCGGCTCGCCGACAGAGCCCAGAAGACGCAGCGAGGACCGGCTTGTCGCTTTGACGGGCCCGTCCCCTTCGCGCATGAGCGCCCGGATGGCGGTCGGCGCTGTATAGAAGACATTAACCTGGTGCTTGTCCACCACTTCCCAAAAGCGCGAACTCGTCGGGTAGTTGGGGACACCCTCAAACATGAGAGTTGTGGCCCCATTGGCAAGCGGTCCATACACGATGTAGCTGTGGCCGGTGACCCAGCCCACATCGGCCGTGCACCAATAGATATCGCCATCGTGATAGTCGAAAACATATTGATGAGTCATAGAGGCATAAACGAGGTAGCCGCCGGTCGTATGCATCACTCCTTTGGGTTTGCCGGTTGAGCCTGATGTGTACAGAATAAAAAGCGGATCCTCTGCGTTCATTTCTTCAGGCGGACAGTCAGATGACGCACTCTCCATCTTTTCGTGATACCAGACATCCCGGCCGGCCTTCATAGGAATGTCCGTCCCGGTGCGCCGGACCACGATGACGGACGAAACGTCAGGGCAGTGTTCAAGGGCGGCGTCGGTGTTCGCCTTTAGGGGGATCGGCTTACCGCCCCGCACCCCCTCATCTGAGGTAATCACGCATGTTGACTCGCAATCGAGAATCCGCCCTGCCAAACTGTCCGGCGAAAAGCCCCCGAAGACGACGGAATGGACGGCGCCGATTCGGGCGCATGCCAGCATGGCGTAAGTGGCTTCGGGGATCATCGGCATGTAGATCGTGACCCGATCCCCTTTTTTTACGCCTTCGCTCTTTAAGACATTGGCGAGTTTTGAAACGTGCTCATGGAGCTCTTTGTACGTAATCTTGAGGTCGTCTTTAGGGTCGTCCCCTTCCCAGATGATGGCCGTCTGGTCGCCGTGTTTTTCGAGATGCCGGTCAACGCAATTGGCACAGACATTGAGTGTTCCGTCTTCAAACCATTTGATATGGAGATCGGCTGCGTCGTACGACACATTCTTAATCTTTGAGAAGGGTTTGATCCAGTCGACACGCTGCGCCTGTTCGGCCCAAAAGCCTTCCGGATCGTCGATGCTCTGCTGGTAGAGGTCCTGATACTTCTGATCATCAACGAAGGCACGCGACGCCCACTCCTTCGATACGGGAAACACTTGCTCATCGGTCATCGGCCCAGCTCCTCAGTATTTTGTGATTTTGAGGATACCTTTAGGATGCACGCGGGCTCAGGGCAAGTGCGAACCCCAAGTCCGGCAATCACCCCATAGAGGTCCCGGGACACGCCCCGCCGCGGAATTCCGTTTCAACCCATTGAGCAAGTTCTCCTTCAAGCGCAAAGAAAACGCCTACATATAGATCGTACGATTCTTCTGGGGTGAGATTTGTTTCGGAATATAGCCGCGCGCAAATCGTCGGTAGAGATCTCAAAGACCTACATTTGCTGGCCGCATTCTTCTTCTGTGTTCAGAAAGAAGAAACCGGCAGCGCATCGGGCACTCCCGAACAAACAGAGCTGCCTCCTAAACCTTCTTGGCCGACGAGTTCGTTCGCGTTTGAGAGAACTGCCGCTTGCCTCTATAGTCCGTAGAAATTTGAAAGGGAGACACAATGAAACTCGAGGGAAAAGTCGCGTTCGTGACCGGCGGGTCCGGCGATATTGGCAGCGCCATTGTTAGGGAGCTCGGCCAAGAAGGCGCCGACGTGGCGCTGAGTTATGTCGGCCAAAAAGACACCGCTGACAAGATGGTGGCAGAACTAGAGGGTATTGGCCGAAGGGGGCTCGCTGTTCAGCTTGATCAACGAGACCCCAATTCGATTGAGGCGGCCTCGACAGCGGTTACCGATCATTTTGGCAGACTGGATATCCTTGTGAACAATGCCGCGTGGAACATTGGCATCTCCTTCCCGCAACTCGACGACCTGACGGCGGATATCTGGGACCGGGTCTTAGAGACAAATTTGCGGGGCCCGTTTTTGCTTTCCCGTGCGCTCGCAGTCCCCTTGAAGGCGGATGGCGGCGGCCACATTGTAAATATTTCTTCCGTCGGCGGCCTTTCTCCGGGGTCTAGCTCGATTGCTTACTCTTCGAGCAAAGCCGGGCTCAACCATCTGACCCGGTGCCTCGCGGTGGCGATGGCACCTGACGTGGCGGTGAATTGCATCTGCCCCGGATTGGTCGAGGGGACGCGCATGGCGGCAAATGTGCCGGAACCTCTGGCAGAAGGCGCCCGGCAACAAGCCGTACGCGGACGGGTCGGCGATCCTGGTGACATTGCGCGGCAGACCGTTGCCTTTTGTACGTCGGTGTCCGTCTCTGGACAGATTGTTGCGATCGACGGGGGCATGCCGATAGGGATGCGGTAGGTGCGTTTGCCTCGACGGCTTGTCCAACCTCCCCCTCGTGGGGAGGTCGAAAAATCCAAGGTCACGAAGGATTTTTCGGGTGGGGTACAGGATGTTCCCGCTCTTTCACAGCGAGGCGAATAGCTTCAACGACACCTTCCGTATTCTGGAGCACTTCATTATTCCAGAATCGAATTACCTTGTATCCCTCATCTTCCAAGAAATCCGTGCGCTCAATATCGTATTCCACGTTCGATGGTTCACTATGCTGGCCGCCATCGACCTCAATGATGAGCTTTCGTGAATGACACACGAAGTCAACGATGTAACGGTCCATAGGCACTTGACGGCGGAAGTGAGCGCCGCACAGTTGCTTGCGATTGATACACTTCCATAATAGTCGCTCAGCGTCTGTAAGATTTTTTCTAAGCTTTTTTGCGCGGTCTTTGCTTTGTTGGTTCACAGACATAAAATCGTTTCACATTTACCCCCACCCGAAAAATTGTGCGCAAGCACCAATTTTTCGACCTCCCCACAAGGGGGAGGTTGGGCTCTCAATCATTTTTCGACCCTATAGATCCAATTGTTCGTACCGCACTTCGAACAGCGGGAAAGCGGAAATGGGATCCAGAAATACCCCCACATCAGAACGGGACGCGCACACTGTCTACATTGCTGGAACCCAACAAAGATTAGGAATGCCAAAACCAAAGCAGCAGTAGGAGCGTTTCCGGTCAGGTCAATCGACATGGGCGATCTTGGGTATACCATCGCAGTGAAGACGATGCTGGCAGCCATCATCCGAAATGACACCCCCACCTTCCAACGGTGCCTGATCAAGCCCTTGGCTTGTTTTTTGTCCGCCACAAAGTGAACCTTGGTACAGCCACTGCACAAATATGGTGTGCCAGTATCGGATATTCCACCAGTCCATCATGGGAACTCAGACAAAGACTTGTAGAGCCGGGTTTTCTTGTACCGGCCGCCTCAAGCTAGCTTAGGAGAAGAAAGCCAAACCCCCTACCCTCTTTGATACGCCAAGAGCACTTCATCCACGGCGCGGCCCAAGTCTTTGACGGTCGCGCACCGTTCGAGGACGGAACAAAAGGGCTTGTATTTGAGGATCTCAGAGTCGCCTGTCCCCCACTGGGATTCCGCTTCGGGGTTGAGCCAGACGATCCGCTTGGCGTATCCGTCGAGTTCGCGGAAGATGTCGAGGCGTGGGTTCGTGTAGTTTGAACGGCCGTCGCCGAGGATCAGTACCGTGGTGCGGCGATCGATGGTCGACCAGTGATCGTTATAGAGAGTGGTCAGCGCTGCTCCGTAGTCCGTGGAGCCCATGCCCACTTCACGCAAGATGATGCCGACGGCCTCTTCCAGTTCATTCGCTTCCAGAATATCGCTGACGTCCACCAGACGGCTGGAAAAGGCGAAGGAGCGAATGTCCGTCACCACGTCCTGAAGATTGTAAAGCAGCATCAACAAGAACTGTACGTAGGCGGAGACCGAATTGGAGACATCACAAATGGTCACGATTTTCGGCTTGTCCCGTTTTTTGGTCTTCCACTTCACATCGAAGGGAATGCCGTCGAACGCCGTGTTGGCGCGCAAGGTCCGGCGCAGGTCCAACCGGCCCACATTGTCTTTCTTTTGCTTGCGGCGGTGTTTGATGGCGAGGCGCTTGGCCATCTTGCGTACAATGTTCTTCATACGCTCCGCGTCCCGGCGGTCGAGCGTTCGAAGGGATTTATCTTGAAGGACTTCATTGCGGAATTGTTCCGAAGCGGCCTCGCCGAAGAGCTCAAAACGCTGGTCCACGACCTCGCGCGCGGCGGCATAGAGGCGGGACCGTGTGTCCATGAGGACTTGGGCCCGGGCCTCGCCCTCTTCCGTCCGTTCTCGGAGCTGATCGAGGATGGCGTCGTCCAATTCTCTAGAGCCAAGCTCCTGCAAAATGCGTTGGGCGTAGAGAGGACGTTGAGTGAATAGCGAAATGTCGTTGACTTGGACGCGTTCGGCGGCCTGTTGGAGCGCCACGGCCAGGGCCTCTTCGTTGCCGGGCTGGGCGAGTTCTAAGAGCCGCTCGAGCGCGCTTTGGGATTCTCCACCCTGCTCGCTACCAGAGCCTCCGCTTTGAGCCTCGGACCCGCCCCTATTTTGGCCTTGAGATGAAGCCTGCGTCTCGCCAGAGTCGTTGGACTGTTCTGACTGCGCATTATCTGACGATCGCTCTTCGCCGCCGTCTTCACTTTGGGATTTCCCGTCTTGACCGCCTTCTCCTTTTCGGTGGGACGGCGGAGGGGCGAAGAATTTGTCGAAGACGTCGTCGTAGATCACTTTTTCTTCTGGTGACTTTGCCACCACCAGGCGAAGGCTAGCCTTGAGAAGCTCCCGGTCGCGGTAGCCCACCACGTCAACCGTTCGAATGGTGTCGAGGGCTTCGCCGGTGGACACCGGCACGTCCATGAGGCGCAGAGCCCGGATGAAGTTAGTGAGGGTGCGCTCCACTCTAGCCCCGAATGCTGAGACTGTTGTCTTGTTCGGCGGCGCGGATCAGCTGAGAAACGACCGGCTTGACGGCCATCACATCGCTCTCGTGTTTGAGCAGGACATTGAGCGTCGAGGTCACAATCTCCGTGTCCAGAGAGTCGGCGTGCAACAGCATAAGCGTGCGTGCCCAGTCCACGGTTTCACTGATGGAGGGAAGCTTCTTTATGCTTTCACCACGCAATTCCTGCACGAATGACACCAGGCTTTTGAGAAGGTTCTCGGGAACTTCCGGCAACCGAGCGTTGACGATCTCCTGTTCCCGCTCAACGTCCGGGAAATTGATGAATAAGTGGAGACACCGGCGCTTTAGCGCATCCCCGATTTCCCGCTGGTTGTTGGAGGTCAGGATCACCAAGGGCGGAACGGATGCTTGAACTGTTCCCAGCTCGGGCACGGTTACCTGATAGTCGGAGAGCACCTCCAATAGGAAAGCTTCGAATTCTTCGTCGGACTTGTCTACTTCATCGATGAGCAGAACAGCGCCCTTTTCTTGGCGCAGGGCCCGCAAGAGCGGCCGCGGCTCCAAGAAGTTGTCGGAATAAAAGAGATCGTCAAAATCGTTCAGTTTCAGGACGGAATCGCTGACACTCTCGGCACCGTCCAAAATCTCGTGGAGCTTTTCCTTGAGGATCTGAGTGTAGAGGAGTTGCTTTGAATACTTCCACTCATAAAGCGCTTTACCCTCGTCAAGGCCTTCATAACACTGGAGCCGGATAAGGGGTAGACCGAGATATTTTGATGTCGATTGCGCCAGATCCGTTTTTCCGACGCCGGCAGGTCCTTCAACCAGGATGGGCTTTCTCAGATTGTGGGCGAGAAAGATGGACGTCGAAATATCATGTGTACTGATGTAGCCAACTGAGCGCAGTCCCGATGTAATCGCTTCGATCGAACTCAATCCATCCGACTCTATGGCACCGTTTGCCGTCATTGCGTTAACCATGCTGATAATTTGTCACTTTTCACCGCCTATGCTTAGGGGCTGGCTTTAAAAAGGGCAAGTCAGTAGGCAATCTAGGCCTGTCATCGGATCGCCGTGCGGCCAATAAATCGAAGCCAGTGATCGATTCTTCTGCCGAAGCAGGGCCGGTGTTAACCTTACTCCGCCGCTGCCTTGCTTACACCGATTTCGGCCAGCACCTCGTCGGTGTTTTCCCCAATGTTCGGCGGGTGACGGCGGATCGTTGCCGGCGTTTTGGAGAAATGCACCGGATGCTTCATGGCCACATAGGTCCCTTCGGTGTGGTGTTCGTGCTTCTGGAAGAAATTCGTTTCTTTCAGATGCTGGTCTTCGAGGACCTGCTCAAGCGAGTTCACCCGCATGGCTGGTATGTTGGCTTCCGCCAAGAGCTTCAACCATTCGGATGTTGATTTGGATGCCGCCGCCTCGTGGATGAGACCGTAGAGCTCTTGGATGTTTTTGGTGCGCTCATTGAAGGTGGAAAACTTGGGGTCGTCCATCACGCCGGGACGGCCCGCCATCTCGAAAAAGATTTTCCACTGATCATCCGAATAAGGAACAATCGACAAATGCCCGTCGGCTGTCTTGTACGGCTTGCGGTTGGGATTGATGACGCGGGAATAGCCCAATTGGCCCGTGGGCGGATCATAGGTGTGGCCGTAAAGATGCTCTGCCATGACAAATGAAGTGATGCATTCAAGCATGGGAACTTCGATAAACTGTCCCTCGCCGGTGCGTTCCTTGTGGAAGAGGCCCGCCAATGTGGCGTAGACCGCATGGAGCCCGGTGGCTTTGTCTGCAAACAATGTGGGCAGGTATCGGGGTTCCGGATTTCCGTCGAATGCTGTCAAAAGGCTGGCGGACCCACTGGCGGCTTGAATCAGATCGTCATAGGCCTGACGACCTGCGTAGGGTCCGTCGCTGGAAAAGCCAACGGCGTGAACGTAGACAATTTCGGGATTGATCTTTTTGGCGCCCTCGTAGTCGAAGCCGAGGCGCTTGATGCCGCCCTCGCGCACATTGTGAATGAACACGTCAGCCCATTTTACCAGCTCCGCAAAAACCTCTCTGGCTTGGTCTTCTTTCAAATTCAGGCCGACCGAGCGCTTATTGCGGTTGACGGTCATATAGATGGGGCCCATGCCCGGCGTGTTCGGTGCCTTGCCGCCCCAGCGAATAAAGTCGCCCTTGCCCGGCTCCTCCACTTTGACGATATCGGCCCCCAAATCTCCCATGATCTGGGTCGCGTAAGGTCCCAGCAGAACCGACGTCATGTCCAATACCTTCACCCCGTGCAGCGGGCCCTTCGCCCTGGTCGTCTCAGTCATTCTTGTTTCCTCTTAGAAATTCGCGCCAGGAGCGCTGGGCTTCGGCTTGGCCGCGGCGATAGTCTTCCAAAACGTCTTTCACCGGATCGTCCTTTGGATCGGTGATGGACCGGTAAATCATATCGATGATGATAAGCGCCGACACGCCCCACAGGCCGATCATCAGGGCGGCGCCTAAGAAACTGATCAGGGGGGTTGGTTCCAAGTTCGGGCTCCTGCTTCGCGCTCGCTTCCTCTCGTTTGTTTAGGCCGCTGCGATTGGCGAAACAAGCTAGTCTTTTCGCCGTCCGAATGTTGGCGCTCTCTCCGGCCGCTTTCCAAGTAAGTCTTGCAAAAAAAATGGGCCCTTACCTTGATTAGTTAGCTAACTATCTATATATGTTAGTTAGCTAACTAATGGAGAGAGACATGCTTTCACGACGGGCAATCTTGATGAGCGGCAGCGCGGCCGCTTTGGTCACAGGCTTAGGCGGGTGCGATGTGGCTGTGGACGTTTCCAAAGCCACCGAGCCGTGGGTGCGGGCGGGAGAGAGTTTTGGCGATCCGCGGCTCGATGCGCTCGCCTATGGGATCCTTGCCCCCAACCCTCACAATCGCCAGCCGTGGCAATTCGATCTGGTGGATGACGACAAGATCGATGTTTATTGCGATTTGGAGCGGCGCCTTCCCCATACGGACCCCTACGACCGGCAAATCACGATCGGTTTTGGCTGCATGTTGGAGTTGGTCAGTCAGGCGGCCGCTGAAAAGGGCTACACGGCGGCCATCACCGGCTTTCCCGACGGCGCGCCTCAGCCTCGTTTGAACGGCAACCGGATTGCTCAGATCACGTTTGCCCGAGATACTGATGCGCAAAGGGATCCGCTTTTTGCGTCCGTTCGTGAGCGCCGATCGAATAAGGACCCTTTCGATACGGAACGGTCGCCCACGCCTGCCATCGTGGATCAAGTCGTCAATGCGAAGCGTACGGATCTCACCGTAGAAGGAACCACGGATCGGGGGCGGATCAAGACCTTCGTCGATATGGCGTGGAAAGGTTTTGTCATCGAAATGGAAACCGATGTGACCCGGCGGGAGAGTGTCGATCTGATGCGGATCGGCAATAAAGCCGTCGTCGAGAACCCGGATGGGATCGATATGAGCGGCACAGCCATGACGCTGATGAAATCCGTCGGCATCGTCTCTCATGAAAGTCTCGATACGCCAGGCTCCACCGCTTACAATTCCGGATTAGAGATGTATCATCCGATCATTCACTCTGCCCAAGGATTTGTTTGGATCACGGCTCCCGAAAATACACGGGCGAGCCAGCTCAAAGCCGGATATGATTGGGTGCGGATGAATCTGGCGGCACAAAAAATCAATCTCTCGATCCATCCCCTTAGTCAGGTCTTGCAAGAGTACTCCGAGATGGCCGACTTATACCGGCAAATTCACGATGAGCTGGGCGTGCCCGATGGCGTCGTGCACATGTTCGGCCGAGTGGGTTATGGCAAGACCTTAAAGCCCTCGCCGCGGTGGCCGCTTGAAGCCAAACTCATCAACACATGAGGCCCACAATCACTACGAATACAGATACTGACAAAATCGTTGGTGCGGACGACCCTTTCTTTGTGTTCCGGTTCTTCAACGAAATTGGGATCATCAACCAATTGGCATCGGCCGAGTTCCAAAAGGCACTTGGCGGATCTCTGGGTCCGTCGGAATTCGGCGTACTCAACCACTTTGTGCGCCTGGGGGACGGTACAACACCGTCGCGCCTTGCCAGCATCTTTCAAGTCTCCAAACCCTCAATGACCGCCACGCTCTCCAAGCTGGCGGCCAAAGGATTTGTGGAAATCGTCGAGAGCGACGAGGACAAACGCAAGAAAATCGTCAGACTTACAGATGCGGGGCGAGAGGCGCGCGAAGCGGGCGTGCGGGCGACCGCCCCGCTGGCGAAGCGCCTTCAAGGAATGATGGATATGGATCAATTGGCGGGCGTCCTTCCCGTTTTGCAAGATCTCAGAGAGAAGCTCGATCAGGCGCGGAATGGAACGCTGGTGGAGTGATACGGTGAGCCGTATGCTTCTAATGTACTCCGACCACATCTATTCCGCAGGATCTCATAGTCGAATGAAGCCGCTGCAGTTCGTCAGTGCAACTTAGCCGCTGGTAGACTAACTCAGCATCTCGAAAGTGCTTCTTGGCTTGCGCGGATCGGTTCGCTTCAACAAATGCTAGCGCCAATTGAGTCTTTGTCGTCGCGTATAGCAGAGGCTCTGTTTCCTCACTGCACTCGTTCAATGCGTCTTGGTATGAGCTGATAGCGTCCAATACAGCCTCAGCATCTCCGTATCCACCCAGAACCATCAAAGCATTTCCTAGGTTGTGCTTTGTGTTGGCCCATTGAAATGGGGCTCGATCACGTGTCCTCACCGCCAGCGAAGAACGATATGATTCGATCCCTTCCAGTATCGGCACTTTTTCGCCTGTTTGTTCACCAAGACTAACAAGCGCGGAACCCAGATTATTGAGTGTTTTCGCCCAAGGCGTGGGTGCTGTCTCCACGGTCCAAACTTCAAGTGCCAAACGATAAGCTTCGATCCCTTCGAGCAATGAGTCAATCCGGCCACCTTTTCCAAAAGAACTTAGGGCATTTCCCATGTTGAGTTGTACGCCGGCCCAGTTATAGGCGGCTTTTTCTCTGGTCCATACTTTCAAAGCCTTGCGCATGGCGATGAGGCCTTCATTCAAAGCTCCTTCGTCACCTTTGCCTCCATATCCGATGAGTGCATGACCGAGATTGTTCTGTATGGTGGCCCACAGAAAGGGTGAACTTTCAGCGCTCAACTCATTTAAAATAGAGCGGAATAAGGTGATGCTCTCTCTCAGCGCCTCGGTGTTTCCTTGCTCCCCAAGGATCACAAGCGCTACACCCAAGTTGCTTTGTGTTTCCGCCCACTCTGCTGGCGCTCGTTCTCGCGTCCGCTCTGTTAAAGCGGCACGAAACGCCGAGACCCCTTGTTCCAATGCTTCGGGATATCCGCGGCTCCCTATGGCGACCAACGCATTGCCTAAGTTGTTTTGAATCATCGACCAATCCAACGGAGAATTGTTCCGGATGCAGTGCTTCAATGCGTCGCGAAACGATGCCACCGCCTTCACCATAGATTCTTCATCACCCCAATCGCCTGCGACCTTGTGCGCTGAACCGATAAAGTTCTGAGTCTGTGACCACTCTGCTGCTCTTCCCTTTGCAGGATGGCGCTGTGGAGAGCCATTCGCTGTTATCTGCAATGCTTGATGGAACAAGTCTATTGCGTATTCCAAAGGATAGCGGTCTCCTGTGATTTCTGCATGCCTCCGACCGATTTCACCGCCGCGAATGAGCCAGCTCCAAGCTTGAGCTTCGTCGACCTCAAAAATCATACCTGCGGCGCGTTTGAGGAACTCCATGGACCCAATAATATCCATTTTTGCCGCTGATATAGCCGCACGGTCTGCAAGTAAATTTGCGCGACTATTGAGTTCTCGTCTGTATGATTCAGTCGGATCCTCTATTAGCGAGTCCAAAACGAATTCCGCTTCATCAAGTCGACCACTTTGAAAGAGAGTAATTGCTTCCTGTCTCTTTGTTTCTATTCTCGGTGATGAATTCTGGTGCTGACCCAGATACTTGAGCCCAGACAGATACTGATGCAATGCAAGTTCAATCGTTGCTTCATACTTGTCCTTCGGAACGCCTTCTCTGGCGAGCCAACCGGCCAAGTAATGGACGAAGACGGTACTGATCGAACTGTCCAAATTTTGAGCGATCCGATTCACCGTTTCCTCAACGTTTCGTATCGTTTCGGCGGTGTCCTCATTGATCCGCCCGTTTCTCAGGATTCCCGCCTCGATTTTTTCGAGCCGAGACGTAATATTCTGAATCCAACTCTCGAGCCCTGCGTCAGGCCCCAACAGATCTAAGATCTGATCAATCTGGTCGGAGTGTGACTTAAGTACGTATGCAGAATAAATTTCTCTAAAGCTACTGTCTTTCTTTAGAGCTTCATGCAGTTTCGCTTTGAACAAAGGTGCCCAACCGTATCGCTTATCTCTCGCAGCTTCTTCAACGATCACCCAGTTCTTCTCTGTCCATGTTGTCAGACTTCGCAAGTCTTTCAGCGCCGCGCTGATATGATTGTTCAGTTCGCCTAAGTCCCGGTCTTGGTTCGGGAAAGTTGAGGGTACCACCTCGCGCCAGTTGGTGGCCAGATCGGCAGCAATCTGCTCGAACTCTCCTTTCCCAATTTTCTCTATCCTAATCCTCAATGAAGTAATGGCGTTTATCGAATTTGGGCTGTAAGGGTCCAGGCTTGAAGCTCTTTTCTTGCCGTCGATATTGATCCCCTCAATGACAAATTTCATCGCGAGGCAATGAGCTGAGAGTATCGCTCGTTCTACATCATGACCGGGATCGATGGACCTGTTACCGATTACGCCTTCCAATCGCTCGGCAGCAAGCCCAGTGATAGCCTGGGTGGCTTGTCCGATTATGTTGCTTGCAACGGCTCCAAGTCCGAACGTAATAAATTCCATTTTTCGCCCCAGAGGCTTTGGGATTCTAAATCGATGCTCAAAGATGGCGTGTCAAGTTGATCCCAAATTTGTACCATTGATCGTTTGCAATTCTCCGCCTCCGGATTCCGAGGTTTGACCGAATGACGTCGCGCACTAATTTTGAAATCGGCTCTCGCGCGGCTCGTCGCAGACGTAGAGCGTGTAGGATTCGTAAAACTCCTCCCGGCCACGGTTTTGGGCGGCGACATGTGTGGGGTGCTCCCGCCACGCTTTGAGATCTTCCGCTGAGCGCCATTCATGCACAGAGAGGCGTTCGCCGTCTTCCGCGTAGTAGGACTTATAAGAGATGAAACCCGGCATCGACCGCGCGATCTGTTCCAGCTCCGCAGCAAGGGCCAGATAGTCTTCACCCGCTTTGCCGGGTTTGACATTGGCTCTGAAGATGGCGACGATCATGAGCATTCCTGCGGCGCGAGTAATTTACGATAGACGACTGATTGGGACGACGTGTCCGTATCCCATCGCGAGGTAAAAGGTGTGCGCGGCCTCGCGTGACGCGCGGCGTCCGCTGCTCACTTCGATAATGACCGAGCCCGATGCCTGAGCCTCGCGTTCGACATGATCTACCAGGGCCTTCGCGACGCCGCTGCGCCGATGAACGGCCGTCACGCTCAACGCGGTGATGCGAACAAATGTTCCTCCCTCCGCCAGCCGAGGGATGAGGTTGGAGTAGGCGATCATCCCGGCAATATCGCTGTCCAGTGTTGCTACACAGACATTCAAGTGCGCACCAAAGTTGGAGAACCGCTCTTCCAACTCTTCCTCAGTCATCGGGTAGCCCAACTCTTCCAGCAAACTCAGCAAGGCGGGATAGTCATCACGGCCGGCGCGGCGAATATGTGGTCTCATGGGATCTCCTCCCATCCGTTGTTTCAGTGATGCGGCTCACCGGCTCGCGAAAAGCCTCCATCTTCTCCATGTAGTTCTGGTGGCACTGCTTTGCATCAATTCGGTCCCAACATTAGGGCAGTCTTACTCCCCTTCTATGTTCGCCCTAAGCGCGCAGGGCGAACGCTTGTTTCGCCAATTAGGAATCATCTTACTCTCTATAAGTGTGAACTGTCGGGAAAACTTCTCGTTATTGTCATAGTGATCAATTTGATCCGTGTTCCAGCGTTTTTCTGTTAACAGTACTCCCTTCTCGTGTTAGCGGAGATAGGGTCTATAGAATCACACAGAGTTCTTTAGGCGAAGTGTTTGTGGGTTGGATGAGTTTCCGCCTCTCGCAAATTGGTGTTGGCCTAATGGTAGGGAGATGAATAGCCATGGCTAGAAATGCGTATTGGGACTATTACGGCAAAGGTTCCGGTGACGACGACGATGATGACGATTCGAAGTCGTACTGGTACAGATCCGGCGGCGACGACGACGATGACGGTGGTCGCGGCAGAAAAGGCGGCGACGACGATGATGACGGCGGTCGCGGCAGAAAAGGCGGCGACGACGACGATGACGGCGGTCGCGGCAAGAAAGGCGGCGATGACGACGATGACGGCGGTCGCGGCAAGAAAGGCGGCGACGATGACGACGACGGCGGCAGAGGCGGCTACGGTTGGAAACGTGGCGGCGACGACGACGACGACGGCGGCGATTGATCGCTAACGGCGACGCCAATATATGAGGTTAATGTCGGGGCGTTCCGCCCCGGCATTCCCTTTTTGTTGGTTTCCAGTTGCGATACACTGGTCTTATGGCTGGTAGTTCGATCGACAATCCGACAAAATCGGCACTGCAAGATGCGCTGACGAAATGTAAGTCCAGCCTCTACACGGTTGCGGCATTTAGCTTCTTCATCAATCTTTTGTCTTTTGCAGTGCCTCTTTATCTTCTGCAAATATATGACCGGGTTATCCCAAGCCGGAGCGAACAAACGCTCATCGTTTTGACCGTCATTGCACTGACGGCTATTTTTGCGTATGCGGGCCTCGAAGCGTTACGGGGTTTCATGCTGGCCAAGGTCGGCAATTGGGTTGACCGCCGCGTGGGCGCCGATGTGTTTCGGGCGACAGTGGTGCGCGCCAAAAAGCGGAGCCAAAGCCCTTCGCAACGGGGGATCCGCTATCTCCACGCTGTTCGAGACTTTGTCGGCGGGCCTAATATCGTTCCTTTGTTCGATATTCCCTGGACTCCTCTTTTTATTATCGCTTTGTGGATCATGCATCCCTTGTTGGGCGGTTTGGCCATCTTCGGCGCTGTGCTCTTGCTCGCAATCGGTGCGGTCAATGAATGGGCGACGCACGGCGTGGTCAACGAATCACAAGATGCTTCTTCCCGATCCGCCGACCTGACCGCTGCTTCCGCGCGCAACGCGGATGTGATCGAAGCCATGGGAATGCGGGAGACGATTGCAAAACGCTGGTCCAAAGAATTCGGTACTGCTGCCGACGCCGAGAACGCGGTGGCGCGGCGTGCAATCTTGATGTCTGCCATCACGCAATTCACGCGGATGACGTTGCAAATCGTCATGCTTGGGCTGGCTGCGAGCCTCATCTTAATGAATCAACTCTCGGCTGGTGCGATCATTGCCAGCATGTTGTTGTTCCGGCGTGCGACCAGCCCCATGGAACGAGGCATATCCTCTTGGAAGGCCGTCGTGAATGCCCGCGAAGGTAAGCAAAAGCTTGAAGACTATTTGTCGCGCATTCCAGATGTTCCGAAAACCCCTCCGATTTTTGACGCGCGCAAAGGGCTGAAACTGCGCGGTGTCACTTACTTTATTCCGGGTCGGGACAAAGGGCTCTTGCGAGGCCTCAATCTCGATGTGCACCCCGGTGACGCCGTCGGCATTATGGGGCCGACCGCTGCGGGCAAGTCGACCTTAGCGCGTATCATTATCGGCAATCTTGCGCCGTCGAGCGGCAAAGTGACATTTGCGGGTGTCGACGTGGCTCATCCGGACCGGACCCTCTTGGGGCCCCATATCGGCTATCTTCCTCAATCGGTCGAATTGTTCGATGGCACGATCCGAGAGAACATCGCCCGCATGACCAAAGGGGACCTTGACTCCGTGATAGAGGCGGCGCGGTTGGTGGGCATCCACTCCATGATCTCTGAGATGCCCAATCGATACGATACGGAGATCGGCGACGGCGGCTCGATTCTTTCGGGCGGCCAAAGACAGCGAGTCGGGCTTGCGCGGGCTGTTTATGAGACGCCAAAGCTGGTGGTCTTGGACGAACCGGACGCAAGTCTTGACGTGGACGGCCGCAAGGCCATTCAGCGAACGATACGCAAACTTAAAGAAAAGGGTTCCATGGTGGTGCTTATTTCTCACGATCCAAGCACGATCGAGTCCGTGGACCGTCTCTACGAATTGCGGAACGGCCGCCTGGACCTGGTGAAGCCAGAGGTGAAGGACGAGCCGGTTTCAGAAGTGGCGAACGACTCCAAACTTCGCGTTGTGGAAGGAAAGAGCAATGGCTAAGAAGCAGGACAACACGCACGATCGTCAAAAGGATCTTGTGGGCAACAGTACCCATTTCTGGGCTGGCGGCCTCATCATCCTGACCTTTTTCGGCGGCTTTTTGGGCTGGGCTGCTTTCGCCCCCCTTGAGAGTGCAGCGATTGCGCCCGGTGTTGCGGTCGTTGAGGGATCGCGCAAAAGCGTTCAGCACTTGGAAGGCGGCATCATTCGCGAGATCCACGTTTCGGAAGGCGCATATGTCGAGCGGGGCGAGACGCTTTTGATCCTCGAAGACGTGAAGGCACGGGCTGATTTGGACCTTTTGGTCAGCCAGCGGATCGCAGCCACCGCACAGGCCATGCGGCTCTATGCGGAGCGAGACGATTACCGAACGTCGGCTGTGAACCCATCCATTCTGCCCAAGCGGTCGAGCGTTCTGTCGGATACGGAACTTGAACAGCGGATCTACGAAGGGGCGGGCGTGCTCTCGGAAATTCTCTATCCCGGCACACATACATCAGAATTTTCTCTTTATGGGGTGGATTTGTCGCACCCGAGCATAGAGATGCTCAAGAGGGATATTGCAGCTCAATTGGACACTGATCCGGAACCGGGTGAACCGGCGCCGGTTTTAACTCTCGTTGATATGTTTACCTACGAGGAACGGGCGCGGCAGGCCGTGATCGAACATATCGCTCTGTTTGAAGCAAAGCACCAGGCGTTCAAAGATCAATTGCGCGTGACATCCGCCAAGATTGACCAGTTCAAGTATAAGGCCGAAGGCTTGAAGGCGCGAGCAGAGGCGCAGGCCAAAGAGCTGCACCTTCTTCGTGAAGAAATGGACTCCCTCGCTCCCCTTGTCGAGAAGGGCCTCATACAGAGGGGCCGCATCCTCTCAATGTGGCGTGACGAAGCGCGTCTCGAAGGAAGCATCGCCGAAGCGCGCGCCGAAATCGGCATGGCTCAGGCGACCGTGACTGAGCTTTCCGCCGAACTCGACCGGCAGGCTTCGGCACGCAAAGCGCTGGCGGCGACCGAGTTCACAACGGTTCTTGAGAAGATCGACACGCTTGACAGTCAAATCACCACCGCTCACAGCGTCCTCAAGCGCAGCGCCATGTATGCGCCCAGCTCCGGTGTGGTGCATCAATTGCAAGTGAACACCGTGGGCGGTGTCGTCATGGCGGGACAAAAGGTTCTCGAACTCGTACCGCAGGGTACACAGATCATCATTGATGCGAAATTGGAACCCAAAGACCGCGACGTGGTGAAAGTCGGCATGACGGCCGAGCTCAAGTTTTCGGCGACGGGCTCACGGCCCACCGCTCCCATCATGGGTGAGGTCATAAACGTTTCGGCAGACAAAGTGACGGATCCGACCACAATGAAGGACTATTTCCTGGCAAAGATCGCTTTTGACGACTCCCAGGTCCGGGAAGTTGCGGGACTCGACGTCCATCCGGGCATGCAAGTTTCGGTCATGGTGTTAACCGGGGAACGCACGGTTCTCGATTACATCGTCGCACCGCTCTCGAACGCTTTGCGCCAGGCGATGCGGGAAAGCTGAGTGCGGCTGAAATAACGGGTGACGGCAGATGAACGAAATAAAAGGGCCGCAGTCAAAACTCCATAGTGGGGGAAAACACCGCACTGTTTCGAAAGATGCGACCGAAATCGGGCGTATTGTTCAAGCTTTGACTTACTATCCCTATTACTGCGTCGTCCATTTGGGTACTTCCCCTCAGGATCAAGACTTGTTTTTGGAACTTGCGAAGGGCGTTGCGGAATTCGGCGTTTCCAAAGACACATTACCCCCTTCTCAGAAGAAAGTTTCGTTCACCCGGGTACGAATTGATAAAGATCAAGCGAACGCCGAAGACTCGGTTACCCGGTACAGCCGTACGCATAAGGCCCTTTCTCCCCATACGGACTCATCCTATATGACGGAGCCGCATGAACTGGTGGCATTTCATTGCCTCGTTGCCGACACCGCCGGAGGCGAAACGTCGATGGTGCCGCTCGACGATATCATGCGAAATCTCGACAAAGACGCATTTGACGCCTTGCGGGAACCGGTCTTTGCTTTTGGGGATCGCCATCATGCCGTTCTAAATGGGGAAGGCCCCTCTCCGTCCATTCGGTATTACGACGCTCAACTTCAACGCTCGATTGATGAGAGCGGCTCGTCCCTGTCCGCGCGGCATCGAGATGCTCTGTCTCGTTTAGACATGGTTCTAAACAGCCCGGACTTAGGGCAACGGTTTTCTTTGGCCTCGGGCGAGGTCTTGTTTATGAACAACACAAAAGTCTTGCACGGACGAAGCGGTTTTTCCAAGGATAGTGAGCGGTTGCTCCACCGAGTGCGCCTGAGGGCGCCGGGCCTTAAGACGTCAACCCAAATGACTGCCGCGAACGAGAACGACAGTCAGGAGGCCACGACAAAAGACAGTTCGCAAACGGCAAGCGACACGCTTGACCATAAGCTCGTTCGGTCGCTAGCGAAAAGCGGCCGGATCGACGATGCAATTCTGATCTGCACCAATTATTTGGCGGGCAGCCCCCGAGACGGCGAAGCTCACGTTGTGCTTGCCAAGCTTCATGAAAAGGCAGGCCGGATTGATGACGCAGTTGCGAGCTTTACCCGGGCCTGTGAAGTTGACCCGTCTAACGCTTTCACGTTTGAGCTCCTTGGAGATTTGCTTCTGACGAATGGTCGATTCGATGAGGCGAAATCCGCGTACCAGAAATGCCTGCAATTGGATCCCGACAACTATTATGCGGGATTGTCCTTATCGAGTATCTACCGCGAAGACGGCGACATGAAACAAGCGCGCGCCATCCTGGGTGATGTCGTTCGTAAACACCCCTTTGAGCGATGGAACAAATCTCGCAAGGATAGGCAAACAATCCTCCGTATGCGGGGTTTCCAAAGCGCAACGTACGGGATCATCAGAGATACGAAGGGGGAGTTCGTTAGTCTTTTGCAAGGCGGTCATTTCTCCATCCAGCATCTCCTAAACCACCGGGACTATAATCTGCTGATCGCAAACATATTTGAAGATAACATCAACAAGATCGAGAACTTGCCCGACTTTCAGTTGATACTCAACACGATTAGCTGCGCGGACCGGGAGCCAGCGTCTCTGCTTTCCCTTGCCCGGTTTGTCGACCGTCATTCCGATCGACCCGTTATCAATCACCCAAGGCAAGTTTATCAGACAACGCGAGACCGCAACTATCAGCGCTTGGCTAGTGTGGACGGGGTCATCTTTCCACAAACAGAACGCATTCGCTGGGAAGGCGGGGACGCGCAAACGATCGTCGACCAGGTGTCTGGCTTTGGGTTCGAATACCCCCTCATCGTGCGGGCTGCTGGTTCGCAGACGGGGCTCAGCGTGAAACGGGTCAAGTCGGAAGACCAGCTGATAAAGTACTTTTCGAAGGCTTCTCCTGACACTGACTACTATATCATTCAATATCACGATCACCCGCGAGGGCCGGGACTGTACAACAAAACTCGCATCTTTTGCATTGATGGGCACTATCATCCAGTGGCAAATTTATTTGTTGATGATTGGGCCATCCATTCCGGGGATCGCTACGCGATCATGGATAAGACGCCTTGGACCCAGGAAGAAGAGCGCGCCTATCTGGAAGACCATGTGACCTATTTGGGGACGCGAGCCTATAACACCCTTCTTAAGCTGCGTGATATTGTTGATCTGGACTTTTTCGGTATCGACTTCACGCTCTTACCAGACGGCAATATCTTCATCTTCGAGCTCAATCCGGCCATGCGGCACAATTACGATCATGCCGACAACTTTCCGTACACGCGGCCGCACCTTGACCGTATCACACAAGCCTTTAACGACATGGTGCGCAAGCGGGTGGCCTAGGCTTGGGCAAGTCAGTTTAACGTCGACACCGGCACGCTAAGGCGGCCATAGGGCGCGTTGATCTTGATCAACCGCCGCGTCAACGCGCTTTGGTATGCTGAGGACTGGTTTTCTGACTGAGGTCCTCATGACATTCAACAAAATCGGCCATGTTGTCTGGCACGATCTGTTCACGTCTGATCGTCCTCGCTCAATATCCTTTTACGAACGCATTGCGAATTGGAACTTTGTGACGGAGCGCGCGCGCGACTTTGCGTGGGGTGGGGGCGAGAAGGACTTCGTGCTTGCCCAGTCATTGGAAGAGGCGGGTGCCGGTTTTGTCGAAACGCCTAGCGGTCTGAGGGACGGATGGATTCCGTATGTCGAAGTGATTGACGTCGACTCTGTTTCAGCTCAGTCGGTTCGGCTTGGCGCAACAATCGTAAAACACCCATTCGAGGTTCCCGGTGTGGGCCGAAATTGTCTTTTGTGCGATCCTCTAGGTGCGTATGTTGGGCTCTCATTGTCGCGTCATCGTTTTCCGATTCCTCGACGACAGTTTGGTGTAGACTTCTATCTGTGTACGGATCCGAAAATCCTGATAGAGTTTTATGCCCCCTTGTTTGAGTGGAAGACCTCGCCCTCAACCAAAGGAAGAGTGGGTCTTGCAATGACCGCGCCGACGGGTGAACACGTTGCCTTTCAGTTGGTCCAAGAGGCCGAGCCGAAGCACGCGGTCTGGGTCCCCAGCGTCAAGGTCGCAGATCCAGGCACCTCGATGTCTCGCATGAAAGCACGGGGAGGTGCCCCATTTGCTCAATGCCCCCCTGCCTCGGGCGAGACCCATCGTACGCTGATGCGCGATCCATGTGGAACCACCTTCACTCTGTCGGCGGAATAGGATGAGATTGACCGAATGACTGACCGCTCGATCTCGCTTTGACGGTGTCTGAGGAAAGCGGTCCGCTGGACCGCGACAATCCGCTATCCCCTCAACAATCGTCCCGGACGGGCGCCGGTATCTTCGTCGTTCTGGCGCGTTCGTACACCATTGACGAACGTGGCCACGTAGCCCGAGGCCGGCTGGAGAATCCGGCTGCCTCCTGCCGGGAGATCGTTCAGCACTTGCAGAGGACCGAGGGTCAGATTGTCAAAATCAACGACATTGATATCGGCGCGTTTGCCCATTTCCAGGGAGCCCCGATCGTTGAGCCCATAAAGCTGCGCATTTTTTTGCGTTTGCTTGGCGACGACAAATTCCAGAGGCAGACGTTCACCGCGGTCCCGGTCTCTTGCCCAGTGTGTCAATTGATAGGTTGGGGCGACCCCATCAAAAATCAGATTGACATGGGCGCCGGCATCGCTCAGCCCCGTGACTGTTTCTGGATGGGCGAGCATTTCATGGATGGCATCATGATTGTTCGAACAGAAATTACTGCCCAATACGATGGCGAAGTTGGATCCGTCTCCCCGCGTCAAAAAATCATACATGAAGTTCTCATGGTCTTGGCCCGCCGCTTCGGCCAAAACCGCAAAACTCCGGTCCGGGGTTGGTTCGTAATCGACGGTATCGTCAATCTCGAAGAGGAGTGGGAACGCCATGGCAAAGACGTTGTGAACATTTTCCATGGTGCCGGGAAGTTCCGGCGGAACGTCCGAGTCGGACAGAATGGCGGCACGGATCTCGGGTTTACGCATTTCGGAGAGCCGCTCTTCCAACGGCAAGTGCTTGATCTTCAAATAGGTCTCGCGGCGCTGAAAGAGATGGTAAGTCTTAAGACTTGTGACGAGCCCGATCGGTCTTGAGGCCACTTGCGGATGAAGATCGGCGCCGTTTTGATTGATGGACTCGACTTTTGACAGGACCTCTTTGTACGTCTCTGGATATTCGAAGGTCTGAACCAGCGTGAACGTCACCGGCCGACCGCTCTTGCGGGAAACTTCGGTCATCAAGTCGAGTTCTTGCATGGTCGTGCGGTGTTCGCCGCCCAATTGGGCAAGGTCACCGATCGCACCAGACGGGATCATCTCGAAAACGCCGCGTCCCGCACGCTGCATGGCCTCAGCAATGGCCATGATTTCTTCTTCTGCCGCGAACGTTCCCGGGACCGGGTTGCCGTGGACGGAGCGGTGGCCGATGGTTCGCGAGGTGGAAAAGCCCAATGCGCCCGCCGACAGTCCCTCTTCGACAATCTGCGCCATGGCGGCCAAATCGTCTTGTGTCGCTGGGTCATTCGCTCTGCCGCGCTCTCCCATGACGTAGTTACGTACGGCACCGTGGGGAATTTGCGTACCAACATTCAGAGCAAAGTTTCTTGACTCGAGATAGTCCAAATATTGCGGGAACGTCTCCCACTTTCCCCACTCTATGCCCTCATAAAGAGCCGTTCCCGGAATATCCTCTACGCCTTCCATAAGATCGATGAGCTCGCGTTCGCCGCCAACCGGGACCGGAGCAAATCCAACACCGCAATTGCCCATGACGACGGACGTGACGCCATGACTGCACGACGGTTCAATCTTGTCGTCCCAGCTTACTTGGCCATCATAGTGGGTGTGGACATCAACGAACCCAGGAGTAACGATCGCCCCGTCGGCGTCGATGGTTTGGTCCGCCTGTTCCGTAATTGTGCCGCCGACTTGGGCGATCTGGCCGTCTTTGACCGCGACATCCCCGGTTTCCGGTTGACCGCCAAGCCCATCGACGATCGTGCCGCCCTTAATCAGTGTGTCGAACATTCTTCTCTCCCTTCGCAAGCGAAACTCATCGCCTTTTCAGATAACAAACGGGCTGGGATGATGAAAGTCAAGCCAACCAAGAAGCCAGGGCGGCGCTGATTCTCACGTTTCGGTGGGTCCTCTATCTTTCGGGATGCAGGCTGGCGTATGATCGGCGCCTTTGGGGAGGAATCGATGAAAGCTCTGACTTTACTCTTGCTGCGGGTGAGTACCGGTGCGTTGCTGGTTATCTGGGGACTTATCAAAGTCATGGCGCCCGAGGCCGCAATCGGGGTTTCGGATACCTATTACGACGGGCGACTTAGCGCCGAGGCAATGCAGACGCCGCTGGGTGCCGCACAGATCTTGCTGGGCGTTCTGGTCATTCTTGGGATCTTTCGTCAAATCGTCTATCCTATTCAGGCTATCGTCTTGGGCGTCGGGCTGGCGGCCATCTGGCAGTATATCGCCGACCCATTCGGCATGTACCTGGTTAGCGAAGAGGAACGGCAAGTGTTGTTCTTTCCCTCGACGACTGTCTTTTTCGGATCTCTTGTGATGCTCTTCTTCAGAGAAGACGATGCGATCGCGCTTGGCGCCCTGCGCCGCTAACGAAGGAAAACATGATGCTCTTGCATTTGATGACGTGGACGGAGGTCGAGGACTATTTGGGCCGCCACAAGGGGATCCTCATCCCGATCGGTTCGACGGAACAGCACGGACCCACAGGGCTCCTCGGTACCGACGCTCTGTGTCCGGAAATCATTGCCAAGCACGCCGCGGCGGAAGACCCAGACATTATTATCGGGCCGACCTTCAATGTGGGGTGTGCGCAACATCATATGGCGTTTCCCGGTTCCATGACTTTGCGCCCGTCCACAATGATTGCCGCCCTTACCGACTGGATCACGTCCCTCACCCGCCATGGCTTTGAGAAGATATATTTTCTCAACGGTCACGGCGGAAATGTCTCAACGGTGAAGGCCGCGTTCTCGGAAGTTTACGCTGAGCGAAGTCTTGCCGCGCCCGGTTCCAATGGGCCCCAGGTGCGGTGTCATCTGCAAAACTGGTGGGAATTAGAAGGCATCTTCAATTTGTGTAAAGAGCTCTTTCCAAGTGGGCACGGCTCACATGCAACGCCATCGGAAGTGGCCGTGACCTTTTTCGCCTATCCGGACAAGGCGCGGAACACGGTCCTCGACCCCAAGATCGCTCCGATGGGACCTATTCTTGATGCAGAGGATTATCGCCGCCGCTTCCCGGACGGGCGGATCGGCTCAGACCCTTCCACAGCCACACCGGAACTGGGCGAAAAGATCGTGACCGCAACGGCAAAAGCGTTGATGACAAGTTATGGGAAGTTCGTGGCGGCTTAACCAAGAGTTCATTAGTTGAGCTTCTCGCTCCATAACAACCATTCCGTATCCATTCGCACACAGCCTTTGCCATTTGCTGTGGAGATCGTTGTGACAAATACGATCCCAGGGCGAACGCGTATTGCATGGAACTTCGATTCTGATTACGTTTTAAGCGTACATTCGGACGTGCAATGACGGGTTAGGCACATCGCTTTGAATATGTGATGCGCGCTCTCAGCTTTGCGTCCGCAGGCGGCGAATTTTGCATAGAATACTTTGCATAGAATACGGAGGGGTGGTTCCCCGTTTTTTGCGGGAATGCGCGATGATGCGCGCCATCAGATTGAAAGTTGCTTAACCATAGTATGAGCGTAATCACCCTATGAAAAAAACAGCACTCATCACCGGAGCCTCCGCCGGAATCGGCGAAGCGCTTGCGAAGGAATTTGCTAAGAATGGATGTGATCTTATTCTGACGGCCAGACGCGAAGATCGCCTTAGAGCTCTTGGCAAGGAACTAAGTGCCGCATATGGCGTTGAGTGTTCGGTTTTTCCACAAGATTTGTCCGATCCCGATGGGCCAAGAAAACTCTACAATGCGGTGGTTGACAGTGGCCATCACGTAGATGTTTTGGTCAACAATGCAGGGTATTCCGTTTCCGGAATATATTCAAAGACGTCGTGGGAAGATCAGTCTAAATTCCTTCAAGTCATGATCACGGCGGTGGCCGAACTGTGCCACCTTTTCTTGCCCATGATGATGAAAAATGGGTACGGGCGTATTGTAAATGTGTCCTCCATTACGGCATTCTTGCCTAGCTGTCCCGGGATGACGATGTACGCGGCCTCCAAATCCTTCCTGGTCGAGTTTACGGAAACGCTGAGGGTCGAGGCGGAAGGCACTGGTGTTAAAGCAACCGCCCTTTGTCCCGGATTTGTCGAGAGCGAGTTCTTCGATGTGAACGGCGCAAGCCACAATGTCGGCATCACGCCCGGCTTTGTTTGGATGAGCGCCGACCGCATGGCCCGCTTGGCGTACCGTCCTATTATGAAGGGCAATGCCCTTGTTGTGCCGGGCCTCTATAACCAGCTCATCACCGGGGTCGTTCCCCGCTTGCCGAGGCGCCTCGCGGTCGCGATCATTTCGCGTGTTATGAAGCAGTTTAACGTGCAGGACCCCAAAGCCGTTCAGTCCGAAGCTCTGCCAAAGGTTTCACCTTTATCCAGCGTTTGAAGTCTTTTTTGTGCGGAGCAACCTTACGCTAAAAGCGAGAAGGTCAACTCGCCGTAAGACTGAAGCGAAAATCCACTTACGCTTCTCGACTGGGAACCAGATTCCATCCTGGAGCGAGCTTTCACCTAGAAACGTCCTATGACGCCTTCGACTGCCGCCACGTCGCGGGAGCTGCGCCCAGCGCTTTCTTGAATGCGCGCGAGAACGCTGCGTCGGATTCATAGCCCACAGCGCCGGCGATTTGCGAAATGCTCAAACTTGAGTCTGTTAACATTTGAGACGCACGCTGCATCCGCCAACCCATCAGATACTGCTTTGGCGACTTTCCAATGAGACGAGAAAAGCGGTCCGCGAAAGCCGAGCGGGAGAGGCCGACCTCCGCCGCCAGGTCTTCCACCATCCAGTCTTTGGCGATGTCTCCATGGAGCAGCGCTAGGGCCCGCGCCACATAAGGGTCGCGCAATCCGGCAAGCCATCCCATTTCTTCTTCAGACATGGATTCTGTGTACCGACGAATCGCCTCTACAAAGAGGACTTCCGACAATTTGGACAGCACGGTTGCCGACCCGGGATGGCCCGCCGATACCTCATCAGCTGCGAACTGGAACGTGGACCGGATCCACTCGGCGGCGCCCGCCTCTTCGACGCTCAATTTCAGCACAGGGGGCAAAGCCGCAATGACGGGGTTGGATGCGATGTCGTCCGTTCCCAAAAACCCGCATATCACCTTTGTCACCGGCCCGCCGCCACCGTGGCGGATGCCAAAAAGGGTTCCGAATTTGGGTTCTTGAAGAATGTCCGCCACGCTCACCGGAGCCAACGAGAGGTCGCTGCCCATCAAATGTACGTCATTGCGTGGAAACAGCACGACGTCTCCAGCGGCGACGTGGATCGGTTCCTCGCCTTTGCATTTCACCTGCAAGCGTCCCGAGGCCACGTAATGATAACAAATGAGATGCTCAGGTTGCATCCCGAACCGGGCGCAGGATTCAACCCTGGTGCGTGCTCCGATGCACCATGGCTCAGAGAACTCGGCGTGGAGATAGACCCCACCCGAGAGTTGGGACGTGCGCAGAACGTCAGATAAAGCATCCATATCAAGCCTCAAAAACGGCGTTTTGATCAATTCATGCGGCGTTCCGATCATAGATCGCCGACAGGCGTTCGCCTATCTGATCCGCATTGCCACACAACAATTTGAAGCGCTCGGCCCGCACACCGATGACGGCGATGCGCGCTAGGCCCTATTTAAGGAGAAAATGAATGAATGCAATCGCCCCCCTCACGGCGAGCGAGAAATATGCCCGCTGCATCAGCGCATCCAAAAAGGTCCGCTGGGACATCGATCAAGACGTTATTCGCGGCCGTCAATTCGATACGTCGGAAAAGTACTTGCCGGATGGACTTTCGCTCGCGCCCGAGTTTACCTCCCTCTCTACGGACGAGCGGCGCTATATTAGCCAGATCCAAGGGCGCACCTATGCAAACGTCTTTGGTTTGGTTGAGCGGTTCATCAACGCCAAGGTGCTCGAGATCAGCCAAGACCATTGGATGGGTGACCAAACCGCGCTTGAGGCCCTCGTTCGCTTTAGCGATGAAGAGCTCAAGCACCAGGCTCTCTTCCGCAAAGTGGACGCGATGGTGGCCCAATCCCTGCCGGCGGGCTACCGGTTTGATGCCGACGCCAACCAATTGGCACAAGCGGTATTGAGCAAGAGTACTTGGGCCGTATTGGCGCTGACCCTGCACATTGAGCTCTTTACACAATTACACTACCGCCAGAGCATTGAGCCGGATGCAGACCTATCCCCCCTCTTCAAGGATGTCTTCCTGTTCCACTGGAAGGAAGAAAGTCAGCATGCGATTCTTGATGAGGTGGAGTTCCGGCGTTGCGATTCAAGCCTGAGCGCGGTGGACCGGGATGATGCCGTAAACGAATTCATCGAGTTGGTGGCTGCGGTTGACGGAGTGCTGCGCAGTCAAGCGGCGTCCGATACGAATTATTTTGCCGCTACATGCGGGCGCGCCGTATCCGCGAATGAGGCGGACGAAATCCGAGCTCAGTTCCTCAAAGCCTACCGCTGGCAATACATCCATTCGGGTGCGCAGCACCCAACATTTCAGAGGGTGTTGTCGGACCTTATCTCGGACGCCCAGGGCGTGCGCATCCACGCAGCCTTGGAAACCCTGCACTAGCAAAATGAAACTTAGGAGAAATCAAATGAATGATATGTCAAAAATCAATGACCCAAACATCGTGAACGGATTAAATGTCGACGATTTGAAGGAACTCATCGGCAAGGTCGCGGCCGAACCTGAGGAGGGGCGGACCTCTTGGAGGGTTAAGACGACCTGGCACGGTCAGACACGTTCAAGATCTGAAGTCTCCGGATTTCAAATGGGCACAGACCATATCGAGCGGAACTTTTCTTTCGACGCCGACGAGCCGAACGAATTGGGCGGCGAAAACCAATTTGCCAATCCGCAAGAGTACCTTCTTGGTGCCGTCAATGCCTGCATGACCGTTGGCTATGTGGCCCAATGTTCGATGCGCGGGATAACGATCGACAGTCTTTGGATTGAAACCGAAGGAGACATCGATTTGAGAGGGTTCTTGGGACTCGATCCGGACGTGGCCAATGGGTATCGAAGCCTGCGCTATAAGGTTCACATCAAAGGAGACGCGCCTGAGCATGTGTTTGAAGAGATCCATCGGGCCGTGCAGGCGACGTCCCCCAATTTCTTCAACATGGCAAACGCGATCACAATGGACCCCGAACTCGTCGTCGAGTAGCGGACGCGCCCACAAGAAACGGTCTCAGACGTGAAAACGGACATTCTGGTCAGATAACCAGAATGTCCGTTCCTGGCGCTATCCGCCATGGGGCAAATGACAAATTCCGCAGAGCCGATAGAGTACCGACTTTGCACAACTTGGGTGTGCCGGCCGCCCGAGTTATCGGGCAAGTGAGGAGGGGGAACTCACGTCTCAAGCAGCTGGCTTTTCTTTAAACGCGCTGAGGTTCGCTTTCCGTCGCCTTTTGGCGGCGATTTTCGGCGGAATCTGCCACCGATCAACTTTTTTTGGTTAGCGGAGTTTAACTAGCTTCCTTGACCGCTCGTTAACACCTTGGGCGCACAATCCAGGCGTCGCGGTTGATTAAATCTTTATTCAAATTCCGCTGCGAAGAAGCCGGCGCAAAGCCGGACAGGGTGATGAGGTGTATTGGTGAGGTGCAGATGAAACCGGTATTTTCTCGATTAGATCTCTTTAGAGCTTATCGTCAGCTCGTTGTTAGACCTGCCCGGGACAAAAAGGGCACGGCCGCTGTCGAGTTCGCTCTCATTCTTCCTATGCTCTTTATGCTGACCCTCGGTGTCTGGGAAGCTGGCGTGGTCTTTTTCGCGCAAGATCAGATGACCCATGTTTCCCGGGAAGCCAGCCGCAATGTGGCCTTGGGTCTGATGACCGAAACGGAGGCGGAGACATATGTCACGGACCGCCTCGCCGACATCTTTAATGTACCCATGTCAGTCAGTGTTACCTCGCCGGCCACGGAGAACTCTACAAACCAAGATGTGGTTGTGACGGTTACCGTCTCCAGCGCCAACATGGATCAACTTACACCGCTCGGCATCCTCTCTCCCGATAGCCTGGAGATCACGTCGACCATGCGGAAGAACTGGACGTAGATCACACGATGTTGAGACGTTTTCTTTCCGATCAAAGTGGAACGGCCCTGCCGCTTGTTGCCGGGATCATTTTCACGACCATTGGGCTTGCCGGTCTGGCGATCGACTTTACCTACGCCTACCGCACAAAGTCTTACCTGCATTCGGCTGCGGAAGCCGCCGCTCTTTCCGCTGCGAGCGTTATGCCGAACCTTACTCAGGCGCGCGCCAATGCTAATCTTTATGCTGAGCGCAACATGGATCCAGCAAAGTTTGGCGATGTCGTTCCAGATGACAATATTGTCTTCGGCCAGTGGGACAAGGATACCAAGATCTTTACGGCCAACCAGACGCCGTATAATGCCGTTGAAGTTACCGCCGAACTTTCGGGTGACAACAGCAATGCCGTCCCCTCTTTCTTTTCGGGCGCTTTCGGTTTTGAGTATTTTGAGATCTCCGCCTCAGCGATCGCATCACCGCCGTCAGAGCCACCGTGTATCATCGCGACCAGTCCCGATGCTCCGCGGGCCATGCAACTGCTTGGAAATGCTGATGTCGACCTGGCTGACTGTGCCTTGCATGTCCGTTCGACGGATACGGAAGCGCTCTATTTGGACGGGGACTCTCAAATCACCGATGCCGGTCATGTTTGCATCGGGGGCGGGTTTACGACAGCTGGAACCAGCGACATCTATCCTGAAACCCGAACGTATTCAGACTGCCGCGACGACCCCTTTTCCGGTGTGAGCGAGCCGCCCCATTCAGGGTGCGATGAAACAAGCGCAAATTACAACAATCTCACCCAAAACTGGACGGGTGGCGGCGATGACGATGATGACGGTGGTGGTGATTCGGACGGCTATTATGATGTGACCGCTGGCGCCGGCGAGTACGTCTATTGTAATGGGCTATCGATTACCAACGGCTCTAGCGTTCGATTTGCTCCCGGCGTGTATGTGATCGACGGTGGGCCGTTCGTGCTCAACGGGGGCTCTAGAATCGTCGGCACGGGTGTCACGTTCTTTCTCGACAATGGGGCTTATTTGGACTTTGACGCCAACAGCAGCGTTGATGTGACGGCGCCTGAAAGCGGCCCGTATGAAGGCATTCTTTTCATGGAAGCCCGAAATCAAGGCTTAACTCATACGATTAATAGCGGTATCAGCAGTGTCTTAGACGGATCTCTTTACTTCCCGAACGGACGATTTGAGTCGAATGCCGCTGCTAACCTCTTTGCCTCCGACAATTGTACGTCGCTTGTGGCCGACACTGTTTCCCTGTCTACAAGTACAGAAATCGACATGATCGCCGACTTCTCGTCGTGCCAAGGCGGCCTCGGGGAGAGCGACGCAGTCGCATTGCTCAAGTAAATAGATTCCTCATCGCACTTTAGTGCACCCCACCCGCTGCCGCACCGGCAGCGGGTTTTTTCATGAAGGGGACCAAGAGGAACGACGCAGCCGCGACGAAGGTGAGGAATATCCAGACATCATTATACGTCATAATGAGCGCTTCTCGCTCGGCGAGACGTGTCGCCATCTCGGTGGTCGCCATTTGTGCGATCGACAGGTCGGGCAAGATTTGACCCAGTTGCATGTCGGGCGCCGGAATTTCCGTTACCGTGTCATAGGCTGATCGGCCCTGCGTCACAGCTTCACTTATTCTATGGTAGTGATGGTCTTGCCGGGTCTGCATCATCCAGGTGACGAGTGATAGTCCGATCGCGCCACCCAAATTCCGCGTAAGATTAAAGAAGCCGCTGCCGTGGCTGATTTGATGCTCTTTGAGGTGTCCCAGCGCTACGGTGGAAAGCGGCAAGAACATCAGCATCAGACCTAACCCTCTGATGGCTTGTCCCAAGAACAACTGATCGTGGCCAACAACGTGGGTCATATCTTGATCGACCCACATGCCCACAACCATTAAACTAAACCCCATCGCCGCCATGGTCCGTACGCCAATACGTTTTTCTAGTGCAGCAGCCGCCAAGGCCCCGATTAAAGAAAAGACTCCTAACACCATCATGACCGATCCGATTTGCATGGCGTTGAATCCGCGGATAGAGCTCAAAATGGCGGGAATCAGGAAGATCTGCCCAAACTGAATAATGCCGATAAATAAGGCCAATGTGCAGGCAAGCGAAAACTGCATGTTCCGGAAGAGTCGCAAATCGACCACCGGATTCTCGATCGACAGTTCCCGCCATATCAACAGCAAAAATGATACGATTGAAACGAAGAACAGCTGTGAAATGAGGGTCGACTCGAACCAATCGTATTTCGTTCCTTCCTTCAGGACGAATTCGCCGCACCCCAGAAAGAGCGCAATAAGCAGCAGCCCCCATATGTCGATCGTTTTGATCAGCGAATAGTTCGGTTTGTCGAAATTGATGGTGAAGTATGCGGCTATGGCGATGAGCAGGCCGGCCGGGATATTGAGCAGAAAGAGCCAGTGCCAAGACAAGGTGTCTGTGATCCAACCGCCAAGGGCCGGGCCAATCGCCTGGGAAAATAAGAGAACGAATCCAACGGCAGCGATCCCGCTCGCCTGGCGCCCAGGTGGTAAAATGACGTAGACGGCGGTCATGACGATGGGAATGAGCATCCCGCCGAACAGGCCCTGTATGACGCGAAAGACGACCATAGAGGAAAGGTCCCAGGCGAGAGCGCATCCCAAGCTTGCGGCAACAAATCCGAGTATCGCCGCTATGACAACGTTCCGTGTCGAGAACGTCAAAGTCAGCCAGGCCGTGATGGGAATAACGATAATCTCTGCGGTTAGGTAGGCCGATTGAACCCAAGCGACTTCTTCCAGAGTGGCCCCAAGCGATGCGCTGATAGAGCCGATGGAGCTTGCGACAATTTGAATGTCGATGACGGCCAAGAACGCTCCCAACACCAGCGCACCGAACGCCAAGTATTGGTTTAGGGTGAGAGCAGGTTCTTCCGGTTGCGACGTTGGAATTGTGTCAATGGCAGCCATGAGTTTGAGAAGCTGTTCAGTAGCGCGTGGCTGCGACGCGACTTTGCGATCCTGCTTTCGTGTCGACTTTGACTGTGCAGGACATGCCCGGAATGAGGCGCCCGCTGACGGGATTGTTCGGATCTATGCTGATCTTGACGGGGATGCGTTGGACGATTTTAGTGAAGTTTCCCGTCGCATTTTGAGGCGGAAGAATGCTAAATTCAGCGCCGCTTGCCGGGGACAGGCCTGATACCGTTCCGACAATTTTGGCGTTCGGGAATGTATCCACCTTGATGTCGACAGGCAGGCCCTCCTCAAAGCGTGTGAGCTGGGTTTCCTTAAAGTTCCCTTCAATCCAAACACCGTCGAGTGGGACAATGGCCATCAGAAACCGTCCGGGCTCGACCAATTGGCCCGTGCGGACGGAGCGATTGCCCACAACCCCCGCTACAGGTGCACGAATGATTGTGTCATCCAAGCGGATCTTGAGAATGTTCAATTCCGCCTCAGCTTTTCGCAATAAGGCGCCGAGCTTTTTTTCCTCTGCTTCCAGAATCGTAATTTGTGTACTTGCCGCTTGCAGCCGGGCATTGGACCGGGCGATTTCGCCCAAGGCTCTTGAATGAGCGGCAATGTTCAACTCATGGGTTTGAGCGCTTGTGTTGCCGGATCGGCTGAGCCGTTTCGACCGCTCCAGTTCCGCCGCCGCTCGGTCTCGCTCCGCCTCCGCAATTGCAACTTCAGCCCCTGCTTGCTGCACCATGTAGGATTGCAGAGATTTGCGGCCCTCGAGGACAGACACTTCCGAATTGAGCCGCTCAATCTCCGCTTCCAAACCGGCGATTTGTTGAATGTGCTCGTCGTCTTCTATCTTGAGAAGAACGTCGCCCTTGTCCACTTGTTCGTTGTCGGACACAAGCAGCTCGGTCACATACCCGGACACGCGCGGGCTGATCGGTGTGATTTCGCCCCGTACGTAGGCGTTGTTTGTGCTTTCGACGAAGCGCCCCGTTGTCCACCACTCTAGTCCGTACACGACACCTGCTGCCGCCACGATGAGCGCACCAACAGCCAGAGCGGCATTGCGCAAAAGAGAGCTGCCGGGCGCGTTGTCGCCCGCGCCGGTTTCGCGCTGTGCGTCTGCGTTGGATGCCGGTATTTCGTCTTCGGGGGTTCTGGCGTCCATTCTGGCCTTGTATTCCTTTGCGGTTTAGTAATAGAATACACCGTACAGTTTACTAAATCAACAACATTGATCGCAAAAATGCCTAAGTCTGCCAAAAAGCCCGCCGAAGATTTGGAGGAGTCCGGTTGGGAGCGCCGCAAAAGAGAAAAGACTGACCAGATTGTCGAAGCAGCGACCCAGCTCTTTCTTGCCCATGGATTTGCAGGCGTGAGCATGGATAACGTGGTGGAGGTCGCCGGCGTTTCGAAGCGCACGCTGTACAACTACTATGAAAGCAAAGAGCAGTTGTTCATCGATGTTATGCACGCCCAGCTGGCCCGGTTCTGGCCGGCGCTCGACGTGCCAGCCGCAATCGGAGAGAACGCAGCACATCAACTCCTCGGTTCCGCCGTTGAGATTTTAAGGCTGGCAATGTCGGAAACCCCCCTCGCACTCTACAGGATCGTTATTGCCGAATCTCACCGGTTTCCCGAACTTGCAGGCCGCTTTTATGAATTCAGCTCTATCCAGGTGATTAACCGTGTTAGCGACATGCTCCAGCTTATCCATGAGCAGTCGAGTCTCAACATCTCGGATGCTCGTCAGGCGGCGGAACACTTTTTGGATCTATTGATTGGCACTGCATTTATGCGGGTGGTCTTGGGCATTGACCCTGCGATGACAGATAAGAAGATTAGACAGCACGCCTCCAACGCCGTCACAGTATTTATGCGGGCCTACAGTTCTTAACTGCGTAGCTTTCTGGCTGGTGCAGGATCCAGATATTCTTCGATGCGGGTGATCTTTCCGCCCACGACTTTAACGATGACACACGCAGGCATTTCGATCTTGTCACCGGTTGCGTTCGTCATTCGCAGGACGTGTTGCTGAAGATAGCCGCCTTCAATCTCCTCCAAGTGCGTCACTTCGTACTCACGCGTCTTGGATTGGCGGACCATCCAGGCCATCAGCTTCATATTTTGATCAACGGTTTGAGTGACATTGTCGAAATTGTGCCAGATCTCAGCGTTTGGCGAAAGAACTGCTCTGGCGGCTTCCTCGTCGCCTTTGTTCACCGCGTCCATATACGCTCTCGCTACGTCCAGTGTCTTCATATTTTCTGTCCTACACTGATTTTATCATCCGCCATCTCAATGGGAAACGGCCTCAGAGACTTGCCTTCACATGGCCCGCTCACACAATAGCCATCTTGCGGCCGGAACCGGGCGCCGTGGGTGGAACACACGATCTGGCTGCCGTCTTCTGACAGAAATCGGTTGGGAAGATATGCGAGCGGCGTACCCAGATGAGGACAAGTGTCTATGTAGGCCCAAACCCGATCTTTCTGCCGCACCAGGAATATGCGGTAGGCGGAGGCTCCCTCCCCCCATTGAAAGCCCTTCGCGCCGCCGTCGGCGATCTCTCCGAGTTCGCACAGATGCGTACCGGGGTCAGGACGCTGGCTTTCGTCTTGGTCGAACACGAACTGGTCTCTCTACGCCTTCGGCGCTCCAATCGCCCAGTTCCAAGGCCGGATGTCTACGCTCTCGAAAACCCCGGCTTCCCGGTAGGGATCGTTCTTGGCCCAGGCTTCGACTTCTTCCAGACTCTCGGCTTCGACAACAATCAGGCTGCCGACCATGGATTTTCCATCTTCGCCGAGCAAGGCACCGCCGATACGCACACGGTCCCCCGATCCTTTGACATAGTCGAGATGAGCGCCCCGCGTTTGCAATCGCAATTCTTGGGCATTCGGTTTGTCGAGACAATACAAGACATAATGCATGTTCAATTTCCTCTGTTAAGCTGTTTTGGTGCGTTCATCCGTGAACGGACGCGATAAGAGTCCGGTAATTGCCTCTTCAATGGCTTTGCCATTTGAAAGAATCGCCTGAACGGCTTCGCAGATGGGCAGTTCTATACCGTGCCGATCTGCAAGCCGTACTATGGCTTCGGCTGTCTTGACGCCTTCGGCGACGGACGAGCGGCTGCCCAGGATCTCGTCTAGTGTTTCCCCTCGACCCAGCCTTGCGCCTAGGGACGTATTTCGGGACTGGTGACTTGTGCACGTCAGTATCAGATCTCCTAATCCGCAAAGGCCTGCGACGGTCGGTGCGCGGCCGCCGCAGGCGACTGCAACACGCTCCAATTCGGCATATCCTCGCGCAATGATCGAGGCCCGCGCGTTTTCGCCGAGTTCGCGTCCGTAGACAATTCCGCACGCGATGGCTAGCACGTTCTTGACAGCTCCACCCATCTGTGTACCAACCACATCGTCGGTGTAGTACAGTCGGAAATACGGCGTTCCAAGACTATGCGTGATTGCACGTCCCCGTTCCTCTTCTGCACAAGCCAGGGTGAGCGCCGTCGGGAGCCCCTTCGCCACTTCGGACGCAAAGCTGGGGCCTGACAAAACCGCAAACGGATGGCTCTTGGATAATTCTTCGCTGGCGATCTGCGACATCAGACTAAGGGTCGATGCCTCGATCCCTTTGGCACAAAGAACAAGGGGTGTTCCCGGCGCAATGACGCCAGCCAGTTGTCCTACGACCGAGCGCAGGAATTGAGCCGGCACGACGATCAAGATCAGGTCAGCAGAGGTTGCTTCTTCCAAGCGGTTCGTTGCTTTGAGATTTGAGGGAAGCTTGACGCCAGGTAAGAACCTCACGTTCTCATGTTGCCCATTTACGGACTGGGCCACTTCCGGCTCGCGCGCCCACAGAACCACCGTTTGATCGCGCTTCTTGGCCTGAACGCAGCCAAGGGCCGTGCCCCAAGCGCCTGCGCCGATCACCGAGATGACCTCAGACGCCGACATTCTGGGTCCACCCCCCTAACCGCCCAAGCGGTCTCTCAGCCGGTACTCGCGTCAAGTACGATGCCGATAAGCCACGCTCCCGGAGTTTTTGAAAAAGTGACTGCAAGTGAACAATTACCTCTGAACACATCATTGATTATTTATGTGTTTTGAACCATTCTAAAGACATAATAAGATCAGGAAACGTCTACCATGTCAGTCCGCGAGCAAATCGTAGAGGCGGCACGGGATCTGTTTGAACATTATGGTTATGGCAAGACCACGATGGCGGAGATCGCGTCGGCCTGCAAGATGTCACCGGGAAACCTTTATCGGTATTTCCCGAGCAAATTGGATATTGCGGAGGAAATCGCCGCAAAGCGGATGAACGATCTGATCCGTGAAGGCCATGAAGTGACCGACGATACGTCGTTGTCGCCGGTTGAAAAACTCCAGACATATCTCCGTCAGGGCTTGTCCAAGACATTTACGTTGTTGGATGACGACCCCAAAATTCACGACATGGCGCAAATCATCGCGCACGAAAGGCCCGCGTTTGCCAATGATCAACTGGCAAGGGAACGGGAGATCATCAAGAAGATTCTGATCGAAGGCAATCTGAGCGGCGCCTTCAAGATCAAGGATGCCGACTTGATGGCGGAGATGATCCAATGCGCCACCATGAAGTTCAAGTATCCGCAACTATGGAGCGCGTTGCCACTAAACGAACTAGAGCGGGAGCTGGAGGGGGTGATAGAGCTTATGCTCTATGGGCTGGTTCCAGAAGGCTCTCCAAACTAGCATTTCTAGCGTTCCCACGCACTTCTGCCGCTAGCCTTTACCCAGCCGCAACCCTGCCATCTCGCTCTTGAAATTCGCTCGCCAGCCCCTAATTTGTGAACAGTAAATTTTTTTGAAATTATTTATTGTTTTTCATGCAGCCCGCTCCTACATGGCTAAGGAACACAGGGCCAGACAACAAAGCCCCATTGGAGAGAAAGATGAAAACGATTTCTAAAGAACAAAGAATGAGTGCGATGACGATTTCAGCCGCTCTTTTTAGTGCTGCAGTGACAATCGTGGCCCTGGCCGCTGTCGTCGACCAATTCACGTCCTCGCTGGTTATTTAGTGCAGGCCCGACACAGGACCCCATACCATGTCTAGCCACCGCTTAAGTGGGTTTTTAACGCCGATTGCCGTTAGTCTCTGGGGCTTGAGCGCCCTGGTCGGACCGAACGCGGCCGGTATTCTCTGATAGTTTAAAGGCCTCCTTCCTCACAAGGCAGCCTGTCAGCCTCCGGGGCGACTTTCCTCTCCCCCCAACCCCCCAATGAGCAAGCTGCTCCGGAGGCTCTTTTCTTTCTAACGCCAGCGGCCGAGCGCCTGACGGCGCGAAGCATCAAACATAGAAAAAGCCCCCAACATCACTGCTGGGGGCTTTTGCATGACTTGTCGTTAACTTTGGGAGGACCGTCCTAGAGCCGTTTTGGTTTTGACGAAAACACAAAACGGCTCCAGATTCCTTGTTTTGCGCGTTTCCTGACGGTGAACCGGATTCCGCTTCACCTGGAAACGCTCTAGAATTCCCGCGATAGCCTCGCGCGGACCGGGAAAGCGACAAAGCGTCCGTCATCGTTCAATCCGGTGAAGTCTACGATCTCCGTGTCGCGATCATCGCTGTCCAGATTTGAGAAATAGCGAAGTCCAGTTTCAATGGCCATGCTGACGTTTTCGCCGATCTGATAGGCAAGACCTAAGTCGAAGCCGCCTGTAAAGACCAACGAATTGTCATAAATGGCAAGATCCTCGATCGCGAACCCTGCGCCGGGCACCGTGATGGTCGCTTTGATATCGTCCACAAAGGCGGCACCAGCGCGTCCTGCAACGTATGGCCGGAGCTTCATACCTGTTTCAAAATAGTATCTCAGGCCGCCTTCGAGCGTGAATGAAGTGTGATTGGACATCTGTCCGAACGTTGCCAACTCCGTGTCTGGCTGGGAATCGACTTGCGTGGTTCCCAAAAAGATCGTTTGGCCGGACGCGTGCGAATACCCAAAGGAACCGAACGCTTCTAGAGAGTCTGAAATGCCGTAGCCGAACTCGAGCGCGACTTCCGCCAGCGGTCCGTATACGTCTCCCCATTCGGGTGCGGTCTCGATCTCAATGTTTCGTGTTTCAAATGCAAGCGGCGGGTTGGTCCGATCACTTTCGTTGATCGTGGCTACAGTGCTGCCAATAAAATCACCGTCTGTTGCAAAGTTAAATCCACCGGACAAAGTCAGTTTAATCTTGCCCGCAGTGGCGTGTGCCGGAGATACAGCGAGAGCACCAACAGATGCTACAACCAACGCTGACGCCAAACGCTTTACTGTCATAATCCCCACTCCTAATCGAACTCAGTCGTCGTTGTTCCGGATTTGATTTGCGGTTGTGCAAGATCGTTGCCAGTACAACCGGATCGATTTTGGTACAGAGGAAATTCAATTCACGGGCTACAGAGGATTCGGGACTTTCGCCTTGGAGTGGAATTCGGCGGCTCAAAGCTTAGCGAATGGGAGAGGACAAACACGACCCGACGCGTGCAACGGTTCGCAGTGTCAGATCAGAACAGGCCTATTGTTGGAACCCAAGTCTATCGGGATCTAGAGGCCAGCGCGCGCGGGGGGCCATGGATAGGTCATCCGTGAGGCCGGCGCGAAAGCGCTCCACTCCCGCCCAGGCGATCATTGCGGCGTTATCGGTACACAAGGACATCGGGGGAGCAACGAACGCGAACCCATTCGCAGCACAGAGGCCAGTCAGCCTTGCGCGAATCTCTCCGTTTGCCGCCACGCCGCCCGCAACCACAAAGGCAGGCTCCTTCTTCAACCCACCGGTCACTTTATTGAACATATCCATAGCCTGAAGGGAGCGATCCATCAGGATTTCCCCCACTGTTCTTTGAAACGATGCGGCAATATCCGCTTTGATGTTTTCTTGTTTGGCGTTCTCGCTTTCAAAGGCGCGCCGAACGGCCGTCTTTAATCCGCTAAAGGAGAAATCACAGCCCTCCGTTCCCACCATCGGCAATGGAAACTCGAAGCGTGCAGGGTCGCCCCCGCGCGCGGCTTTCTCGATCGCGGGGCCCCCGGGATATCCCAAATCCAGCAGCTTTGCGGTTTTGTCAAACGCCTCCCCCACGGCATCGTCCCGTGTCGTTCCCAACAACCGGTACCGATTGACATCCTGTACGATGAGCAGCTGGCAGTGGCCGCCTGATATCAACAAAAGCAGATAGGGAAACGGAACACTTGCGACGAGGCGCACGGACAGCGCATGGCCCTCCAAATGATTGACGCCGATATATGGTATGTTGTGAGTAAGGGCGACGGCCTTTCCGGTCATCATGCCGATGATGACGCCACCAATTAAGCCGGGCCCCGACGTTGCCGCTACGGCCGTCAATTCCGCATAGTCGATCGACGCTTCGGTCATGACTCGCTCAACCAGCGCATCCATATGAAGCAGATGCGCTCGGGCCGCAATCTCCGGCACCACACCTCCATAGGGGCGGTGATCTTCGAGTTGAGACAGGATCGCTTGTGAAACAATCCGGGGATTGGACAAATCTGAGTCGGCGCGGACGATTGCGGCAGCTGTTTCGTCGCAGCTGCTCTCTATGCCGAGCATCGTGATCGCTTGTTCCTGGTGCATCTTGTCAGAGATCGTTGGTCAGTTCGCGAATGTGGTGCGGGATCTTGTGAACATGCTCGCAGGTATACTCTGCTCCTGCGCGCTTTAGCTCACTTTTCGATCCGTAACCGTATAACACCCCAATGGTTCGCATGCTATTCGCGCGCGCCCCGTGGATATCATGCTCGCGGTCACCAACCATTACAGCCTGACGCGGGTCGACTCGGGCCTGGCTGAGGCCGTAGTCCAGAAGATCTTTCTTGACAACCCGGCTTCCATCCAATTCGGAGCCGAAGATCATCCGAAAGTATGCGGCTAGCTCAAAATGCTCCAAGATGCGGTCCGCAAAGACTTTCGGTTTGCTTGTGGCGACATATAAAGTGTGCCCCGCATCAGACAAATCGGTCAGAACCTCCGGAATATCATCGTATATTTCATTCTCGTAGAGACCAATTTCCGCGAAGCGCTCCCGGTAGTAACCTAACGCCGTTTCCGCATCCTCGGTGTTTCCGATAAGCGTGCTGAGGCTTTCGATGAGGGGCGGGCCGATACACCATTCGAGCTCACTCTTTTTCGGTGCTTTCAGACCTTGGCGCCTAAGCGCATATTGAATCGAGGCGGTGATGCCCTCTTTCGGATCTGTGAGGGTCCCGTCCAAGTCAAAGAACACGTCGGCCACTTACGCCTCGTCCAGTTCAACTGGCTGACCGTGGGGCGTCCTTAAGTAGGCCTCGCGCCATTGATCTCGCAAGAAACGAAGCTGTTCGGGTTCAGCGAGCCCCTTCTCCACAACGAGGTCGCTCAGGGTGTCCAGCCATGCCAGATAATAGTCATCCTCGCCCGTTCGCGCTTGGGCCGCCCGCGTTTTGCCCAATGCCTCTGACCATTCCTGCCATCCAAAATGTCCCCCGTCGTACAGACCGATCGTCAAGGCAAAGACCTGAGCCTGCCACGGTTCATTGAAGACCGGCTCGCCCTCGTCAACCAAGGGCACCTGACTCGCAAACTTTGATGCGATTTCGTCAGCGGTCATAGCATCTCCAAATATGGCTCCCATAGGTCGAGGATGACGCTGTCCGAGGACTCGTCGCCCCAAAGTTCCCGGCAAGAAAAACGTACTGCATAAAGAGGTTTTGGATCTTCTCCATCTCCTTTGGCATTCGAGTCCGGGAACACATGGGTGCCTCTCAGCGCAGTTATTTGCCCAATTTTGCCTTTCACATAGCCAGGTAGTCTGGTGTGGGTAGCGGGGTTCAGATTCCGGGCGCGGACTTCGTCACCTACGCCGAATGCGGGCGCCGCGGATTCTTCGCGGACTGTGGGAACGCCTGATGAAACGAGCCTCTCCATGAATTCAGGAGTGAGGGCGAACTCCGCCTCGTTTCGTTGAGCGGGGACTTGCCCCGACAGTAGAGCTGATTTCTCTTCTTCATTGATAATGTTCGCCTCCCGGCAGGCGTTGATCTGAGCCAAATACCAACGCTCAAAATAGCTCCTTAAATAATCCGTGGGAGGAAGCTGTTCCAGGCGAAATCGGGTTGTGTCCGCATTCCCGCTCAAATGGATGCTGTTCACAAGACAGACGGCAAACACGCGTTTCTCCCACTCCGCGTGGAAACGTTCGTCATCGGAAGGGTCGACGGCGCCAAACCCGCGCATACCGCCCATGTCGTGAATTCCGTTCACAGCTGTTCACCCACTTTAGACACTGGTGGGAGCACATGGGTACCAATCATCGAGTTCGTTGTGACAAGGTCTGCCAGTTCCGCCTCACTCAAGCCATTGGACCCTTCCGGGCGCTGAGGAATGACGAGGTATCTGACTTCCGACGTGCTATCCCACACATTAACTTCCACACTTTGATCCAAGTCTACGCCAAACTCCTTTAGCACGGCGCGCGGCTCCCTTACGGCGCGACTGCGGTAGGCGTGTGACTTATACCAGGATGGAGGCAATCCGAGAACGGACCAAGGATAACAGGAACACAGTGTGCAAACCACTAAGTTGTGAACGGATGGTGTGTTCTCGACGGCAACCATGTACTCACCCTGGAGTCCGATAAAGCCCAACTCTGCGATCGTCTGAGTTCCGTTTTCCAAAAGACGCTTCTTAAATTCGGTGTCGGTCCAGGCTTTTGCAACAACTTTGGCGCCGTTTCGTGGACCGACGGCATTCTGGTAATGATCGATCACTTTGTCCACGGCTGATGGATCAACGTAGCCGCGCTGCGTTAAAAGCGTCTCAAGGGCCTTTACCCGCAGCGCCATCTCGGACGGCGGATCTTGTTCATGATCGTGGGACATTGGGCTTATTCGACTATCTGAACGCTCCGACAATGGGCCATTTCAGATGAGCGCTCGGCAAATGTCAATGGCGCAATATCTTTGCCCAGTACCCCTCGTTTATGCCGGCGCGTAAGGTGCGTTGATAATGTAGGGGTACCATTCAAACGCATTGACGTGGCGGCCGTGGTACTGAATCTCGCACTTGTTCAGCTTACTTACCATCGTAGCTACTATTTCGGCCGGGTCAGATGACGCAATGCGTGTCGTTTATGATGCCGAGCCACACATCTATCCCATGCTGATGACCGCTTCCGCTTCGTCGACGACAAATGGGGTGGAGGATCGCTCCGCGAATGCCGCCGAACTAGCTCCGCCCTCTTTGGAAACGGCTTCTCCTGCAGGAATCCATACGGCCCCTAACACAAAATCCTCCCGGCTTGAGTTCCAATCCTGTGACATCCGTGAGATCCGCCGGGCCTATTTGGAGGTCCTCAAGGTCCATCTCGAATTTCTCGGTTCCTTGCAATACAACGTCTTTGGCCATTCTCTCGCTCCTCAAGACGCTTCTTAGCTTAGACTTAGGTGAGCCGAATGCCCGGTTCAAACCTGTTTGATTGAGTGTTTCTCGCTACTGGGCGAGCATGGCATCTATGTCGTCATCGCTCACAGTTTCATTGCACACGGCAATTTCGCTAGCTTTCCGTCGCTCAGGACCATCATACATTCCGTCCCCGCCAAGGCGCCTGCAGGGTCCGATATAGTTTTCGGAAACAATGAACTCCCGCTTGTCCATAAGGATCGATTGGATCCGCTCACAGAGGACTCGGGCGCGGATTGGCTTAGCTACAATCCCGTTCGCCCCATTGTCTCTTGCCACAAAGATATTGTCATGGGTCAACGTCGCGGTTAGCACCAATATCGGCACCCTTTGCGCTTGGCCTTTACATTCCCAACGGATTCTGCGGATCAATTCCAGTCCGCCCAATCCGGGCATTTTGAGGTCGACGATCAGAAGGTCGGCAGGCTTCTGTTTGAACAATTCAAACGCTTCCGTGCCGTCATTGACTTCCCGAATTTCCTTGAACTTGAAAAATTCGACGATGGTTCGGACGATGTAACGGACAGCACGATGGTCATCCACGATCATGACATTTTTGTCGCTCAGATTAGCCATTCACTCACTCGGTCTCTAAGTTCTGATTGTGCGCGGCACAGACCGCCGGAACTCGATCTTTAACGATCGATAAATCAAACTTCTCTGTTCCACGGAAAACTGCCGAAAAAGTGTTAATTTGATGCATACTCGGCTCAGTTGAGACGTCCGAATAGTGCGCGTACATCATGACGGCAAGGGGCTAGTGCAGTGTAACTGACTCTGCGGTGTTGTTCTTTCCAGAAGGGGTGTAAACTGAACGGCAGGTTATGACTAATAGACTTTCGCATGTGTTGGTGACTCGTCCCCAGGCAGACGGCGAACGAACCGTTCGGCGCGCCACCGAGCTTGGACTTCGTCCGACACTTCTGCCGCTGATGGAGGTCGTGCCTCTTGCGATTGACCCCGCACACATCATGGGCGCTCAAGCTATCATCTGCACCAGCGCGAATGCTGTCCGGGCTCTTTCATTAGACGTGTGCCCCGACCGCCAGGTCCTTGTTTACGCTGTGGGGCCCGCAACTGCGGGCGCGCTTACCCGTTCGGGCTTCAGCAATGTGCGGGTTGGCAGTGGCAATGTTGCCTCTCTTCTCAAATTGATACGTGCGGAAATTAAACCCGAGGCGGGCTCCATCTTACATGTCGCGGGGCGCGTTCACTCAGACGAGCTCACAAAGGCATTGACCTCTGAGCAGTATACGGTGCGAACAGTCGTTGCATATTCCGCGGAACCCTCAACTGAAGGGGCGAATGCGCTATCTGGTTATTTGACGGCAACACCCGACCGTGAAGAGGCGGTGCTGCTCTACTCGCCGCGCAGCGCCCGCCTGTTTGCGGACGTCGTCGTGGCGCACGATTTGGCTGGTTCATTAGCGTTAAGGGAGGCCTTTTGCCTCAGCCCGGCCGTTCGACAGCCCATCATAAATCTGCCATTTAGACGCACCCATATATCGTTAGAACCAAATGAAAATGCTCTGTTTTCTCTTTTGCGCGATGCGCTATAGAGCGCCTACACGCAGCCATTCAAACGAAGGACGTCCCGATGAGCTCTGACAAAAAAGATCCGCCGAAATCGGAAGCCGAACGTCAAGGGGAAGGACACACGCCACCGGCCGAAAAACCGCAAGGAGGCGCGAGCGGCAAACCTGCAAACGGGCTGAGCACTTCGGGGGAGAAGAAGAGCGCTGACGGCGCTGCTTCAAAAGTCAAGAAAACGGCTGCCACGGAAACCAAGAGCGAGAAAGACGAAAAGGCTGCCGTGCCTTCCAAATCGGGACATACCTCAAAGTCGGAAACAAAACCGGTCTCCAAAATCACAGATACGTCCAAACCGGCGGCCGCTTCTGCAGATAAGAAAACGGGAGCAAACCAGCCTGCAGCTCCGCCGGCGAAGGGTTCGTCGACCACTCAATCCCCGGCAACTCAGGAGAACGCTACACGAAGCGCAAAGTCGGGCGGTCAGCCGAGCAGCAATGTCGACAAAGAAAAACGATCTGACGCGAAAGTGGCCGCCAAAAAAGTCGATGACGAAAAGAAAGACACTCCGACCGCTGATAAGAAGTCTAGCGTCTCGGAAAAATCCGTTCCTTCTTCTCAAACAGTCGCGTCTACGACGGGTACGTCCGAACCCAAAAAGAGCTCCGGGCTGAGTGTTTTTGGTCTGGCGCTATTGGTTCTCGGCGCCGGCATTGTGGGAGCGCTGAGCGTAACGTTTTTGCAGAGTTCGGGATATCTCAACCTTCAATCCGCTGCTTCAGCCCCACCCTCGCCCAGCACCCTTCCGTCCGATACTTTAGAGCGGCCTCTTAACCGCGAAGATGCGGAGCGCTTGGCGGCACTGGAATCCGATTTGGCGATTGTCCAGCAGGAAGTCGCCGAAACACTCGGCAAGTATGCTCTCTTGGAAAGCCGACTGGAAGAGGCCGCCCAAGCTGAACCCGCGCCGGATCCACAAGTGGGCGATTTGGCCGCGCGCGTTTCGGGCCTTGAGCAAGCTGTTTCGAGCCTTGCAACGCCTCCCGCAAATGAGGGCGCCGCAGAGAACGAACAAGCAGTAGCCCCAAACGACGAAGGCGCGGGCGCGTCGATCGCACGGATTGGAAACCGCGTGAAAGATGTTCGAGAACAACTCGAAGCGCTGGAGTCGACAGTGGCTTCACTCGAGACCAAACTCAGTGGGCGAATTGAGACGGCCACGCAACAAGTCGACGCCGTCACGTCTCGGGTTGCCGGACTGGAGCAAACGGCTCCCCCGGCAGACCTCATGAACATATTGGAGGGCCTGGCGCCCCAAGACGATGTTGATGAGATTAACGAACGTTTAACCAACATTGAGTCCGATACAAGCGCGGACAGCGCCAAAAAAGCTGCGCTGGCTCTGTCCCTTGCAGATCTCGCTCGGGCTGCACAAGAAGGCAAACCGTTTGCAGCAGAACTAGAGGCGATCCAAGTGCTGACCGATGTGGCCGCGCCTTCCGTGAATCTGCAGGCGTTCTCAGAGACAGGCATGAAAAGCGAGGATGCACTGGCCGGCGCTTTTTCGCGGCTGAGCCATGACATCTTGATGGCCGAGCGGGCCGCGGAGGCGAGGACTTTTGTTCAGCAATTGGGTCTCGGCCTTCAGTCGATGTTCTCTGTTCGCGAAAAGGGCGAAGTCGAAGGTGAAACCACCGGCGCCATTCTGGCGAGAGCCGAAGTGCGGCTGGGCGAGCAAAACTTGCAAGGCGCCGTGCGGGAAATGTCCGGATTGGCGGGCGCCGCCGCCGACACAGCAAAAAATTGGGTCAATGAAGCGAGCGCTCGAGTTGAAATGAACTCGTTCTTGGCTGCACTCAGCGATAAAGTTCTTGCAGAGCTTAGAAAAAATTAGTCAGCTCAACTATGATTCGAGTCCTTCTTATTTTTGCCATCGCCGTCGTCGTTGCGGGTGGTGCTGTTTGGATTGCGGATCGACCGGGCGTCTTCTACGTCGAGTGGCAAAATAGGGAGATCCAAGGGACCGTCGGCGGGGCGCTCCTGATCGTACTCATCTTTCTTTTGATCAGCATGCTGGCGACCTACCTCTACTTTGTTGCCCAGAGGGTGCCTGCGATGGTTCAACAAAGAGCGAAAGAGCAGAAGCAGAATCGAGGCCTTGTCAGTTTAACAAAAGGGCTGGTGGCAATTTCCACCGGCGATGCGGGCGAAGCCAAGCGGTTCGCGCGGCAAGCCAATTCGTTGCTCCCCGATCAGCCGCTCACTCAAGTTCTGCTTGCACAAGCTGCGCAAGCGAACGGCGATCCTGAAACCGCGAACCAGCACTACAAGCAGATGCTAAGTTCACCGGCAACCGAATTACTGGGTCTGCAGGGTCTCATCCAAAACGCCATTAGCGCGGGGAATCAGACAAAAGCCATCGAGTACGCGGAGCGGGCCTACCGTATTAAACCCAAGTCACCTTGGGCGTACAAAGCGCTTGTTCAGTATCAATCAAGCACCGGAAATTGGGATACGGCGCTGGAAACCGTCGAACGCGGCAGTACGGCGGGCGTGGTGGATCTTGAATCCGCAAAGCGCAAGAAGGGCATCTTTCTGACGGCAAAAGCGTATCGGTCCTACGAAGCTGAAGACTACACAGAAGCGGAAGCTCTTGCGGTGCGCGCGCAGCGACTCTTTCCCGGTTTCACACCGGCCGCCATCATGGCTGCGAACGCGCTCGCCAAGAAGGGAAATCAGTGGGCCGCCGCGGGAACGCTGGAGGAAGCCTGGCGAGAAGAGCCACATCCTGCCATCATCGACCATTACATCGCCCTCAAAGCAAATGAATCGCCGCGTGCTCGCAACGGACGTTTGATGGGCCTGGCGGAAATGAAGCCCGGACATTTGGAGAGCGGACTACTCAGAGCCCGGCTCTTTATCAACACACGCGATTGGGCAAAGGCACGCCAGAGCCTCGAACCTCACATCCATCCACCATACAATCCGCGCGTATCCGCAATGATGGCCGAGATTTCTCAAGGCGATGGTCAAGATGAAGGAGCGGCGCGGGAATGGATGGCGCGGGCGGTGACTTCGGAACCGGAATCTGATTGGTTGCATACGGATTTTGATTTCACTGACGCCGATTGGGCATCGCTCGCCGATGCCGCAGATAACAAGAGCGGCCGGTGGCCCCCGCAGACCATCGCCGGACGTAAATCGGGATATGCGCCCCAGCTTGGCCAGCTTGGTGACGATGAAGACCACTCTTCAGGCGAGAGCCTGGCTTCGTCCAGGGTTAGCCAAGGACCTGAGCTCAAGTCTTCGCCGGTGACGGAACTGCGTGTCTCGGCCCATGCGGACAACGTTGCAAAAAGGCAACAAATAATCGTCCCTCCGCCTCGGCCGAAGTCTCAACAAACTAAGAAAAAGAAGTTAAAGTTGGCGCCAACAGGGGATGGGGCGAGACAAGAAGGGAACCGGCCCGCGACGTCTGAGCCAGCAGTGAAATCTGAGCGAACAGAGGAAGCGAAACGGCCAGAGAAACCTGACCGGGCGGAGAGGCCTCAGAAATCAGATGCCGAGGCTGGTTCCTTGCCACGTCAGCCGGACGATCCGGGCCCCGTTTCCTAGCGTTCATCGCCGGAGGGAGGCTGTTCCTCCGTATGAGCACGCTGGAAGCGAGGAAACATATGAGACTTCTTCTGATCATCCTTACCGTGATTGTCGTTGCCTTAGGCGGCGCATTTGCTCTTTTGCGCGAGCCTTCGATTTCGCGCGACGACCTGATCGCCAAATATGGTGGACCCGAAGCAACCTTCATCGAACTTGAGGATGGGGGACAAGCTCATTACCGGGATGAAGGACAGCCGGATGGGTTTCCGCTGGTTCTCATCCACGGCTCGAATGCATCGCTTCACACATGGGAGCTTTGGGTAAGCGAACTGGAAGAAGATTTCCGCATTGTTTCGATGGACCTGCCCGGCCATGGATTAACGGGTGCCGTTCCGGGCGGAACGTACGACATCGATCATATGATGGCGTTCGTCAAGGAAGTTGTCGACGAGCTGGGCCTTCGACAGTTTGCGCTCGCCGGTAACAGTATGGGCGGCAATGTGTCTTGGAATTACGCGCTCGCCCATCCCAGCGACGTGTCTCACCTCATTCTTATCGCCTCTTCCGGCGTGCCGGACCCTGTCGAGATCGAAGACCCTTTGGCGTTTCGGCTCGTACGGATGCCCGTGCTTAATCGCGTCCTCACCCAGATCACGCCCCGGTCGCTCTTCGCAGATGGCCTTCAGTCAGCATTCTATGACAAAAGTTTTGTGACGGATGAAATGATCGACCGGTATTGGGATTTGGCATTGATGAAAGGAACGCGCGGGGCAACCGCAATGCGTTTTCGCACACCTTACGATACGTCCCGCTCTGAAAATTTGTCCCAACTGGCGATGCCCACGCTCATTATGTGGGGGCGCGAGGATGCCCTTGTTCCAGTGGAGTCGGCTTTCGTCTTTGAGGAAGAGATTCCGAATTCCAAACTCGTCATCTACGACGAAATTGGCCATATCCCAATGGAAGAGCATGCGGTACCAAGCGCCGACGAGGTCCGGGCCTTCATCCAGTTCAATCCAGGAGAGTGAGCCTTGCGTTAAGGGCGCAATAACAGTATCTGTCTAAGTCTGCTAATTCAGTGCCGCTATAGCTCAGATGGTAGAGCAACGCATTCGTAATGCGTGGGTCGGGTGTTCAAGTCACCCTAGCGGCACCATTCCCTCATTCAGATCAAAAAAACCACCTAAAGCTTTGAAAGGTAAGGTTGTTTTTGGTGTTCTAAATCCCTTATTTCGATCGTATTGAAGATGATCCAAAAACACCAGTTTTAAGACCATTCTTTGTAGCTCAAACCGCCCGGAATCCCAGATTCTACAAGGGTTTGAGAGGAACTTCAGCGAGTGTTCAAACAATTCATCGAAGGTAAAGCGCGGTGTTGAGATTTCGTCTGCTTTCTCTCTTAGCAGGAGCTTTTCTCGTTCCAACTCCTCAATTTTCTTTTCGTAGGCTTCGATGACCCGGCGGTTGTTGGCTTCGACAATTCGCTCGACCAACTGGCCGATCTGACGCTCAGCATTCACGATGTCTTTGCGAAAGCCCGACAAGATGATTGCGGCTCGCTCTACTTGATCGTCCCATCGCTTCTTGAACATAGCAGACGCAACAGCTACCAAGTCTTCAGAGGGTTGTACGGTTTCAAGTACCTCTTTGAACTGACCTTCGATCTTTTCGCGAGGGATGGTCTTGCCGTATTGATCGCATCCCTTTGACCGGCAGAAATAGTAAGGGTACTTTTTGCATTTGCCTTTGCTCCAACCCGCCGTAAGCGGTGTTGAGCAAGACCCGCACGCGACAGCTCCCCGCAATGGAAACTCCGCCCTGATATCAGCTCGGTAAGGCGCGTGACTGCCGTGAAGCAGCTTGTGTTGAATCCGCTCGTAGGTCTGAACGGATATCAAGCCCTCATGCTGCCCCTCCCTTAGTGATACCCCCCACTTTTTGCAGGCGACAAGTCCGGCATAGACCTCCTTGCCGAGAAGCCTGACAACCGTTTGCTGATATACTTCTCCATTGGGCTTATCCTTTGGGTACTCGGGCTGCATCTCTAGGAAGCGCTTTACTTCAGTCTGCGTGCCAAACCGTCCCGTTGCATACCCTTCAAGAGCCTCGGTAACGATGGAGGCGAGCGGCTCGTCTCTCACAAGCTCTTTGCCACCACGCTTTGAATCAACATAACGATATCCAAGGGGTGCTCTAAAGACCCAATACCCGGCTTCGACACGCGCCATCATCTTTTATTTGACCTGACGGGCATTTTGTTCGCGTTCCAATGTTCCGGTGGCGGCAACAATTGTTTCGAAGAACTTGCCTTCCGGCGAGTCCTCAAAATTAAAGTTGAGGCATTCGCGGGTCGCGTTTCGCGCCTGCATCTCTCTGCGCAATTTCAGATGAAACTCCGTATCTCTTGAATAGCGTTTGAGGTCATCAAAAATCACAACGTAGCTTTCGTCAGGCCGCGCATCCAGATAGGCCAATAACGCGACCATGCCGGGGCGATTTATGAAGTCACCCTTGGCGCTAACGTCATCAGGAAACACGGCCTCCACCTCATAGCCACGCGCCTCAGCATATTGGCGGCAACGGTGTTCCTGTGTATCAAGGCCGCTACCGTCTTTCGTTTGTTTCTTGCTGGACACGCGGCAATACAAAACGGCCTTCTTGCCCTCCGTAGTGATTTCAGTTGCTGTATTCATGCCTCGACTCCTTCCGTGCTCAGATCGGATTGAGACCGTTCCGATTCAACAAACTCTTCTATTGTCTTGCGGCAATGCAAGTATACAGTATCAGCTGCTTTAGTGACCGGTTTCTGAGATTTCTCTTCGAGATATCCACAGCAGGCAGCCGATGGCTGGACGCCAAATCCGAGATCCACAAAACAAACAATTATATTCCAAAGAGCTGAGAGAAGTTCGCGCGTCTGATCTTCGGTGAGATCACGATTTTCGAGAAGGTGCGTATATTCTGTATAGTCGAATTTAATTACGGGAAGTTTCGACGTGTCATCCGTACTATGTGTGACCGGGAAGTCGGCGGGAGGAGAGTCATCCTTGTTCTTACTCAACGTTTTGTTTCCTTTTGGCTTAACAACTATCCATTGTTATCTATTCCTTTCCTCTTCCTCCTTATGCGAACAAAATAGGAACATAGCTCATATTTTAATTCGCATCAAGAAGGAATACGCTCGCATGCAGGCGACCAGTCTATTGTTCAGGTGACCGAGACGGCTGAGGAGCCTTTGTCTTTGAGTCCGATGATACTTGCGCCATCACATCGTCTCGTCGAACTGCCATGGACTGCTGGTTTTCTGTGGGCACCTCATCAAACCGAACACCCTGTTCGATCTCATCTTGAGTTGGTGCAGGTTTATCTTGATTAGCCGCTTGTGGGCGTTGAACTGGCCTGGCTTTCTGTTGAGGTTGGTCGGCACCTTCCGATAGATCTGGATTATAAGGCCGCCCCATGCGCTGCATGATGACTTTAGGTTCTAACGTTGACAGCACTCTTCCCGCTGTGGTGTTAACGCCTGACTTAAAATCAGCACGCACTTCGCGTCCGTTCCGATTTTCCATACGGATGCGGTCATCCTCCGTGAATTCGCTGACAAATTTGATGTTTGATCGTGGAACAAAAGCGCCTTCCTCGACCTGTACGAGATTTACGTTTTGATCGACAAAGTCCCTTATCGATTCCGTCGCATAGGATTTTCCACCCTTTGCGTATTCAATTCGTGTAAAGAATCGATCTGCTTGTACCCGCGGCCCTAGTTTGGCGAGGGACTCGCGCTCTTCCGGTGTGACCTCCCCGATCCGCTTGATATCGGAGAGGGCAATCAGTTTTCCATTTGCATTTAGATATTCACTCACTCTTCAGTCTCCTTTCCTAAAGACAATTGCGGGTCATCCCACTGATGGCCCGTTGGGTTTGGGTGATAAGTGTTGTTTGAGAGCCGGGTTTTTGCTCTCGGACTGACGTATGGCCTTAGCCCTTGCCAGGGTTGCATTCCGGGCTTCACGCATCTATTTTGCATTGAACTGAATGCGGTCCGTTCCTTGAGCAAACTCAGGAGTTGGACGCGGCTCCGGTTTTGGCTGGTCCTGTTTGACCATCTGAGAGCCCCTACCGATTTGCTGTGTGGGGTTCCCTTCAATATCGGGTATATTTTGCCGGTAGGCATTGAGCATAGCGTTTGGGCTTTTGTTCATGTCGAACTGCTCTTGCGCCTTGGGCCCTGTTCTCACCGCATCCGCACTCATCCATGGGTTTGTCTTCTTCTGCGATTTTGAAAGAGGCGCGTTGCGTCCAGTTTCAAAGTTCCGCCCTAGAGCCGGTCTTTCTGATTTGGCCGGGGCCCTACCTTGACGTTTGTTTTTCATCGTTATCTCCATTTCCGTGAATCAAGCCATGCGATGAAGGGGCAACCTTCTATGTAGATGGACGCGATGACTCCGCGTGAGCCGAGGTAAGAGCACGAGACATAGCTACGGTGCCCGTAAACATCCCGGTACGTATATTCCGTTCGAAAGTGTGGACCGACCGGGCTTGCAAGCAATGCAGTCAAAACCAGGATCGGGAAGCTTTGAACGGCATGCCCAAGCCCCCGTAAGGCAGCGGAAAGCATGCCGAGAAAATGGTGCTGATTACGCATTGGTGTTCCCCTTCACAGATGGCCGACGAAGCACTCTTCCCAGTCGAGTAAAGATATCGCGCGCTCGTCCCTTGAGGCGGAATTTGACCGGCAATAGATAGGGCTTGTCACCATAGAATGGATCAGGTTCAACCTGCCGACACCACGGATGCACCTCGGCGTATCGCGGAACATCGACAAGTGCCGCTTTGTTTTTCCGGATGAAGAGAATGGCTTGCTTACAACGGGCAATCTCGTCCTGTGTCATAACGGAGCGTTCTTCTTCGACATAATCAACGCCGTCCATCTCCAAGCCACGCTTACGCCGCCGTCTGCGGACAACCACCGATTCCTTTCCCAATTTCGCTTCTGCGTGTTGAAGTACTGCCGGCTCTCTCGTTCCTGGCAGAAATTGCTGAATGTCAGCCTCGGAAAGCAGCGTATCTAGAACCTGTTTTCCATAGGTTTTGATAAATCCTGAGAAGTTCTGTAAAAAGAACATCATGCGGAGCCCGTAGCCACGGCCCCATGTCATGAGCCCCGTGATGTCATGAATTTTCAGATTTGAGGTTTCATCAGCCAGCAAATAGACGTTTGTGCCTTTGTTCTTGTGGCGCCTCAACTCTTGGGTCAAACTCCATTGGACGATTTCTATCAAGGCTGACTGACTCTTGAGGCTGTTCGAATCAATCAGTAAGAAGAATGACGTCGGTCGATCCGGGTCCTTCAATTCTGCAAATCGGCAATCCGAATGACTTGTGACCTGGTTGCCTCGGCTGGCCATCCGAAACCGCCGCATTCCCTGAACAGCTCCCTCGATGAAGGGATCCGCAGTCCGCGCATCGGCATCCGTCAACAAATGAGCAATCCGATCACCCTCATTGCTATAGTTGGCAATTAATGCGTGTACATCCTCAGATAAGTGAACGCCAGAAGTCGCCCACGGCGCGTCTTCAAGTGGAATTCTCGCGTAAAACTGGCTCATAAGACTGGTCTATTTCCTAGTGAACGGTATCTGAAGACAAGTCGAGGGCTGCTTCATCACCCTCAGGCGTAGTGTCAGAATGAGGCGGGTTTTCCGGCTCGAGCGGAAGTTTGCCGCAGGCCCAAAGCGCGTGATGAAGCAAAGACTCTCGGTTCATCAACAGATTGAGTGCATCGGCCAGCGTGGCCTCTTCACCGTCGATGAGACAGCATGTGAGAATTACGAATTCGATCAGTGAGCGGCTGCCGTTATAGAAATATTCATTTTCACCTCCGCTACCGTCGGAGTTGGGATTGGGCCGGATTTGGTGGGCCATTTCTTCCAGGATTTCATTGACTTCGAGCAGTCCGCCTGGGCGCCCAAAACAGTCCGTTATGACGCACATCGGATTATAATGGTTGGTCTCGCCCAATATGTCTTTATACTTATCCGCGAAGTTCAGAATACGGACACGCTCGCCACGTTCGCGCAACGGTCTCACTAGCTGGCACGTTGAACTGCCCTTGAAGTCGAAAATGACTTTTGCGTCCCTGATGGATAATGCGTTGGGGAGGGCCATACCGGTCGTCTTATTGCTGCCCGTTGTTCCAACGACAACACTAACTGCTTGCGTATCGCTGATAACTTCCCGGCCCTTAAAGAACCCCCAATACTGACCTCTCCCATTCTCAATGAGCTCATCCTTGAGCTCGCGTAGGGATTTGATAAGCCCCGACGTGCCCTTAAGCCCGGTCGGCATGACGGCTTGCAGCCAAGAAAGCAGCGTACCCAGCAACCACAACAGATCGGCCAACAACTTGAACCCGGCTATCGCTAGAATGGCTGCGGAAACTGCCGGAACAGGCTGAATGTGCGGACCAAGAACAATCGGGCCACTGGTCTGCAGCACATATCCCGCTGCGATAGTCACGCCCAGAGTTAGTATGAATGGCCGTCCGGGTTGGTGACGAGCTGTTGAGGTGTTCATGGTGAGGACTCCTGCCGGGACGCCTCAGCCGTCTGCGTCGCTGTACCAATGTCCACGATGAACCGGAGAGAATGCGAGAACTTCCGCTGTTCGATGGTAACTGCGTCTCCCTCACTGCAATTTTCACTCATTGATCTAATTCTCTTCCTACTACTGATTGCAGGGGTGCTTTCAGGTCGAAGCCTTTGAGGTGAAGAAGAGTGCTATTCTGGTCACAGCACGGTTTCACGGGCGGCTTCGACTCCTCTGCCTCTTCTATAACGATCACCTTCTGATCATTGATGCTCTCTGCAAAGACGGAAAAATACTGTTGAAGATGGGTAATCGCACCTTCTGGGTCGGATACGAAGTGATCAGCTACTGGTGCAAACCACTCTTTCGCATCCGGGTGCGGTTCTTTGAGCCAGATGAATGTTGTGTGCACATCACGTTTGCCTTTAACCGCGTTAACACGATTATCCATATCAGAAGGCATCCCGTCGGTAAGGACGATAAGACTTTGAATGTGGTCCTTTGTGCGATGCGCCAAATTCCAATACGTGTGATCGAGAGCACTGAATATGTTGGTGTCACCTCTAGCCTCAACCATGAACCAACCTGCATTATCCGATGTGCACGGACGGTATTCCGTCGCGTTCCACCATGTATGTTCATTAAAGGCGCCAATCCGGCATGATAGGCTCTCCGGGAGATGATCGAGCAGATAGTGAGAGTCTGTGACAACCTGCCCCAACACATCTTGCATACTGCCGGATACGTCCAGCAAGAGCGTCACGGATGCCAGTACATCTGCTTCTTCATAAGGTTTTAGAGAGAAAGCGATTGCATTACCGTCATCATCACGTAACTCCAAAGAGTTCTGATCGAAGGTCATTTGGTTGCCTTGATCATCGAACACATCAACAATATAGGCGGTGCTACCATCATTCCGGGTCACATTCTGAATGCTGATCTTTCCCTCATCGGCAATAACGGTGATGCCGGAAGTCTGATCGTGATGCATGTTTGAAAGAGCGGCAGAGCCTTGCTGTGTTTTTAAAACTTGGAGCTGCTCCCAATACTCCTTGACAGAAAACACCTTATATTTGATGGGCTCATCCTGCTCTAAGGTCGAGTTAAAGGTGATTTGGGCGTAGGCACCCGGCGTGACACAAAGCGCCATGCCGAGAGCTGCGAATGCAAGGAAAGGCCTCATTTCTCTGCAACCTCCGAATTTTGAAGAGAGGTGTAATAGGCGTCAAACCTGATCCGAGTCCGCACTTCATCCGGAACTAGGATTTCGATTTTGTGGCTCTCCGTAACAAGATTGTTGCGCTCAATATAAGTCCACAATTCCTGCGATTGTTCCGGGTGCACCATTTGAAAGCTGATTTGAGCATGATCAAGGTGATCGAGAATTGTTGCCAGCGGAAACTCCTTCGTAAGTGGCTGTGGAAGTGTGACTTCAACAATCTCTTCACAGGGTGCCGCCACATGTATCAGCGAACCAATAACGACAATTCGTGCCTTGGTGTGGCCGTTGAGACGGATATCACGCAAGACGTTCTCAAGAGTGCGATGGTAATCCGCACAGCGGGCCTCCATCGTTTGAAGGCGCTCACTCAGATGGCCCCCTTTGGTTTCGAGATCATGTGCGGTGCCCGAAAACGCAACATCCGTACTATGTGTTGTTAGATGCACACGAATTAAGCGGTTTTGATTGCCAAGCTTTGCGTCTTGGCGCTCTATCATCAGAGTTTCATGGACAGCCTTTTGAGCCATGATTTCGTGCTCATCGGATACATAAAGCCCTTCATTGTTTGAGAAGATGACATAGACTGCTTGCGGCGTTTTTGACCACGGCGCTGCCGACGCGATCGAGTTGCTAACAAGAAACATCAAAGCGCAAGCAATTGTTGAACGGATTGTCCTCATTGGATTGTTCCCTATTTTTCGAGTTTATGGAGAATGCTGGCGGTGAAGAAGCCAAGCGTCATGTTGATCAGCGTGAAGAAACCGGCGATGTACGGCGCGTTTTTCACCTGATTTTCGAGTTCGGTGCGTGTGTGATCTAATTCGGCTTGCACACAGAAACCAGGCGGTGTCGGACACATAGCCGGTGCCAGATCGAGTGCTTGCTTTGCCTTCACATACAGCGCGAAAAACTCCGTACCTCCAACAAATGCCAAGGCCAATGCAGCCAATCCAAACCACAGCCAATTGAGCTTGCTTTCTTCAAAAAAGCCAATCGGGTTTTGCAGGATGGTGGAAGAGTGCGCTGCCTTGAAAACGGCCACGGGCGTTGCGACAACAACCAGCGCCGCCAGTCCACCCAAAGCATCGTTGATGAACAAATTCTCAAAGAAGTAAGAGAGGACCGGCACGGGATCGGTATTATAGGCGGTGATCACTCCGGCCATGATCCCGGCCATGACAAACAACAAATTGCCTTCCAGTGACAACACGCCTAACAGCGGAAGCAAATTTCGCTTCGACTTGTCCGACTTACTCTTCGTCGGAAGTGAAGTCACGTTGGACGTCGAAGCGCCCGTAGTGCTTTGATTTGTAGACATACGACTTCCTTTCATGCATGCGCAATCGCACGCTTGATAACGGGGTAAAACTAAGCGAACGCTCGCTTTGATATTTTCAAGAAATCGCCGTCAGATGATCCGTCTAATGCCGACTCATCTGGCTAGCTCTGAATAAGACGTGGCCAACGACTTACACCGTGACATGACATTTACACAGACTACGGGAGGCTTCAAGATAAAAGTGGGCCCACTATTATAGTTTTTCGAGTCCCAGCTCATCTGCAAGTAACTCAACCGCTCGTTCCAGTGCCTTTCGGCCACTTTCGCTGCGCTCAACGCACTTATTGAAGAGCTTCACATGGTCATCGGAGACCCTAGGCGTGAGTTTCTTGGTTAACTTGTTCACTTCATCTGTTGGTTTCCGATTGACGTCCTTGAGTTCTTCGGAACCTGATTTTCTATAAATTCTTTTTGGCCTCAATAACGCCTCAACAATTGGATCATTAACATCTCCATCTATTTTGGCATTTTGATCCGTAGGCTGTCCACTTTTCGTTTGTGTACGAATAACTCTGCGCTTGTTGCCAGTTCTGGTGATAACTGCATCTTTGTCTTCGCCGGCGACCAATCCGGTGCGACTTTTCAGTTTCTTGTTGGACTTTGTCGAGGCAGATTTTTTCTTCGTCATAGACTTAACTTATCGAGCAAGATGGCAAACTCAACATATTGGGCCCAATTTTCGGGGAATTGACTAAAATGTCAAAGGAAATAGAGTGATGGTGCTGATTTGCTTGAGTACGCCAGTGACTAATAGTATTTCACTACGCAACTCTGCAAGCGGATTGATTACCATATTACTTTCAGAGGAAGATAAGCCCCAGCGAGCGGACTGTTGGTTTCCGGACACATTAAAACCACCAAAACTCGTTCATGTTCTATCAAACAATTATGTATCTGTGGCGCTATTTTTATATATAGGGGACGTCTCGACCCCGTCTGCGCACAAAAAACGAAGTCGCGGTCTTCGGCAAAGTACTCTCCCCTTTTCAGAGGCACCTTCCATGGGCGATCATGGAAAATCACCACTTCCTTTTTGTCATTTATTGTCACTTCAAAAGCGACACTCTTATTCCGGCCCATGCGGACGAAATCACATACCGTGTCTACATTAAATGGGCCGCTAAGCTCTTCCTTTTGGATGTTCAGAGCTACAACCAGTCGGTCGATTGTTTTTTGATGGGGATTAAGGATCCTTCCGTTCTCCAGTTTAGAAATTGTGGTCTTATAGCTCTCGTTACCAAAAGCTCGGACCGCCAATTCTTGCTGAGTCATTCCCTCTATGCCTCGTTTCTCCTTTATGATTTGGCCAAAACGAACACCATTGGTCATGAGCAATTCTGCAACTTTCGCTAACTACAAGCCGGGCACTTCCAATTAAGTTTCCATCTCGAACATAAGTGATCATTGAGGCTCTTTGAACAATGTCAGAAATGCAAGATCTGTATCGTGTTAGAGAAAGCGAAGAGGCCATTAGACCTTATCTTGCCGTTCTAGTCATTGAAAATGCGAAACGGTATCAAGTTGCTGAGCTAATTGACTTCGCGATAGAACTCGGCATCTTGAATGAAGCAGAAACTGTGATCATAGAGAATCCTGACGACGAGGACAGAAGCTTGCTTCAACCAATCTGCAGGCGCAAGTTAGACTAGATACGGCTTCAAGGTCATTGATAGTCCGTTTGGTGCACACGAATTTCGCTGCAAGATCCTGGCTTGTGTTGGATAGAGAAGCCAGACTCTATTCACCTAGATTTTCTCGACTGGTTGCTAGGCGACAAAAAGGGACGGTCAAATCTCCGGCTGCTGATTTTGATTCCTCTCGTAGTGCCTGTGGTCATAATTCTGCTAGGTTTTTTTGTCGAGCCCCTACATAAACTATGTACCTAGTGCGCCCATACCAAAGAGAATCTAGTACGGATTATATTTCTTGAGTGTGACATAGTTAGTAGGTGATAAGTACCTCAACATGGAAGAAGCGCGATCTTTCGACCGCGCTTCGGGGACTCCGGGAGTAAGGGGTGAAGAGGCTGAAGTATCCCGGAGGAAAAGTTCAATTCAGACCGTTCATCAGTTCGAGGGCTGGAACAGTGCTTAAGACGCGACCCGCCGTGGTGTCGACCTGTGCAGTAAAGTCACCGCTGAGCGGCCGGCCCATACGCTCCGACATTTTGGTAATGTCAGCCTCGGTCAAATCGCGGGCTTTGGTGACATTGGCCGAGATCACATAGGCATCGTCCGTTATCTGCAGCAGATTCGTCTGATTGCGGATGTCGTCTACGGTTTCCGTGATGTAGTTTCGGCGCCCATCAGCGAATTCAATGCGCGCATTGAATCTGTCTGCATCGACCCGATTTCCGAGTTTGCGCAAACCCTCGCGGTCATCTGCGGTAACGGGTCTGATGCGTTTCACTGTGGACAGTGGAACAAGCTCATCATTGTTGATCGTTAGAAATTGACTCATACTTTTACTCCTTTGTGTTGATCAATTTACGATCAGTCTAAGGATTATATTCCTAGTCAACAAGAAAAATCAGCATATCATACGATCGTGTGGATTCGAGTAAATGAGGCCGTTCCCCCTACTTTTTTGCTTCGTATTGGGATTTACGGTACAATGATAGTCAGGAAATCCGTATGCCAATTCATACGGTCAGGCCATCGCAATCCTGCCAAGCGTACATTCGGCTTCATGGGCCGGATGGGCACACATCGAAGTGCCATCTGGCTCTAGGTGTGGCCTAGGTACGTTAGGCGATTGCGATTGTCCGTCCGGTCCACCAAGTCGATAGATGATAAGAACAGAGGTGTGTGGTGGACGAGACCGATCCCGACAATACGGACGCATTTAAGCGACGCGAGCATGAATACGCGGATTACTCCAATGAGCTTGCGGGGCGATCAACGAAAATCGCCAGGTTCTTTAATGGCCAAAGCCGAGATGACCAAACTGCTCAATCGCGCAAGCGTGACGATGAAACCATCGAGTTTCTGACGTCATTGCAGCAGTTGCTGAAAGACCCTGAGTATGAAGCCCTCTACAATGGAGTGTCGAACTCGCTTCGTGAAGCGGAAATCGAGATCGAAAACGCACTTACTGAAGCTCGCCAACAGTTTGATCACCATACGGAAGCACTCGATGAAACGTTGAAGGGCGCATCCCGCCTTCCCGACGGCACTGCCGTATTCCGGGATGAGCAAGGCCGTATCTTCTCCGCCGATGGCCGCGAAGTTGGCGATGAGGAAGCGCAATCAATTGTTTGGAGAGAAGGCGCAGTGACTTACGAAGAGTATCTTGCTCGCAGAAAAGCGGTGGAAGATGCTCAAAGAAGATTGGATGAGCTACACGGCGTTCAGATCGACCTTGGTGGAATCCATGACAGATTGGACGACGAGGATAATCCTATGTCTATGGAGGAGCTTGAAGAGGCAGAACAGAAAATCGACGAAGTACTTGGCACTATCTCGCAGAAAGATGATGAAGTAACGCCTCTCCAAGAATCCACAATCGAGCCAACCTCTGATATCAAACTGATACCGATCAAATGATCGCAGATTCTGCTCAGAACATCGAACCACATTTCGAGTTTAAGAGAGTCAATATTGCGCCTTGCGGATGATAGTCTGGATACTTCTTGATCAAATCTAGAATTTCACCATGACGTTGCTGCTGAATGGCCTCGTCACCCGTGTACCATTCATCAATGCAGCGAGAGATGTCCTTGCGACCCTGCGCGGCAATAATCCCTGCCATAATAATTGATGTAGAAATCAGAGAGTCCTGACTCGCTCTTGACCACGTCAAAAATTGCTCTCCGGTAAACTTGTCTGCGGAAGCTTGTGGATGGAATCCAAACAAAAAAAGGCAAATGGTTGCAAACAATCGATGCTTCGTGTTCGTCTTAAATGATCGTTTTTGATCATATTGAAACGAAGAAACTATGGAAACCCAAAAGGTGAGTGAAGGAGCCAATTTTGATTTTAGAGCGCGTACGCAAAAGGGGCCAAAACGCTAACTTGCAAAAACGATCACTTTTGCAACTGGAGAAATGTCATGATGATCGGACCCGAATTGACTAATGGAGCCAAACGCATCGGTTACGCCCGTGTATCAACGAAGGATCAAAAACTTGATATACAGATTAATGCGTTGTCGGCGGTGGGATGCGATCAGATTTTCTCAGATCATGGTGTATCCGGGAGCCGGTTCCGACGACCTGGTTTGGACGACGCTCTCAAAGCGCTTGAACCTGGAGACATGCTCGTCGTGTACAAGCTCTGTCGGTTGGGACGCTCAGTCAATCATCTCGCTGAACTCCTGAAGCGCTTTCGCAACGACGATATCCATTTCCAGGCTTTGAGCGAGGGCATCAGTACGACAACAATCGGTGGAAAGCTGATCTATCACATCTTTGCATCCGTCGCGGAATTCCAACGCGATCTCATTCGCGAAAACACGGTTCTCGGTATCGAAGCGGCGCGGCAGAGAGGCAAACAAATCGGTAGGCCATGCAAGCTGAATTCGAGCGATATTGCGAAAGCCATTGAGCTAAGCATATCTCAGGGCCTGTCCGTCTCTCAAATCGCGGCGTTGCATAATGTCTCATATTCAACGATGCGGCGCTCACTGATGAGATCGGGACTTGCGGAGTTAGTGTAATATGCCCCTTTTGCCGCCGAACAAGATTGATAGCTTTATCGGCAAGCGAATCAGAAAACGGCGGCGAGAGTTGAATCTTACGCAAAGTGATCTCGGGAAGATTCTGGGGATGAGCTACCAACAAGTCCAAAAATACGAAACCGGTAAAAACCGCATCGGCGCAGCGCAGCTTTGGGAGTTGGCTAAGGTTCTCGGTGTGGCGATTGATTACTTTTTTCGCCAGCGAACTTGAGACTCATTAATCGTCTGCACTTTTACCAAAGAAAGTGGTATAATGATTATATGTCCGAGACAAAGCACATCGATATCTCTCAATTTAGGTTCTCTTCTGACGCAGTGACCAATCCGACGCAGGCGGATTTGGACTTATGGAATTCGCTTACAGATGAAGAGAAAAAGGCTGTGATTCTAGCCGAGATGGACAAGGCCGAGAAAGAAGGTCTCGCTCCCAAACGCTCAATGGCGGAAATCATCGCCGAAGCCCGTGCGGCCGATCCGGAGCATGATTTATAGGCTCACACGCCGCGCCGAGGCGGATATCAAGAGCATCGAACGCTACACCGTGAAGGAGTTTGGCTATGTGCAGGCCGATCTCTATCTTGGCGGGCTTGATGCTCTGTTCGACCTGCTCTGCGAAAACCCGAACTTGGGTCGTGAGATTGCGCCGGGCCGCAGGCGCTTTGCCTATCGCCAGCATATCATCTTGTACAGGGTAGAGGTTGAGGAACTGCAGATCATCCGTATCTGGAATATGAAAAGACGTCTGCCCGAAGGCTGGACCTAACCGCACGGGCCAATCCAGCACACTGATCGAGCCCAAGTAAATTGCTTGTCCTCCTTGATGCGCTCCCCAAAAGTTCCGCTGTTTTGAAGTAGAGTTCTGTCATTTAGAACGAGCAGGACATGCGCAAATCAAACGAAATAACGGAAAGAAGTTTCCGCTGGCTCAGCGTTACCAAATTCATTCAAAATACCTCCAACTCTGCGGGCGAACGATAAAGTGACCGGCCACTTTCCACGAATGTCGGCGGTGTTCCAATTCATACGGGTTAGATTCAAGACATCCTGAGCCGCTTCAACCTTACTGCCGTTCGATTGCATTCTGATTTCAAACGGTTGCGGGACGTGCGGTCCCGGATACGTTCCAAGCTCCGGCATATAGCCTGACGTAAATAAAAATGACCTGGAATTGCTCACCGTGCAGAGGGTTCCAACTTTTGGCGGATATGTGCCAAACCTCAAAAGACGCAGTGCGCTCGGTACTAGAGTGACCAAGTCAACAATTGGTATGTCACCTAGAGCATTCTGAATACCAGCTAACTCGGCCTCATCGAAATATGTCGTCTTGTGTATGACTACTCTCACAGGCGCACCGCCAGTGCGGGTTCGGTATTCCGAGACAATATTCTGGGCCAAATTGTGGGCTTGCTCTTCGGAGAGATGAACGTTTCGGCCTTGCCCTGGCTCAGTAGGAACGCCATCTCCGCGGATTGCAAATCCTTCGCCCTCACTGGAAAAGGCTTGAGCGAGACTTGACTGAACTATGTGACGTTTGGTGGTGCGAAAATGATGGAATGAGACTCCGACAAAGCACGTCTCTGGTCCCAATTGCGGAAGGCGCCACGGTACGCCGCCCGATTTGTAGTGAATGCCTACGGAGAAATTCCAAGCACGTGTAGCGGCATCTTGGCCGCGAGCCGTGTCCTCAAACAAGTCTCGCGTTCCAAGTTGGATAGGCAGTTTTGCTTTGAGTGCGCGCGCCTTGAGCGCATGGCGCAAATCCCGCTTTAGAAAATCCTCATCAGTTTGCTCAACCTCCTGATACATATCAAATAGATCAAGTTGTTGACGTGCTTGAGCTTTCTTTAACGCGCTTGCCGTTTTTTTCTCTTCCGACGTCGCCTTGCGTTCCACTGCATGGGACTTCTTCAAAACTTCATTAGGGATCGCCATGATCACAATGTCTGGCCTGTTGGCGTCGCGCGCAGCCAGTCCGTCGAGCGCGTTGGCGTAAACACTAAGCACTCGTTCAAAGCGCCGAAATGCATCCTCTTCGGCCAACGCTGAACCAAGCTCGTCGCGAATCTCTCCGTCAATGCGCACCGTCCAACTCTTATCAGTTACAAGTGCGCTATGAAAGGTTTGCTCAAAGCCAGGAAATCCGCGCCGCAACAAGCTGCTTTCATCGATGACCGGGATTGGCTTCCTGCAACGCTTAATCCACGCTTCCGCAAGGTCGATCATCTCTTGCGGGCCGATAATCCCGACACCGATGTGTTCCTTCCGCGCCCGACCGAACTGCAAGTCGAATGGCCCGGCTTGAGCCAAACCGACCTTCGGATCTGATACGCTAATCGCACCGCCAAACTGCAAACTCGGTGTCGGCAATTGTTTGATCGAGAGTTTCAAGTTCATGCAGACTCACCATCATCTTCAACAGCATCGTCTTCTTCACCTCTTCCATCATCAGCATCGTCATCTTCGACAGACGCCAAGTCTTCAAGTTCGAGGTCAACTTCAGACAGGGTTTCGTCGAGCTCGTCGTCAATCGAACGCCCCCAATCGAAGGCGGAGGAATTGAATGAAATGCCCGGGAACGTATTGTTTAGAATAATGGTCGGCGCATACTCGGAAAGCTTGTTGTCTTGCTCGGTCTTTAGAGCAAACACGCCTTCGGATTCTTCTGAAAGGCATGCCATCCAGAACATTATGTCGTGCATGACATTCGAATTAAAGTCCCTCGCCGCACGCTTAGTTGATAGAATATTCGTCCGCTCTCGTCCTAAATAGCGCTGCTTGCCGTCCCTGGTAAAGACATATCCGGGATTGATGAATATGCCCCAATCGATCCCAAACGGTGTGATAGAGTACGAAAAAGATTTATGCTCGAAATAAATTATGTCGTCTGAGTCGCGCTTGGTACGCGCCTTCACAATTGTCCGCGTTGCCCTCTTAATCCGCCCCTTATAGGTGATCTTACGACTAGGCTCTTCCCCTCTCGGAAAATGGGCGCGCCTGCGCTCTTCATCCACTACGAGTCCCAAAGCCCGAAGATGCTCGTTGATACTATCATGCAGCAGGCGCCTTAATGTGTTCAGGCCATTACCCTGTTCGAAAAGCTCCCCGATTGTAAGCTCCTCAACGTCGCCTTCGTTAAAAGGAGTAACGAGATCGGACGTAAGACGAGACAGATCGTAGAAACTGAAGAAACGGCCATCCTGCACATAGCCCGGCGGCACTGGCAGGCCGTCAGCGCTTTTGCGCAGTCCACCCGCAGATCGCGCGCTTGTGCTAGCATGCCAGAGCCGATCTGGTATCGACGTGAACTCAATCAGATTGGTACTGAAGCGCACGATTTCCGATTGATCAGCAACTGCGGTCCGCGTTACCTCGTCGACAGCTTCAGGGCGGGCAAAAATGACCACACGGAAGGCGGTATTCTTGTCAGTAACGTGGAAATGCACGTCGCCGTTGTTGTCGACTGTTCGTTGAAACATATCCGACAAGCCCGAGCCGCGACGCTCCATCTCGTCACTGCCATAGAAAAGGCCTGAAATCACGGGGTTGCGGTAGCCCTTCAATTCGCCGCGTGAGCCGCGCCGAATTAAGTCCTCGATCGCTTCGCCGCCGGTCTTCGCGGTGACTTCATCGATCAATCCGCCTGGGCTGATTGTCTCAATATGCTCCGGCGTTACCGTTACTGTAGTCGGTTCTTCGCGAGTATAGTCGCGGTGTACCAGGGCATTTACGATCATCTCTCGAAGCGCATTTGGTTCGTACGCCGTCACGGAACGAGATTGGCCTTCCTTCAGTAGGAACGGCGCATTGAGCAATGCCATGGTCTCAAGCAGAACGTTCAATTGGTTCCAAACCGTACCGCCAATCGTCCTCTCGATGAGAAACTCATCCTGGTTCTCTACAGGCACAAGATTCGCATCATCTCCGAACGCAGCTCGCAACCAGCTTTCTGGACCTCGGGCCGAGAACCCAACGACTGCATGCGGTAGGGCTGGCGTCGGCTTTCGCGCAAACATAACCCAACCGGCAAGCGTAGGGATAGGTTGTTCCTGATCAATACTTGCTACCTGCAACAACTTTTTGGCCTTAGCAAACTCAGTCACCCAGTCTGCGTCAAACCCATCTGGAGCTGGCTCAGCGTGCTTTTCCGCATATTGCTTAAGTCTCTGGAACAGCAACCGCTCATCCAAATCTTTAAGTTCGCCACCTGCGAAAGCGCGCATATCAACTGGGAGCTCCATCGGCGCCATTAACGGCCCCAACATTTTGCGCGGAGTCTTTTGCGCCACTAGTTGATCATAAAGATCTACACTGAGAAGCTGATCAAAGCCATCAATCGCAACACGGTTGAAATTGGAACCAACCTGATCTGCTAATTCCTGAACCAGCGGCGCCAGCGGCTCATCCATGCTGGTTTTCAGGTCGCACCAGAAGATGCCCTGGTTGAATCTGTTGGTGTAATTGGTTTGCTTACAGAGCAGGTCTGTCATGACCGAGGCTTCCATACCACGATAACCAACGACAATAAGTGGATGATCGCGTAGCAATGGCCGTAGGCGTTCGACAATGCCAGGGTCCATACGCGCAACTTCCGAAACCAAATTCATGTCGGAGTAGTGCTCGACTGATCCGTGGATATGAATCAACTGTGGATTGGCTGGCGACGCATTGAACCGAACCCAATCAGAGGGAGTCCTGATCTCAACGAGTAACGGTGGGACGGCTTCAAGGATCGCAGCGCGATGCAGGCAATGATCGAAATTGGTGGTGAGAACTGTGGCGACCCATCCGCTGTCCATTATCCGCGCCAACGCCTTGTACCCATTACTGGGCTGGACACCGCGGCTGATGATGTTCTCGAAGAATTCTCGACGATCGTTGCCGACTCCCAACAGATTGTCGATTGCAACGGGATATTGATCAGCAAGCCCAGTGCCCTTGCGGAACCAAGACAGACGCTCCAACCAAGGCTGCCAGTCCGAGCTAACGACACCTGGGTCTTCTGTCGACCTGCCATGTTCTTTGCACCAAGCCCACTTTGCCGCGCGGTTCACGGTCTCCCAAGCACCAGGTACACCAGACTTGATTGATGCACCCGCACCGAGAAGAAATATGGGCTGACGGTGCTCCATCAAAAGCGCTCGCAACCGACCTGGTTCTACTTGCCTCACTGCGGGAGCATTGTCGCAGCCCATTTCGTGCCGTTTCTTATTCTACTGTGGTGCCCTTCCGAGGCTGCTTCAGACGAACAAACCTAGAACATAACTAGCTTGAGTCCAATGATAACGGAAGCTGAATTCCCAGCTTTGCAACATTATTCACAATGTTTGAATGACAATGAAGTTCGACCAATCGGCGTGTGTGCAAAGCCGACATTCGGATTGGCAATCTACCAAGACCGCTTTGGCGAATCTGCGACTTGGCCCAGTGGTCGTCAATGTCCGTGTTCTGCAACAACGAACTCCAAGATTCCTGGTTTCTGCCCGACTGGTGTAGTCTGAACTTGATGGGGGTATCTTCGTAGCGACTAAGCTAATGTAGTACAAAGATGAAAATGTATTGCATGCGCTGAATGACCCTGAATCTTGAGGTCCGCCTGCAGCGCAAGGTGTGCGTGTAGTCACGCAACCTTGTGAAGGGGGCCTGCGGCCCCCGTTCAATCCCCCTGCTTCTTGGGTCCGACAGAATGCCACATGGGCTACATATCGCCATTCAGTTCAGTCGAAGTGCCGCCCCAATTCCAATATGTCTGCGGTCTAATTGCAAAACCTGGCTACCTAAGGGATCCCGGTCACATTCTCCGAAGAGTGAGAATTGCCAGGTGCCACAAAAGGTTGGAAGTTAACACTTGAATCGACTAAAAGTTGTACCTTACAAACGCACATTTGGGAATTGGTATTGCCGATGGTGTAATGAATGGATGCCAGCGAATATGAGGAGTACGTCGAACAAGTTGTAAACGACCTCAAACTGTTTTCGAATGCTCAGATTTATCGAAACAGGATTTATGGTGGGGTAACTCAGCCTGGCAAATATGAGGTCGATATCGCGCTCGAGGTTACTCTTAGGGACGCGATCAATTTGCGATTTATTGTTGAGTGCAAGAACTGGAAACGACCCGTAACAAGACCAGTGGTCCAGCAGCTTTCTCAAACAGCCTATGCAGTCGGCGCACATAAGGCGGCAATAGCAAGTCCAGTTGGATACACAAAAGAAGCAATCGCGGTTGCTAAGTCGCTCGGTATTGCCTTGTGGGTGGTGGCCGATAATGCTTTTACCGGAACCGTACCTTGGTCTGCATCGAAGCTTGCTGGTGCTCGCGCTGCTGATGATTTTTGGATTCTGCGTGCTGCGCTTTTTAATGGAGGTCTCGGCATTAGGAAGGCTGCTATTAACTATGATGGTCCGGGGCCCCCATTTAGGAGCACGGCGGCAAGATTGGTTAGACTGGATTCATTTCCAAGATCAGCGATTGATAAATGGATGAAGGAGGGGTGCGCGAAGCGGCCTGTTAGAAGTCTAGCAGACGATCGCGGATCCACAAACGAACATCACTGGGCGCCACTGGACTACCAGTCTGGATTTTCAGAACTACTGTCGACAGTGCTTGGTTTCCTGTCATTAAGTAAAGATTTTTGTACAGACTTTTGCGATCGATTGACTAAGTATCTTACGGCAAGGAACCAAGAGTTTTTAGTTGAAGATATCGAATTCCTCTTTGATTTCATAAGGTTTGGTGCTTTAGATGGCTATCAAATAACTGTACTGAAGAAGTGGTCCACCGTAACTGGTAATCGACTAGGCTCGATACATTGTCTAAGAGCAACGCAATTCGCATTGCACGGAATGTACGAGAAATCCATCAAAGACTTTGAGATCGTTTTGAGAAAAGAGCCAGAAAACGTTTGGGCATTAAATGACATGGCTTGGTTGCAAGCTACGTGTGCTGATCCAAACTTTCGCAATGGGGAAAATGCGCTCGAACTTGCCAAGAAAGCGTGCGATCTAACGGGACACAAGAACGCAGATACCTTAGACACCTTGTCGTGCGCTCTTGCCGAATGTGGGAAATTCGGAGCGGCTCGAAGGTCTCTTGATTCAGCCCTAAAGATTACGCCCAATGAATCGAAGCATAAACTAAAGGACAGATCTATTTGCTTTAGGCAAAAGAGGCCCTACTTCGAGCAGTTGGCGCAGGTGACTTGGCCTCTCCCCGTCTTTCGCTATGATGAAGCACACCATCGAGACTTACTGTATAGAGAGAAACAACGGGTTTCAGATGCCCTATAGCTACGACAACAAGATTCTTTTCGTTAGCAAGCTCGAATAGCCGTTCTGTTACGTTAAGCTAGGTCGCCTTCGATCCGAAACAGCACGTAGCTGTGAGGATTCTATCGATTATGGAGCACCGTCGACACCATAAGTTCTCATGGAGTCAGACACAAAGTGCATAGAAGAGATACTTTCGCTTCTTTTCTCTGGAAGACAACTCATGCTGATAACCGAAGAAGAATTCGTAGAGTTGTGCCCCTACGGCGCTATTCCTTTCGCGCCCCAAGCGCTTGTTCGCAAGACAAACGGCTCGTTACTATCATGAGTAACCATAGCGCAAAGCGTCTGCCGAACTTTTTCTCGCACTTCTTCCCCCAAGCCCACTGCAAATGCTGGCGCTGTGCCCTGTCCGCTTAAGAATGGTGTCCAGTAGTCGTCGAAATTTTCAAACCTCGCATCGATTTCGACCGGCGCCACTTCCGGTTCCAGCCATCCGGCTTCACTTATGCTCTCCAAGAGATTTTCGCGTTGGCAGATGGGAAATAGGTTCGCGGAATCTAGCTCTTCGACGTCAGGCGCACGGCATTCGTGGGCGGCGTCCCAGAACATTCTAATCGGCTTCATACCATCCGCGAAATCCCATATATATAGACCCAAAGTCGCTCCAGAACGTCCAAGCCTCCGCATCTCACTCAGCATCTTCTCTGGTGACTCGACGAAGTTTACAGCTAGCCCAGAAACTACCCCACAGTATTTCCCGCTTGGCAGCAAAGTATTTTGTCCGTCTCCAAGCAAGAATTCCACTTCTTTGGATTGAATGCGTTTCTTTGCTAATGACAAGTAAGCTGGCGACAGGTCAAAACAAGTAAGCGATTCACATACGGCATTTGCTAACAACGCCTCGCTCAAGGCACCAGTTCCACATCCCATATCAATGCAATTTTCCAATCGAGAGCCTTCGATCCCAAGCCAAGCAATAAACTCGTTTGCTATGAGCCGGCTCCACCTCCCCGTGTATCTCTCGTACAACTCCCCATCGCTCCAAAAATCATTAGTCATATCAATTCTCCTTTGCGCCAAGATGTTCGCGCATCTTTGTCTTACTATTCCGTAAGGTGATTAAAATCTATTGGTTGCTCAAATCAACTGAAGTGACCAGAATTTTATGTCCGGTGCTTTCTGCCGCCAGAACGCGGGCGCGACAGGCAGCAATGCAACGCTTACGCAGCCAGCTGTAGTCAACCGATCGGCAAAACGAGAATAGCGCATGCTGCACCAAACCTGAAAAATCCCATCACCCTGCGCTATGATCAGATCTCCGTAAGGTTGTTTCTGAGGTGAATCATTAAATTTGGGAAGCACTCCATGTTGAATCAAATCTCTTTGGTTATCGGCTGTCGCGCTTAGAGCCAGCAACAATTCGTCCGTAGGACGATTAGTTTTGGCAAAACCCCTAAAACCATTCAGCTCGCTGCTGACCTTCTCGAATCGGTTGGACCGATAGAGCCTCTCTGCAAGCTCATTAAGTCTGTTCCTCGAGCACCGGAGCTTTGAAGCCGAATAGACTGTCAACTCGCGATTGCACAGATTGACGCAATCACGGAGTTCGTCAGCTAACTCAACTCGAGGCGATAATCTGTCAAATTTCTCTTCGACACGATCCCGATTGTAAAAGACACCACCATCGGTTTTGTAAACTTTTCGTTGGTACAAGTCGTAAACTTCAGCGCCTCCCGTTACGTTGGCGGTATCACTCTCGGTTCCATATATGTGCAGCGTCAGGAATGTATCTGCCTGCATACTGCCCATTTGGTGGTACAGCGCATTGGTGACACCAATTATGCTATTGGCAGGCATGAGATCGCGGCTTACTGCGGTGAATTTTCCGTTTCGATAACCGAAGACCGCATGTTCAATCCGCCCAAAGACTTGTACAACACCCCATTGGGTATGACCGTGGTTGTGGATCGCCGAATAATCGCCCCGATCCCAGGTGGCAATCATCACTTCTAATCCGTTTTGGGCATAAACAAGATTTCTTCCATATGAATCGTCCACGCTGTGCCTATATCGAGCCCAGGGAACCAGGTCGTTTTCTCTAATCCTTGAGTTTCGGACCATCTGACAGGCAATGGCCGGCGAAGAACAGCCGACCGCTGCTATCGTGGAAATCAATTCCCAGATTCGATTTTGAGATTCACGCCGGGGTTCAGACATCAGCGCATATTCCATTTGATACATCCTTTCGTTCTACATGACGGTCAAATTCGCCCGTAGGGCAACCAATCCTGCATGGGGGTGCTATGCGACGATGTTCGCCTTAGTTTGTCCAAAAGCGCACGGAAATAAGGGGTAATACACGGTAACCTCAGATACGTTGCCAAACTTTTCCCCAAATTACCTGGCAGCGATTACATGCCCCGTTTCAGAATTGATTTCGGTGTTTCAAAAGGACTTTCGGCTCCGCGCGAATTGAAGCCTAGAGCTTAACGTTCTAAGTTGTGACCTGCGCTCTCTGAAACTCTGGCGCGATCGTTCTCTCTCACTTCGAGAAACCCCAAAGTGAATAGCGTATGGAAAGTGGCTCTATATCACCAGGTTCTGTTTACCGGGGAGCTCCCTACCCCGACAACGCAACATTCGCGGCGCTTATGGATTGGCATCTGACAAGTGGAACGCGCCCAAACGGCAACGAGAGCTCTATGGGCAAGGAATGGACAAGTGATGAGTTCGCCGAAGCAATAGGTTTTGGAAATGGCGGCGAACGTCGGGGACGGAGCGTCGAAAACTGGCGCAAAGGTAGAAATGTGCCCCACAGCGTAACTCCCATCGAAGAGGCTCTATTCGGTGAGGATCAAAGAAAGTTTCTCAAATGGCGGCAAGATTTGCGTAGAGCACATCACGAAGGCCGCAGAAATAAAACCAAGGCTAGCAGCTCGTTGGAAAAACCGATCTCATCGGACATCAACAACAAGCCCAATCAAACCCACGCCCATGCAGACTTTGTTGACCCTCAAAAGCAGCAAGACGAACCGAGTGCGCCAAAACCCGCCTCGACTTTGAACGAGTTCTCGATGAGCCGTTTTATTGTCCAGCAACATGGTGACTTTCTCAAGGAGATATTGACAGCCGAAGTTAGCCGGGCTGTTGAAGGCACGGATATATTTAATCGGACCAGATTTAAGCAAGAGATTAGCGATGTAGTTCACGATGTTTCGTTCGTGCGGGTTGCGGGGCGCGATGACATTCCCATCATCCACCCGATTGAAATGGCTCAAAAATTTTCAAATCGATTGGGAATATACGATCGCTCGATTCGTAAGACATTTGATAGCTACGCACCGTTGACTTGCGTTCTTGCTCCCGCCCAAGCCGGTGCGTCGGCCATATTTACCTTCCTGAAGAGCAAGATGCTATACGACCTCGAAATCAGCTATTCTTACGCTCACTCTCCCGAGATCGCACAACGAATAATAGAAAACGACTTCTCAAGCCCGCCTGATGTATGCGTCTTAGGCTCTGCCGCCGCGGCTACCGTCCTATCGAAGCGGGCAAAGACTGAATATTCGCCTCTCATGCTAATGCCAAAGCTCTCACAGCGGATCGTCGCGCCTGCTGGAGCACAGGACGGCTCCTTCAACGGCAATTATGCTGCAATCGCTGACAACCCTTCCACAACAAACTTTTTCTACGAAAAACTGCTCCGGTCGAGAATCATAAAGTCCTCCAGCCAAATTCATCATGTTGAACCTGACGAGACGACTACCCTCTTGTCCGAAGGGGATCCGGATCTGCGCGCGTCGATGTGGTTTCCCGGCTATCTCTTTAACCTCAAGTGGAACAACTGCCTCATTCTTTATGCTGATGATGTAACAATTGGAGACCACGCGACTATATTGTTTGCCCGCAAAGAACTGATTGAAGATACAGAGTTTGATCTCGCAATAACCACAGCAATCCGCAACGCGTGGATCATGCTCAAAATGTCTAAAGATCTGATCTCTGCCACGGTTGACGAAATGATGTGTGATGATCAGTACATAGATGTTCTACTGCGAGTTACTGGTGCCTACTCTTTGCTTCCATTTGAAGACTGAACCTTCCCATGTGTGCGGATGAATTTTTGATCGATTGTAGGCCTTCCCACTTTCTCAGATGGCAATATCCGAGACAGCCTCAGACTTGGCAAAATGCTCACCAACACTTCCCGGCGTGCCTACGCCCCATGAGCATTCTACTACGGAACACCAACTCCAATGATCGCGGTCCTTTACGTCGAAACGGGCACCGCTGGGTAATTGTCCCCTCTTTTCTCTATTCTACCACCGTTTTCCGTGACCCTACTAATTCCGTGGTCCTTAATGTTCCAGTCAAAAACGGAGTTTGTCATGAAACGGAGACGCACAATGCACGAAATTTGTTACCTCACCCTGCTCCTCGCATACTTCGCGGCCTCAATTGCCTATGGTTTTTTGTTGTTCGACGAGGGAACCAAAAAGCAGAATATTGACAGCCTCAACCAAACTCAAAGCAGTCAAGCAGATGGACCCACCGAAGCGAAGATGGAAGTTGGGGCACGGAATTCAAACCAAGAGAATCGTCATCCAACACGATGATACAACCGCTACAAGACAGGGAGGGACCAATATGTTCTCTTTGGACCAACGACAAGAAGAACTGAGGTTGAAGGCGCGAAATCTCGCACAGAACACAATCGCCCCTCGAGCCGCCGAGATAGACCGAACGGAAGAGTATCCATGGGACAATGTGAAAGCGCTGACGGAATCAGGTTTCATGGGCATGACTGTTCCGTCAGATCTCGGCGGTCAAAGTAGTTCTTATCTCGACACCGTGCTTGTCGTTGAGGAAATTTCAAAGGCGTGCGGTATCAGTGGGCGTATTGTCGTCGAGGGTAACATGGGGGCCATTGGTGCGATCCTTTCATACGGCTCCCAAAAACAACGCGAAATTGCGGCTAAACATGTCCTAAGTGGGGACAAGCCGGCCATCTGCATTACCGAACCGGATGCGGGCAGCGCTGCAACAGAAATGACCACGACCGCCAACAAACAAGGCAACCAATATATCCTCAACGGCACCAAGCACTGGATAACTGGAGGAGGTGTGTCCCGCATGCACCTAATCTTCGCGCGTCTCATCGAAGATGGAGAGTACAAGGGAATAACGGGCTTTCTCGCTTACCGAGATCAAGACGAAGGGCTTGTCATTGGGCAGCGGCAATTTGCGATGGGGCTGCGTGGCATTCCGGAAACGGAAATTCATTTCCGAGACTTAAAACTAGATGCCGACCGGATTATTGTGCCGCCTCAAGGTATCAGAAGGGGCTTCGCGGCATTGATGAACGCTTATAACGCGCAACGCGTCGGAGCGGGCACCGTGGCCTTAGGTATCGCGCAAGGGGCCTACGAAACCGCCCTCACTTATGCGAAAAAGAGGGAACAGTTCGGTCGGCCCATCGCGGAGTTCCAAGGGCTGCAATGGATTCTTGCAGACGCCAAGATTCAGCTTGACGCCGCCCGTTTGATGATCTGGCACGCCGCCGCAAGCGCGGAGTCAAACCGAACAGGCTTCCCCGACCCATTGCTCGCCGCCGAAGCAAAAGTCTTAGCGTCAGAGACGGCGGTAAAGGTCGCAAATGATGCCTTGCAACTGCACGGTGCCAACGGCTATGGACGATCGCTGCCGCTCGAACGCATGGCTCGTGATGCACGCATGTTCACCATCGGCGGTGGCACCGCTCAAATGCTGCGTAACCTTGTTGCAGGTCGAATCCTCGAGATGAAAACACCACAAACACGAGATGGCTATTTAGAAAAAGCCAAAATAGGGGCACGACAATCCACGTCTATTGAAGCCGCCGAATAGGTAGTCAGGCCCCTCTTTGGCAAACGAAGCCCAAATGTCCGTTTAACGCGAGGGCGAACCACGCAGGGGGACGTCTGTTGGACAAGTAAAGACTTACCTTCGTTTGAACGACAACCGAAACCCCTTGCGTACCCGACGCCAAATTGTTGCTTCCAGAGCTGTCTAACCCTTAATTTCCTGTCGTAACTGATTTTCCTTTTTTGACGTGCTCCCTCTGGGTCCCCCGCTTATTTTGAAAGTCCAGTTGCAGCTGATCTGCTTCCCGAAAATGCCCTCGATTTGTGTTAGAGTTTTGCAAGTTATTTTCCTTGGCTGGGAAGGAGCTGAAGAGGATGAAAGCCTCAAGGCTTTCGGATGCGCAAAAGGCATTCATTTTGAAACAAGGTGAAGATGGTGTGCCGGTGTCTGAGATCTGCCGTAAGGCAGGTATTAGTCAGGCAACGTATTTCAATTGGAAGAAGAAGTATGGTGGTCTTCTTCCAACGGAAATGAAGAAGCTGAAACAGTTGGAAGACGAGAATAGCCGTTTGAAGAAAATCGTGGCGGATTTGTCCTTAGATAAGGAGATGCTGCAGGACATCATCAAGCGAAAGCTTTGAGGCCTGTTCGCAATCGAGAGCTTGTTGACGAGATGCGACGGATTGGGGCGTTTCCGTGCGCAGAGCTTGCGGAGTGTTGCTCTTTGATCCCAAAACCTATCGTTACAAATCTCGTCGGCCCGATCAGGCTAGCCTCAAAGAACGGATTCAGGAAATCTGCGAGACCCGCGTGCGCTATGGCTATCGGCGGGTGCATGTTCTTCTTCGCCGTGAAGGATGGCAAGTCAATGACAAGCGCGTTTACAGGCTATACAAAGAAATGGGTCTACAGTTGGAAATAAGACACCGAAGCGCCGCGTGAAGGCGAAGTTGCGTGATGATCGCAAAGAAGCGGAAGCCGTAAATGAAACCTGGGCTATGGACTTTGTTCATGACCAACTCGCAACAGCCCGTAAATTACGCATACTGACAGCTATAGATTTATTCTCGCGCTATTCTCATGCAATTGATCCGCGCTTCAGCTACAAAGGTGACGATGTGGTCCGAACTTTGGAACGCATTTGCCGGCAAACAGGGTATCCCAAGACCATCAGGGTGGATCAAGGCTCCGAACTCATCTCTCGAGACCTTGATCTGTGGGCCTATCAAAACGACGTCGTTCTCGACTTCTCCAGGCCCGGCAAACCGACCGACAATGCCTTTATAGAAGCCTTTAACGGTCGATTACGGGCAGAGTGCCTGAACACACATTGGTTCTCAAGCCTGTCGGACGCCCAGGAAAAACTGGAGCGTTGGCGTAGAGACTATAATGAGATAAGACCTCATGGCGAGATCGGAAATATCCCTCCGGCCACGCTGATAAACCGCAACGGTGCAACCAGCCCACTGTCGTGACGAAGCCCGGAAACTCTAGCCAAGGGTGGGGGCAACATGGGTAGCGGATCAGCCCATCGTCTTTTAGCTTAGGGGCCAGCCCCTCAGCGCACTGCGAAAAAAACCGGTCATCAGAGATTGTTTCGTAATCGGCTCCCACCAAAGGGGTCCCCCCCCCAATTACGAAGACAATCTTGCGCAGCTTTTTCCCTCCGTTTGCACACCCCGTTCTCGGCGAAGGCCAAGGGTTGCATGCGCAACCCATAACCAACGAAAGGGAACAGCTATGACAATGAACCAAATCATCTGCGGAGAGTCCGCATTTACGCTCTCAACTTTTAAAGCGGGATCAATTGATTTGTGCATTACCGACCCGCCTTACTTGGGTAAGTATCGGGACCGGACAGGCCGCACTCTTGCCAATGATGATAACCCGCAAGCAGTGCTGTCCGTCTTCGATGAAATCTACCGGGTACTTAAGCCCAACAGCTATTGCATTAGCTTTTATGGCTGGATTGCCATCGCGGAGTTTTCGGCAAAATGGCGAGCGATTGGCTTTGAAACTGTTGGACTTATTGTCTGGATGAAGATTTATTCATCAAAAGCCAGTCCACGCGCTATTGTCATGAATCTGCCTTCGTGTTGGCCAAAGGTTGGCCGCAAAAGCCACCGCATCCCATGAGCGATGTTCAGCCTTGGGTCTATACAGGCCGCCAGCTCCTCTGACCAAAGAAGCCTTCCAAATTGAGCCTCTAGGAGTTGCACAAAGGATGGCTGCGCAATTGGGGGCAGATCACTCTCAACTTTTGGCGCCGGATCGGTGGGCCTGCGCATCACAGGCCCGCCTCATCTAATTCACTATAAAGACCGAGACTCGCTCGCAAACGGTGAGAATCTGGAAGCAGTATCCATCTACTGTCCCTGACCATCGATTGCCGTCTTGACTATACTAAATCGTAAAGTCCGAAACTCTACGAGGGCACAATAACGAGTTGAAATTCAATACTCCCGCATAGCACCCAAAATCGAAACCAACAATGGGTGCAGGTCCGTAGATATTCTGTCCTCCAGATCGATTACTTCCACTTCATTGTGAACGTTGTCCATAATGTACTGAGAAAGCAATCCATAAGCTTCGAAAGAAAGAAACCTCAGTCTTCCAATAAGAGAACCTTTAGTCTGAACCAGCATATACACTATCGGATGCGCTGGAGCCTGTTGATCGGTCAAGTACTTGCCAAAAACTACTCTACCGGAGTCCTCAGACAACGCTCCAATTATGCGTCCTCCTTCAAGATACCGGACTAATGATATGGAGGGTGTTTCGGTACGGTCCTGTCCAATTGCATGAATCCAATCTAGAAATTGTATAGCGGACGCTTCATCTTTGGGCGGTGCAAAGCTCGTTACCAAGTCAACGATCTTGTCGTCGTTTTCGTAGACAATTACCGCAGGAAACTCGATTCGACTGGCTAACTGTTCATCTGCTAGGCTCCGGACCAATTGAGACAACTGATCAGCACCAACACAAACCCGAAAGGTTGGATTTGGAAACGAGTCATCCGAATATGCCGCGACTATATAGTCTCTTCCTTTATCTTGGGCAAAAATAAGACGATGACTTTCATTCTTATTGGTCAACTTCTGTTTGATTTCCGAAATGGAACTGCGTTCTAGAATAGCTGAGTCTCTAACGATTTTTTGATTCGCGATTCCGATTAGAGCAACTTTCCTGCGAACTTCGTCATTTATCGGAGTGCTTGCGTCAAATACTTCGAATACATCAAGGTTTTGAGCAATCTCGCTTAGCACCTTTGACTCCTCAAAACCCCATATGTAGGGCAATGAAGACCTCGCCGACAACTCACTGGCGATACCTTCGGACACACGATCCTCGATCAGTCTCAAGCCCGTCGCAAACTCAACTTCCGACAACAACTGATACCAATGCTCATCATACGTAATATCAAACTCTGGTACACCACATGTCTGGAATATATCTGCCACCCACTCCTTGGCCATACTTTCCAGTCCGTTCTCGGGTAAGCCTTGAATTATCTGTTTTGCTGTTTCGAGACGATCATTCGGTCCCGGCAGATCAGAAAAATCTCCCCGTTTTTGAAATATTTCGTCAAAATGGAGCACGCGTTCGGATCCAAAAGCCCAATGGGTAATTCCCCAGCAAAGACAGTAGCGAAGGAAGGTGGACTCTCCGACGCCTCCCACTAGATCAACAAAAAACTCGAGATATCTTTTGTATTCAGCAGTAAGTTGGTCTCTAACAATCGCTGCTTCGTTTTCACCAATCAAATACTGGAGCCCCATGTAAGTAGCTGACCGCTCATGAGGAGTTCGGGTATCTCGAAACAATTCTTCACTCAACCTAAAAAGATGGAGATCAGCATCAGGCATATACGACTTGGTTCGTGCAGTGATAATAAGTTTGTGCATAGCACCGTCAGCGGTGGAATGAAATATCTTCTCGTGTATAGACTCATGAGCCTGAGTGTATGAATTCAAGCCTGCGAATGGCTCGCTAACTCTCTTGAACATGCCGTCGTATTGGCCTGTCGATTTTTCTTTACCAACCATACTACGAAATTTCTTTTCCAATTTAATTGTCATCAGTGAATTGTCACGCCTTAGATACTCGCTTGAGGTTTGATCAGAGCAGCGTGGATTGCGCTGCAAATTGGTTTGCTTTCCAAATATGCGTTGACGGAGTGTTTGTCAGACCGCTCGATTAAATTGTTGGAAATGTTGTTTATTCCATCGAATCCGAGATTCGATTTGTCAAGATTTCTACCAAGAGTAACGAAATCATCCTCCCGTAATCCATTCGTCCATGTTGAAATCGGTGGTTCGGGAAATGCGATACGCCGATGGATGACCCTCTGCATCATTCCTATGCCTAACGGTGAACCGAGTGTGGCGAATAATGGTATGGTTCGGGTTTGATTTTCTGGTTGCATGGTCACCCGGTATGCCACAACGGTACCCAGTGAGTGTGAAACAACGACCACTGGATCCTTATTGTCGCCGAAGACCGCATGCTTTACGATTTCATCAATTTGCTCCGCGAGACCCTCATCTTCGATATATAATCCCGCTTGCCTTAGAAATCGATCAGCAATGAATTTGCCATGGCCAGGCAGTATACGCTCAAGAGCTTCGGCCACATCCACGAAAAACTCCATAGCTCGGCCCTGATCGACGATGTCCTTTTGTTTACCCATCTGTGCGAGCTCTGCATCAACCTCTTCATCAGAGATACCAGCTGCGTCCTGATATGCTCTAATAAACTCGAGAGCACTCGATCTTGATGTCTCACTGCCACCCTGTGCGACCGCTCCGGGTTTTTGCCCGTTCAAGGCATCCGCCAATACGTCCGCATAGTAACCGACCGAAATTTCGGGTTTCTCCGGAATTTCCAATCCAGAGTTTTGCCAACCATATTCTAGCGAGTTCCACCAATCCTCTGCAATGGACTCTGCTGTATTGTCTTCATTGTTGATGCCGTGGATGAATGCAAGTCGCATCTAATGTTCCTTTCCAGGGTCTCACTTTTCCATAAATCGAGCAAATAGCTGTACGAGTTCTGTCCCTGCACAATGTCCTTGGATTGTTGCGACAGGACTGTCCGCAAGAAACCCTTGAAGGTCGCCGAGTTCTTTGAAAAGAGAGCTCGATTCGTTAAGGGATAATCTGCCCCAACCGGATCTGAAAACCGGCGCCAGTCCTGCAATTCGAACATTCTCCAGTGCTGGCATCGACTTCCAGACATAGTCGGGCAAGCCTGCATTCTGACTCCGTTTATCTTCAGATACGGCGGGAATTGAGATTTCGAACTGGCCGTTTTTGTTTACTTGAAACTCCAGTCGACAGAGCAAAGCGATATCGAACGGGATATCCTGTCCATGACACGGATAGAAACCTGCTAGCCGTCTGATTCCCTCAATGTCACCTACTTCGTCATAGAGATAGGCAGCGACCAGACCGAACAGCATGTCGACGTGCTTATCGCGACGCAGGCTTTTCGCCAAAAACGGTATGTCTTCGGGAAGAATAATTCCATCGACGAGCCCTTTGAACATTTGCATTGAGCTCAGTCTATCCGGCTCCCTGGCAGTTCCAGCCTCAGAGTAGATCCAGCCCATCGCGTTTACGCCTCGCTTATTGGAGTCATTCTGCGAAACAGCCATCGAAATCGCCGTATAAAACCCAGACTGAAACTGGATTGGGACGTACAGATCATCATACCTAAGAACATCAGCATGACGATTTCCTGATATTTTGCTCAAGAAATAGTGGCCACCTGGATCATTTTCGTCGCCTTTAGGATCAAATCGTTCGCTTGCGGATCTGCTTACCATAAAGCTCGGCCCTTCGATAGGACTCCCGTTAGCCGAGGTCCCAAGACTAATGATAGCGCCCGTGCCGTACCCAAATTGATGCGATAAATCTGTAGAATGGTCCCAGAAATCGCGGCGCCATGCGGAAGCTGCACTTCGCTTTATCTCTTCTTCTTCATTCCGTTGCTCTCTTGCCGAGTGCGAGATTGCCGAGTCCGTTTTGCTGAGGAAGGTCGATCCCTCTAGCGAAGGCGGTAGCTTTTCAACTTCCAGGTAATCATTTTCAAAATAGTCCAATCCACTATGCATTCGTGGCTTTTGGTTTCTTTGAATAAGCGTCGCGAGTTCTTTTACTCTACTTTTCAAAAAAACCCTTAGGCTTTGGCTACTCACAACGATTCGGTCTTTTTCAAGGTGCAATCTATCAATTGCGAGCGCCGGGGGACCGTCATCACCATGAATAGCCTCCAAGACTGCGTGCGTAAAAATTGGCCCGTACTCTTTTGACGCAAATGCCTTCATGCCCTTAGCGGTCGATCGAAATGAATCCACCAATGGGAAGTCGAACTCGCCGATGTTTTTGTCGAGCAGGGGAACAGCGCCGCCAACTCCCACTTCAGGTGTTTGGCAGGCATCGCTAAAAATGCAAAGTTGTTCAGGGCCATAAGTCTCAAGCACTTCTTGCAGTGCTCCTACATTCACGCGCTGATAAGGCTGATCACGGCCTTCACTCAAATACCAGACTTGATTGCTTTCTACGAAAGCCCCATGCCCTATGAAATAAATTAAGATCCGGGGACGGTTGAGAAGTATCGACGGATGGAGAACCTCTCGTATTTGCTCGCTGGTGACCTTCGTTCCACCATGATCAGAAAAAACTATGGGTGCATCAAAATCATCCTCATAAGAAGCTACATAGTCACACAATCTGTTCATGGAGTCGTAGACTTTTGGTAACGTTTGCATGCCTACGGGCCGGGCCACAGCTATACCGATGAAAAGTCGTTTGACCATATTTTTGCTTGAGTTCCTTACTCCGACCCAAAAGTAACACCAGAGTTATTATGAGTCTCCACCAAAAGATGCTCGATTGGATCAATTGAGTCCGACGCCAAATCTGTATTCATATAAAAGGCGGAACCTAAGCGCGTACGTCACGGGCCGCGATCACGAGGCAACGCGTGGCATGCGTACAGATCAAATCTCAAACGTTTTTCTGAATCACCGTTTTGTATGATCCGTAGGGGCTGCACGCGCAAGCACAGTCAACCGTAGGACCAAGCTACCGGAATCAATTGGCTTCACCTCAGCGATCACAACTTCTGTTGTGGCCCACATTTCGGGAATTCTTTCTTAGACTAGCTCAGGCAGCGCCGGGCCCGTGAATGATTTTCGCACCTCGACAAATCAATGTTGGGTTTTACACCAAGGAGCTCGCGAGTGTGGTAAATGATCGCGCTTCCAGAAACTAGCTTTTCGTGTGGGCGTGAAACTATTTCTTGCTTTTGACGGCGCCTACTTGTTCCATAGACCCAACAAAGGCATTTAGCACCTCGATGAGGTCTGACTGTTGCTTAGACGAAAGCCCCGATAACATTTTGCTGTTGGCTTCTCTTACTTTGGGTTCAGTCGCATTGAGAATCCGTCTGCCTTCAGCTGTAATGATAACCCCAGTTGCACGGGTATCTGGCTTTGTTCGTACACGCTGCAGAAACCCCTTTTTGATCAATCGAGAAATCATATCTGCGAGAGTGGATCGATCGATTCCAGTCAACCCCACCAGTTCGGCTTGGGTCAATCCCCGATTCTCCGAGATCGCCTTCAGAAGAATGAACTGACGCGGAGTCAGGAGGTCGGCACCTACTTCGTCAATGTAATGATCAAATGAATACTGTTGGGCAATTCGTAAGAGTTCGATGGGAGAACTTCTTGTCCAATATTGCGCGTCTTGATTGTCTTCTTCAGACCGCGTAAGGCCCGCCGAAGGAAAGCCGATTAGATCTCGTGTGTTTTCGTCTATTTGATCGGCCTTACAGTCCAGGTAATTTACATCAACGAACTTTGACATTGAGACTCTCAAGTTGTCTAGATTGCACCTTATGAACTCAATCCTGCTCCATTCTCCTCTCTGAATAAGACAATGTGAGAAATCACAGTTCAAGAAGACGCACTTGTTGGCATTCGAGTCGGTGATTTCTGTTCTGTTGAAGTTCGAGTTTTGGAACATTACTTGATCGAAGGAGGATTCAAAAATCTGCGACTGCCTAAAACTAAGATTTTCAGCGGTTTCGTTGGCAAAAACCGCATCATCAATTCTGTCATACTCAAAGTCGGTCGCTGGATTCAAGTCCAACAGGGTGAGTACTTTCATGAATGGTAGCTGATCGAATGTAGCGGGATCGTTAAGCAGCTCTTCCAAACTATCCATTACGTTCTATCCTCACACGCATGAATGTTACCTTGTTCCAAAACACGGTTATTCCACTTGCCAAATAGCTCTTTGTACACGAATGACCTCAACATGAACCGTTTTTTGGTTATTAGTGTCCAAAAGTTATTGCTAGAGTATTCTCTAAGTACGAAATCCCGCTTTTTGAGTTCAACATTCCATTGTATGGGATAGCTCTTGGACGATTTGACTATACCCAGGTTCCTATTCGTAAACGAATATTCCAGGATTGCACCTTCTTCATCGTGAATTGCAGAAAACGTCCAATACATGCAGTTAGGTTTTCCGGACACCGCAATTACCCTGTTTCGCTTGGTCCGGCTAACTTTAGAAGTCCGGCTGCTCTTTGAGCCAACGGTAAGACTCGGAGTTTTGACCTTTACCTGGATACTATCTTCCAGAGTACCACTCGCCTCTTGCCCGAACGTTAGCTCGGAAAGATCCAGATCACTGTGGCTGACCAAATTCTCAGGTAACAAAAAATCTCGGGTGGACTTGCAACATATCTTGATTTCGTTAAAGCCGAATTTTACCAAGGCGCCTTTCAAGTTCTGCTCACACTCGGAAAAATGGAAGTGGGCTATTAGGTTTGATTTGCCCCTTGAAACCTTTTGTAGGCAAACGTGCAGTACGTATGGTGTATCTGTCTTCTCAGCGCTCATTATGCTGTATCTAATTGAAGTGATAATTCGTAAAGGTAAGTCGGTTCCGACGTCTTTTCCTTTATCCCAGTCCAATTCTTATTCAGATGTCCGAATGGCAAATTGCTGAAGCTTGGATGGTCACCTATCCACCTAAGTCGCACTAAATAGAATCATTGGGCGGAACTTGCAAGCCGGGGTTGAGTATGTGTCAGACTCGGTTGTCATCTTCACCAGTTTCTTCTGTTTGGATGCCCGTAAAACTGCACATCAACATCACTCATCTGATTTAGTCCACACAGCGCAGCCACCAGCCTTTTTAAGTTGAATGTTTATATACATGCTATTATAGATTGATATTCCGATCCGACAGGAGGTTGATGTGAAGAAGTTGTTTTGTCTTGTCTCGTTACTTACACTGTTCTCTGTGGAGATTAACTCGAGCTTTGCTCAGACGAACATGCCAGTAAGAGCCATTACTCCGTGGGAAGCTTTCTCAGCTGCTGTTAGCTGGTCGGAAAATGCTTCTACATTTGGTTTCAAGCGACGAGTTGGTGATTCTCTAGAAGTGAGAATAACTGTGAAATTGTCCGGCTCACCAGAAACGGAAAACTTTACGATTTTCCTCCCCGACGAACTAGAGATAGACCTCGAAAAAGTAGGCAATCCGCCCAGTAACAGTTTCCACGCAGTGGGACATGCCCTATTACACAATCGCGACGGTGCTGCTATATTTGGTCAGGTCTTGCCGTCCGGTAAAGATCGTCTTCGGATTAGAGCAGCTAGCTCTACGTCTCCAAGTGCATCAACTTACGTCAACTCAACGCAGCCATTTAGATGGAGTGCCGACGATGAGATGAGTATTTTGTTCACAGTTCCCGTTCAGCGGTGGCAGTTATAGTTCAGATTGCTACCGCAAAAAACTCCGGATGGCTGAACGGATCCGCAAATTCAACTTGAAGAGGCTCAAAAACCTACCGTTCGCTAGTATTCGAATGCCGATCCGATCATGATCTGCTCCCACATCCGCAGCCACCGTATATGTAACTCCTGATGGCTTAGGGGCCAGCCCCTCAGCGCACTTCGAGAAAAACCAAGCATCAGAGATTGTTTCGTAATCGGTTCCCCCCAGGGGGCGCCCCCCAATTACGAAGACAATCTTGCTCAGCTTTTTCCCTCCGTTTGCACACCCCGTTCTCGGCGAAGGCCAAGGGTTGCAAGCGCAACCCATAACCAACGAAAGGGAATAGCTATGACAATGAACCAAATCATTTGCGGGGAGTCCGCATTTACGCTCTCAACTTTTGAAGCGGCATCAATTGATCTATGCATCACAGACCCGCCTTATCTCGTAAACTACAAAGACCGAGACGGACGCTCGCTCGCAAACGATGACAACCCGCAAGCAGTATTGTCAGTGTTCGATGAAATCTACCGGGTCCTCAAACCCAACAGCTATTGCATTAGTTTCTACGGCTGGAACGCGATAGCAGAGTTTTCCGCGAAGTGGCGGGAGGTGGGCTTTAAGACGGTCGGACATATTGTCTGGACAAAGAACTATTCCTCCAGGGCGGGCCATACACGTTATTGCCATGAGTCTGCCTTCGTGCTCGCCAAAGGCTGGCCGGAAAAACCTTTACACCCCTTAAGCGACGTTCAGAGGTGGAGCTACACAGGCAACCGCGCCCATCCGACAGAAAAAGCCGTTGGTGTAATCGCTCCATTGGTACGAGCGTTTTCTCTTCCGGGTGACACGGTGCTCGATCCGTTTGCAGGATCAGGTTCAACGGCCATCGCCGCCGCTCTCAATAACCGGAACTATATCGGCATTGAGCTTGAACAGCATTATTGCGCCATCGCACAAATGCGGCTCGAAGATGTTGAACGCGGCTGCCTCGGCGATATTGCCGCCTAAGGCTCCATTCCTTTCAAGCACCCTGTGCCTTTGCTCAGGGTGCTTTTTGTTTGTCTGGCAATGTCTTTGAAAACTGAATCAAATTGACGGTGTTAGACCAGTTCTCGTCTTGCGCTTATTGAAGTATTCCTGGGCAAGTCTATCCCGCTCGGCCAAGTATTTTAGGCTTTCAGAGCTTGCTCTGATCCGTCCGAACTCATCATAGGCAGGAAAGTCGCCACGTTTTACACCTTCCCAATAACCTGCCATTAGCGCCGCTCTGTAGCACAGCCAAAATTCGACTCGTTGCTGATGTTCCGCATTGACTCTACGAAGAATCTCATCGCGCATACGAAAGTCAGGACCGCGCACTGCCTCTGCAATGTCAGATTCCCGCTCCAGTCGCCTGATGTCTTCAGGAAGCATTTTGTTGCTTGTTCCTTTCGTCTGGGGTTATGGGTCAAACGTTGGCCCGCGTGATTTGCCAGGCTGTCTCTCCTGACCGCGATTTGGCGTTTCATCCCTTTTGATTTTCATGCCTCGGAATAGATTGACATCTCGCGCCAACTCGGTCTGACGGCTGATGATCGACTCTTTGGCCTCCATCCGCAGCACGTTGAGCTGGTTGCGCTGTGCGAGCTGCTTGAATACCAGACCGTCCAGTTCTTTCTGATCGCGCTTCAGGGCCTTTTGCGCCTCGCTTGTATTACGCTCGACAATACGCTTATGTTCCCCGCGCAAACGATCCCACAAACCGCGGATGCCTTTTCTGAACCGATCCTGACGCACCTTGGCTTCTTTAGTTTGCCGCGCCTCGATCTTTTCCTGTAGTGCTTGGCGGGCTTTGCGTTGTTTGAGTACCAGGGCCTCTCGTTTCTTCGCAAAGTCTCGCCGCAACTTTTGATTTTGCGCCTCAAGCTTCTGTTGAAGGTCTTCGACTTTCGGGAGCATCTCATCGGCGATCTGGCGTTTCGCCTCCGATACACTCGGCAGAGCCGATTCATCACCGAGCAGAGCCCGAATGGCCTTTGTTTTCTGGCCAGTCATGCGCGGGATGGAAAAAACCTCGCCATGAGCAACATCTATAGCCACAAAACCTCTGCGATCCCCTTGTGCAACTTTGAAGCCGCGTTCGTGCATCGCATGGATGAATGCGGCTTTCGAATCGGAAATCGCGAAGGCATCCTGAAAGGCGCGCTTGATTGCTTTGGGATTTCTATTCATACGTTTTGATTGCTGCCAGGTCGAAAGATCAAAATTTGTGGGATTGCGTTCGGCGCCATCTGCAAGACCGCGCGGCATTTTCCAACCATGTTCGATGAAAAGTTCTCTGGATACGGATTTGAGCTTTTTGCGATCAAATGAAAGCTGGACGGCTTTCATCTCTTGCGGATCAACTCTGATCCACACCACATGGCCGTGCCGCCTGCCGTTCTTCTCATGAAACACAATCGCCCGACTGGTTCCCTCTAAGCCCAAGCGCTGTTCAACTTTATCGATTGCTTCTTCAAAGTCAGAAGTTTTGACGTCCTCATGAGGCGGAGGGTTAAGCGAAAGCGAGTACATGAACTTAGTGCAGGCTCTAGTCCCCAGGCTTAGGGCGTATCCCTCGTTAAGCGCACCGTGCAAATTCTCCGATACAAAGCCACGCAGTTCATGAAGCTCAACATGATCGTTGTCGATTTCGTTGGTTAAGTGATCCGCTAAGGAACCTGCACCGCCTCGACTATTACCGTGGAGGATCATTCTGTGTCGTCCTTTGGCTTTAGCCCTAGCGCGCTCATCAGCGCATTGCGCATGGCACGCACATCTGTGCACGCTTCATGGAGCTCTTCCACCAGCTCAGGTGTGACAGGCAGAGTTCCGATATTGGCGGCCCTTGCAATCTGATTGAGGTTGGACGACAGCCGTGATTGCCCCAATAACCCTAAGGCTTTTGCTAATGCCACCTTGTCGACCGAGTGTTCCCGCCGTTTGCCGCTCTTGAGCCTTTTTGGGTCTACGCAATCACCAAACAATCTCTGCCGAATGTATGCCGCCCAAGACAACTTGCCCGAACCACGGTCAAGCAGTGCTCGTTCATGGTCGTCAAAGCGAATGGAGAACGGTTTTTGATTCCTGCGAGGTTGTTTAGCCCCCGGTTGCAGCGCTGCTTTCCCAAATGACTTTTTGAGTTTGGAGCCGCTCATAATCCCAGCTCCTCGAAGTCAATATCTGCATGCTTTAATTGGTGTTCCCAGTCTTCTAAGGTCTCAAAAAGCTCGCTCAGGGAGTTCAAACTATCTCCCTCTGGGCGCACCATTTCCTCAATTCTTCGATGAGACCAAAGGGGTCACGGTTTATCGTTATCGTTAATGGGATTACCCCACCCGCCTCGGCGCCAGTAACAGCACCACCAGCGTGACATAAACGGCGATGACGAGGCCTTGCAGAAGCTTAGCAGAGATCAGCACGCGGGCGAGCCAGGCGACCGCGGCTCCCAGGCTCGTGTCCTCATCGACGGCAATGGTGATGGCGCGGCTCACTTGCTCGTCGATGAAGCCATCCACAACCGCAGTCGTCACCAGCAAGCGCCGGATATATTCGTCTGCTGACAAATTTTCCGCTACCCGGCTGCTTTGGGCATCGGACCTTGCCGAACTGCCGCCCACCGGCATGCACCCGGCCCGCCCCCACTTGTCGTAGTCGGGTGGGTTGCCGCGCAGAGTAAAGCGTCGTTGCCAGCGACTCTCGTCTATGTCGCAATAGTCCGTAAACGCAGGTATGTCCTCTTTGAGCCTGTAAGCGCAGCTGAGTTCGCCGAATACGGCATAGGGGTTAGGGATCGATTTGCCCGTCGCTTGGTCAAGGATGACATCTGCCATTCCCCGTTGAGGAACGCGGTCTTCTATGGGGACGCTCGCGTCTCCGCGCAGTATCTTTCTGCAGAGGAAGGACGGGTCATACAAATCCGTCAGCGGGGGCAGGTCGGCCGCAACGCGTTCGAAAGCGATCGAGACCTGCAGGGGCGTGGGTGCCTTGAACGCCTCCTCGTCCGCGTCTTGCATCAGAACGATGCATAACGAAAAAGCTACACCGAAGAGGCCCGCGAGTTGAAAGAGGCTCCAGTGGTGACCGCGTCCGGCGGTGACCTGGTCGATCAAAACGGAAACGAGTACGCCCGCCCCAATCAGTGCAATGAGAATGAGCTCCAGGGATTCAGTTGCCGTCTCCAGAGTGAAAGCGTAGTCCAACAGCTGAGTGTTCTGGCTTTGCCAAACGGGCTCTAGAATCCCCGCCGGTTTCGGCGTGAGGGACAAATCGACAAATACCTGCGGGTCCGAAAATGTCAAAAGAGCCGCCGCCCCGACGACCAGCGCGCGGGCGAGCGAATTGACAAGACTGAGCGACACAACAAGGGGATAAGAGATCCGCGAGGCTTCGCTGCCGAAAAAGAACCGGCGCTCAACCCGAAACTTACGGTATTCCAAGACGCCGGAGATCGAAAAAGCGATGAGGGCGGTGACGGAGGCAAAGCCGAACACCGGATCTGCCACATAAGCCAATCCCACACACACCAGGATCGCGGCCAACACCGTCCATTGTGCCAAGGCACGGACGACCAGTTTGAAGGCAGGCATCCACCCTTTCCCAAAACCGAACTGGGAAGGAGGGTACCCCTGACAGTCCGACTTGTCACGGGTCGAGGTTAAGGGGCATCGGCCCGATTGGCGGTTTTTAGGCCGAGAGCCCGCCGCCGCGGAGTCTAAAGCTTCCGCACGGCGCCGGTGGCCGCGCTGGTGGCGAAGTGGGCGTAAGCTTTCAGGGCTTTCGAGACCTTGCGCTCGCGCGGGGAGGCCGGCTCCCAAACGCCGTTGTTCGCAGCGAGCGCCTTTGCCTTTCTGGCCTCCAATTCCTCGTCGAACACATCAAGATGGATCGACCGTTGCGACACATCGATCTTGATGATGTCGCCGTCTTCGACCAGCGCGATTGTTCCGCCCTGGGCCGCTTCGGGTGAGACATGCCCGATAGAGAGGCCCGACGTACCGCCGGAAAACCGTCCATCGGTGATCAGCGCACAGTCTGTATCCAACTTTTTCGCTTTCAAATAACTTGTGGGGTAAAGCATTTCCTGCATACCCGGGCCCCCTTTGGGACCTTCGTACCGTATTAGGACGATATCGCCGGGCTCCACCCGGTTGCCGAGAATGGCCGAGATCGCATCGTCTTGGCTTTCAAAAACGCGGGCTTTGCCAGCGAATTGAAACTGGGACTCGTCCATCGCGGCCGTTTTGAGGATACAACCGTCTTCGGCGAGATTGCCGTACAGCACGGCTAAGCCGCCATCTTGGCTGAAGGCGTTGTCGACGCTGCGGATGCATCCGGTGACCCGGTTGGTATCGATCGACGGATAGCGCCGACTTTGACTGAAGGCGGTTTGCGTGGGAACGCCGCCCGGCGCGGCAGAATAGAACTCTTTGGCGCGTTCGGAGTTGGTCGTCGTGATATCCCACTCGGCAATGGCTTCGCCCAGCGTGGCGCTGTGGACCGTCGGCTGATCGGCGTGGATCAGTCCGGCTCGGTTGAGCTCGCCGAGAATGGCCATGATGCCGCCCGCCCGGTGCACGTCTTCCATGTGAACGTTCGCAACGGCCGGCGCGACTTTGCACACGCACGGGACTTTGCGCGACAAGCGATCGATATCGCTCATCGTGAAATCGACCTCGGCCTCTTGCGCCGCGGCCAAAAGATGCAGAACTGTGTTCGTCGACCCGCCCATGGCAATGTCGACGGTCATCGCATTCTCAAACCCTCGAAAGTTGGCGATGTTCCGTGGCAAGACGGAGGCGTCTCCCTCCCCGTACCATCGATTGGCAAGCGAGACCACCAGGCGCCCAGCTTCTTCAAACAGATTCTTGCGATCCGCATGGGTTGCGAGCGTGGAGCCATTGCCGGGCAACGACAAGCCCAAAGCCTCAGTCAGGCAGTTCATGGAATTGGCGGTGAACATGCCCGAGCACGAGCCGCACGTAGGGCACGCGGAGCGCTCGATCTCAGCCAACTCTTTGTCTCCGACCGCGTCGTCGGCAGCAGCGACCATCGCGTCGATGAGATCGATCTTGCGCTCTTCTTCGCCCCAGTCGACCTTGCCGGCCTCCATGGGACCGCCCGAAACAAAGACAGCCGGAATGTTCAAACGCATGGCGGCCATCAGCATGCCCGGTGTAATCTTGTCACAATTGGAAATACATACCAGCGCGTCCGCACAATGAGCATTGGCCATATACTCGACGCTGTCGGCAATGATCTCCCGCGACGGCAGGCTATAGAGCATGCCATCATGGCCCATGGCGATGCCATCGTCGACCGCGATTGTGTTAAACTCTTTGGCTACGCCGCCCGCCGCCTCAATTTGCCGGCAGACGAGCTGGCCCAGATCTTTCAGATGGACGTGTCCGGGCACGAATTGGGTGAAAGAATTGGACACGGCAACGATCGGTTTGCCGAAATCTCCGTCCTGCATGCCGGTGGCGCGCCAAAGTCCGCGCGCACCAGCCATGTTGCGTCCGTGAGTCGAAGTGCGGGAGCGCAATTCAGGCATGAGTTTGTTCTCCTATCGCAGCCTGGACGAGCCAGGATGCGGTTGACTTAAGTGACGATACGCTCGGGGATCGCAATCCTTCCCCGCTTGCGCGCAGCCCGCTCCCATCTGACACGATCAGGAGGCCGACACGAGCGAGATGCCCGAGCTGTTCTTTCGGTTTTGCGACAAGATGGGGCTCTATGCAACACTAGTCAAGCGAGCGGCTGCGGGCAGGCAACTCCGTCCTCGACAGGCCATTCGGCGTCGCTCGGGCAAAAAAGTACGCTAATCTCTCCTTCTGGTGCGTACCGATTTGACACCCATATCATGAAGGTGCCGCGTGCATGGGAAATTCTATCAAGTCATCTTGTTAATCCAATGGCCATCGCCGACGGCTTAATGGGTGGTCATTCTCGCGAACCCTTGCCGAAAAGACGAAGAGACTCGCGGAAAGATCACCCGCAAGCTGCCTACGGGTCTTTTCAATTGGAGCATACTCACCGGTCCGAGTGAGGACGATGTCGGCAGCCTATCCTTTCGCAACGCCGTTAACGAACCGGGTATCTGGACGGACGATCAAGGGGAACCGGTCGAAGCGAAATGTGAGCACAAGTGGTAGGTTTTGTTTGTGAACGCACAGACTGTTAGCCCGATAGGATCGAACCGATCGTGTCCGCCCGCATGATCGCCTTCTTTAGCGCTTGATCCGTGACGTGGGTATAGATTTCCGTTGTTGAAATGGAGGCATGACCGAGCAAGCGTTGTACGAGACGGATATCTGTCCCCTCTTCAATGAGCAGAGTCGCTGCCGTATGTCTGAGTGAATGGGGTGTGATCCGTGTCGTGATCCCGGATAACTCGGCCAGCGATTTCAACCGTTTGCGGAACGTTTGCGCCGTCAATGGCTCGCCGCGCGAGTTCCTAAATATCGGAGCGTCCGGTCCATTTGAGGTCTCGACTTTCATGCGCCGTACTTGCATTCGCTTACAGAGTGTTTGGTTGCTTATGTAGACGATCCGATCCTTATTCCCTTTCCCGCGAATACGTACGGAAGATCCATCATACGAAACGTCTTTGGCCTGAATTGCGCAAAGCTCCGATATACGCACGCCTGTAGCCGTCAGAACCAAAGCTCCAAAAGCCGTTTCGGATTCTGTTGAATACGGATCTTTATCCAACCATTTGCTGAGACGTTGCACGTCACTTGCCGGGACGGCGCGCGGCAATCGCTTTGGCATCTTTGTTTTTGGGGACCACGTCGCAAATGGGTTGGGATGGTTGTACCGCTCCTCTACAAAGGTGCTAAAGGCCCTCAAACACGCCATTCTTCGCCGGGCTGTTGCTACGGAAAGCTCCTTTTCCGCCAGCATGTGAGCGAGAAATTCTTGCAGCGTCCCAACAACGAGCGCTTCGTGGAGATCTTGTCTCCCAATGAACTTCTGAAACTGCCCAAGATCTCGGCGATAGGCCGAAACCGTATTTTGCGAAAACCCTCGTTCAACGTCGCAATACAATAGAAACGCAGAAACTGCCTCAGTTAAACTCATGCCACCCTCGGTCTCTAGAACCGCTATTGGTGCATAAAGTGGTTGATTTTTTTATATTTTCGTAACAACTCAGAGTTGGTTAGAATGCGTGGTTCTACCATTTGAGAAATCAATGGATAATCCGGAGTTATCGATAGCAATGCTCGAAGTATTTGGAGTTGGTAGGCCAAGAATCGTGCTCTTTGTGCATGGTTTCAATGACGACAAGACCGCATTTCTGGGCGATTCGGATCGGCACTTCTTTAGCTATCTACAGACCGACCCAGCTGTAAGGGAAAATTTTGACTGGGGCCAATATATCTACCAAACCGGCATCTTTGGAAACTCTCCCTTGAGCGTTGTCGCGCGAGCGCTCAAACCCGACGCCGATCCGCTGCGGACAATCGAATCGTTAGAATCAATTGCGGAACATTTTGTCAGCGAGTTTGTTGATCTTTGTGAAAGTTACGAAAAAATCGTCCTTATAGGTCACAGCTTGGGCGGACTTATAATCAAGCTCTTGCTTACTAGACTTCCTAAAGGAGAACTTCAAAGAGTTGCACATTTCGTCACATTAGCAACACCACATTTGGGAATACCATCAATTTCACTCGGACGGTTTGGGCGGCTGCTTGGAAATCGCCAGATTTCGGATCTCGCTTCTTATAGCTCTACCCTGAGAGAACTCGGGTTTCAGTGGGAAGAGGTACGACATTTTGTTCCTCACACGTTTTTATTTGGAATTCACGATACTGCGGTTCCCCGAAAGCTAAGTGTTCCCCGGAACGACGAAGAAAACTGCATACCGGTAGAGGCCGACCATTTTTCGATTTGTCGTCCCAAGGGTTTGGAAGATGAAGTCGTTAGTCGTGTCCGAAGGGTTCTATTGAGTTCCCTTACCAATATTACGTGGGAGCACGTGGACCACGATACACTAAAAGATCTGGTTGCAGACTATGCCCAGAAGGAAGGTCTTGCAAACCATTCTATACTGGCATTCACTGGGTTTGTTCAAGTCCGAGACGGGCTCTTGCAACAAATAGCTGCTGCTGGGGTAGCTAATCAAACTATTCTTGTCGCGGTCACCGCCACCTTAACCGACCGGCACCTCGCCATGATCATATCATGGTCCAGCCGAAAGAATGTCAACCTTATTGTTTGGGACAAGCGAGATCTGGAAGCTTTGGCCAAAAGTTATCCAGAGATAAGTATTCGTCGAAATCTAGTTGCTGTATCTCCGACAGACGTGCCCAAAACAATTCCGCAACGAGCGATGCTAGCGCTGTCCAAAGGTGATCTTATCAACCGACAAAAGGAACGCAGATTCATTAGTGATTTCCTCGATTCCGAAGATGCCGTGCTTTGGCTAATTGGAATTGCTGGTGTTGGCAAATCTGTCCTAACAGCAGATCTAATATCATCAAGTGCAAAGCACTTTGTTGGCATTGGGGTCTTCCGATTTAGTGAACACACACACGATTCTGAAATACTCAAGTTTCTAAACGATACATTCTTGTCTATTGGGTCCCGCGAATTCCAAATTCTGTACGGGAACTCTAAACTGTCAGACCACGATAGAATCGAAATGGCCGTAAAGATCCTCAGAACGAATCGACTACTTATTGTTCTCGATAACTTCGAGGTGGTTCAAAACGCGTCAGGGGAGTGCACCATTGCAGTCCTCGCAAAACTAATTGAGGCCCTGTGCGAGCAAGACAGTCCATCCAAAATAATTGTTACCACACGCCTTATGCCAAACCAGATCCAACGTTCGAGTTTTCACTCCGAGTTGTTGGAGCTAAAGCCCTTCGATGTTTCTCAATGTCAGCACGAATACATCCCTTCTCTGCAAAGACTATCAGAGGTGGTTGCTAACCACGCCGACTGGAACAGTTCAAGAATTCACGCTGTGACGGGCGGCATACCGCTAGCATTGAACCTCTTGGATGCTTATCTCGCGACTCACTCATTTGATCAGGCTTATCAAATTTCTGTCGAAAAGTTTCAAGCATATTTGGTCGGTTCAATAATGGACCAACAGAACGAGTCCGTTACGAGGACCCTAAGAATAATTGCACTTTTGGACGGAGCTGCACCAGCATCGTTGTTCGAATTTCTGGAGCTTTCTCCAGAAACGATTTCTGTTCTCACACGAAGCCCAATTCTTCAGTACAACAGCAAAGAAAGGTGCTATATGATGCATGCGTCAATATGCGATGCAATCTGTAGCCAAACCGACGCCGAACAATCAGCCACTCTGCATCTAATGATCGCCTCTTTTCTGAGATTTCAGAATTCCGATCTTCATCCAGATGACAAATCGCGACACTTTGACGAGAGACGGAGAGTCCTGCATTTGATGAATGCATCTCGGTACGAAGATGCGGCCGAATTGCTTGGCCGGATCGGAACTAGATTCCTTTCTTTTAATAGTGTCGATGGTCTCAGAGCACTGATCAATAGATTGAAAAGCAAGGGCATTTCTCTTAAGGCCCGGGCTTGGTTGTTGAATGTGGAGGCTCACATAGGTGATTTCTCGCGTTCCTTTGATGAAACTCGCAAATTGTACAATGAAATGAATCTGTTGGCGGCTAAGACCCGAGACACGGAACTCATCTCTCTGGCGCGAAGCAATTTCGGAACAACAAAAAGGCGCCGAGGCGATTTTGCGAGCGCTCTACGTTACTATTGGAGTGCATACCGTATAGCTGCGAAGAACCAACATCGAAAGATGATGGGATCGACCTTGAACAACATCGGGCAGACTTATATGTACATGTACGAAAAGTCCGGTGAATACGGCGAACAGGCAGTCAAGGTGTTTGAGCGCGCAATTCAGGTGCGAAATATAGAGAACGATCAGTTTCGGATCGCGGCGACATACTTTCACTACGGCAATTTCTACATCATGCGCTATCAGCGCGAGCGACGAAATCATGACAACTGGCTCGAACAGGGATATGCGCTGCTGCGCCGAAGTCTAGAACTCCAAGTTGAGCAAGAAAATTTTTGGAATCTTGATCGCACTTATGAAGCTCTTGCTAAATATGGGGAGTTGTCCGGCCAAACCGAGAAGCAGAAATATTATCAAACTCTTGCCAAAGACCAAAAACTTGAAAGAGACATTTATGTCAGCCCACGTTTTCACTAGTTGGAGCTCTTCTTTCACTATGCAAGCAGTTTTTTGGACCGCTTACCATCTAAAACAAAAAAATAGTTCTCGGTAAAACTCAATGACCATTTTTCTAGGTACCTGTTCGCGAATGCCTCAAGCTCAGCTTGTGTGTAGTAATGTTTATAGACTCTATATGATCTTCCGTCTTTCAGTGCACGAATTTGAATATCGTCTTTGTGCGAAAGACAGTTTAGCTCAGTTGGATTGTAGTATGAATCTACAATCACAATCCGTCCCCCTTCCATCGGCAGTGCGGCGTCCACAACTGCTATCAAGTTTTTCATGCGCGATGGGGGAATATGGCTGATCAAAAAACTAAAGAAACAAGCGGTGTATTGACCGCGAAGCCACCTGGGTGGATCCAAGAAGATGTCAAGAAGCCTGCCCCTAACGCCCGTTTGTAATCGATTAATCTCGAGCATCTCTTCAGCGGCGTCAGTCGCCGTTAATGTGTTGCGTTCTAAGAGCAATTTTGACCAACGACCCGTTCCTGCTCCCAGTTCTAGAATGTTTTCACCAGAGATCCGCTTAAGTACTCTCTCAAGGGTTTGCAGGTCATCGAACCACATTTGATTAAGTTTGGGACTTTTTTCATAGGCGTTCAGACGGTCATACCAATCGTCGTACTCTGGTGCGCGGTCGGCGTAGTATAACTTCATCTCTTCTTCTATCTGCGAGTGCTTCTCTGAATAGCCTACCAGTGCATCAACCAGATCCGACGCTGCTTTCCGAGTTGGCAAGGGAAGACCCATTTGCATTATTCGGCGGGCGGTTTTGCTTTGTTCTAGAACCGAAGCAAAGAGCATATCATGACCAAATATCAAACCTGCCAGCGGCATTTTCTCGATTGCTCCTAAGTCAGATTCTTTAAGAAGTGTAGTAATCAAATAGAATTTGGTATCGGGGAACTCCGAGATAATCGATGAAATTCTTTGTATATTTGATCCGTGTAGAGCTATGGCGGATACACCCTTCACCGAATTTACGAGCTTTAACCGGTCTGTGATCTCGGGTGTCGTGTGACCTCTTACAATGGCGTTAGTTCTGGCAATCACCCTAAGATCGGAATTTTCAACAACGAATCGGATACGCTCGTAAAACTCATCTGGTGACAAGAGGGGGACATCTGAAGGATAAAGAGCGGATGTTTTGGGAATCTGTTCGTCTTCCACGCAAACTGCATCTATTCCGAGTCGGGATAGCTCTTCCAGGAATGCCGCAAAATCGGCCTGGTTTTCTAGTCCACCATCTGCATCCACGATCATTCGCAGTGTTGTCGCGTCAGCTATCCGTTCAACGATGCGCAACTTGTCATGAGGCTTTATGAGATCCAAATCAGGCAAGCCAAAACAGGCCGCTGAAACAGAGTATCCACTAACCCACAAAACCGCCCCACCCATATGTTCGACGATGCGAGCTTCAAGAGGCGAATGAACCCCAATAATTCTCTCGATTGCCACTGTACCGATAACTCCGGATTATCCATACTTTAGAAGCAATCCACACCATCGGTTGCGGGAAGACTCGATCAATGGCGCCTCGCTGATTTGATTTTCGTGTCAGGCATCGGCACAACAACCGAGCTCAGAATTGTTCGACACGCTTTTGCGCGGATTGCCTATCTTGATGGGGCAGATACAATTACATTCGGTGGAACGCTTGCTCTTTCCGCTACTCACTCGTTGGCGGACTTCTGTTTTGGTTTGATTGGGAGTTGTAAGAGTTGCAATCTGGTCCAATCGACTTCCAAGCTCTTGGCGGTGCCATTGCCGCCGGATTTGTTGTGTTCGTCCTCTTCTGGGTGCTTAAGCCGCGCAAGCACCGCCAACGCACGGAAAGCCTCCCCGGGGTCTCGCATGACCGGTTCGATCGCGATGGCAAGGGAGACGGTTTTGATGGCGAGGGGGATTAGGTGCGCCTTCCGCCGCGGCGACTCGAAGAAGCTGCCGCTTATTTGAACGCGCTTTCCGCTTGACTTAGCGGGCGCGCCAAAGTCCCAATCCCTCCCATGCTCCTTCTTGACGTGCTTATTCGCTATTCCGCTGTGGGGCTCTTGCTGCTCTTGGCCGCCCTTGCGATGCGGGATGCGCGCCGCGTAAGGCCGGCGATCTATGCGGTACTCGTCTGCGTCAGTGTGGCGGCGCTGCTCCTCAGCACGGCACCGGAGGCCGTACGTTTTCCGGACCCATTCCAATCCATTTTGCGGATTTTGGATGGTCCAAACGTCGGTTTTATCTGGTGGTTCGGTCTGTCTCTCTTCAACGACGACTTTAAACTGCGTCGTCTCGAATGGATCGGTTTTTCCCTTTACACCGTCCCGGTCCTTGCCTACCGGTTCAATGAAATCGGCCTTATCGGAGACCTTCCGTACACCACAGAAACAGTGATCAATACGGTATCTATGGCCATGATGGTTCACTTGGCCTGGACGGCCTGGGCGGGGCGCGGGGACGACATGGTCGAAATGCGGCGCCGCGTGCGGCTGTGGTTTGTGTTGGCGCTGGCGCTGGTCGCTGCCGTGGTCCTACAAGCGGAGAACTTTCTTTACCCGGCGTATGATCACGAACTTTCCATTGCGCGCGCCGCCGTTGCCCTCATTATGGTGCTGTGGGGCCTTTTTTGGCTGGTCAAGTTGCAGTCCGAGCATCTCGCCTTTGAGTCGGCGGCCATTTCGGTTCCGATTCAACCCAGTATCGACCCGCGTGACCGAATGCTTCATCAACGGCTCATCGGCCTCATGGAGGGAGAGAAAGCGTACGCCGAGCAGGGGCTTACGATCGACCGCCTTGCAGAAACACTAGAAGTGCCCGAACATCAGCTGCGCGCACTCATCAATAAGGGGATGGGCCACCGGAATTTTAGTGCTTTCGTCAATGGGTACCGGATCGAAGCGGCCAAAGAGCTGCTTAGCGATCCGGGAAAGGCGCGTGTTCAGATCCTGACGATTGCCATGGATACGGGCTTTGGGTCTCTGGCTCCCTTCAACAGAGCCTTTAAGGCCGCCGAAGGCATAACGCCGACGCAGTTCCGGCAGAGGGCACTGACCCTGAGCGAATAAACGAGCGGTGTGGGCGCGCCCAAATCAATCCCTCTGGTTCGCCGCCCCTCAGGCGCTGCTCGATTGTAAAATGGACTGATCGATTTTGAAAAACTCTCGGCTTTTTGCCATTTGCGCAGACTTGCATCCCTGATCGCGGCTCACTGTCTCTACCTTATTCAACGTGGAGACCCCTCATGGACGCCCTTTTGTTTTGGATTGTAAACGATCTGCCGCCTCGCTTCATGGCCGCCGGACTCTTTGAAGCCGCGCGCTATGCGATCGGTACCCTCGGAGTGTTTTTTCTAGTCTGGATTTTGCTTGAGCCCTGGCTGCGGTCCCGGAAGATTCGCAAACCCACGCCGCGTTCCAAACAGATCCGAATGGAACTGATCAACTCCTTCAAAACCGTTTGTGTGTTCGTCAGCCTTGATATTTTGCTCTTCGAATTCGGCAGTGCGGATGTGCTGAAAAAATACGATGATGTTTCCGACTATGGTTGGGTGTGGTTCTTTCTCTCGGTGCCCGTCGCGATCGTGCTGCACGATGCTTATTTCTATTGGGCGCACCGGGCGATGCATCACCCCAAACTCTACAAGTTCTTTCACCTGACCCATCACAGGTCTCACAACCCGACACCGTTCACGGCCTATTCGTTCGCGCCGTCGGAAGCTGCTGTTCAATATGCCTTTGTTCCTCTCATGCTCTTGTTTGTGCCCCTCCATGGGACGGCGCTCTTTACGGTCCTTGGCATCATGATCTTCAAAAATGCCTCCGGCCATTGCGGCTACGAGCTATTTCCGCGGGGTACGACGCGCAATCCGATATTGAAGCACTCGACGACGGTGACCCATCACGACATGCATCATGAAAAGGCAAACGGGAATTATGGGTTCTACTTTACTTGGTGGGATCGCTGGATGGGAACAGAGCACGCCGACTACGAAGCGCGGTTCAACGCCGTAACGGAAAAAGGCCGGCAAATGGCGGTGGCGCCTGCATAAGGGGCATGGCCGCTGGCCAATGGGGGCGCGATCCCGTAGGCTTAGAGATCGCGCCCTTTGTGTAGCCAGAAAAGCCCCTCTCTATGATATCGCTGTTCCTCATCTTTTTGTTCATTGCTCTGATTATCGGCGTTGTCTACTATTTCTACAGCGCCTCGCCGGCAGATGAAGACGAGGATTAGGCTCCCCCGGTGCGGTCGATATCAGGAAGCGCGCTGTCTGCATTCTCCTTTAGATCGACACCAGAGAGTTTTCGCCGCAGTGACTCGTGGATCAAAAAAAGGAGTTTCTGGGCGGCGACGCCATAGCTCAGTCCCCGTTGCCGGATGTTCGAGATGCAATTGCGTTCAGCATCGGTGCGGCCCCGCCGGGGCTCGTACGTCAAGTAGGCACCGAGACTGTCGGGCGAACTCAATCCCGGGCGCTCGCCGATCAACACAACGCTGAGGCGGGCCCCCAACGCTTCGCCGATCTCGTCGCCCAAGGCGACTCTTGCCTGTTGCGCCAAGATGATCGGGGCGACCTCTAAGTGGGAGAGTTTTGGAAATACCTCATCAAGCACACCGATTGCATGCTCATGCACCGCCGATGCAGATAGACCGTCCGCAATGACGAAGACAATGTCAGGAGAGCGGTCATTGTTGGAGCTTTGGGCCCGCAATTTGTCAGTCGCCGCTGTTGACAATGTCCGGCCAAGATCTGGCCGCTGCAGATACTGCATTCGGTCACTAGAAGCACTCTGTAAGGTGAGTGTTTTGTATCCTTTGTCTTCGAGGGCTTGCATGAATGGTTTCACCTCAAGTTCGGAATGGACCGCATCCCGGGCAAGTGAATGGGCCAGTTGAAAGTCAAGGTGGGGTTGTGTCGGCATGCTCGTGCCGGCGCGTCCAAGCGCGATCCGGGCGTCGGTGAACCTCCGCAAACTGTCCCACGTGTTTGGGGTTACGATACGCGAGATTTTCGGGGTCTCAGCCATCGGAACGCTCTTGCGGTGGGCCGAGCCACTTGGAAGAAGTCAGCGCGCTCTCGAACATCGCTGGAGCGTCATCAAACGGTTGCCCCGATTGATCCATTATCCCCATCGTCTCCAGCCACGCCTCGAATTCCGGCGCAGACTTCAACCCCAAGACCGATCGAACATAGAGTGCATCGTGAAACGATGTAGACTGATAGTTAAGCATAATATCGTCCGATCCTGGAATAGCCATTGTAAAGGTACACCCGGCAACGGCGAGCTGGGTCAACAGCATGTCCATATCGTCCTGGTCAGCTTCGGCATGATTGGTGTAACAGACATCACACCCCATCGGCAGGCCAAGGAGTTTGCCGCAGAAGTGGTCTTCGAGACCGGCCCGATTGATCTGCTTGCCATCGTACAGGTATTCGGGGCCGATAAATCCGACGACTGTATTGACGAGGAGCGGCTTGAATTTGCGGGCAACCGCGTAGGCACGCGCCTCGAGTGTTTGCTGATCGATTCCGTGGTTGGCGCCCGCCGACAAGGCGCTTCCCTGCCCGGTCTCAAAGTACATAACGTTGTTACCGAGACGTCCTCTGTTCAGGGTTAAAGCTGCCTCTCTCGCCTCCTGAAGCAGCTCAAGGGAAACCCCGAAGCTGGAATTGAGACGTTCAGTTCCACCGATGGATTGAAAAACCAGATCGACGGGAGCGCCTTTGTTGATCGCCTCTATCTGCGTTGTGACATGTGCCAATACGCAGGACTGAGTGGGGATCTCGAAGTGACGGCGAATCTGGTCGAGCATACCCAGAAGAGTTACTGTCGCCTCTAAATTATCTGACGCAGGATTAATGCCGATAACTGCGTCCCCGCAGCCATAGAGAAGACCGTCGATGATGGATGCCGCAATACCTGATGGATCATCTGTGGGATGATTGGGCTGCAGACGTGTCGAAAACCGTCCCGGTAGACCGATGGTCGTGCGAAACTTGGTCACCACACGGCATTTTGCTGCGACCAAGATGAGATCTTGGATCCGCATGATTTTCGATACGGCGGCGACCATTTCCGGCGTCAGTCCGGGTCCCAAGTGTGACAAACTCATTTCGTCGGCGGCGTCCGACAGCAACCAATTGCGAAAATCGCCTACGGTCATGTGGCTGACCGGGGCAAACGCTTCCTTATCATGATCATCGACGATGAGCCGCGTGACCTCATCTTCTTCATAGGGAATGATGAGCTCTTCTATAAACCGCTTCAGCGGCGTTTCGGCCAGCGCCATCTGAGCCGCGACGCGTTCAACGGCGGATTGGGCGGCAAGTCCGGCCAATTGATCGCCCGAGCGCAGGGGGGTGGCCTTGGCCATGAGGTCCGCCAGGTCTTTGAACTGCCAGTTTGTTCCAGCCACGGCGTGGCTGTAGGTCCCCATGATTCTCTCCCGAGTTACTCAGCTATTGCTTCCTTTCGAAACATAAGCCGATATGCGGCCGGTACAAAGACGAGCGTAAATAGCGAGGCAACGCCCAGTCCGAACATCATCACCACAGCGAGCGGCGCCCACAAGGCGCCACCGGAAAAGTACAGCGGCATCAATCCGACAATGGTTGTCAGTGAGGTGAGCAGGATGGGGCGCAGGCGCTTTTGCGCCGCGTCCCGAATGGCATCATCCAGTTTTTTCGTTTTGGCCTCAATGTCCATTTGGTCGATCAAGACGATCGAATTGTTGATGATGATGCCTGCCAAGCTGATCAGTCCCAGCATGCCAAAGAAGGACATGGGCTCGCCCATGACAAGCAAACCGATCGGCACGCCAATCACAACAAGAGGAATAGACATAAAGATGATGGCCGTGCGCCGCAGGGAATTAAACTGAAAGACGATTGCGAGAAGCATAAGTATTAAAGCAATCGGGATGCCGGCGCCCAGCTTGCCGTTGATGTCGGCATTGTCCGCGATTTCGCCGCCGATTTCCATCGCATAGCCACCAGAGAGATCAAGGTCCTCAAGCTTGGGCCTCACAAAGCTCAACAGCTCCCCCGCGGTCATACTATCACTCTTTGCACTGATAGTGATTGTGCGGACTTGATTCTTGCGCCGCATCGTGGCGAATTCAAGCTCTGGCTGGAAGACGGCCACCTGCTCAAGGGGCAGAACTTGCCCATTGCCCGTCAAAGCAATGTTGCCCAAATCTTCCAGGCTGTCCCGGTTCTTCAGCTCAGCGCGCAGGACGATCGGGATCGACTGATCATCTTCTCTGTAGTCGGATATTTGATAGCCATCGAAATAGGCATTGAGAAGCTGCGACATGGCTTGGGATGTAAGACCTATCCGCCGCGCTTTGTCCTGATCGATGTCGATGATCACTTTGAGGACCTTTGAACCCCAATTGTCTTCGAGCTGGTTTAGATTTTCGGCGCCCCTGAACGCGTCTTGAGCCTGGTTGGCCAAACGCAGGAGCCGGTCCGGATCCGGGCCCGTTAACTCCACCTCCACAATGCCGGATTCGCCCGAGCCCATGGAAAGACGCTTGACCTTGAATCTGGCTTCGGGATGTTGCTCGAACAGGTACTGACGTGCGCGTTCGCCCGCTTCCAAAGCGCCTGCAAAGTCCACTGTGTTTACCAGGAAGAAGGCATTGTTCGGTTCGCGATCCGACGGATTCAGAGCTAAGTAGAAACGGGGACCGCCGTCACCTACATACGAAATGTGATTGACGATCTCGGGGTTTATCTCGCGGTTATTGAGCCAGGCCGAGATGCGCGCCGCCGACTCTTCCGTTGCCGAAATATGACTGCCGTTCGGAAGCTCTGCATAGATCAAGAACTGGTTTCGTTCGCCCAGAGGAAACATTTCGTTGCGCGCGAAGGAAAATAGAAAGACCGCTCCGATGACCGCGGCATAACTTGCGGCAATCACGAGAATTGGAAGGCGTGTGCTGACGGATAAGACATTTCCATAGATGCTACGCCATCTGCCTGTCTTCTCTGACGCCGGTTTCGCCTCCGATGATTTCGCAAAGGTTCTACTGGCAATAAAGGGCAGAAAGTACATAGCCGATATCCAAGACCCCGTGAGTGTGACAGCGACCACTGCGCCGAGCGAAAACGCATACTCTCCTTCCGCGCCCTCCAGGAGAAAGAACGGGGTGAACGCAAAGATCGTCGTAAGGGATGAGACCATCAGCGGGAGTGCAAATTGTCGGCCGGCAGCGCGCGCCGCCTCCAATCGATCCACGCCTTCTTTCACTTGTCTTGAGATGTCTTCGATGATGACCACACCATTGTCGACCAAAAGTCCGAGCGAAATGATGATGGCTGCGATGGAGACTTGCTCCAGATCGATTTCCAGCACGCGCATACCGATGAGCGCGAACATGATCGCGAACGGAACGATGGACGAAACGATGAAACCCGATCTCACACCGAGAAAAATCAGCACGATGAGGAGAACAAAAACGAAGGTCTGCAGAACATTGATCAGCGCGTCGTCGACGGCCTTCGACACCTTCTCAGGTTGAAAGGTTGCGAAGTTCAGCTCGAACCCGATTGGCAGCGTTTGTTCGAAACCGGTTACAAAGGTGCGCAGTTCATCTCCAATAGCCTCAATGTCGAACCCCGACTGCATTTGAACGGCGACGACGATGGCAGGCCGTCCGTTGAAATAAACAGGCGTCTCTTTGGGGGAAACGACGTCGCGCTTTACGCTGAAGAGGTCAGCCAAACGCACGAAATCGTCTTCGTTCTCCACTTTTGTGAGCAGGCTTTCGATATCCTCCACGCTGGCGAAGTCTCCAGACGATTCCAACAAGATAGAGGCGCCATCCGCATTTAGAGAGCCGGCCGGAAGGATGACGTTTTGGGTTTGCAGATCGTCCACAAGCGTACTGATCTGTGAGCCAATGGACGCGGATCGTTCAGCATCAATTTCGAGCCAGATCCGCTCTTCTTGAACGCCATACAGATCGACCTTGGACACGCCCGGCAGCGTATAGATCAGGCGTTGGAGTTCTTCGGCCTGGAGTTCCATTTCGCGGTAGCTAAAGCCTTCGGCCGTGATCGCAATAGAGGCGATGGTGACATCGCCGAAATTGGTGTTCACGTAGGGCCCGGCAGTGTTCTCGGGGAGTTCGCGGGCGACTTCCTCCATTTTGTCGCGCAGTTCTTGCCAAACGGGGCTCAATTCCGTGATGGCATCTTTCAATGTCACATCGATGGTCGCCCGGCCCGTAGTCAAAAGGGTCTCGATGTCTTTGACTTCCGGTATTTCCCTGATCTTTCGCTCGACGGGGTCGGCGATCAATTGCTCCAAGCGCTCTGGCGGCATGCCGGCGAAGAGCGCCGTCACCTGGGCCGTGCGAATGGTGATCTCGGGGTCTTCGCGTTTGGGAAAGTCCGCATACAATATAAAGCCCGTCACCACCAAACCGACAATGGCAAGTAACGTGAAGCGATTTCGGGACAGGCCGAATTCCGTAAGCCAAGACATGTTTTCTCTCCGCTTACTGATCTAATGGTAGGAGTTTTACCCGTTGGCCATCGCGGAGGTAGCTGACGCCCGCGGCGGCCACCAAGTCGCCCGCGGCAATCCCTTCAGAGACAATAACCATGTTTTCTTTGATGCCCACGATCCGAATCTCCCGAGACTGTACCGTGCCTGACCCTTCTTCAAACACGTAGACCTGCCCAGTTGCGTTTCCCGGGCCAGGCGCGTCGCCGAGCCCAAACGCGAAACTAGATACAGGGATCAGGTAGCCTTCCTCGGCGCCTTCCAAAGCAATGTTCAGATTCACGTCGGCGGACATGCCCGCCTTGAGCCTGTCGTCCTTTTCGTCAAAGGTTGCAACCACCGGAAAACCTGACACGGTTGCCGCTCTTGAACCCACTTCACTGATGTGACCGGGGAACGTTGTCCGCCCCAAACCCGAAGTCCCAGCCAAATCCGTGACATTCACTGTGACGCCATCACCGACGCTCACAGCGTTGATAATTGCGGCGGGAACGGTGAAGGCGATCTCGAAAGCGCTTTCGCTATAGAGGCCCAATACAGTCTGGCCGGGCGACACCTGGCTGAAGGATTCAACGTCTACGGATGAAACAACCCCGTCGAAGGGGGCGATGAGTTTCGATTTGCCCAAATTCTCCGTTGCGATGTCGAGTTGCTTTTTGGCCTGTTCGACTTGGGCCGCGGTTGAATTAAGGGTGCTGCTGGACTGATCAAAGGCGGCCTGGGTGACAAAGCCGCTCTTTAGCAGCTCTTCTTTGCGCTTGTAATCGGCTTCGGCGTTCTTGAACGCAGATTCGGCCTCATCTAGGGCGGCCTTAGACTGTTGGACCTGAAGCTCTAAAGAGACGGGCTGGATTTCGGCCAGGGTATCGCCTCGTGTGATCCGCTGACCGACTTCTAGGGTGATCTCTTTTAATCTGCCGTCAACCTCAAACGAGAGCTTACTCTCTTCCGCCGGCCTCACGATGCTGGGATAGCGGCGGGCCTCGGAGTCCGCCGTAGCCCTTACCTCGAAGACCTTAAGGCCGCGGATCAGTTGGTCTTCACCCTCCGCTTCTTCGGCCGGACCGCAGGCGGATAAGAGGAGGGCACTCATCAAAATAGGGCCAAGCTGCCGGCGCATAAGAACTCCGTCGTGATCGCATTCCACTCGTCTCCCTTTAGACTGTTTTGGGGTGCTCTGGCTAGCTCAACTCTCAGGAATCAAAGGGGTATGGCGCCCAAAGCGTCGCGCGCACCTTGCAGAGGCAATCCTTGCCCGCGCTATGCGCGGCGGAAGAGCCTCCACACACCCACTCCCAAAAGGCCGAGCAGAACAATGAAGCCAAGTGCCGCAATGGCCAATTGAGTACCGTAATTCTCAATCAGTCTCGCCTGGGTGTTTTGGGCAATTTGTTTCAGCTGATCGAATCCTTCCGGCATGGTCAGCACGCCCATTTTGTCCGTATAGGCCTCATAGTCTTCTAAGAGTTCGGCGAAGACCTCAGGTTCTGCGGTGGCTAGATCGGTGGTTTCACCTGGATCGACCGCCAGGTTGTACAGTCGCCACGTGAAATCTCCGTAGGGCGCAACGTTGCGTGTGATTTTATAGTCGCCTTTGTAGAGAGCTGCGTTGCCGGCGACCTCCATTCCAATCGCGTCCGTCTCCAGATAAACCGGCTCGCCGCCAAAGGCTCTCACCTGACTGCGCCCCGTCATATCCGCTGATAAGGCGGTCTCACCAATCAATTCCAGAAGGGTCGGCGCGATGTCGGTAACCAGAGCAAAACCGTCCACTCTTTGTCCCCGGGGAACGCCGGGCCCAGACATGATCATTGGCGCTCTCAATCCACCTTCCGACGCGTACATCTTAAACAGATCGCTCGGCGCCGCAGCCGCGCTCGCCCATTCCGGGCCAATGAACCCCCAACTGCCCCTTTCGCCAATGTTTTCGAGTCCGATATGATAGCCGTTCAGCGACATCCAGAACTCTAACCTGGCATCATCATCACCCCGATTGTATTCCGGTCCGTTGTCGGACGTTATGACAAATATTGTGTTTTCGTACTGACCGGACTCCGTCAAGTACTCGATGAAGCGGCCGATGTGGTGGTCCATGGCCTCTATCATGCCGGCGTTGACTTCCATGCGAGCAGCATAAAGACGTTTTTTGTCTTCGGGAAGTTCGTCCCACTCCCGAGACGCCTGCGGCATATCCGCGAGCGGAGCCGTGTTGGGCATCAGACCAAGCGACTTTGCCTGAGCGCCCCGGCGCTTGCGCAATTCATGCCAACCGTCGTCATAGATCCCCTTATAGTTGGCTGTGAATTCCGGCGGCGCCTGAACAGGAATGTGGATTGCCTGGAACGCCATGAAAGCAAAGAACGGGGCGTCCGAGTCCCCCTCTACATACTCAATCATCTTGTCGACAATGAACTTGGAAGAATAAAAGTCCTCTGGAAGGTCCGCCGGCTTTCCGTCCTCGAACCAGGGCGCGTCCTTGTAAAAGGGCATGAAAGATTTGTCGTCCCAATTGTCCGCTCCCGATGCATCGAGTGCAAAGGCCCGGTCAAAGCCGTGACCACCCGGCAAGTCGCCCTCGCCGCTGCCGAGATGCCATTTGCCGGTCATATAGGTGGCGTAGCCAAGAGGCCGCAAATGATCGGCCAGCGTGAGCACGCCGGGCTCCAGCGACAATGAATATCCCGGCTGCCCCTCATGTTCAGCGGGCAAGACTTCGGGGATTGTTGCGACACCCGTCAGGTGATTGTCCATGCCTGTCAACAGCATCGCCCGGGACGGAGCACAAAGCGGCGACGTCCTGTATCCTGTAAAGAGAGCGCCTTCTCCCGCGAGCCGGTCGATGTTGGGTGTGCGTGCCTCACCGCCGTAAACGCTAAAGTCCATGAGGGCCACATCATCAGCGAGCATAACGACGATATTTGGTTTGCTGTTTTCGGTAGCTTGAGCAGAGAGCGCGGCACTCGCAGACAGAAATAGCGCAATAAACAATCGTTTACAGATGATTAACATGTCGTGCCTTTATTATATATCCCCAGGGCCTTTACCAATTGCCCAGAGTTTTATGGTTTATAAAATCTTCAAACCCGCCGCTTCCAAACCTTGAGCCGGCCTGCTTGAGCGTTGGAACCGCTGGGTTTTCGATCACGGGCGCCGTTGCTTATAGTAAATTGACACCCATGATGCCAAAACAAAATGAAGCGCACACTTTAACGCGCCAGGGGGCCCACCATAGCGATGAAATCGCTGCACTTGTCTCAGATCTCGAACCGTCTTGACCTGACACGCACCTTCGCGCGCTGGAAGCGGCGTGTGAGAGGGGCAAAGCCAACAGTGCACTATTATCACCAAACTGATGACCCCTATTCAGATCTTGCGTCACGTGCCCTCCCGCACTTGAAGGCGAACTTTGATGTGGAATTGATCCCACACATCGTGCCGCCGCCGGAGCCTGCCGCGGCACCCGAGGCGAAAAAATTGAGTGAGTGGTCCTTACAGGATGGGGTCGGTCTTGCGATCGGGCTGGGGTTTCATCCATTGCCTTGGGAGAAGGCTCCGGCTCCAGCGCTCGTCCAACGAGCTGAATCGGCCCTTGCGACCACCAATGATCCTGTCGTCTTTGCCGAAAAGTGCGCCGACATTGGACTCGCCTTCCGAACTGGCGATAACGGAGATTTGCCCCCCGGAGGCGGAGACCGCAAAAGCGCTCTGCGGGCCGGTGAAAAACTCCGGCGCAAGCAAGGGCATTATCTTGGAGCGACCTTTTACTTTGAAGGTGAGTGGTTTTGGGGACTTGATCGTTTGGACCACTTGGAAGCCCGCCTCGCGCCCTTTGCGAAAGCGGGACGACCACCCGAGCTTTTCACATTGCGCAGGGACGTCACGAATGAGCCGGGTGTCTTGAACCGAACGCCCCGCCTTGATTTCTTTCTTTCGCTTCAATGTCCTTATTGCTATCTTGCTCTGCCGCGCGTGATGGAGCTCGTGGAGACGTATAACGCTCGTCTTTTCTTTAGATTTGTTCTGCCGATGTCTATGCGGGGCCTCTTTGTGCCGCCTGTCAAACACTCCTATCTCTCTTTGGACAGCAAGAGAGAGGCGGAGCGACTGGGCCTTCCGTATACGTTCTATAAAACGCAAAATGAAAGATCTGCCGAGCGAGGACTTGCGATTCTGCACCAAGTCAATGGCACGCCGCGGGCCGCAGAGTTCGTTCAATCCTATTTGCGGGGCGTGTTCGTGGACGGTCTGAATGGAGCATCCGAAAAGGGTCTCACGGAGATGTGTGAGCGGAGCGGGATATCTGTCGACGAGATGCGTTTTGGTCTGGAAGACGAAACTTGGCGAGCAGAGGCTGATCAAAACAGGCAAGACCTGCTTGAGCTTGGATTGTGGGGCGTGCCCAGTTTCCGCGTTGACGACGGTCCGGCTATCTGGGGACAAGACCGTTTATGGTTGGTCGAAGAAGACTTGAGGGCGGCTGCGGCGCTTGAAGAGCTGCGCGACGCCGGATAGGATTACGAGCCTTTCTCATCTTGGGACAGATCTTTTACAATCCGAAACCCGATATGGTTGGTGCTGAAGTCGGGGTCCTGTCCCTGGCGAGCACTCGTTCGATAGCGACGGCAATAATTCTGTGCACATAAGAACGAGCCGCCCTTGATCGTAAACTGAGCGCTTGTTCCGTAGGGCGTATCCGTCCATTCCCAGACATTGCCGATCATGTCGAAGAGACCGGTACGGCCCGGAGGAAAGCAACCAACAGGCGCCGTCCCCTTGAAGCCGTCCGAGCCGTCGTCATTGAATGGAAACAAGCCCTGCCAGTGATTGGCCAGCGCGGTGCCATCCTCTCTGAACGCGCCTGATGTTGGGCGGCTCGGATCGTTAAGGCCGGCAGCGGCGGCAAACTCCCATTCGGTTTCGGAGGGCAAGCGTCCCCCGGCCCATTCGGCATAGGCGCGCGCATCGTTCAAAGAGATGTGGACCACAGGGTGATTGCCTTTGCCCTCAAGCGAGGACCCCTCTCCGCGAGGTCTTTGCCAGCTCGCCGACGTGTCGATCCGCCATGTTCCAGGTGTCCCCCGTTCCTGTGACCGCCCAAAGACGGCGGATCCGCCGCCAGGCAGATTTGCTGTCGCCGTTCTCTCGGCATCCGTTATGTAGCCGGTCGCCGTCACAAACTCTTGAAACTGATCGTTTGTAACCTCGTGGACTTGGAGGTCAAATCCATTAACGTGAAGCTCCCTTTGCGGGCCCTCCTCAGAATAAAGAGGCATTGCGCCTTGGGTGAAGGCGCCACTCTCTACTCGGACAAAAGAGCCAATGTCTGATGCGGACAGACTGCAAGCGGCCGAAACGGTCTGCGGCTCATCCCCGCCGCACGCGGCGATAAGCATGAGCAACATGGATGCACTCGTGCAGTGCCTCATTGATCCGCCAGCAATCTTTCCACTACCAGGCTTACAACGTCTTTGGCGTCGTCGAGCGAGAGTCCATGATCCCGGCGCAACTGGTGCCAGTTCTGAAAACTCATGGCCGCCTGAATTCCTCGGAATTCTCCACTGTCTGTTCCGATTTTTTCAGGCAAGATGTTGCGCAATGTTGCGCGCTCAAAGTTCAAAAAATGAACATGCCTATCCATCAAGAACGCAGAGCGGTACTTGCGCACGCCGGCCGCGATCTTGATGGGCATGATGAATTCGTAGATTTCGACTCGGTTGTCGATCAGCTCGCCGAGCCTGCCACGCCAGGTGGTCGCCTCGTACGGCTTCAAGAGCTTGGTCAGCACTTCAGGCTCCAGTTGCGCGGCCATTTCGCGATTTAGACTTTCGAAGTCTTCGAAATGACGAAAGACCGTACGCAAACTAACACCTGCCCGTTCGGCGACCTGGGCCGCGCTGGGCGTGATATCGCCGCCACGGATGAGGTCAAATAAGGCATCAATGATTTGACGCCGGCTTCGTTGGCTGCGTTGGCGGCGGCCATCAGCGTCGGCCGCATCCGCGGCATCACCGGTGTCCTTTGATAGGGGTATAATGTTTTCTTTTTTGCTCATGGCCCATCATAACAAGAGCCGGATCAGCTATACAAGGCCGCCCGCAACGCGTCGTTGGTATTGACAGCCTCGTGAAAATCAACCGTGGCTTGTTCTATGATCGGGTGGCGGTGGTTCTCAATGGCCTTTGTCCAACTGGGGCGCTGTTTTAGGGCATCGTAGTAGCCGGAAACCGCATCCAGGCCCTGTGTCTCCACGAAGTGAGCCAGCCAGCCCGTTTCCTCCAGGCGGAGTAAAAGAGCCGTCCAACTGACATCAGCAAGACTGTGGGTTTCGCCCAATATCCAAGGTCCCCCGCTGTTTGTGAGCTGATCATTTAAGCGAACCAGATGCTGAGCCATCGCATCGCGGGCACGCAAAATCATTTTGCTTAAAGGGCCCATCTTCATCATGCCGTGAATGCCCCTCACTTTGATCCCCATGAACATGATAGGGCGTACTTTATGGGGATGGAAGATGAGCCCCTCAGCGATACGGTGGAAGGGAATGTACTTTATCGATGTGAAGAAGAGCGGCATGGTGAGAGGGGGGATGCACGCGCCGGCTGCCTTTTCCATGCCGCCTATGGGGTCATCACTTGAGATTGTTGCGTTCTCGATCCATTCATGCATTTGCGCTTGAAGCTTCGGGTCCGTGGGTACAAGGGACTTTCCCTCTTTCGCTGCGTATTCCGAGACATAGGTGAGGATATCATCAGACTCATAGATCGGGTTGCCGTTATGGACCAATGTCGGAACCAAGCCCGCGCGATTCACCCGCAAGTATTGGGGACGGATATTCTCGTAGGTTCCGCATTCGATCAGTGAGATCATATGAGGCTTATATGGAACAGCGAGCTCAGCCATGACGAGCCGCGCTTTCCGGGAGCAATGGGAAAACTCATTGCTGTAAAGCTCGAATTCCTCTGTGTAGGGAAGCTTGATGTTCGTCTGCAATCCACCCTTAACAGGGTGGCTGCGGCGCCGAATGGCCTCGATTGCATACCATGTCACAAATACTGCGAGCGCAATCGCTATCAGCACGACAGGCGACATCGTCCGACCTCCCTAAAGCCACATATGAATGGGCCGGCGCTCAGCCGATGACGGTTACAGCCTCTTCCGCCACCACTTGCTGTTCTATCTCGCCCAATTTTGAGATCTCCATACGGACTTTGTCGCCCACTTTCATGAATGTGCGGGGATCCATCGCAGCTCCCACGCCCTCCGGCGTCCCGGTGAAGATCACGTCGCCCACATCCAACGTAAAGGCCTGGGTCAGGTGCGCAATCTGATCAAAGCAATCGAAAATCAGGTGCTTGGTGTTGGAATTCTGACGGAGTTCGTCGTTCACCCAACACTTAATGTCTAGATCATGGGGATCGCCAACTTCGTCGGGCGTCACGAGCCAGGGTCCCATCGGCGCATGCGTATCGAAGGACTTGCCCATCGTCATGGTCGGTGTGCGGATTTGCCAATCGCGAACGCTGACATCATTGCCAATAAAGTATCCGCCAATCACTTCGGCGGCGCGCTCCTTGGGGACATGTTTGCATTTCTTGCCGATGACGAAACACAACTCGGCTTCGTAGTCGAGGAAGTCGGACACAGCTGGTTTGTTGATCGGGCCGTTCGGATCGTGGGCGGAGTTTCTCTGTTTGTTAAACCAAATCTGATGTTCCGGCGTGTCCATGCCCGATTCTTTGATGTGGTCCGCATAGTTCAGACCGATCGCCAGGATTTTTCCGGGATTTGGGATCGGGGCATTGAGGGTGACATCGCCTATGGGAAGGCGGTCCGAGGAGCCGGATACCGCAGAGGCGGCCTGCACTGCGGCGTCACCGGCATTCAAAAATCCAATCATGTCTTTCGGCAAATTGGGGTCTGCTTTGGACAAATCGACGATGTCGTTCCCATCCACAAGGCCAATGCGCTGGCCTGCACCATCGGTAAACGTTGCGAGTTTCATGGCGAACTCCTCTTTTTGGATGAATTTCTACTCTTCATTTTTTTGTTGCTATTCCAAATAAACACGTTTATTTTCGTATGTCAACGAAATTAAGGAAACCGATGTCAGCCGTTCTTCCCGATGCCCGCAAACGCCGGCCGCAAAAGCGAACAGAGGAAACGCGCCGCCGCCTGATGGAGGCCGCGACCGAGTTGTTTTCATCGCTGGGGTTCGATGGAGTAACCGTGGGCGCCATCGAGGAAAAAGCCGGCGCCCAGCGGGGCCTCTTAGCCTATCATTATTCGTCAAAGGATGAACTGTGGCGCTTGGTTGTCGATGGCTTGTTCGAAGAGCTGACGAAACATACCGGAAGGGTCATGGATGCGCTGAAGGCCGTGCCGAACGTCGATCCGCTTGAAGCCTTTGTCGGCGGCTTTATTCGATTCAGTGCCAACTATCCCGAGTTTCAAAGGATTATCGTCCAAGAAAGCAAGATCGACTCTTGGCGGATGAAGTATTTGGTCGACACCCATGTGAAGCGTGGAAAGCAAGCCATTGAGTCGCTTCTCGGGCGCACGCTGACTGTTCACGACTATTACATTTTTGTGGGTGCGGCCGCGTTTGTATTTTCAGCCCAGCATGAGTGCAAGAGACTATGGGATATTGATCCCTGTACCGACACCTTTGCTAGCGAACATGCCTCGGTTGTGGCGCGCTTGCTACGGCTTCACTGGAACGATATCGACGCAAATCAATCTGAAGGGAGATAACCATGCCTGTCACAAAAGTTCTCGACGTTGCTTATGTCCGCTTTCGTGCGCCGGATCTCGACAAGATGGAGACTTACCTCACCACTTTCGGGATGGCCCGGTCGGAGCGGACCAATGACGCCCTCTATATGCGCGGCACTGGATCTGACTTCGCGCTTCACATTACCGAACGGGGCGATCCTGCCTTTCTGGGTGTCGCGTTTCAAGCGGGCAGCAAAGACGATTTGGCTCGCCTCGCCAAAACTCACGACACGGTGGTCGAAGAGCGGAGCGAGCCAGGCGGCGGCTTTGTCGTTCGTCTGCAAGATCCGAGCGGTCATTCGATCGAAGTGGTCGCGGACATTGCTGAACTTGATGGGCTTCCAACGCGGTTAGATCACCCGAGGAACTGCGCGAATCAAAAGCTGCGCACCAATCAGACCGTCCGGATCGGGGATGGCCCTTCTCAAGTGCGCCGGCTAGGGCATGTCGTCTTGAACTGCATCGACTACAAGACCAGCCTTGCGTGGTACCAAGAGAATTTTGGTCTCTTGATTTCCGATGAAATCTATATCGGGGAAAAGGATGCCTTGCTGGGCTCTTTCTTGAGGTGCGACCGGGGTGATCAGCCTGTTGATCATCATACTCTCTTTGTGGTCGGGGCCGGCAAAGCAGAGTTTAATCATGCAGCCTTTGAAGTCGAAAACTTCGATGACCTCATGCTGGGGCATACCGCTCTCAAGGATGCGGGCGCCCAATCGGTCTGGGGCATCGGCCGGCACATCTACGGATCCCAGATTTTCGACTATTGGAAAGACCCCTGGGGCTTCAAGCTGGAACACTGGACGGACGGCGATCTTTTCACCGCCGACGAACCGCCCCGCCTGCAACCTATCGACGGGCTGCTCGCCAGCCAATGGGGCGGTGAAGCGCCGCCGGAAATGGCCTAGTCAGGTTGCTGCGCCCGCATGCCCCCTTTCGGGCGGCGGGCGAGCTCTGGCGTCGCAGCGAATATCTCACTAATCCGCTTAAACATATAGATGCCCATATTGACTTCTTCCGGGGTCATTTGGTCGGTGGCGATCTTGATCAGTGAGCTGCCGTTCTCATACATTTGAGACACGAACTTCTCGCCTTTTGCCGTCAGCACGATCCTCTTCTCGCGGCCCGAGGTGGGATGTTCCGCGATGGTCACGAGATTAAGGGGTGGTTTGGCCAACGAGCGGATGGCCTTTGAGATCGCGCTGCTGGTGATCTCATACCAATCCGCCATATCCTGTTCGATCTCCTTGCGGTCCATAGCTTTGCGGCCCTCGCCTTTTGAGCGGATGAGCCACAAGACGATCGCCTGTTGCCGGGATAGGACGCCGCCACAGAAGGTTTCTTCCACACGCATTCCGACTGTGTAGTGGATGGGAAAGAACAGCTCCAAGAACTCCTGGGCGGCTCGATCGCGAGGAATCTTGGGGGGTTGGGTTTTGGACACGAATTGGGCTCCCGAACGGCCTGAGTTGTTTTCTGGGCTCATGCAGTATCACAGCCAAACGGAACATCAACATTAAGCCAGCGAACGGTATTGACTCCTATTGTGTCATGTGGACACTATTTCTAATGGAAACTTTCTGTAGGACTATGATCAATGACAGACGACTCATCCGCGTCTCCCCCTGTTGTTTCGGATTTGACGCGCCCAGATGTCATTGCAAACCCCTATCCGACCTATGCCGCGTTGCGCGAGCATCCACCGCAATTCGGATTGCGGGATTACCCGCCCGGAACCGTACCGGGCCAAGATGAACCCCACCCGGCGTGGGTCTTTTTGAAGTATGCGGACGTCGCCGCTGTAGCTTGGGATCACGAATCCTTTTCCTCGCGCGATCCAATGCAAGAAGCCTCCGATGCGCCCACACTGATGCTGGTCAATCATGATCGGCCGCGCCACACGGAACTGCGCGGCATCGCGCAGCAAGCTTTCACACGGCGGCGCGTTGAAGACCGAGTTGCGCCTTGGGTTCAGCGCACCGTCGCTCAGATGCTGTCCGAGCACGATGCAGGCGAGACGGACTTTATGCAGACGTTTGCGCCCGACTTGCCCGCAAAACTCATGTGTTTTTTGTTTGGCACTCCGGAGGCGGATTATACGCTTCTGCGCCGTTGGGCCAACGCCTTCATGGTGTCGTCGGAATTCACGCTGGAAGAGCGAAATCAGTGCAATATGGAGATCGCCGGGTACTATCAAAACGCCGTCGAAGAACGGTACCGGGATATTGAGCGCGGCGCCCATACGCCCGACGATCTGATGTCGGCCTTTATCAAGGCGGAGCATGAGGGGCATTCCCTCAGCCGCGACGAGGTCGTCTTGTTTTGTATTACGCTTGTGGTGGCCGGCGCGGAAACGACAGGGTACTTGCTGGGCAATCTCGTCAGCACCCTGGCGAGCGAGCCTGAATTCTTTCCTCAGCTTAAGGAGGACCGATCCCTGGTTGGAGCGTTCGTGGAGGAATGCTTGCGCCGGGATGGTCCTCCGCAGCGCTTGTTTCGCGTGGCCACACGGGACGTTGCGGTCGGCGGGGCGCAGGTGAAGGAAGGCGATTGGGCGGCAATCTTTTATGCGTCGGCCAATCGTGACCCATCCGTGTTCGAAGATCCGGACCGGCTCATTCTCAATCGGCCGAACATCAACAAGCACCTAACGTTCGGACACGGCATCCACTTCTGTATGGGCGCCGGAATCGCCCGCCTTGAAGCCATCACAATGATCAACGGCATCCTCGATAAATTCTCGGCCGTTGAACCCGGCAGTGCGCCCATGGTCCGGCAGACGGGCGGTCTTCTCAATTATGGACTTGAGCGCTGTCCCGTCCGGTTTGTTTCTTAGAAAGGTGTTCCATGACCCGTTCTCCCATTGAAACCACACAGGCCGTGTTTGAGCGTTTCGGCGCCGGCGACATTCCCGGCATCCTTGAGAATTTGGACCCGGCGATCGTGATCAACTTTTATGGCCCCTCCATTATTCCGTATGCAGCAAACTATTCCGGCTTACAGGAAGCGCAAAAGTTTTTTGAGACGGTCTTAAGCTCGGTCGACATTCATCAATTCGAGCCGGAACAGTTCTTTGGCGACGGCGATATGGTGGCTGTAACCGGCCATCTCAATCTCACCGCGCGGTCTACGGGAAAGACCATCGACTCCGACTTCGCCCACATTATTACTGTGCAGGGCGAGAAATGGCTGCGGTTTCGGGATTTTATGAATACGGCAGTCGCCGTGGAAGCGTTCTCTTAGCTACTTCAACTCGATCAGATACTCCCGGTACCGTTTATCGCCGATGTTTTGCGCATCATGGGTGGCGGAGACATAGCCATCGCCCGTCGCGATCTTGCCGTCGCGTACTTCAACCCAATAGGTGGCATTGGGTTTGAAGTCCAAATCGATCGGATTTTCGCCGTTTTCGTCGGTGGCGCGCAGTGTCGAGCCCTCGACCACCTGAATGATGTAGTCATGATGATGGGTGTGGACGCCTGTGCGTTCGCCGGGCTCGAGCACCATTTCCCAGACAATGACTTTGTCGTTCTCCATGAGTTTTGTTGTCGCAACTTCGGCCATAATTGCTCCTCCCTACACGATATGCGCGTTAGGATGATTGAGCTTAGTCAGGTCCGACCAGATCGCAAGTCAATCGGAGGAAGACGGGATGCTCTTTATTGCGCCGTGTCCGTTGCCCGAGCACTCTCTGTTGCAAAAGTATGCCAGCGTTTCTCCGAGCGACCCATCGTATACGGACAGCTATTCAACGACTACAAAAGGCTCCTTCGCACTTTCCGATTATGTCTATGCGTTTTATACGACTGCTTTGTTCAAGACCGAGAGGTTCATCTTAACTCATACGGTCAAGAAACCTTCGGATGACGTGCAAGCGCGTCAGCTCGCCGATTGTGAAACCGAGGCGTTCGCCGCTTGGACCGTTGAGGCGCGGACTCATGATCAGCTCTTGATGTGTGACTTTGTGGGGGCTACACGGTCTTGGTTGATGGTGGAGTCGCTCTCATCCGGAACGCGCCTTTATTTCGGCTCGGCCGTGGTTCCCAAGAAGACGGAACCGGGTGGCACAGCGAAGCGCAGTCCCCTGATGCAGGCTCTGACACCCTTTCATCTTGTCTATTCCCGAGCGCTACTCGCCGCCGCAAAACAGCGGATAGAAAGTCTCTACGGCAAACGATCGAAGTAGGACGCCAGATCTTGCGAAAACTCTGGTTGTTCAGATAGCCGCATCAGATGCTTTTGGACGCGGGCAAAGTCCTTCAGCCGGGGCAGAAGCGGCCTAAGACCGGCTGGCGTCAAAGCTTTTTCGACCATATATTTTTCGTTTGTGAACAGACACATTTCGCAAACGAAACAGATATCCGCCAATGTAAACTCGGAACCCGCCAAATGCTCGCTGGTGCTGAGCGCTTGTTCGGCGCCCGTTAGGTAAGAGGCAAACGCGCTCTCCATTTCTTCGTGCAGGGCCTTGGGCATCTCTTCCCGGCCCGCCAACAAATAGCGCTGCATGTCCCGGGCAAAGACAAGCGAGCGGTCAAGAAATCCATCAATGCGGGCGATCTGTAGGGGATCGTCGCCGCCATAAAGGTGCGGCGCCTTTCCGCCCAAACGCGCCGCGGCCCGCATGATTGAATTGGACTCAAAAAGGCCGACTTTCCCCCCCTCGCCAAATGCACATGGAACGTCGCCATAGGGATTGGCCGCTAGAAATGCATCGCTTTTGAACAGCGTTCCGGAGAACCCCATCTTTGCTTCCCGCGCAAAAGAGGCATATTTCTCGCGATCGCCCTCCCTTAATTCGTGGGCGTTGTAATCCCACAGCCAGTTCGCAAGCTCAGGCGGCTTGGCGCCGATGATTTCAATCTCTACGCCGGAGAAGCGGGCCGCAATTGTGGCCTTGTAGAGCCTAGGGTTCGGCAGGTACGAGAAGATGCGTAAGTCGGGCACGTGGCTTCTCCCTTACTGGGCCCAGCCGCCGCTGAACGGTATGGACTGACCCACGAAGAAGTCACTTTCACCAGAGGCCAAGAACAGAGCAAAGAGAGCATCCTCGCGCCCCGTCGCCAAGCGTCCGATGGGAACTTGCGCTAACAACTGCTTAAACTCGGGCCTCTCGGTAAACTCCGGGGGAAAGTAAATCGGATTTTCAACGAAGTTCTGGGCGATAAGGTTGATTTGAACATTGTGCCGCGCCGCCTCGGCGCCCACCGTTCGAACGTAGCCGACTTGCGCGGCGCGTGCTGCTCCGTAGGCAGATACTCCTTCCAGAGCCTTAACGCCGGTGGCGCTTCCGTAGACGACTATCTTGCCGGCCTTTCGTTCATACATTTGCGGTAACACGGACCGGCACAAGCGATGGAGGGGATGAACCATAATGTCGAACGCTTGATTCCACTGGGCGTCATCCACATCGACGGCCATGACGCCCAGATTGGCTTCAGCGGCGAGGTTCGCGACCAGCACGTCGATTTTACCCGTCTCACTGATCAATCTCTCCGCCGCGCCCGGCCCAGTCAAGTCGCTGTCGTCCGCTATTATTTCGGCGCCATGTTCCTTAAAGACTTCGATGGTCGCGGGGCCCATATAATTGGTACACTGTGTCACCAGCACCCGCTTTCCTTTTAATCTTTGGTCGGACATCGTTTTCTACTCTCTTGCGCGTTTCGCTCCGAGTGGCCAAGGCGCCACCGCAACGCTAAGGAATTAAGACTCCAGCTCAAACGTCATACCGGCACTTTTGCGCAGGCGTTCGATCAGCGGCATGCCGAAAATGGCTGCGGGCGAGAAAATGCCGCCAGGCTTGGCGGCAAGTTCGTCCGTCAGGCACACGGCGCTCTCCGCGATCATTTTCGATGTAGAGCCGTAGCCTGGGTCCTTGTCGCCGGTCACTGCGGCCTTAATCACCTTACCGTCTGCCGCTTCCCCGATGAACAAGATATCGTAGTGGCCGGCATCTCTTTCCTCTTTAGACGGACCTTCTCCCGGCTTCGGGGCATCATCGCCGCCCATCATATCCATCGAAGCGACCGCCTCGGCCATTTGGCGGCCCTCGTCGCCGGGGCCCGTAATCATCATTTCATCATAGACAAAATCGGCGCCATAGGAGTGCCCTAAGAGGAAGTTGGAGCGGTGAACGTTCTTGGTGTTGATGGGCGCCATGATAAAGGGAGCCACCCAGCCGCCCGTGGCCTCGTCTTCCATGGGCGCGTTGCCTTCAGGCTGAGCCGGGCCTTCGAAGCCGGGCGTCAAGGCGAAGGGCGAGACCAGCAACTCGATAATGCTGGGGTCTTTTGCGGCGGCATCCATTGTGGCCTTCATGCTGGCGGCGGTGCCGCCAGAGAAGGAGCCCTGCATGGCGCGCACGCGGCCCTTCACTCGGGAAACCGGTCCGCCTAGAGACTTCTTTGCTTCTTCTTGAAGAAAGTAGACGCCGAGATCAAAGGGGATGGAATCAAACCCACAGGAGAAAACGATGCGCGCGCCGCTGGTTTTGGCTTCGGCCTCGTGGGCGTCGATCATTTTGCGCATCCAGGCGGGCTCACCGCTGAGATCCACATAGTCCGTGCCCGCTTTCGCGCAGGCGGCCACAAGAGGCTCGCCGTAAAGCGTGTACGGTCCAACGGTCGTGAGGACGACCTTCGCCCGCTCGGCCATGGCCTGAACCGATGCAGGGTCGCTGGCGTCCGCCTTTATGAGCGGGGTGTCGTTCGGTGCGCCCAGTTCATCGCGTGTTGCGGCCAACTTATCGGCGTTACGCCCCGCCATGGCCCAGGTCACATTCTTGCCGCCGTAGGTCTCGACCATATATTCAGCAACCAGACGGCCAGTATAGCCGGTTGCGCCGTAAACGACGACATCGAGTTCGCGTGACTTTGCCATGATGGATTCCTGTTCTTTTGAGTTAGCAATTGCGCCTGTCGTAACGCAGCGAGGCGCGGCGTGCAATGTGGGTGAGGAGATACCGACCAACCGCGGTACTTGTGACGGAGTCTTGAAAAAGTTGTGTTCGAGAATTGAGGACTTTTACCTGGCATCCTGTGGGCGGGGAGCCTACGATGCGGCCCGAGATTCAGTACCCCTGAGACATCGCCAACAGGAGACCCTTCATGCGGTTTAGTTTGTGGCCCATGCCCATGCTTCCTTTCACTGACACACTCAAACTCGCCAAGCATGCCGAGCAAACCGGCTGGGACGGCGTGTGGCTGGCCGATCACTTTATGCCCGATGCGGACGACACAAGCCCGCCCTGGCCGGAGGCGTGGACGACTCTTGCCGCTCTCGCCGGCGCCGTTCCACGGATCCGCTTGGGGACCTTGGTTACGGGCAATACGTACCGGCATCCGGCAGTGCTTGCCAAAATGGCGGCGACCGTCGATCACATTTCCGGTGGGCGCGTCGTTCTGGGGCTCGGTTCCGGCTGGCAAGAAAATGAACATGTGGCCTACGGCATTCCCTTCGGATCAATCGGTGAGCGGATGGAAAAGCTGGACGAGGCCTGTCAAATCATCAAGGGGCTATTCAGTGAGAAGAGCACCTCGTTCGAAGGCAGACATTATCAGCTGAAAGATGCCCCTTTGGAGCCAAAGCCCGTGCAAGACCCTCTGCCCCTTCTTATCGGCGGAGGCGGCGAGAAGGTGACGCTCAAGATAACCGCAAAGCATGCGGACGAATGGAATGTCTGGGGCGATGTGGAGTTGCTTAAACACAAGATGGAAATCTTAGATGGGCACTGCAGCACAGTGGGGCGCGATCCCAAAGATATTCAACGCAGCGCCGTGGCGCTCATGTTCTTGAGCAAAGACAACGCCTATATCGATCATATGAAAGGCCAAACGATTGAACGACCCTCCATCATCGGCACGCCTTCCGAAGTGAGAGACATTGTGGCGGCGTATGCAGATATCGGCGTTGACGAACTGATCGTGCCCGACTTCACGATGGGCAGAATGGAAGAAAAGATCGCAACGCTGGACATGTTCATTAAGGAAGTCGCCGGGCGGTAGCCTTCTTGTGTTGGGGATGCTGGACTGAATTATGTCATTGCGAGGAGCGCTTTTTTGCGCGACGACGCAATCCGGAGCGGCTGTCGGTTGAGCCTGTCCGTCTGGATCGCCGCACCGCTTTCGACGGCTCGCGATGACGACCGTCCAGCGTTTCCAGTAAGTGCAGCACATAGTCCTTTGCAGAACCGCGATCTGCTCTTATTGTTTTCGCTTAACAGTTAGAAAGACACGCAGGAAACGCCCATGACCCTCGCCTTCGAGAGCGCCACGACGCTTGCCCAAAAGATCCGCGACAAAGACATCAGTTCGCGGGAATTGACGGACACCTACATCGAGCGCATTGAAAAATATGATGGCGAGATCAATGCGGTTATTGTGCGGGACTTCGAGCGGGCGCGGGCGGCCGCTGATGCGGCGGACGAGGCCCTGGCAAAGGGCAATTCTCTGGGGCCTTTGCATGGCATCCCCATGACCATCAAAGAAGCCTACAATCTTGAAGGGACGCCGACGACATGGGGAATCCCGGGCTTTGAAGACAGTCTTGATGCGGCGGACTCGGAGGTCGTCAAACGGTTTAAGGCGGCGGGGGCCCACTTCATGGGTCTCACGAACGTGCCGATGAATCTCGCTGACTTCCAAAGCTACAATGACATCTACGGACAAACGAACAATCCTTGGAACCAGGAACGGACGCCCGGCGGCTCGTCCGGCGGGTCTGCGGCGGCGCTCGCGGCTGGCCTGACGGCCCTGGAGAGCGGCTCCGATATCGGCGGCTCTATTCGCAATCCTGCGCACTATTGCGGTGTGTACGGACATAAACCAACCTTCGACGTGGTGCCGCAGAATGGACACTCGTTGCCCGGAATGGTGGCGACCCCCGATATCGCCGTTGTGGGGCCCATGGCGCGCAGCGCAGAAGATTTAGCGCTCTCCATGGATCTCGTCGCCGGTGCCGGACCATTGGACGCGCCAGGCTGGAAGCTTGACTTGCCGCGTCCAACGAAAACCAAATTGTCCGAATACCGCGTTGCTTTGTGGCCAACGGACGACTCAGCTCCCGTTTCGCGCGCGATGGCCGACCGCGTCCAGATGGTAGGCGATACACTTGCCAAACTCGGCGCCACGGTATCGGATACGGCCCGCCCCGATTTCACAATGGAAGAAGCGATGCGCGTCTACCTCTATATGCTAAACGGCGTAATGGCGGCCTCCATGCCGGAAAGTCATATTGAGGCGACACAAAAGGTCGTGGACGGACTGGATCCCAATGACAACAGTCGGGAGGCAATCCTTGCCCGGAGCACAGTGCAAAAGCACTCAGAATGGTTGAGCGAGAACAATACCCGTGACAAGCTCCGATTTGCGTGGCGCGAATTCTTCGGCGATTGGGACATCCTCATTTGCCCGCAAGTGGCCACGACGGCCTTCCCGCACGATCATGCTCCCTTTAGTCAACGGACCCTAACGGTTGATAACGCCGAACAGCCCTATTTTCAGCAGCTGTTCTGGGCGGGCGTGATCACCGGAAGCTATTTGCCGAGCACGGTCTTTCCCACAGGCCCGGCGGAGGATGGGTTGCCCATTGGCCTGCAGGCCGTCAGCGCGGAGTACAATGACTATATTACAATCGACTTCGCTCGTCTGATGGCGGATGAAATCGGCGGCTTCGTTCCGCCGCCGGGGTTTGAGTGACTCGGTTGCCTCGCAGCTAAACTCCGTCCCTCACCCTAGAGCAGGTCCGGTTTAAGTGGAATCGATAAGGGATTCACAAATCTCGCGAACAGTGATTCATAGTGTTTGCTGGGAGGAGGCCAGCAAACATGCCC
>JANQPV010000011.1 GCA_028285305.1 Alphaproteobacteria bacterium | reverse complement strand
ATCGTTCGGCGCGAATGCGCCTCACCACCGTCAGGAAACGCGCAAAACAAAGAATCTGGAGCCGTTTTGTGTTTCCGTCAAAACCAAAACGGCTCTAGTGTCAATCCGCAAACGGATCGCGCATAAAGATCGTGTCGTCCCGTTCGGGGGAAGTTGACAAGAGAGCCACCGGGGCCCCGATCAACTCCTCGATGTGGCGGACATACTTCACCGCGGTGGCGGGAAGATCTGCCCACGAACGGGCGCCATATGTCGATTCGGTCCAACCCTCAAACGACTCGTAGACGGGTTCAACTCCGGCCTGGCGGTCGCGTCCGGCCGGCAGATGGTCGATCTCTTTGCCATCGAGCCTGTAGCCAACCGCGATCTTGATCTCTTCAAAGCCGTCGAGAACGTCAAGCTTTGTCAAGGCAATCCCGTCGATGCCGCCGGTGACCACGGCCTGTTTGACCAGAACGGCATCGAACCAGCCACAGCGGCGGCTTCGGCCCGTGACCGTGCCGAACTCATGGCCCCGCTCCCCTAAGCGGGCACCCACTTCATTGTCTTGTTCAGTGGGAAACGGTCCCTCTCCCACGCGTGTTGTGTAGGCCTTGGTAATGCCCAGTACGTAATTGATCGCGGACGGACCAACGCCGCTGCCCGTCGATGCTTGTCCGGCGATGGTGTTGGAAGAAGTAACGAACGGGTATGTGCCGTGATCAACATCAAGGAGCGTGCCCTGAGCACCTTCAAACAGAATGCGTTGTCCCGCCTGGCGTGCATCGTTCAAGAGCCGCCAAACGGGCTTGGCGAACGGCAATATCTTGGGGGCAATGTCTTTCAGGCTCTTCACCAGAGCGCCCGCCTCCACTTCGGCCTGTCCGTAGCCGCGGCGAAGTGCGTTGTGATGTTCAAGCAAGCCGTCGATTTTTTCTTCGATGGTCGCGTCCGACACCAGATCGACGACGCGCAGACCCCGCCGCGCCACTTTATCCTCGTAGGCCGGACCGATCCCGCGCTTCGTCGTCCCGATGCGGGTCGCGATATTGCTTCCTTCTCGGAGTACGTCGAGCTCCCTGTGGATGGGAAGAATCAGAGCCGCGTTTTCGGCCAGCCACAACCGGTCCGGCGTTACGTCGACGCCCTGACCTTTCAGCGTCTTGATCTCCTCAAGGAGTGCCCACGGATCAACGACGACGCCGTTTCCGATAACGGATATCTTCCCCTCCCGGACGATTCCCGACGGCAGCAAGCTCAGCTTATACACGGTGCCGTCAATCACCAAGGTGTGGCCGGCATTGTGCCCCCCTTGAAAGCGGACCACCACATCAGCGCGGCTCGACAGCCAATCGACTATCTTGCCTTTGCCCTCATCGCCCCACTGGGAGCCTATGACAACCACATTTGCCATACTTAGAACGCCAAAGCTTTGGCTTGAACGACTGCGGGAATGGAGAGAACTTTTTCGACGATTTCAGAATCTGCCGGCTGATCAATCGCCAAGAGAGCGATCGCATCACCGCCTGGTTCCACTCTTCCGAGGTTGAAGGTCGCAATGTTGACGTCCGCGCTTCCCAACGCTTGGCCCAAGCCGCCTATAAAGCCCGGCTTATCTTCGTTGGTGACATAGAGCATGTGCGGTGAGAACAGCGCCTCCATGTTGATGTCTTTGACTTGTATGATGCGCGGTGAGCCATCTGAGAAGACCGTCCCCGCAACGCTGCGGCTTTGGCGATCGGTGGTCACGCTGAGCCGAATATAGCTGCCGTAAGCCCCTTGAGCATCTCGCGTCACTTCGCTGAGAGCAATGCCCCGATCCTTGGCAAGCGTGGGCGCACTGACCGGATTGACATTGGTGACGAGGGGGCGCAGCAAGCCGGTGAGTAAGGCGGCCGTCAAAGGCTTGATGTTGAGATCCCCGACTTCGCCGACATATTCGATTTCGACTTCGGTGATACCGGTTTCGGTCAGTTGACCCGCGAAGAGACCTAAGTTCTCCGCCAGCTGAACGTAAGGCTTGAGCTGATCGGCCTCATCGGCCGTCAAAGACGGCATGTTCAGTGCGTTCGTCACCGCTCCCGTCAGCAGATAATCAGCCATTTGTTCGGCCACTTGAACCGCAACGTTTTCTTGGGCCTCGGTGGTAGCGGCTCCCAAATGGGGTGTCGCAATGAAATTGTCCGTCCCAAACAGGACATTGCTCTTCGCTGGTTCTTCCGAGAAGACATCAAGCGCGGCGCCGGCGACATGACCGGTTTCTATCGCTGCTTTGAGTGCGTCTTCATCGATCAACCCCCCGCGGGCGCAATTGACGATGCGGACGCCCTTTTTGGTCTTATTGATCGCGTCGGCGCTCAGGATGTTCCGCGTTTGATCCGTGAGCGGTGTATGAAGAGAAATGAAGTCGGCCTCAACTAAGAGTTCTTCGAGCTCGACCTTTTTGACGCCCAGCTCTTTGGCCCGATCGACCGTCAAGAACGGATCAAACGCCATCACCTTCATTTGTAGGCCTTTGGCACGGCTGGCCACGATGCTTCCGATGTTTCCACAGCCAATGATGCCCAGCGTCTTGTTGGTGACTTCGACTCCCATGAAGCGGGACTTTTCCCATTTGCCGTCTTGGGTTGACGCATCCGCTGCAGGAATCTGGCGCGCCAATGCAAGCATCATGGAAATGGCGTGCTCCGCCGTCGTAATCGAGTTTCCGAAGGGCGTGTTCATCACCACAATCCCCCGGGCCGTCGCGGCAGGAATGTCGATATTGTCAACGCCAATGCCTGCGCGGCCGATGACTTTGAGATTGGTTGCCGCCTCAATCACGTCCGGCGTGGCCTTGGTGGCGGACCGTACCGCAAGGCCGTCATACTCTCCGATAATCTCGATGAGTTCCTCTTTGGGCAGACCGACCTTCACGTCGACCTCAAGGCCGCGTTTCTCGAATATATCGACCGCTTGTTGACTCAATTTGTCGGAAATCAGAACTTTGGGCATGTTTCACCCCTATCAATTGACCGTAAAAATATGGTTTTCTAAAAGGTTTGTGTAGATACTATGAGGCGAGCTCGTCAACTGCCGAAGCGAACGCCCAATCCAGCCACGGACACAGGGCTTCGACATCGGCGGCCTCGACCGTGGCTCCGGCCCAGACACGCAAGCCCGGGGGGGCGTCTCTATACCCGCCGATATCTAGGGCGACCCCTTCCTGTTCGAGGGTCGAAGCAATGGACTTGGCAAAGGCGGCTTGGTCCTCGCTCGAGAGCGCCGTGACCCGGGGATCAACGATCTTCAAGCAGACGGACGTATTTGAGCGGCATGCCGGATCCGCGGCGAGAAAGTCAATCCAGTCCGTCGCGGCAACCCAGTTCTCGAGGATCTTTAGATTGTGGTCCGCACGCGCGCACAAGCCATCTAGACCGCCCAAACCCTCCGACCAGCTGAGCGCATCCAAATAGTCCTCTACACACAGCATGGACGGTGTGTTGATCGTCTCGCCTTTGAATACGCCCTCGATCAGCTTACCGCCTTTTGTCAGACGAAAGATTTTAGGCAGCGGCCAGGGTGGGCTGTAATTCTCCAAGCGTTCCACAGCTCGAGGGCTCAGGATGAGCATGCCGTGGGCCGCCTCTCCGCCAAGAACCTTTTGCCAGGAATATGTGACAACATCCAACTTCGGCCAATCCAGCTTTTGGGCGAAGACAGCTGATGTGGCATCGCATATGGTCAGACCCGACCGGTCTGAACTTATCCAATCGGCATTCGGAACGCGTACACCGGACGTGGTGCCGTTCCACGTAAAGACAACATCATGGTCCGGATTAACCTCAGAGAGGTTAGGAATCTCGCCGTAATCGGCTTCCATAACGCGGGCATCACTTAGTTTCAATTGCTTGACGACATCCGTGACCCAGCCGGCGCCGAAGCTTTCCCACGCCAGCATATCCACGGGGCGCTCCCCCAAGAGGGACCACATGGCCATTTCAAGGGCGCCGGTGTCAGAAGCGGGAACAATGCCAATCCGGTAGTCGGCGGGCACACCCAGTATATTCCGTGTACGCTCTATAGCGTCGGACAATTTGGCCTTGCCGAGCTTTGACCGGTGTGACCGCCCAAGAGCGGCATCTTTTAAATTTTGAGGAGACCATCCGGGCCGCTTTGCGCAGGGACCCGACGAAAACTCTGGCCGCGCAGGACGCACGGCCGGTTTGGAGAGACTTGTCATCAATTTTCCTTCCTATCCCTTCCAGAATAGGCGCGCCTCGTTGGGGAGGCGTAGCCCACCGCCCCTATACGCGAGCGCGAGGAGCTAGTCAACGAAACCTTTTGTGGCGGCTTCCGCCGTTCTTGCCTCATGCGAGATTATGTATGACAACGGACCATGTTTTTGAATCGGCCGGCCGGCGACTGGGCCCTCCTGGCAATATTGGCACTTCTCTTCAGCTCCGCGGTCCTGATGACCAAGATTGTTGTCGCGACGATCCCACCCATCACGACCGTGGCCATTCGCTTACTCATTGCAATCGGCGTTCTCTACGGCCTCATGCGCCACAACGGCCAATCCTTGCCGCCTGTCACGGTGCCGGGCCGTCCCGGGCAAAGGCAGATCTCGCACGCCTGGATGGCATTTGCGGTATTGGGCCTTTTGGGAAATGCGATCCCTTTTTCTCTGATGTCGATCGGCCAGACACGAATCGATGCGGGGGTGGCCGGTATTCTGCTCGCCTTCATGCCGCTTGCCACAATTGTACTCGCCCATTTCTTCGTGCGAGACGACAAGCTCACGTTCGCCAAATTCGTTGGTTTTTGCATTGGGTTTTTGGGGCTGTTCGTGCTTTTCGACCCGCTGGGCGGCGGGGTAAGCGCGACGCACCAAACGCTCATCTATCACTTTGCAGTGTTATGCGCCGCCCTTTGCTATGCACTGAACACTATCGTGGCACGGCGGATGCCGGAGGTCGATCCAATCGCGGGCGCCTGCGCTATTACCATATGCGCATTTTTGCTTACCGTTCCGGTTATGATATTGGCGGACAATCCGATGGAGATCTCCACCAATGTCCCTGCCCTCATACTCTTGGTCGCTTTGGGGGTTTTTCCGACGGGGCTGGCCACGATTTACTATTTAATGCTGATCCGTTCCGCGGGACCGTCCTTTCTTTCGCTTACCAACTATATCGTGCCGATCATTACCGTGGCGCTGAGCGCCTTGTTGTTGGGCGAAAGCTTCGGTCTGAGCAGTCTGTTGGCCCTCGCGCTTATCTTGACCGGAATTGCCGTAAGCCAGTGGAGAGCCGGCACAGTGCGCGAACCGAGCCCTCCCAATCACGGTTAACTTCAACGGAATTGAACTTCCCGCTCGTTTAATCCTGAGAGATGCTTACATTCGTAAGTGATAGAAATAACCAGATTGGAAACGCAAAGGGGTATGGATGCGGCTTTGGGCGCTGGTTAAGCGACATCGACTTGTTTCTTTCACTCTCATCGGGGCGGTGGTTTTGGCCACATTCCTCGTTTTCAGAGGCGACTCGGGAGAGGAGGACTTTGCGCAGGTCGAAATCACGCGGGGCGACATCCAAAGCACGGTGTCGGCCACCGGCACGCTGTCGGCACTTGTCACCGTTGATGTCGGGTCCCAGCTCTCCGGCCTCATTACGCAGCTCTATGCCGATTTCAATGACGAGGTCGAAGCGGGCCAGGTCATCGCTCGAATCGACCCGGTTCCCTTCGAAACCAATGTAGCCCAAGCCAAGGCCGAACTGGCCATTGCCGAGGCCAGCGTGAAAGAGGCCGACGCGGCCTTCATGGAGGCAAAAGCAACACTCACCGAAGCCGTTGCCGCACGGGTTCGAGCGAGCGATCTTCGGAAACGGGGCAATGTCTCCCAAGCCCAGCTTGATGCCGCTATCGCAACCGCCGACCAAGCCACGGCACGAGTGGCCTCGTCGGAGGCGCGCATCCTGACGGCCAAGGCACAAGTGGATCAGCGCAAGGCCGCCTTGAAGCGGGCGGAGGTGGATCTGGGCCATACGTTCATCCGCAGCCCGGTCAACGGCACGATCATCGAGCGAGATGTCTCCATCGGCCAGACCGTGGCAGCGAGCCTGCAGACACCCCGCCTCTTTTCGATTGCTCAGGACCTTTCCGAGATGCAGGTCGAGGTCAATGTGGATGAAGCCGATATCGGGCAATTGCATTCGGACCAAACCGTGCGTTTCACCGTCGATGCGTATCCGGACGAAACCTTTGACGGTGCCATCATGCAGATCCGCAAGGCGCCGGAGATCGAGCAAAATGTGGTCACGTACAAAGTCATCGTCTCCGCGGCCAACGATAACGAGTTTCTGCTTCCAGGGATGACCGCGAACGTAAACATCATTCTGGCGACTAAGAACGATGTGCTGCGTATACCCAACCGGGCACTCCGGTTTCGCCCGCCAGAGACAAGTGAACTTCGGCGTGGACAACCTGAAGGAAATGGCGTGGGCGGATCTTTGGAGCTGGGCGCCACTGACACTCTCGCCGCAACGTCTCCTCTCGGCCGCGCGGCGCGCGCATGGCGTCTCGCGAAAGACGACGAGTTCGAGCCGATCCCGCTTTCCATAGGCATAACCGACGGTACTTACACGGAAATTTTGGATGGTGCTCTTCGGGAAGGAGACAAAGTGCTCGTCGGATCGAACCGAGGACCGAACCGGGTTTCCCCGGGACGCCGGCCCATGCGATGACGGATTTAGCCCTATCCCCGGCAATGCCGGACAGCGAGACGGCTGAGCGAGGAATGGCCATTGCCGCGTTTGGCCTGAAGAAATACTATCAGCTCGGCGATCAAACGGTAAAGGCGCTTGACGGCGTTTCGCTCTCGATCGCACACGGAGAATGCGTTGCCATTATGGGGCCGTCCGGGTCGGGAAAATCGACACTGATGAACATCTTGGGATGCTTGGATAAGCCTACCGAGGGAACCTATGTCTGTGATGGGATCGATACGTCAGGTATGAAGAGATCGGATCTGTCCGCGATCCGCAACGAAAAGATTGGCTTTGTGTTTCAGCAGTTTAATCTGCTCGCGAAGGCGTCTGCCCTGAAGAACGTCGAGCTTCCCTTGCTCTATTCCGCTAACGGCCCCGTTGACCGGGAGGCCAGAGCGCTTGAGGCGCTGGACGCCGTTGGTCTCAGTGACCGGTATCATCACAAACCAACCGAGCTGTCGGGCGGTCAGCAGCAACGCGTCGCGATCGCGCGTGCCTTGGTCAATGATCCCGCGATCCTCTTTGCGGATGAGCCGACGGGGGCGCTCGACAGCAAGACGAGCGAGGACATTATGAGCCTCTTTGCACGGCTGAACGAACGGGGCCGAACCATCGTCATCGTCACTCATGACCGAGAGGTGGCGGACCACGCCGACCGGATCATCCACATTTTGGACGGCAAGATCCATGAGGAAGGTGCGAAAGAAAAGGCGCTTCACCATGCGAATTGACGATGCGTTCTCCACGGCTTTTTTTGCTCTGCGCACAAATATCATGCGCAGCATTCTCACGACATTGGGCATCGTCATTGGGGTGGCCTCCGTGGTGGTCATGATATCTGTGGGCTCCGGCGCCGAGAAGAACGTGACCAGCTTCATCAAAAGCCTGGGCTCGAACATCATCATGATCACACCGGGCGCCACGCGCATGCGCGGCGTCAGTTCCGGTGCTGGTGCGCAGCCAACTCTCACCTGGCGCGATGCGGACGCAATCGAGGCCAATATCTCCTCGATCGATGTGGTTGCGCCCGCCCAAGACGGGGCCGCTCAACTTGTTTCCCAGGCGAACAATTGGCAGAGCCGCGTGTCAGGCGTCACGCCCGCAAGCTTCATCGCCCATGATTGGAGCCTCAACCTCGGCGCCGCTTTCACGGATGCGGATGTTCGCGGAGCGACAAAGGTGGCGGTGATCGGCAAAACCGTGGCCGAGAATCTCTTTCCCGGTGAAACCGCCGTTGGCGCCAGCATCAGGGTGAACCGCATCCCCTTCAAAGTGGTGGGTGTGCTGAATGAAAAAGGCCAGAGTACGTTCGGACAAGATCAAGACGACATTGTCTTCATTCCGCTTTCCACCGCAAAGAAACGCCTGTTTGGCAAAGGGGCGCTCGCCGGCGATACAGTCAGTTCCATCACGGTGAAAGTGCAAAATGCGGAGCAGATGACCTATGTCGAAGATCAGATTGTGGATCTCCTCCGCTCGCGTCACAAACTAAGAGATTCCGAAGAGAACGACTTTCGTGTTCACAATTTCGAACAGATTCTGAAGACGAGCGCCGATACGACCCGCATTCTCACCCTGCTGCTGGCAGCGATCGCCTCCGTCTCCCTGCTGGTGGGCGGCATCGGCATCATGAATATTATGCTGGTGTCCGTCGCTGAACGCACCAAGGAAATCGGTCTGCGGTTGGCCGTGGGGGCCGGTGAGACCGACATTCGCCTCCAATTTCTCATCGAAGCCGTCGTTCTCTCGATGGTCGGCGGGATCATCGGCATCCTTTTGGGCGCCGGGGGCGCGTCCCTCATTGCGCAGCTTGCCGACTGGCCGACGGTCCTCTCGACTTCTTCCATTGCTCTTGCGTTTGGCTTTTCCGCTTTTGTCGGGATCTTTTTTGGCTACTATCCTGCCCATCAAGCCTCGAAACTCGATCCCATTGTCGCATTGCGCCGGGAATGAGCGACGGAGTTGGCTCCTAAATCCGTTTGTCATTTTTCCGCAGGATCTTTGTTGGCGCTGAAGAGGAACGCATGGTCAAATATTCCGCTGAGATTGCCGCAAATCGATTTGGATATGGTGCCCGGCCCGGTGACCTGAGGAAGATCGGATCCAATGGTCCCGATTGGCTCTCCGAGCAGATCACTCCTGGCAAAGCGGCGAGCCTTGAGGGCCCATCACTCCCCTCGACTCAAGATCTGTTCAAACGTTTTCAGGCCTATCGCCAGGACCAGAAAGAGCGGAAAGCGGCCATAAAGGAGGCAAAAGAAAAAGGGGACAAACAACAGACGAAGACTCTGCGCAAGCAGATGCAAATGGAAGTGCGCGGACCCTTTGTCGCCGAGGTGCAGGCGAGAAGCGCCGCCGCCATTACAACAGATAAGCCGTTTGCGGAACGACTGACACACTTTTGGTCTAATCACTTTTCTGTATCCGCCCAAAAGCTTCCCCTGCGCTTCATTTCAGGTGCTTATGAGAGAGAGGCCATTCGGCCTTACGTCTTTGGCTCGTTCTACGACATGCTGATGGCGGTCATGACCCACCCCGCGATGCTGCTCTATTTGGACAATACCCAGTCCATCGGACCGAATTCGCGCGCCGGGACGAAGCGAAAGCGGGGGCTGAACGAAAACTTGGCGCGCGAAGCGCTGGAACTGCACACGGTGGGCGTAAACGGCGGCTATTCTCAAGAGGATGTCACGAGCCTGGCTAAAGCTCTGACAGGCTGGTCTGTGCACGGCGGGAAGAATGCAGGTACAAAGGTGGGAACGTTCTCCTTCCGGCCGAATGTTCACGAGCCGGGTGCACAGACCATTATGGGCAAACGATATAGCGAAGCGGGTATGGACCAAGCCCGCACCATCTTCCGTGATCTGTCGCGGCATCCCTCAACGGCCAAATTCATCAGTACCAAGCTCGTACGCCACTTTGTATCCGATACTCCCCCGCGGCAGCTGATCGATAAGCTGTCCCGAAAGTTTTTGGCATCGGACGGACATCTGCCAGATGTGTATGAGGAAATGCTCGCGTCGTCTTCAGCGTGGAGCGACCCGCTGGCGAAGGTGAAGTCACCGACGGACTTGGTGCTCTCTACGTTTCGCGCCGTCGGCACGAAGGAGACAGATCAGATGCGGATCACTGAGATGCTGACCCTGTTGGGTCAGGCTCCATTCACCGCCCCGTCACCCGCGGGGTGGCCCGACACGGCGGCCGATTGGATTGGTCCGAATGCGATCGAGAAAAGGCTGGAATGGGCCAATGCGCTTGCCGGGCATGCACCGTCGATGATCAATCCTGTGCGCATTGCGGAACGGGCGCTGGGCGATACGCTGTCGATGGCGACCAAAACGTCCATCAGCCAGGCCGCCGACGGTTCCCAAGGTCTGACGCTCTTTGTCATGAGCCCCGAGTTCCAAAGGAGATAAGTCATGACCAGCCGAAGACACTTCCTTTTGGGAACCGCTACGACGATTGCTTCCAGCCTGACGCTGGGAAAGCTTGCATTCGGGCAAGCCGGAACCGATCGCCGCCTGGTCGTGGTCATCCTGCGTGGCGGTCTGGACGGGCTTGCGGCAGTGCCGCCCATGGGTGACCCGCACTATGCCTCGTCGCGCGGTACCATCGTGCTAGACAATGCTGCCACGGACCGAACAATGCTCGATGGCTTTTTTGGATTGCATGCGAAACTGGCCAATCTGCACACACTCTATCAGCAGAAAGAGCTGACCATCGTTCATGCGGTCGCTACGCCCTATCGAAATCGCTCCCATTTTGATCTTCAAAACGTCCTAGAGAATGGCGGCACCCGCCCCTATCAGTATCAAGATGGATGGCTTAATCGGGCCTTGGGTGCAATGAAGGGTCCGGGGCACTCGGGATTGGCCATCAGCCAAACGGTTCCCACCATATTGCGCGGCCCTAACGATACCTCTTCTTGGGCGCCTTCGTCTTTGCCCGATCCGGATGACGACACCCTGATGCGCCTGATGGATCTCTATCGGAACGACCCTCTCCTAGGGGGCGCTCTCAGCAAAGCCATCGAGACCAATCAAATGGCAGAGAGCGTTGCAGGCGGAAAAGGCGGAAAACGAGTGGCCAACCTTAAAGTTGCGGCACGAACGATTGCAAAGTTCCTGACGGCGCCTGGCGGCCCAACTGTTGCGGCCTTGGAAGTTAATGGGTGGGACACCCATGCGAACCAAGGCAAAGGCCAAGGTCAACTCGCCAATAAGCTTAATCAATTGGACCAGGGTGTGGGTGAACTCAAAAAGCATCTTGGGCCAACCTGGGACAAGACCGTTGTCGTCATGGCCACCGAATTTGGGCGGACCGTACGCGCCAACGGAACCCGGGGGACGGATCACGGCACCGGCGGTGCCGCTTTCATCGTCGGCGGCACTGTTCAAGGGGGACGTGTGCTCGCTGAGTGGCCGGGACTAAGCCCCCAAGACCAGCAGGACGGCCGCGATCTTAAGGCAACCATCGATCTGAGGAGTGTATTCAAAGGGGTCTTAAGGGATCACCTAGGCATTAGCGATCATGCCTTGAGAACCAAAGTCTTTCCCGAAAGTGCGGCGGCAAAGCCCATGCGGAACTTGGTCAGTTAAGTCGCCCTCAGGGCTTCGCGGAAGGTTAGTTCTTTAAGAAGCCAGCATATTTCTTGTTGAATCGGCTTACGCGCCCGGCCGTATCAACCAATCGCGTGTTTCCGCCTGTCCAGGCCGGATGGGTCGTCGGATCGATATCGAGTTTTAGCGTTGCGCCTTCTTCTCCGTAAGTCGATTTTGTTTGGAAGGTCGTCCCATCGGTCATTTCTACGGTTATGGTATGGTATTCTGGATGTATGTCTTTTTTCATAGCTGGCCTTGCCATGTGCTGCTGCCGGCGCGATTTGTGCGGGCCGGTTGATCCGAAGGGCGGGTTATAGCGAAGCGCTTATAGGATCGCAAGCAAACAGGGCGCAAAGTTGAAAACAGCATTGGACGCTTGAACCCGTTTGCCAACGCTGGTCTATATCAGGCCAAGACTGGTTAGGCTTGGATTTTGTGACTGAAAGGACCTTTGGCTTTGACTGGAGCCGAAAATCGCCAGACTGAGGCATTCAAAGCGCACCTTGAGAGGGACCTCGCGCAACGGCAAGGCAGCAAGCGGCTAGGACCGCTTTTGCGGCTTTTGCCGTTTGTTCTTCGTTACAAGATGTTTCTCATTCCGGCTATGCTGTTCTTGCTCTTGGCTTCGGGCGCGCAGCTTTCCTTGCCTGTCCTGCTGCGCTACGCCATCGATGGGGGCTTTCTCGAAAACAATATAGAACATGTTGACCGCTATTTTGGCTGGATTGCCCTCATTGGGTTGATCATGGCGGTATCGGCAGCCTTGCGCTTTTTCTTCGTTACGTGGATCGGCGAGCGGGTCGTTGCCGACATCAGAAGCGCTGTGTACGAACATATTACGCAGTTGAGCCCCGCGTTCTACGAAAAGACCCATACCGGAGAAGTTTTGTCGCGGTTGACGACGGACACGACCCTCATTCAAACCGTCGTCGGCTCCAGCGCTTCCATTGCAATGCGGACCTCCGTCGGATTTCTCGGCGCATTCGTTATGATGTTCCTGACCAGCGTCACGCTCTCGCTTCAAGTCCTCTTGCTGATCCCTGTCATCCTGGTTCCGATCATTCTCATCGGTAGGGTTTTGCGTACCTTGTCCCGGCGAAGCCAAGACCGAGTCGCGGACACAAGCGCCTTCGCGGGTGAGAGCCTGAACGCGATCCAGACGGTGCAGGCGTTTACCCACGAAGACGAAGACCGCCGGCGCTACAACGAAACAGTCGAAAGCGCATTTCGCATCGCCATTCCGCGCATGGTTGCCAGGTCCGTTATGTCTGCGCTGGTGATGTTTTTGAGTCTTTTAGGCATCGCCTTTGTTCTTTGGTCGGGCGGCAAAGGTGTGCTCGCAGGTACTCTGTCGATTGGGCAACTCTTTCAGTTTTTGATTTATGCCGTATGGCTGGCCATGAGCGTTGCCATGCTCAGCGAAGTCTGGTCGGAGGTGCAGCGCGCCGCCGGCGCGGCGGAGCGCCTCATGGAGCTCTTGGCGGTTGAACCGATTATCCGGGCGCCTGAGCGCCCCCTCGCCTTGCCGCAGCCTGCCCTGGGTTCAGTCGAGTTTCGCAACGTCACGTTCGCTTATCCGTCGCGCCCCGAGGCGCCGGCGCTCCGGAACTTCAGCTTGAAGGTCGAACCGGGAGAACGGGTTGCACTTGTTGGACCATCCGGGGCCGGGAAAACGACCGTTTTCCAGCTCTTGTTGCGGTTCTATGACGTTTCGTCCGGCGAAGTTCTGGTCGACGGCATCGACGTCAAACTTGCCGATCCGAAGGATGTGCGCAGCCGCATGAGCATTGTGCAACAAAGCGCACCGATCTTTTCAGGGACTGTAATCGACAATGTGCGTTATGGCCGGATTGACGCCAGCGCAGAAGACGCGCGGAAAGCCGCCAAAGCGGCCTATGCAGATGAATTCGTTGCCAAGCTTCCTGACGGCTACGATACGCATCTGGGAGAACGGGCGCTGACGCTTTCCGGCGGTCAAAGGCAGCGCCTGGCCATCGCGCGGTCCATATTGCGAGACGCACCCATCCTGCTGCTGGATGAAGCAACCAGCGCCCTGGACGCGGAAAGCGAACGACTGGTTCAAGACGCTCTTGATGCGATCATGAAGGACCGGACCACACTCGTCATTGCCCACCGGCTCGCAACCGTGCGGGAGGCAGATCGCATTGTGGTTATGGACCACGGCGAGATCGTCGCAGAAGGTACCCACGAGTCGTTGATTAATCAGAGTGGCTTGTACGCCCAGTTTGCAGAGCTGCAGTTCAATCAAAACGGCAGCACGGCGCCGGATCCAGAAGCGCGGGTGCAAGAGCTTATCCCGTCTTAGGTTTCTCCCGCGGCTTATGGACGAAGGCGTCCACAACATGATATCTAATTGAGTGTCACACTAAACTACCTTAACTCCCTGTATGAGTGCCGATTGGTTCCAGCGAATGAATACGTTTCGTTGGCTGAAGACCTAAAGGACTTGAAGATTGAATTCTCTGCGCACTGCCGGGATCATGATTTTGATCCTTGTGTTGACCTTTGGTGTTTTTGTGTTCGCCACTCTGTGGTCAACTGGTCAATTCCGCAAACTCTCTGCCGTCAACATGGAACAGTGCCGTCCCATAGAAGGAATCGTCGGTGCGGAGGACATTGCCTTAGATGAAGAGTTAGGAATCGCCCTCTTTTCATCGTTTGACCGCCGCCGGGCGGCGCTGGTCCCCGACGTGAACGGTGCAATCGTGTTGTTGAGCTACTTGTCGCCCGATGCCAAGCCGGTGGCGTTACAATTGAACAATGCGCCCAAGAAATTTCGTCCTCACGGTCTGAGCCTTTTCAAAGATCCGAGCGGGATCCGGTATTTGTACGTGGTCAACCACCCGGAACCGAATCAGAGCCAAATCGATGTGTTCCGACTCATGAGCAATGGTCAACTCAATCATTTGAAATCGATCGGTGGGCACCCCCTTTTGGTGTCGGTCAATGATTTGGTCGTTGTGGGCAAAGACCAGTTCTATTTTACGAACGATGCCGGTCATCGCGCGAATTGGCGAAAAACGCTCGGACGATATTTGCGATTGGCGGACGGATCGATTGGGTACTACGACAATGGTACGTTCTATCTCGCGGCAGATGACTTGGTGTTCGCGAATGGTATCGCTGTCAATAGGGACGGTACGCGCGTTTTCGTGGCAGAAACAACTGGTCAAAAGCTCCATATCTATCGCAGGTCGTTGAATACAAATGCCCTCACCCGGATCAGCGCGATCCCGATGGGAAGTAATCTTGATAATCTCTTCTACGACCGCGACGGGCGCCTCTGGATTGGAGCACATCCGAAGATTGTCGATTTGATGTCACACGCCCAAGATGCTGAAAAGCTCTCCCCTTCGCAGGTGATCGAGATAGAGTTTTTGGAGAGTGAACAAGTCAGTATCTCAACTAAATTTCTGTCGCTTGGCGAAGAATTGTCAGGGTCGAGTGTTTCTGTGAGATCCGGCGATATCGTCCTGATTGGAAGCATTTTCGACGACAGAGTCCTGCACTGTACGTTGGATGCGAGTTAGCTGTAGCCTCCGGGTGCGCTTCTGTGTCAGGCTTAGTGTTCGCGCTTAACAAGGAGGGCCGGTCATGGAAGTTATCAACGAAGTTTATCCGTCCAGCGAAGAGCAAATCAAATCGATGGGTGAGCCGGGCCCTGAGGGGCCGATCTATATGGTCAATCTCTTGAAGTTTAAAGACAAAGCTGAGTACAAAGACGGACGGGCGACGGATCTGACGGGGCGCGCTGCTTATATGATTTACGGGCGGGCCGTTTCCGGCATTCTCCCGAAATTTGGGGGGCAGGCCATTTTCGGCGCCGACGTCACACACCTCTCGCTGGGGCAAGTCGAAGACCTCTGGGACGAAGTGGCGATCGCTATGTACCCCCGAAGGTCCGCTATGATCGAAATGACGTCATCACCAGAATGGCTGGAAGCGTCGGTTCACCGGGAGGCGGGCCTGGCCGGTCAACTCAACATCGAAACCGTTTTGGCGCAAGGCTTTCCTAATCCGCTTGCGGAATAGCCGCCTACCTTTCGGTTAGCTTGAACTCGATCCGCCGGTTTCTCTGGAACGCGGCCGTCGTTTCCGCGGCGTCCAAGGCATGGTATTCACCAAAGCCCGCCGCCGCCAATCGCGAGCTCGGCACGCCTTGAGTTTCCAAATAGTTGATAACCGAGATGGCGCGCGCCGCTGACAAGTGCCAGTTCGAGGGAAACTGAGCTGTACTGATCTTCTGTTTGTCCGTGTGACCATCAACCCGTAGCACCCAATTGATATCGCCCGGTATCTCTTTTGAGATGTCCAGAAGTGCGGAAGCCAACTTGCGCAATTCCGCCTGTCCCGCCGCGTTCAGGTCCGCGGATCCCACCTCAAAGAGGATCGCCGACGGGAATATAAACCGGTCGCCCACGACTTCAAATCCCGCATCTGAGGTCAAAATATTCCGTAGACGTCCAAAGAATTCAGAACGGTACTTGCTTATCTCCTGTACTTTTTGAGCAAGGGCCGCGTTTAGACGTTTCCCCAAGTCGGCGATCTGAGCCTGTTGCTCAACATCTTTAGCCTCGGCCGCTTCCAATGCAGCTTGGATGGATGCCATTTGTTGACGCAGCGCAGCCAACTGTCGATTGAGGAGGGCCGCCTGATCCTGCGCTTCTTTGGATAGCTTCTTTTCGCTTTCCAACTCGTCGCCGATGACGATCAACTGATTCTCCGCCGCAACCGCTTTGGCTTCGGCTTCTTTCAGACTCGATTGGGCCAGGTCCAGCGAGGCTCTTAGGTCAATGATTGTCGTCTGGAGTTTGTCGGATTCAGCTTTCTTTAGGGCCAATTCCTGGGCAAGTTCCGAGAGCTGAGCATTCAATTGGGCGAGCGCCTCATCTTTGCCTGAGATCTCCTGGCTCAAAAAGAACTGAGCCAGCATAAAGACCGACAGCAAGAAAATGATGACCAACAAAAGGGTTGAGAGTGCGTCGACAAAGCCCGGCCAATAATCTGCAGACATCGGGCGGGCGCGAGAACGAGATCCTGGCATGAGAGAGCTTCCCTTCGTGTCCGGAGTACGCGGAGCCCTCTAATCGAGGCCGTAAAATCCGCCGGTGTCGGAGACCGTCATGTGGGAGAGCCAGTCTTCCAAATCATTGTAGAAGCGATTTTGCGCCTGTGACATTTGCAGATCCAGAAACCCTAGAATCAAAGAGCCGCCGAGCCCCACGAGAGAAGACGAAAACGCAGTACCCATACCGCTGAGGGGCGCCTCTAACCCGGTGCGCAGTTCTTCAAAGGACTGAGCTGTCGAACCGCCGCTCACGGACAATGAGCGGATCGTGTCGCCGACCGCGTTGATGGTTTCCAACAGCCCCCAAAACGTGCCGAGCAGTCCCATAAAGACAAGAAGCCCCACCAGGTAGCGCGAAATATCGCGGCTCTCATCCAATCGGGAGCCGATTGAGTCGAGGATTGAGCGAAGAATGACCGGTGATATCGCATCTCTGCTTTCGCCAAGCAGAGTGGCGAGAGGTGAAAGCATCGCAGGAACGCGTCTTGGATCATGGCCGCGGCGAAACCTCTGGACCCAGCCAACTTTCGGCCACAGCCCGGCGACCTGGCCAAATGTGAACAAGATGCCGAATACCAGGACGCCAACAATACTTAGGTTCAGGTAGGGATTTGCTTCGATCGAAACGATGAGCGGTTCGCGGACCAAATAGACAACGCCCAAGACCACCGCGATAAACAAAATCATTCGGAATAGATACGTACTGGCACCGCCAAAGCGTATCTTGTAACCCCGTCCTTCTACCGCCATTCTCAATCCCCCAACCTTGTTCCGTCAGCGCTCGTCTCGTACCACTCTCGGCTGCAGCTTCAATCGCTTCTTGACGCTTTCTGCAACTCGATACCGCGGCGAGCGAGCTTGGGTTATTCTATCAGGCTTGCATTACATGACCATGATAAACTGAAAGACGGAAAGAATTGGGCAAAACGTGCCAAAGACCGGTTAACGGCGCCGATTACGCCGTATCTTGCGCCTGGGTTCCGCCCTTTTGGGCCTCTCGCAGAAGGCGGCCGATTTCATCAAACAACTCTTGATTGGCTGCCAATATAGACGGGGAATTTGGCCCAATTTGCGAGCCGTCGATGGCGGAGACCATGCCCCCAGCTTCGCGGACAAGAACCGTTCCCGCCGCGAAATCCCAAGGAGAAAGGCCCGTTTCCCAAAATGCCTCGTAGCGTCCAGCCGCCACATAGGCCAGGTCCAAGGCTGCGGCGCCGTAGCGCCGAATGCCTGAGGTTCGAACCGAAAGATGGGCCATTTCGCGAAGAAAGGTCTCAAACCCCTCCCGCCCCAAATATGGGATGCCGGTTGCTAACAATGCTGTGGATAAGTCCGTTCGGCCGGACACCCGCAACCGCCTGGAGTTTACCCAAGCGCCCTGCCCTTTTTCAGCCCAGAAGAGTTCATCCTTTATGGGATCCAAAACAACACCGGCAACCAGTTCCCCTTCTCGTTCGAGGCCGATCGACACGGCGAAATGGGGAAGGCCGTGGAGGAAATTCGTCGTTCCATCCAGGGGATCGATGATCCAGCGATGGGTCTTGTCTGTCCCGTCAGTGGTTCCCGATTCTTCGGCCAAAAAACCGTAGCCAGGACGAGCGCGGCTGAGTTCCTCGATAAGTATTTCCTCGGCCTTTAGATCAGCCGCACTGACAAAGTCGGCGGGACCTTTTTTGGACACCTGCAAGTGCTCCACTTCGCCGAAGTCGCGCGCCAGGCGCCGTCCCGCCTTGCGAGCGGCTTGCACCATAACGGTAATCGTAGGTGAGTAGCGCGTCATTAAAACAATTCGCCTGCCAATCAATAAGATATGGTTTACAACCCGTTTGAGTCTTTGTGCAGATTATACCCTTTGGGCCCGATCTCGTTTCGGTTTGTTTGCATCTTTCTCTCACGAATGGCGGTTACTAAGTGGGCCCTAGCGCCGGGCGGACCCTATCAAGGGCATGTGGGCCTGGCAATGTGCGACAGGCCTTCAAAAGAAGCCAAAAATTGGGAGGGAGTTTGTCTTTCCGTTGGATTGAAGCAAAAGTGTCACGCAACTGCATAACATTGAGCCCTATCGACCAATCTGCAGGAGCAAACTCTGATGTCCCGTCCGCTCAAAGTACTTGTCCTCTGTACCGGAAACTCGGCGCGCAGCGTTATGGCAGAAGCCATTCTCAATTCAGTGGGAGAAGGTAGATTTGAAGCGGTCAGTGCGGGAAGCCAGCCAAAGGGCGACGTTCATCCGCGCACTCTCGATGTTCTTCGGGCGAAAGGCATCGACACGGCTGGATTTCGGTCAAAGAGTTGGGATGAATTCTCCGGCCCCGAGGCACCCGAGGTCGATATTGTTATTACTGTCTGCGATAATGCGGCGGCAGAAGTTTGCCCGATATGGCCGGGACATCCTGTACAAGTCCACATGGGATTTCCCGACCCCGCCACTGCAACCGGTCCTTTGGACGAGCAACAAGCCTATTTCGAAGAGATTTACGCCATGATCGAGAGCCACCTGAAGAAAATGGCGGCTCTCGATTTGAGGGGACTTGGACCTGCGGAGCTCCGCTCCGCCCTTGCTGAGCTCAGCCGCTAGAGCTCAACCGTCTTTATCGGACCGGTTTCCAAACCGTTCTGCGCTTGCGCGACCGTTCGAACGCGCGCTTTTCACTCTCACTGTTATTGCCGTGATAAGGGTGCGGATTTTTTGATCCCCTGAGCGCTCCCAGCCCAAACTGTAGGGCGTAAACCAAAAATCTGAGCATTGTTGCCTCCGTTTTTCTGTGCATAAGTCTACTATACGCACTTTGTGCATATTGGCAAGAGAAAATATGCACTTTGTGCGTTTTTTTAAGCACTTCGTGCAGATTTATGCGCACGGCGTGCAGACCAAACGCCAAACTGTCATAAAACTGAAATGTTTTCAGGGCTTTATGGAGCGGCGCGTTCGCGCGGTTTTTCAGAGGTGTACGCAAGGCCGATTGGGTAAATGGACAAGAAGGACTTTAAGAGATGGCGCAAATCTTTGGGCCTGTCGCAAAAACAAGCTGCGCAAATTCTGGGCCTGAAACCTCGCATCATCCAATACTATGAGAAAGGCGAACGGGACGGAAAGCCTGTTTCCGTTCCGCGCACCGTGCGTCTGGCTTGCTACGCGATCTCTATCGGAATTGGAGATTATCAAGGCCCCGACCAAGAGCCCGAAGCGTTTGATCGAACGAAGCTTGAATAAGGTCCTTGCGCGGCCGTGATTGCTTTGATGGGTTGCTAAGCTTGCGCGTGTGACGAAGGTTTCAGCCGCCGCGCATGTTCCGCCAGTCGACGGCCATTTGTTTTGCGAGCTTGAGTTCGTCGTCCGTCAACTTTGACTCGAGAGACGCTTTCAACGAGTTCATTAGGTCGTTGACCTCGTCACTGTACGTCCCTTTGGCTAAGGCAAGATACAACCACTTATAGGCCTCTATTAGGTTTTGCTCCGTTCCCTCACCTCTCGCCGTCAGCATGCTGAGATAATATTGCGCCTCGGGGAATCCTTGCTCAGCGGCCTTTGTGAACCAACCAACGGCATCTTTCTCATTTTTTTCCATGCCATCACCTTGGTAGGCATGCACACCTAATGCGGACTGGGCCTCAGCCAGGTCTGCCATTGCTGCAAGCTGCAGCCAGCGCACCGCCTCTTGAGGATTGCGTTCGATGCCCAGGTCCCCTCCGAACAGAATTCCGAGATTGTACTGACTATCAACGTGTCCCTGAATGCCGGCCTTGGCAAACCACTCGGCGGCTTTTTGCGCGTTCAGCTCAACGCCGTTGCCCGTCATATAAAATACCCCCAAATTATACTGGGCGTCCCGGTGCCCCAGGTTGCCGGCCTCGGCAAAGTATCTGGCGGCAGTGGCGCTGTCTTGGCCAACGCCCAATCCATCAGTGTACAGCATTCCCAACTGAAAGAGCGCATCTCTGTGGCCCTGGTCTGCAGCCAACTTGTACCATTTCGATGCCACTGCAAGATCGCGTTTCACACCGTTGCGTCCGACGTGTACGAGCAGGCCGATCGCGTACTGCGCATCGGGTTGCCCCTGTTGCGCCGCTTTGAGATACCACTCAAGCGCAGTGCGAACGTCCTTTTGGATGCCGCGTCCTTCTGCGTACATGAGCCCAAGATAAGTCTGAGCTTCTTCTTCTCCGTTTTTTGCCAACTCACGGAAGATCTTGAGCGCGCCGGAATAGTTCTGGGCCCGATACTCGATGATGCCCTTTTTTAGGCTCGCGTTGACTTCGTCGGCTCTGGCTATGAGTCCGCTCGACAAAATCAAAACCGCTGCCAGCGCGCCAAACATCACTATCAAGAGAGCTTGATGAGCGGAGTTAACTTTTTTCATGATGGGCATCCATTCGTGCATTAAAATGGCGAACCGCTTCTTCCGCCCCGCCCGGATACAACCAAACTCCGGCCGATACTGCTAGGAAGTCTGCACCCGATTCCAAAAGCGAATCGCAGTTTTCGGTAGTTATACCACCAATTGCGACACAAGGGACTTCAAACAATTGCGACCACCATTCGAGCAGATCCGTGGACGCCCGGTAGCTCACCGTCTTGGTGCTCGTCGAAAAGAAAGAGCCAAATGCCACATAGTCCGCGCCCTGCTCTCCCGCAATCATCGCGAGATGACGCGAGTTATGACAGGTCACGCCCACGGTGCGGTCTTCGCCGACGGCCTGCCGCGCTTGCTCGTAGGATGCATCTTCTTGCCCGATATGCACGCCGTCTGCTCCGGAGAGGGCCGCCAGGTCCGGACGGTCGTTGATTAAGAACGCTGTATCGCTGGCGTGCGCAATTGGCATGAGCTTTTCGGCGGCCGCCAAAATCTCTTCGTCAGGCCTGTCTTTAAGCCGCAGTTGGAAACAGGCCACATCGCCTGCTGACAGCGCCGCCGCGAAAACGTCACCAAATTCTTCAGGTGCGAATTCCGGTGGCGAGATCAGATAGAGCCGACAGCGCTCTTTGGTTGACGCCTTAGGCAGCTTCGGCCTCGCTTGCCTCAGACCATTCGCCCAAAGCGGCCAAGCCGTTCATACGGGCACGGTGTGAAAAGGCGGCTTGTGCTGCTTGCCGGTTTTCGCTTTTGCCGGACCATGCTTTGAGGGGTGCCGCTTGCAGCGCACGGCCGTAGGAGAAGCTTATTCCCCAGGGATGGCGGCCATCGGAGGCCGCTTTCGCCTTGTTAATGGCATCCAGATGGGCCGTTGCTTCTTCGTCGGATTGGCCGCCGGACAAAAACACGATGCCGGGTACCGCAGCCGGGACCGCACTTGCAAAGCACGTGAGTGTTTTTTCAGCGACTTCATCCACGGACGCTTGACGATCGCACAGTTTTCCAGACACGACCATATTCGGCTTCAAGATCGTCCCTTCTAATTTCACTCTCTGTTCGAAAAGAGCAGCGTACAGGGCTTTCAGACCTGCCTCGGTGACCTCGTAACATCTGTCTACGTCGTGGTCGCCGTCCATCAGAACCTCAGGTTCGACGATGGGAACGATATTGGCTTCCTGGCACAGAGCAGCATATCTTGCGAGCGCATGCGCATTGGCGTTCAAGCAGTATGCGGAGGGAATAGAACGGTCTCCGCTGCGTCCGATGTCAATCACCGCACGCCATTTTGCGAATCGGGCGCCCAACTCATAGTATTCGCTTAGGCGTTCGCGCAAACCGTCCAGGCCTTCCGTAACCTTTTCTCCCGGCGCCCCGGCCAAGTCTTTCGCTCCGGCATCGACCTTGATGCCGGGAATGGAACCGGTCTCCTCAATAAGCTTGACCAACGGCGTACCGTCGGCAGCCTTTTGCCGGATCGTTTCATCGAAAAGGATGACCCCGCTGATATAGTTCTTCATTGCCTCTGAACTGCGAAACAAGGTCTCCCTGTAGTCACGACGGTTTTCCTCGGTCGACTCGACATTGATGGAGTCAAACCGCTTTTTGATCGTTCCGCTGCTCTCGTCGGCCGCCAATATGCCCTTGCCGGGCGCCACCATCTTTTGGGCGATGTCTTCAAGTTGAGTCATTGCGACCTCCTGTACGCACGTCACGCTTGTGCCGAAAGCGCAGCCACGCCCGGCAGTTCTTTTCCCTCGATCCACTCCAAAAATGCGCCGCCAGCGGTGGATACGTAGCTGAAGTGGTCGGCGACGCCTGCATGATTGAGGGCAGACACAGTGTCGCCCCCGCCTGCGACAGATGTAAGGCTTCCCGCCTGGGTCGCCTCAGCGACGATTTGGGCGGCTGCAACCGTTCCCTTGTCAAAAGGCTCCAACTCAAATGCGCCAAGCGGCCCATTCCATAAAAAGGTTTTACACTGAGCGACGACAGCGCCGATCTTTTCAACGGCTGCCGGACCCACATCAAGGATCATATCAGCATCTTGGACTTGATCATTGGGGACCACCCTCGAAGGGCTATGAGCTTTGAATTCCGGGGCAACGACCACATCCTCGGGCAGCACAATCTCGCACTTTTCCGCATCGGCCGCTGCCATGATCGACGTGGCCGTTTCGGTTAGATCATGCTCGCACAGGGATGCCCCGACCCTTTTTCCTTGCGCGGCGAGAAAGGTGTTGGCCATGCCGCCGCCGATGATGAGGTGGTCCACTTTCTTGATGAGATTGTTCAGCAGATCCAGTTTGGAAGATACCTTCGCGCCGCCAACCACTGCGGCCACCGGCCGTTTCGGCGCCGACAAGGCTGCGCCCAGCGCGTTCAGCTCGGCTTCCATCGTACGTCCGGCAAAGGCAGGCAGGTGGTGGGCCAAGCCCTCCGTGCTCGCGTGGGCCCGGTGGGCCGTGGCGAAGGCGTCGTTCACGTAGATATCGCCCAGAGCCGCGAGGGCCGCCACAAAATCCCCGCCGTTTTTCTCTTCTTCCTTGTGAAACCTAAGATTCTCAAGAATCAACACGTCGCCTTGCGCAAGGGCCGCGACGGCCGAGGATGCTTCCTCGCCGACACAATCGGAGGCGAATTTGACGGTACCCAGTCTTTTGTCCAACTCCGGAACCAGCTGTTCAACAGAGTACTGAGGATCGACCTGACCTTTGGGCCGCCCCATATGCGTCATCAGGACGACTTTCGCACCTTTGTTGCGCAATTGCTCAATCGTGGGCAATGTGCGCTCGATGCGTGTCGCGTCCGTCACCCGGCCATCGGCGAGTGGGACATTGAAGTCCACCCGCACAAGGACGGTCTTGCCGGTTGCGTCCGTTAGGTCGTCAAGGGTGCGAAACTCTGCCACGGTGGCAACAAGCTTATATCAACTTGCCGATCGCTACAGCCGTGTCGGACATCCGATTGGCGAAGCCCCATTCATTATCGTACCAACTCAGCACACGAACAAGACTTCCCTCAACCACCTGCGTTTGGGTCGTATCGAACGACGAAGACGCCGGGTTGTGGTTAAAGTCGGAGGAGACGAGCGGTGCATCGGTCACTTCAAGGACGCCCTTAAGCTTTCCCCCGGCAGCCGTGCGCATGGCCTTGTTGATTTCATCCGGATCTGTGGAGCGTCCAGGTGTGAAAACGAGATCGATCATCGAAACGTTCGGGACAGGAACACGAACCGCTGTCCCATCGAGTTTGCCATCAAGTTCGGGCAAGACCAGCCCCACAGCCCGGGCGGCGCCGGTCGATGTGGGAATGATGCTGTTCGCCGCCGCCCGCGCCCGGCGCAGGTCAGAGTGAAGGGTATCGAGAACGGGCTGGTCCCCGGTAAAGGCGTGCACCGTGGTCATATATCCGCGTTCAATGCCTACCGTTTCGTTTAGGACTGCGGCAACGGGCGCCAAGCAGTTTGTGGTGCAAGACGCGTTCGAGACGACCGTATGGTCGGGGCTCAATTTGTCATGGTTGATGCCATAAACCACCGTTAAATCGGCGCCAGACGCCGGAGCGGAAACCAGGACCCGTTTCGCGCCGGCCTCTAAATGGGCCGACGCCTTTTCTTTGCTCGCAAAAATACCCGTGCATTCCAGCGCAACATCAACATCCAGTTCTTTCCAGGGTAGTTTTGAGGGATCGCGTTCTGCGGTCACCTTTACGGCTCCGGTCCCAAAATCCAAGGACCCTTCATCGGAGCTTACGTCTTGCGGGAACCGTCCGTGCACAGTGTCGTATTGGAGAAGATGCGCGTTCGCTTCGACCGAGCCGAGATCGTTGATGCCAACAACCTCTAAGTCCTTGCGACCTGATTCTACGATCCCGCGAAGGACCAGCCTTCCAATGCGGCCAAATCCGTTGATCGCTACGCGAACTGCCATATCTACTCTCCTTAATTCGATTTGGCGCCTTTATAGCGGCGTTCGTCCAATTTACAAGCGCGCTCGGGCGGCTTGAGCGACTGCTTCGGGTGTAATGCCAAAGTGATCATAGGCGTCCTGGTAGGGCGCGCTGGCCCCGAACCCTGTCATGCCGATGAATCCACCTTCCGTGCCAAGATAGCGTTCCCAGCCCATAGATACGGCCGCTTCGACGCCGATTCGTACCGAAGACGCGCCAAGTATAGATTGGCGGTAGTTAGCAGACTGTTGCTCGAAGAGTTCCCAGCAGGGCATGGACACCACACGAGTTGCGATCCCTTCTCCTTCGAGGAGGTCGCTCGCCTTGAGTGCGATTGCGACTTCAGAGCCTGTGGCGAACAAGCTGACTTTGGCTTCGCTCGTGGAGGGCCGCGCCTCATAAGCCCCAAAACTGCTGAGGTTCTGTTGCTCCGGACGCACTCTGACCGGTTCAAGGGCTTGGCGCGACAACGCAATCACGCTTGGTGTCGTTTGAGCCTCAAGGGCGATCTGCCAGCATTCCGCCGTTTCGACCGCATCGGCGGGGCGGAACACATTGAGGTTGGGTATGGCACGCAATGCCGCCAGATGCTCGACCGGCTGGTGGGTCGGTCCGTCTTCGCCTAGTCCAATGGAATCGTGAGTCATCACGTAGATGACCCTTTGTTTCATGAGGGCCGATAGCCGAATGGCGGGGCGGCAATAATCGCTGAACACCAAAAAGGTGCCGCTGTAAGGTATAAGACCTCCATGCAGGGCCATGCCATTCATGGCCGCCGCCATGGCGTGCTCGCGAATACCGAAGTGAATGAAACGGCCTGTGAAATCGTTCTTATTCACAACCGGGGTTTGACTGGTATTGGTGTTGTTGGAGCCCGTGAGGTCAGCGGAACCGCCGATGGTTTCCGGCACCGCGCCGTTGACCACCTCGAGAACTTTTTGAGATGCCGCCCGCGTCGCAATCTTGGGTGCCTCATCTGCTAACGACGCGATGCACTCTTCCATCCGGCTCTTAAAGTCCGGCGGCAGTTTTCCAGTGAGCACCCTTTCCAATTCTGCCCGCTGCTCAGGGGCCAGAGCGGAAAAGTTGTCCGCCCAGTTATCATACGCATGCTTTGAACGTTCGCCTGAGCTGCGCCACGCGTTGCGAATATCTTCAGGGATATCAAAGGCTTGGAACGGCCAGTTTAGTTCTTGTCTTACGAGTTCGACTTCTTCCGGTCCAAGAGGCGCACCGTGTGACGAGGCCTTGCCTGATTTGTTTGGTGAGCCGAAGCCGATGGTGGTTTTGCAGGCGATGAGGCTCGGACGGTCTTGGCTTTTTGCGGCAGTGATCGCGTCGCCAATCGATGATGGATCGTGGCCGGAAATGGAAGTGACCGACCAGCCGGACGCTTCAAACCGCTTAAGCTGATCAGTGGAGTCCGAAAGAGATAAAGGACCATCGATAGTGATGCCGTTGTCATCAAAAAGCACGATCAACTTCGATAAATTCAAGTGGCCGGCGAGGGCTATCGCTTCATGGCTGATCCCCTCCATCAGATCGCCATCACTGGCAATGACGTAGGTGTGGTGATCGAACAGGTCGCTGCCAAATCGCGAGGTCATTAATTGTTCCGCCAGAGCCATCCCAACAGCTGTGGCGAGTCCCTGCCCAAGCGGCCCCGTCGTTGTTTCTATGCCGCCGCCTTCACCGAATTCGGGGTGCCCAGCGGTGGCGCTTCCCAATTGACGAAACTTCTTGAGTTCATCCAGTGGGAAATCCTTGTATCCAAGCAGGTGCAAAGCCGCATACAGCAACATCGAACCATGGCCTGCAGACAAGACAAACCGGTCTCTGTCGGGCCACTGAGGATCCTGCGGATGGAACTTAAGGTGCTGTGTGAAGAGGACGGTTGCGACATCGGCAATTCCCATGGGCATGCCCGGATGGCCGCTCTTCGCCGCTTGGACCGCGTCCATAGCAAGCGCGCGAATGGCATTTGCCATGTTTTGGTGAGTTACGTGCATACCGTTTCTTTTCTCCGTTCAATGCAGCACACATAAACCAAACTGATGGCCGCCACATGGCTCAACCGCTCGTGCAAATAGTCCGCATACTGCTCAAACCACCACCAAATCCTTGACGTAGGCAAGCAACACGTTGACCCGACCTTCGGCCATACCTATCCTCTAGTCGGGTTGGTGTGATTCTGTCTTATGCAGCGACGTGTCACACCGCCAAACCCAACCCAAACTTCGAGTACCCACACAAGCCAATTCAGTGAGTTCCATGAGCAAACTCGACACAACATTCGATCGTTTCTTTAATGCCCTCGACACGCTTGAAACCACAGTTAGGGAGCGTATGCAACACCACAAAACTCCAGAGGAAATCGAGGAGCGCATGGCGAACCTGAGTAAGGATAGAGATCGCCTTGCAGGCGAACTGGATACCATGAAAGCCGATTCAAAGGCGTTGGAAGGTCTGACGGATGAGATCTCTTCGAAGTTGGAGCTCGCCATCAAGGACGTTCAGAGTATTCTCCGCCAGGACAACCCGCGAGAAGTCTCCAATAATTCGTGAATTTGTGAGGAAGGCGCATGGCTCAGATCAGCGTTAGCATCAATAGCCGAGAGTACAAGGTGACCTGTGAGGACGAACAGGAAGATCATGTTCGCCAACTGGCCCACTATGTGGATAACCATGTGCAAGATCTTGTGGATTCCGTGGGGCAAATCGGCGATGCGCGCCTGCTCGCCCTCACCAGCATTGTCGTTGCCGATGAACTCTCCGAAATGATCGCGCGCGTTGAAACGTTGGAAAAAGAGCTCGAAGAGATTCGCGATACGCAAAACGAAACGATCAAAACGTCATCGGCGATCGAACATAAAGTCACCGACATCCTCGAAGCGGCAGCCAAGCGGATTGAAGATCTCACCGATCAAATTGATCCTGCGCCTCGACCCAATTGAGCACCTTTTGGAACAGCCGACTAGAACCGTGTTGCCGATGTGTCTTTCGAGGCGGTCACATCTTTCTTGATTGTCGATTAAGCTCTGTAACACTAAACTGGATGTGGTCGCTGCGGAGCGCGTTAGGAGTCTGATTCCTGGGGACCTTAAGAGTTCTTAACGGGAACTGTCCCTGTCTTGGATCGTGGTCCTTGACACACGGTGCCCACCTGGTTTTCCAGGTCCACAAGGATTCATATATCTCCGACGGCTCTCGCGGCACCATATTGATGCCCTGGGCGCATCGCCGAATGGCAACACTTTTATGCGATAGAGTTCTCGCTGACTGAATTTACGGTGTCCAAGGACAAGCAAAAGATGCGCAAGCTGTCTGCGGAACGCCGCTCTCAGTTGGCGCAGGCGCATCCTGATGCGGCTATTGAGGCCGCGCACATCGCTTGGTCGTTCATAAGTCTGCGTTTGAGGGTCGGCTCCAATATGGTCGCGATCTATTATCCTGTGAGAGACGAACTTTCGACGCTGCATCTCGCCCAAATGATTTGGGACGCGGGGCATTCAGTTTGCTTGCCCGTTGTGGATCAGACAACCAAAACGCTGGCGTTTTTGAAATGGCCGCAGGGGAGCGCACTTGCTCCGGGGCCCTTCGGTGTCCCCCAACCCCATACGGATGCTTTAGAAGTCCGGCCGTGTGCGGTTGTCACCCCCTTATTGGCGTTCGATCGAACAGGGGCGAGACTTGGGTATGGGGGCGGCTATTATGATCGTAAATTGGCAGCGCTTAGAGAGACAGGGTCTTTGCTGGCGATTGGATTTGCCTTTGCGGAACAGGAAGTCCCTCGTGTGCCCGTCGAACCCAAAGATCAGCGTCTTGACTACATTGCAACCGAGCAAGGTATAATAGAAGCGGCGGGTGGTTGACGTACGCTAGACCAGCGCTTCCAAGGACGGAACGAGGTCGTCACCTTCGTCCGCTGGCTGAACCATAAGCCGCTGTTCAATGATCCGATTGGCTTCACCGGTCTTTAGTGCAAGGGATTGAATCCGGGTTATGGTTTGTAAGCGGATAAGCCCTACCTCAGATTCGTACATGGCATCCAGCACGATGTTGATCGATGCAACGGCCGCATCTGCTGCAAGAACAGGCAATTTATTCGTTATCTTCTGGGCATCCAGCATGAATCGCCTGGTCCTCTCCCAACATTCTTGGGTACGTCTAACACTTTACGAACACGAATCAAAACCTAAAAGGAGTTAAAATACATAGTTAACTAAAGGGCTTTAGGCCCTGTGCATAACTTGGGCGGTGGCGTAAATACGAGGGAAAACCTTCACTTGTGAAAATGAAATGTGCTAAAGCTCCGGCGCGATAAATAATTCAGTCGAATGCGCGAAGGTTAATGTGCTTTCCGCGCAACTCTGAGAGGAGCTTCCTCCGGTCGATGATGTTGTTCGTCGCGCATGTGTGAACGCAATCGACAGAATACAGATGGCAGGCCATTCCAAATTCAAAAACATAATGCACCGCAAAGGCGCGCAGGATAAGAAGCGCTCGAAGCTCTTTTCACGCCTGGCCAAAGAGATCACCGTTGCGGCGAAAATCGGCGCACCCGACCCCGATCAGAATCCGCGGCTCCGCCTGGCGATCCAAGAGGCGCGCGCCAACAATATGCCAAAGGACAATATCGAGCGCGCCGTTAAGAAAAGCCAAGGCAATGATGGCGAATCATATGATGAAATACGCTATGAAGGATTTGGCCCCGCCGGCATCGGCTTGATTGTGGAAGCAATGACCGACAATAAGAACCGAACGGCATCGGATGTGCGAACGATCTTCTCAAAGAATGGCGGTAATCTTGGCGAGACCGGCAGCGTTTCGTTCATGTTCGACAGGGTTGGTTGCATCACTTACCCGGCAGAAACAGCTAAGGCCGATGACGTGTTGGAGGCGGCCATCGATAGCGGTGCGGAGGATTGCGTCTCAAGCGAAGATGGCCACGAGATCTTTTGTGCGGACACGGACTTAAGCGATGTCGCGGCGGCACTGACAGATCGCTTTGGTGACCCGATAAGTGCAAAACTCATCTGGAGACCGAAGAATACAATCGAAGTGACAGGCGACAGCGTAAGTACGCTTATGAAATTGCTGGAGTCCCTTGACGACAATGACGACGTTCAGAATGTCTACGCCAATTTTGATATCTCTGATGAGGAAATGGCGAGTCTTGCCGGCTAGCTGACAACGTTGAGGACGAGATGACCGAACGCCGGGTGCTTGGCCTGGACCCTGGACTGCAACGCACCGGTTGGGGGGTTATCACGTCTGAGGGCAGTTCGTTGCGCCACGTTGCGCACGGAACAATCAAATCGTCTCAAGGCTCTCCTCTCGCGGACCGGTTGGTGCAGTTGTTTGAAGGTCTGAACGCTGTGCTGAACGAGCATGCCCCCGATTGCGCTGCGGTCGAATTGACCTTTGTGAACAAAGACCCTAAGGGGGCGCTGAAACTCGGCCAGGCGCGTTCCATTTGTCTGCTGACCCCCGCACTTGTGGGCTTGCCCGTGTCGGAGTACGCCCCCAACCTCATCAAGAAATCTGTGGTCGGCAGCGGTCACGCGACAAAGGATCAAATCCGCATGATGGTCGAAATGCTCTTGCCCAAGTCAAATGTTCGGGAAGCAGATGCGGCCGACGCTTTGGCAACTGCGATCTGTCATGCGCACCATATGTCCTCCCCCGTGCTCGAGGCGGCGCTTACGCGATGATCGGGAAACTGACCGGACAAGTCGATTCTGTTGGCGAAGACTGGCTGCTGGTCGACGTCAATGGCGTTGGGTATGTTGTTCACTGTACGCTGCAAACGCGCACGAGTGTTCCGACGGATGGTCGGCCCACCTCGCTTTTTATCGAAACCCATGTCCGCGAAGATTCGATCAAACTCTTTGGGTTCTTATCCACCCTGGAGCGTGAATGGTTTACCCATCTGCAATCAGTACAGGGCGTCGGCGCGCGCGTGGCCTTGGCGATTTTGGAAGTAAGCTCGCCGGCAGAACTCGAACTGGCCGTAACCGGCGGTGACAAAGGGCCGTTCAGCCGGGCAACTGGCGTGGGGCCAAAACTGGCGAGCCGCCTTGTGGCCGAGCTGAGCGATAAACCCCTTCCGCGAGGGATCTTCGCACCGGTCGGCGATATCGCGAACGCCAAGGGGCAAGTCGCCGCGGTAGGAAAGAGCGATGATGCGCCAAATGACCTTATCGTTCGACGCGATGCCATATCGGCGCTGGTGAATCTCGGCTATAATGAATCGCGCGCCCGAGATGTGGTTGCCGCAGTTCAGCGCGGAAGTGAGAATGATCCTCCTATTGACGAGCTCCTAAAAAAGGCGCTCGTTGAAATCGCGAGATAACAAATAGGCGAGACAAAAGAGATGTCCGTTCTCCCCGAACGACTGGTTGAGCCCGCCACGCGCGACGATGATCCTCCCGAGGGCAGCCTAAGACCGCAAACCCTGACCGCGTTTATCGGCCAGCGGGACGCGCGCGAGAATCTGAATGTCTTTATCTCAGCCGCCAAATCGCGGGGAGATGCACTTGATCATGTTCTTTTTCACGGTCCGCCGGGACTTGGAAAGACAACGCTCGCCCAGATCATCGCTAAGGAATTGGGCGTCGGTTTTCGTGCAACCTCCGGTCCGGTGATTGCGAAAGCCGGAGACCTCGCGGCGCTGTTGACCAATCTTGACTCCCATGACGTGCTCTTCATCGACGAGATCCATCGCTTGTCCCCCGCTGTCGAAGAAATCCTTTACCCGGCGATGGAGGATTTTCAGCTGGATTTGATCATCGGTGAGGGGCCGGCTGCGCGCTCCGTGCGAATCGATTTGGCTCGCTTTACCCTGGTGGGTGCCACCACCAGATCCGGGTTGCTCACCACTCCTTTGCGGGACCGGTTCGGCATCCCTGTTCGGCTGAACTATTATTCGCACGATGAACTCAAGACCATCATTGCGCGCGCTGCGGACTTGCTCAAGCTGTCCGTCAGCGAAGAGGGGGCGCACGAAATCGCCACACGGTCGAGGGGAACGCCCCGTGTGGCGGAACGGTTGCTGAGACGCGTGCGCGACTTTGCTGCCGTCGACGGTGTAGACATCATCGATGCGTCGTGTGCGGACCGGGCTCTGTCTCGCTTAGAAGTCGACAAAGCCGGATTGGATGCGATGGATCATCGGTATTTGCGGACGATTGCCGAGAAGTTCGGAGGCGGACCGGTAGGTGTGGAAACCATTGCCGCCTCTTTGAGTGAAGCACGTGATGCGCTCGAAGAAGTCATTGAACCTTATCTCATCCAATTGGGCATGGTTCAGCGGACCCCGCGGGGCCGGGTGCTCACACCGCACGCTTTTGGTCATTTGGGCCTGCCGACGCCGAGCAATGACCCGCAAATGGGTTTGGACGGAGTCTGATTGTGTCAGGTGATGCCAGCGCAGGAGAGTTTCGCGGCGGTATCCATGTGAGACCGGTGAGGATCTATTACGAAGATACCGACTTCTCGGGCATCGTCTATCATGCCAATTACTTGCGCTATCTGGAACGGGGACGAAGCGACTGCCTTAGGCTAATGGGCATCCACCACCACGAGCTCATGGCCCTTGAGCCGCCGATCGCGTGGACAATCATACGTATGGAAATTGACTTTCTGCGGCCGGCGCGAATCGATGATATTCTCGACGTCAAAACGGCTTACACCAAAGTTACGGGCGCCCGTCTATTCGGTTCTCAAGTCATCACGCGGCGCGACGACGAGCTCATCCGTGCCGACATTCAAGCCGCCTGCATCACGAATACTGGGAAACCGACCCGCATTCCGGCAAACATAAGAGAGATCATCTCATCCCATGTGACGACCCTTGAGTAAGAGTGATACAATTGTGACAGGACATATTACACGCTCATCCGATTGAGTGCGGTACAAGGTCGACCGGAAAATTCACGATCCAACGATCTGGTGCCAAATTCTCTCCTTCGGCTCGTGCCGACTTCCGAGCGAGACGTAGTTTCGACATATTTTTGAGGACATTGACAGGCGTGTGGTCGGCAGCTCTTGCCGAATGCCAAATAAGCGAATGCAAATCTGGAGTGGAGTACAGGCCAAGACGGCGAATCCGGCCTTTTGGCCCAGAGCATTTAAAACTTCGTTAAGCATGCAATGGCATGACCAGTTTGATCATTAGAACGGGGGCTCAGGAGTAACAATGGATACCACCGTAATTGCCGAAGGCGTAAACTCGGCAGCCGCACTTGATTTCTCCGTGTGGGGTCTTTTCATGATGGCGGACTGGGTGGTTAAGTCCGTGATGATCGTGTTGTTGGTTTTTTCAGTTTGGACATGGGCGATTATCATCGACAAATGGTTGTCGTTCGGCATTTTGAACTCCAAAGCAAAGTCCTTCGAGAATGTGTTCTGGTCCGGCCGACCCTTAGAAGAAGTACATAAAAGGGTTGGTCAGCGCAAAGATCACCCGATGGCCGTTGTGTTTTCTGCAGCGATGAAGGAATGGGAGAACATTTATGAATTTGGCGGGGGCTCGTTGCCTGTGGAAGACCGCCTCAGCCGCACCATGTCGGTGACAATCACAAAAGAACTTGGACGCATCGAACGGAATTTGCCCACACTCGCGACGATCGGTTCAGTTGCGCCCTTTATCGGTCTGTTTGGCACCGTTTGGGGCATCATGAACTCTTTTCAGTCCATTGCGATCAGCCGGGACACAAACTTAGCTGTGGTGGCGCCAGGGATTGCGGAGGCGCTTTTTGCGACTGCTCTTGGACTGCTGGCCGCGATTCCAGCGGTCATGGCATACAATAAGTTCAGTAACGACATGAATCGGTATGCTACCCGTTTGGATACGTTTGCGGATGAATTCACCAACGTCGTGTCCAGACAAATGGACGGCGGGGAGTACTAGGATGGGCGTTCAATTGGGCCGGCCCCCTTCGCGCCATTCAAGTCGGCGCCGCGGATCCCCATACATGAGTGAAATCAACGTCACGCCGATGGTGGACGTGATGCTCGTGCTTTTGATCGTATTTATGGTCGCTGCTCCTTTGCTTACCGTAGGGGTGCCGGTAGACCTACCTCAGACAAAAGCAAAATCTCTAACTGAAGAAGAAGAACCGCTGACCGTCACCATTCAAGCCGATGGTACGATTTATCTTCAGGAGACGGAGATTGCCTTGGATGAGTTGACCCCGAAAGTCGTTGCCATCGCCAAAAACGGATATGATGAGCGGATCTATGTCCGTGGTGACCGAACCGTAGACTATGGCCGTGTCATGAAAGTGATGGGTGCGCTGAACAGCGCTGGATTTCGCCGCATCGCCTTGATCAACGACCCAGAAAGCGGCGCCAACTCTTAGGATAAGGCCGTGCGTGTAGGCGTTTTCATCTCCGGGACAGTTCACGCAGGAGCGCTGCTGTTTACAGTGTTCGCGGTCCCGGCGGCGTTTGAGCCTGCCAATGACTATGTCGCCCTGCCCGTGGAGCTGATTACCATCGGCGAAGAAACCAATATCATGTCGAGTGCCGAGCCCGCGCAAGAAGAACCTGTAGAGGAGCCGCCCGAACCGGAAGAGCCGCAACCTGAGCAATTGGCGATGCGCGAGCCGGAACCAGAACCGGAGCCAGAAGTTATTGAAGAAGAGCCTGAGATCGTACCGCTTCCCGAGGAAGCGGAACCTGAGCCCGCCCCCGAGCCCGAACCAGAGCAAGTGGTGAAAGAAGAACCGCCGGCCCCCGTACCGAACGTCAGACCTGTGACCAAGCCCACGCCTCCACCGGAGCCTGAGATTGTAAAAGTGGAGCCGGAACCAGAACCAGAACCGGAAGTCCCCCAGGACGAGTTTCTCGCTGATGTTGCCGCTCTCCTGGATAAGATGCCGGAAGAAGAAAAGCAGCCGGAAGCGCCGAGTGAGCCCGCCACGGAGGCTGCGCCCAATCGAGGCGCCGGATTGCAGACTGCTCTAACGGTAAGCGAGATCGATGCGTTCCGCATACAAATGAGGAAATGTTGGAATGTTCCGGCCGGCGCCGCAAATTCGGAGGAGTTGCGCGTTTCGTTCGAGGTTCATCTCAATCCCGACGGCTCGCTGTCCCGCGCGCCCAAGCTCATTGAGTCCGGACAGTTTTCTCTTCAGTCAAACTCATTCTATCGTGTCGCGGCCGAAAGCGCCGCACGGGCCATCCAAAGATGCGCTCCGTACCAGATGCCGCAAGACAAATATCAAAATTGGAAAATCCTAAAGTTAAATTTCGATCCGTCGCAAATGTTGCGATAACGACATGTGTGTAGGACGATGATGACTTTGTCATTGTCGTCACAAGTCCAGTTGAATTGAGGTGAACATGAACATGACAAGAAGACGACAAGGTCCAATCAGCTTCATGAGGGGCATCGCAGCAGATCTATTTTCGCGGTGGATGCCCGGCATAGCGCTCCTATTTGTTTTGATAAGCCCGGCACACGCGTTGTTGGAGATCGACATTACACAGGGCAATGTCGATCCTATTGCCATTTCCATTCCCGATTTTACCGGCGCCTCGCCGGAAGAGGCCGAGATCGGTGCCGACGTCACCAGGGTCATCACAAATAATCTTAGCAGGTCCGGTCTTTTCCGTCCCCTCGACCCGCGCTCGTTCATTCAAAAGGGCATCTCCATCGAACAGACGCCGCGTTTTGGCGACTGGCGCATTATCGATTCTCTCGCACTCGTCAGTGGCAAGATTTCGATGGAACAAGACGGACGCCTCAAGGTCGAATTCCGCCTTTGGGACGTTTTCGCGGAACAGCAAATGCTCGGCCTGCAGTTTTTCACCTCGCCGGAAAACTGGCGACGGGTCGGACATTTGGTTTCGGATGCCATCTACAAAAGACTGACCGGCGAATCCGGCTATTTCGATACACGGATTGTCTTCGTTGCCGAAAGTGGCCCCAAGGGCCGGCGCGTCAAGCGGCTGGCGATCATGGACCAGGACGGGGCGAATCCACTGTTCCTGACTTCCGGAGACAATTTGGTTTTGACCCCACGGTTCAGCCCAAACCGACAGGAGATTGTTTATCTGTCGTATGCGGCGGGGGCACCGCGGGTCTACTTGTATAATCTGGATAATGGTCGCCAAGAAGTCGTCGGCGACTTTCCGGGTATGACGTTTGCGCCCCGATTCTCGCCGTCCGGCGACACGGTTATAATGAGTTTGGAGCGGAACGGGAACTCGGACATCTACACGCTTGACCTCCGTACACGTCGGCAACAGCGGCTCACGAGTTCACCGGCTATTGATACATCTCCGTCCTACTCTCCCGACGCTCGGCGTATTACGTTTAACTCGGACCGCGGCGGATCCTCTCAAATCTATGTGATGAACGCGGACGGCTCGGATATCGAGCGGATCACCTTTGGCAAAGGCCGCTATGGAACGCCTGTGTGGTCACCCCGTGGCGATTACATTTCCTTTACCAAGCAGTACCAAGGCCAATTCTTTATTGGTGTTATCCGCCCGGATGGAAGCGGCGAACGCGTTTTGACATCCGGCTATCATGCCGAGGGGCCCGACTGGTCCCCCAATGGCCGGGTGATGGTGTTCTTTAAAGAAACCAGATCCGTCGACAATACGGGGCGCGGATTTTCAACCCGGCTGTGGTCGGTCGATCTCACCGGATACAATGAGCGCGTCTTTGTCACGCCGGGAGACGCTTCCGATCCTGCGTGGTCTCCGCTGAACAAGTAATCTCACCAAAATTTAATGAAGGATATTCTTAACAAGTATGGTAGAAATAGGGGGTGGGCGCGCACTTATTTCGAGAAAAGTAACCATTTATCCACGTGTGTTGGCAATGATGGTTACCAGATTGGGTGTGTTTTTTTGGGAGCAGTAAGCCGAGGATAATCGGCGCTTGAGCGGCGTGGTCGTCTGATAATCTTTGGGCGTCGCGATTCCGACTCAGGTAGAGTCGAGAGGGCGCACAGGAAAAGGAGTAACCGACATGTTTTTATCGCAGGTGCAGAACGTAAACTGGAAATTACCGCTCGTAGGTCTTTTGATGTTGGGTCTGTCCGCCTGTGCATCGTCTCAATCGCGAGAAACGACGAGCGAAGGTCCTGCGACCCCTGGCTCCTTGCGCGATTTGCAAGTCAATGTCGGCGACCGCGTGTTCTTCGATTATGACAGCTATTCGCTTCAACCGGCTGGACAAGCCACTCTGGAGAGACAAGCCCAGTGGCTGAAGCAGTGGACGGATCGCAAAATTGTTATTGAAGGCCATTGCGATGAACGCGGAACACGCGAGTATAACTTGGCCCTGGGAGCTCGCCGCGCGAACGCCGCACGCAATTACCTCATTAGCTTGGGCATCAGCGCAAACAGAATTGAAACCATATCATATGGAAAGGAACGGCCGGAGGCTCTGGGATCGACGGAATCAGCGTGGACGCAAAATCGGCGCGCGGTGACCGTCGTGCGAAGCGGTCCCTCCTCCTAGTCCAGCCTGATCGATACTTTTTCTACGGGGCGCCGTCTTTGGGGGGCGCCTCTTTCAATTCTTCTTTAGAGTTGATGCCGTATTTTGGGCCTGTTTTTCTGTGAAAACAGGCTATGGTAAGCGCCCATCAGGTTGTGTGCGTCTTTTGAGAAAAGAACGGTCGATTCTGGTGGCAGACAAGTAGTAAACGGACGTTGGCATGCGAAAACCCGGCAAGTCCTCATATATCACTCTTCTCGCGGTGCTCTCATTCCTATTTGCGCACGCTCCCTCATTTGCTCAGCAATCAAACAGCGGCCTGGCGCGCGAAATCGATGAGCTTTCGGACGATCTCAAAAAAATGGAACGCTCACTGAAGGATGTGGAGCGCGAAGTTTATTCGCAGCAACGCAGATCTTCAAAACGGGGAAGCTCGGATGCGACGGTGGATCCGGCGCAATATTCGGTCCGAATTGATGAACTCGAGACGATCATCCGTGAGATGAACGGCGAACTTGAACAACTCCGGTTCACGGCCGAGCAACTGAAGCAGCAACAAGAAAACATGTCGGGTGATTTGGAATTCCGATTACAAGCCATTGAACAAAAGCTGGGACTTTCGTTGTCGGGTGCGGGCGGTACGTATGTGCCGCAAACGACGGGCGGCTCAGGTCCGTCGGCGTCTTCGTCAGCCGAAGTCACACAATCGGTCACACCTTCGCAAATCGGAAACCAGGTGGACCCACAGACCGTGCCAACCGTTCAAGGCCTGGGACAAGCTGAGCAAGTCGAAGTTGGCAGACGCGTAGAGAATTCTACGGTTACCCAATCAACGCCGGGTTCGGGACCGCAATCTCTGGGAACGCTTTCTGCGGATCAACTGCCGGGGACGTCCGCTGAACTCTATAGCCACGCCAGGAACAAGATCCTGCAACAGGATTTTGCCGGCGCCCAGCAAGCGCTCGAAAAGTTTATCACTGAGCATGGCGATGACGAACTTGCGGGGGCCGCGCAATATTGGCTGGGTGAATCCTTTTATGCGCAAGGGTCGTTCCGGGAATCCGGACAAGCGTTTGCCAAGGTTCTGTCGGATCATCCCAAGAGCGACAAAGCACCAGACTCCCTCTTGAAACTTGGCATGTCTCTCTCCGCCCTCGGAGAAACAAAGGCGGCATGTAATTCATTCAAAGAGATGTCGACGCGCTTTCCGGACGCGTCCGGTGTCATCGCCCGACGTTTGGAAGTTGAGAGAAGCAAAGCGGGCTGCTAGCGGCTTGCTCGGAAATATGTGAGCTCCGTTGTCCACGAGAATCCCCTGCAGGAACGGTTCGATGAAACGTTGCAGCGGCTCGCCCCTCCCTCGCCTCTCCTTCTAGCTGTTTCCGGAGGCTCCGACAGCACCGCGCTGCTGCGATTGGCAGCCGCCTCACCCATCGAGCCCCGGCCTACAGTTGTGACGGTGGATCACGGCCTTAGGCCCGAAGCGGCTGGCGAAGCCACCCAAGTAAAGGCGTGGTCGCAGCGGCTTGGTCTCGACCACCATACGCTGTGCATTGATCATCTGTCCAAAGAACGCGATATTCAGTCTGCAGCGCGCGCGGCCCGTTACGAGGTCATCGGAGAATTCTGCATGACCCATGGATTTCGAAGTGTGCTGACCGGCCACACGCTCAATGATCAGGCCGAGACCTTTCTCATGAGATTGGCGCGAGGAAGCGGGTTGGACGGACTATCCGCCATGGGTGAGATCACATCGCTCCCGAACATGGACCCTAGGTTTGGCGAGATCAGACTGTGTCGCCCCTTACTCGCCTTTTCGCGGGCTGAACTCCGGCATGAGCTTGAGGGGTGCGGTCAAGACTGGATTGAAGATCCAAGCAATGCAAACCAATCGTTTGAACGTGTGCGAATTCGCAAAGTGCTCGCTTCTCTTGGGAAGGCCGGCCTCGAACCGCACAAAATTGCGCGCTCGGCTGCCCATTTGAACTTGGCCCGGGCGAACTTGGATGAACAGTCTCGTGCCTTTACGGAAGAAAATGTCGAAATCCATCCGGCCGGCTACGCGCTCGTAGACCGCCGCGCCTTGCAGTCGGTCCCTGACGACCTCGCGCTCCGGGCGCTCGGCAAACTCCTGATGTTGATCGGTGGACGCACGTACGGACCCAGCCGGGAGAGCCTCGCCCGCCTTCTTGATCTCATCAATCGCCAACAACCGGGAGCGCCCGAAACTCTCATGACCCTCAGCGAATGTGAGATCTCCCAAAGCAAGGGTTCGGACCGGCTCTTGATTTCGCGAGAATATCGGCGCTCGGGCCGCCCAGACTATTCCGGCCCAGCCTCCCTTTCCATCCGCGTGGGCGAACGCGTCTTTTGGGACAATCGGTTTGTGCTGGAACTCTCCGGCCGCAAAAGCGCTCCTCCCCAAGCGTTTGAGATCACATTTTTGGGAGATCATGCTCAGGTTATCGACGCCCTTTGCAAAGATGGCCAGCTCTCTGAAGATATGCGCAAAATGTGGGATGACCTGCCAAAGCGGGTGCGCAAGAGCCTAGCTGGCCTTTTCGCTGACGGTCGGCTCCTGATCGTTCCCTATTTGAGTCCTGGGCCAATTCCCCTGGATTCGAGCCGCTTGGACAAGGGCCGTGCGCTCGCGCAATTACGCCTGTCCGCCACGTTCAAAGGGAACGTGAATGAATCATGATCGCTAGAGGACCCTGGCACGTACAATTAGGGCATACATCGTTCATTAACCGCGGCTTGCAACACCGTTAGCAGTCCGGCCTGGACACTGCTCGTCAGGGCCTGGTAATCGGAGGGTTACCCTCTTATCTTACAGTCTCAGGCTGAGCCTGATATCCACCCCGGCGATTCTGTCCGCCAAACTGAGAGTAATAGAATATCATGAGAAATATGGCGCTTTGGGCGATTATTTTGATCCTGCTGGTGATGCTGTTTCAGCTCTTTCAAGGATCTGCGCACAACGCGCGCGTTGAAACGATTGACTACTCGACGTTTGTGCAAGAACTCGACAACGGCAACATAAGAGAAGTCGAAAAACGGGGCGACAAACTGACCGGCAAGTACACCGATGGAAAGTCCTTCCAAACCTACACCGGCGGGGACACTCAGGCGGTCGAGCGGATCCTCGCTTCGGGCATTCAATATGAAGGGCACCCCGACAAGGAAGAAGTGCCTCCCCTCTTTAACCTGTTGGTCTCGTGGTTCCCCATGCTGCTCCTCATCGCGGTGTGGATCTTTTTCATGCGGCAGATGCAGTCAGGCGGTGGCAAGGCCATGGGCTTCGGCAAATCCAAAGCCAAACTGCTCACCGAACGGCAAGGCCGCGTGACATTTGAAGATGTGGCCGGCATCGATGAAGCCAAAGAAGAGCTGCAAGAAATCGTTGAGTTCTTGAAAGATCCGATGAAGTTCCAGCGCCTGGGCGGAAAGATACCCAAAGGCGCGTTGCTCGTGGGCCCTCCGGGGACAGGCAAAACCCTTTTGGCACGCGCCATTGCGGGCGAAGCGAATGTGCCGTTCTTCACGATTTCAGGGTCCGACTTTGTTGAAATGTTCGTGGGCGTTGGGGCGAGCCGGGTCCGGGACATGTTCGAACAGGCCAAAAAGAACGCGCCCTGCATAATTTTCATCGACGAGATCGATGCCGTTGGCCGCCATCGCGGTGCGGGCCTTGGCGGCGGAAACGACGAGCGCGAGCAGACGCTCAACCAGTTGCTGGTGGAGATGGACGGATTTGAGTCCAATGAGGGCGTGATCCTCATCGCGGCCACCAACCGACCGGATGTGCTTGACCCTGCTCTTCTTCGTCCCGGTCGATTTGACCGCGAGGTCGTTGTTCCGAACCCGGATATTCTGGGCCGGGAAAAGATTCTCAAGGTCCATATGCGCAAGGTCCCGATCGCGCCTGATGTGAAGCCAAAGATTATCGCACGAGGCACTCCTGGCTTTTCCGGTGCGGATCTCGCCAACCTTGTGAATGAAGCCGCTCTTCTTGCGGCGCGCCGCGGCCGACGCCTTGTCACGATGTCGGAGTTCGAAGACGCCAAAGACAAGGTCTTAATGGGCGCAGAACGCCGCTCTATGGTTATGTCGGAAGAGGAAAAGAAAAACACGGCTTATCACGAGGCAGGACATGCCCTCGTCGGACTGCACATGCCCCAGCACGATCCTCTGCATAAGGTGACCATTATCCCGCGCGGCAGGGCGCTGGGACTGACCATGAATCTACCGGAAGGCGACCGCCTAAGCTATACGCGGCAGTATTGCGTTTCTCGGCTCGCTTCCATGTTCGGCGGACGGGAAGCTGAGATTTTGATATCCGGTCCAGACAATGTTACCAATGGTGCGACCGGCGATATTCAGCAGGCAACCGCCATGGCGCGGGCGATGATTACCGAGTGGGGCATGTCCGAAAAACTTGGCCGCGTGCGCTACTCAAGCAACGAACAAGAGGTGTTCCTAGGGCACTCCGTTACTCAGCAGACGAACATGTCGCAGGCAACGGCAGAGCTCATCGACGAGGAAGTGCGCGAGTTGATCGACGAGGCCGAGGCAACCGCGAAGCAGATCCTGACCGATCACATCGATGAGTTGCATATCATCGCAAAGGGCCTTCTGGAGTACGAGACCCTTTCGGGTGAAGAGGTGAGCGACCTGCTTGAAGGCAAGCAGCCAGTGCGTGAGCAAGATGACGACATGCCCACGGACGATACGCCGAGTTCTTCTGTTCCCATCGCCGGCACCTCTTCCGGCGGCGGTGGCTTCGGCGGAATGGATCCGGAACCCCAGCCCGGCGGATAGGCCTCTCCCCTTCCGCAGCGGGAGCTTTGATCTCCGCGTCAAGCTTTGCTATCTGTCACGCTCGGTGACGCGGGGGTTTACCTCGCTCATTCTAGTCTATCTTTTGAGCGATGACCGAGACCGTCTATTTCCGCCCACTGGGGTTCGTCCACGGCCCTACCGGCGAGGATCTGATTGCGCAAGAGTTTGCCCTGCCCCTAAAGGGTGGGCCGATCTGTTTCACGCACCTGCAGATCATCAAACGATCGAGCGGCGAGCCGCCTTCGGTCCGCACGATACGTGTTGGAACAAAGACCAATCTGCAGACACTCATCGGAGTGGACGCAGTCGAGGCATTGACGCAGCGACCCCACACATCGATTTCACCGCTTCTGCGCCCGGGCGTGCCCGCTCTCATGGGCATTTTGAATGTAACGCCCGACTCGTTCTCTGATGGCGGTGCCTATGCAGATCCCAGCGAAGCCGTTCAACGCGCTTTGGAGATGCAGTCTGAGGGGGCCGTGATCATCGACATTGGGGGAGAATCCACCCGGCCCGGCGCGCAAATCGTGTCCGTGGAGGAAGAGCTCGACCGGGTGTCGGACGCAATAAAGGGCGCTGCCGCGGCGGGACTTCAGAATATTTCTGTGGATACGCGAAAAGCCGACGTCATGTCGGCGGCACTCGATCTGGGCGCGACCATGATCAACGATGTATCCGCCCTTGCGTATGATCCCAATGCCTTGGCCGTCGCAGCCCGATCAAAACGGCCGGTCGTCCTCATGCATAGTCGTGGCACGCCCGCAAACATGCAGGACAATGCGCTCTATCTCAACACGGTTTTGGATGTCTATGACGAGCTGCAATCCCGCGTCGACGCGTGCCTGCAGGCCGGGATAGAGCCGGAAAACATCATCATCGATCCAGGCATCGGCTTTGGGAAAACCACCGAGGACAATCTTGCGCTGATCGGCAATCTCGCCCTCTTCCATGGACTGGGCTATCCGATTCTGTTGGGTGCTTCCCGCAAAAGCTACATCGGCAAACTCGACCGGGACGGTGCTCCCAACACACGCACAGGCGGCTCGCTTGCGGCTGCCGCGGCGGGGTTCGCCCAAGGGATTGAGCTGGTGCGCGTCCATGACGTGGCGGAAACGCGTCAGTTTTTTGCGCTTCTATCGGCCACGTCTCGGGCCAGCGGTTTACAATATCCGCAATGAAGATTTGGCATATTGGTGTATAGTTTTGGACCACTATCCGATTTCTTTTCGATGGATCTTCGAGGGCTAGAGGGACGGAGGGCACGAATGTCGGCGAAAAATTTCTTCGGAACGGATGGAATCCGAGGCAAAGCCAATTCATTTCCCATGACGGCTGAAATCGCGTTGAGGGTCGGCATGGCGGCGGGGCGTATCTTTCGGAGGGGGCATCATCGCCACAGGGTGGTGATCGGCAAAGACACCCGTCTGTCGGGCTACATGATCGAGTCGGCGCTGGTCTCGGGCTTCACCGCGACCGGTATGGATGTGTTCCAGTTTGGTCCCTTGCCCACGCCGGCGGTGGCCATGCTAACGCGCTCTCTGAGAGCCGATTTGGGCGTTATGATTTCCGCCTCCCACAACGCGTACCACGACAACGGTATCAAGCTGTTCGGACCGGATGGCTACAAGCTATCCGATGACGTGGAGCTCGAAATCGAAAGTCTCATGGTCAATGGCCTTGAAGAAGGGCTCGCCGCACCTGATGCAATCGGCCGGGCCAAGCGGATCGACGACTCTCAAGCGCGCTATATCGAATTCGTCAAAGCCACATTTCCCAAACGGCGCACGCTGGAAGGTCTCAAGATCGTCATCGACTGTGCCAATGGTGCGTCCTATAAGGTGGCTCCAACGGCTCTCTGGGAGCTGGGCGCCGATGTTGTCTCAATCGGTGTGTCCCCGGACGGATTCAATATCAACAAGGATTGCGGCTCGACCGCGCCCGACCTCCTGTGCGAAACCGTCCGCTCCGAGAAGGCCGATATTGGGATCGCTCTTGACGGGGATGCCGACCGGGTCATTGTCGTCGACGAGCACGGAAAGATCGTTGACGGCGATCAACTCATGGCGATGATCGCCAAGTCGTGGTCCAGTGAACATCGTCTTGCCGCCAACGGAATTGTCGCAACCGTCATGTCCAATTTGGGTCTTGAGCAATTTGTTGCGAGCCTTGGCCTCACGTTACGCCGAACAAAAGTGGGGGATCGCTACGTCGTCGAGGCGATGCGCAAAGAAGGCTTTAATGTGGGCGGCGAACAATCCGGGCACATTGTCCTCAGCGACTTTACGACGACAGGGGATGGTCTCATTGCTGCCTTGCAAGTCCTCGCCTGCGTTCAAGAAAGCGGTAAGCCCGTCAGCGAGGTTTGCTCCCTGTTCGATCCTTATCCACAGATTTTGCGGAATGTTCGGTATTCAGAAGGCTCGCCCTTAGAGCATCAGGACGTTCAAAGCGCAATCAGGTCCGGCGAAACCAGCCTCGGCAAGGCCGGCCGCTTAGTTATCCGCAAGTCGGGAACCGAACCGCTCATCCGCGTGATGGCCGAAGGCGAAGACCAAGACCTGGTCCACAAAGTGGTCGGCGATATCGTGGAAGCGCTGGAGAAGGTAGCTGCGTGAATGCTGCCTTTTCCATCTCAAGTGATTGTGCGGAAAACTTCCGATAATCTATGATCCGCGAAAAACACAACCTTTGAGAGCCAAGGATCATACGCTGATGATGGTCTGCGAGATCCGGCTTCCTCTGGCGTCTGTCACTTTTACTTTAGTTCCTGTACCAAGTTTTGCGAACTCAAGAAGCCGTCGGCCCAACACATCCAACTCAATGGAGTCGCGTGCGAAAATCTTCGTGTCGGGCACGAACTCAACTCGCGTCCCGGGCCCTCGGTCGGCGCTGTCGATTTCTACGAGAGGCTCGGTGCAAATTCCTCGTTCGTATCGGATAAAATAGCACCGCTTCTTCCGCAGAGTTTCTACTTCGCAGTTCTCAGAAAGAGCATTGGTTACGACCAGGCTGTCTAAGGTACGAAAACCCAACAGAATACTCATCCGATCCACGTCTTTGGAGGGGATGAGTTGGGTCATCAAACGCTCTAAGTGAGTTCGATTGGCATCTCGCAATTCGACATCAATTCCGGGGCCGTCATCCAGGACGACGATTGAGTTTTCTTGAGTTAATTTTACTTCGATCTGTGTACAAAGATTAGGCCAACACTCGACGATAGAGTTGGCAACAACTTCGAAGACGAGCTGGTAGATTCCAAAGCCATCGCTTGAAGGACCAACATACATGCCCGGACGAAGGCGTATCATCTCTATGTCGGTTCGCGATCTCATCCGTCAGCTCAATTATTCAGCTTTAGTCTAGCACACCCAACACGATGACCAGAGTTCAATTTTGGCTTTCCGGAGTGGGCGCCGCATCACGCATGAGCTTGCCAAGGAAAAAGAGCGGCCAAACGAGCAGAAGAAGATTGGGCAGAAACCAACTCGGATTGAACTCGAGCAGAAACAGCCAATAGGCCACCGCCATGCCGCCGGCCGTCATCGTCAAGACGAGAGAAACGATCGCATAGGGGCGCCAAATCGGGTCGCCGCGCCGTGCGGCCGATAAGGCCATGAACCCAAAGATCGAAAAAGCAACGTCCAGCGGAAAGAACGTCCAGTTCCAGGCAACAACACGCGGATTGGCATAGTCTCCGTACATTATATTGGGCGGTAGTTCTATCAAGCCAATGGCAGCAACGGACACCACGGCCCAATAGAGCATGAACAGAACATCGGTGACGGTAATGCAGGCGGCAAGCGCTCGAGACATGGTCTTTTCCTAGTCGTTGAACTTTCCCAGATATCGATTGAGAGCTGCTTCGCACTCGGACTGTTTCCTTTTAAGGGCAGCGCCTGCGAACCCTGCTCTGGCGAGACCTATTCCCAGCCCGTCCACCAGCGCGATGATCAGATCGGCCTCGTGCTCTGGATCTTGTGATAGGGGCGTCAGTAGATTTTCCAGGAGAGCACGCCACTCCGCATAGCGTTTTGCGTCTTCCGATGCGATTGCCGGATCATTGATGGAGGCGCCCCAAAAGGCGAGCCACACTTTCCACTCCCGCATGCGGACGGAATCGAGCGGCAACGACTCTAAGAGCACCGCGTGCAGTCTTTCAAACGGGGATCCCTCTTCTGCCACTTTGCCCATACGCTCACCTGCTTGGAAGTGAGCACTGCGAAGCGCTTCGATCAATAGCGAGCGGCGGTCGGCAAAATAATGCGTGAGCGACCCAGTTGTGCACCCGGCCTCGCTGGCGACGCGGCGCATGGTTGCCGCCTCGAACCCTTCGGCGGCGATGACGTCCCAGCTCGCCCGGACAAATTCGGCCCGTTTTTCTTCAACATCGACAGACTTTGGCATCTTACCTCCTTGACACATAACATATGTTATATTACGTTTGTTATATGTCAAGGATTTGAGGGAGAAGAAAATGAACGCGAATCTGGCCGAAAACAGTGAAACCGATGGGTTGGCGCACTTCTCGCGGCCCTATGATTGGGACGCCATCGACGCCGCGACATTGGATGCCGGCGGCGCCATCTTGGAGGGCTTCCTGTCCGACGTCGAGATATTCGCTCTTGATACTGATATTGATACATATCTGGCTCAACATTCCGGTGCGGGCGCGCCCACGAGCGGTTCCGATCTCTACGATACTTTTCTTGGTCACAAAACGATCCGGCTTCATGGCCTCATTGAAAAGATGCCTGCGTCCACTGACCTCATTGGTAATATGGACCTGATGGCGTGGGCGGAGAGAACAATCGGCCCCAATGGCGCCTCCGTCCGCCTCAATGCAGGAGAGCTTATCCAATTCCAACCTGGCGAACCGGCGCAATATCCTCACCGGGACAGCGATTCCTGGCCCCACCTTCACCGGGACGCCCATCCCATGGTGGTGAACGCCATTGTTGCCCTTGACGACTTCACACTGGAAAACGGCGCCACGCATGTTGTTCCTCAGAGTTGGAATTGGGAAGCAGATCGCCAAGCCTTACCGCAGGAATGCCAACGCGCCGTGATGAATCGCGGAGATGCAGTGCTCTTTCGCGGTGATCTCATTCACAACGGCGGTGCAAACGCGAGCGGCGCGCGCCGACGCGCTATTTCGATCTCCTATTGCGCAGGTTGGATCCGCCCGGTCGAAAACAGCTTCCTCAATATCTCCATTGATAAAGTCCGAGACCTGCCAAGACATGTGCAAGCTCTTCTCGGTTATGCCGCCCATGATGGGACAGCTCATGGCGGCGGGATGATCGGCCTTTACGAAAACGGCGACCCGGCGTTGGCGCTCAGGGCTCGGTAATCCTCTAAGCGGACGTTGCAACCAGGAACACAACGCGCCATGCAGCAATTGCATGGCGGGCAATCCGCTCCCCCTTTATCCATTGCTAAGCGCCTTCTTATGTGTATATACACTTTTCTTAGGAGAAATCGATGGCTCAGATTACGATGGAACCGGATATTTCAGTGTGCGCACACGCCAATTTGCGCAAAGCCATGCGCAGTGTGTCGCAAACCTACGACGCTGCACTGAAGCCCAGCGGGCTGCGAGCTACGCAATTCACACTTCTCGCTGTCCTCAACAACCGGGGCCCGATGCCTCTCACTCAACTTGCGGACATTGTCGTTGTGGAACGAACCACCTTGTCACGAAACTTAAAACCCCTTGAGCGCGACGGTTTTGTGGACTCGCGACCAACGGCCGATCAAAGAGTCCGCGAATTAGTCATCACACGTAAGGGCCGGGAGGTTCTAAAGAAAGCGATTCCCCATTGGCAGGAGGCGCAGAATCGCTTGCGGAAAAAGCTTGGGCAAGCACAGTGGGTCGATTTGCTTGGCGCTCTCTCGGCCACTGTTGATGCCACTCAAACCTGACCCCCCTTTTTTGGGCATATAGGTGTATATGCACATTTAGCGCTAACCAAATGAAGAAGGAGACCGATATGGATATCTATACAGTTTTTGGCGTTCAATTCGCACTGAGTGTTCTAATCTTTGTACTGATTGCAAGGTGGTTTGTGAGCCCGTGGCTGGCGTCGCTTTCTCTGCGGACGGCCTTGATGATCCTGATCTTGCCCCATGCCTTTCGTCATATTGGCCTCTCGTTCCTCGTGCCGACACTCAATGCCGAACCCTTGCCGGCCTTCTTTGCAATGACGGCCGGGTACGGGGATCTCATTTCGGCCCTGTTGGCGATCGTCGCCCTTTTGGTCCTTCAAGCCGGAACCCGTGTAGCGCTGCCGTTTGTCTGGCTCTTTAACATTGTCGGGCTCTTAGATCTCGCCAACGCCCTGCGCCAAGCTGAAGCCCTCACTGCCTTTGGACCGACATGGTTCATACCGACGTTCCTGGTGCCGCTCTTGCTGGTCACCCATGTGATGATCTTTGCACGGCTCTTGAAGCGGGACTCGGTAGTCGCGTGAACGGCAAACCTCAACTGATGTGAGTTGAGCGGCCTTATGGCCGCTCACCCCTGTTTCGTGGCAATCCAGATGAGCCGCCGGCCGGAGGGCTCACTGGGATCGCGGTCAAAGGCGCCGTCGAAACCGTGGGTGTGGAGCAGCTCCAAGTATTCCTCAGGGTTCAGACTGGCGTGGTAGAGAGGATCGCCGCCAAGCTCGCCGATGGCTTCGCCCTCGGCGGGACCGGACGAGAACATCAATAGGGCGCCCCTTGCCGCGTGCTTGGCAAAGACGGGGAACATCGCCCGCTGATCGTCTGCGGTTAGGTGAAAGAAACTGTCCCACGCGAGGATCCCGTCAAAGGCTGTCTTTGGGCTGAGCGTGCGCATGTCCGCTTGGAGCCATTCCTGCTCTGGAAATCGGCTCCGGCACAGCTCAATCATGGACGGGGAGCTGTCTACACCGGTGATGGAAAATCCTTGGCTGATGAAATAGGCAGCAATGGGCTCCCCTCCCCCACAGCCCAGGTCGAGGACGTGTCCGCCGGGGGAAAGGTGCGCGATGAAACGATAGAGCCACTGCCGTTCAAAGAGCGATTTGTTCCGCGCGCGATCCCAAAGCCGGGCGTGCTTTTCATAGAGGGAAATGATGGTGTCGGCGGGATGGGGCCGTCCGATGCCGCCCATGTTTCAGACGCGCTTTTGCTCAACAGGCTGATGATCGGGTTTCGGGCTCGTGGTCTCAGCAGAGGGTTTAGGATCGCCCAAGTGCGCTCTCAGCTCCTGCACTTCCGCCCGTAACATGCGGATTTCTTCCGCCAAAATTTCTGCAGACGTGCCCTTTTCATCCGCCTCTCTGGCGACCTCTTCGTCGTGGAGGGTCTGCATGGAATTGACAATCAGGGCAATGAAGAGATTGAGCACCGCGAAACTGGTGATGATGATGAAGGGGACGAAGAAGACCCAAGCCCAGGGATGAACCTCCATCACCGGACGGACAATGCCCATGGACCAACTCTCGAGTGTCATGATCTGAAAGAGGGAATACATGGAGGTGCCGATGGAGCCGAACCAGTCCGGGAACGTCGCTGCAAAGAGGTTGGTCGCAATCACCGAGGAGACGTAGAACACCAGAATGAGCATGGCGAGGACCGCGCCCATGCCGGGCACGGCGGCGAACAGGGCGCCCACCACGGCGCGCAACTGCGGAACGGTGGAAACGAGGCGAAAGGCCCGGGTGATGCGCAAGGCGCGCAGCGCCGAGATGGCCGGCGAGACCGGCATCAGAGCAATGGCCACAATGATGCTGTCGAAGATGTTCCAGCCGTCGCGGAAGAATCTCGGCCCCAGGGCAAAGAGCTTCAAACTGAGCTCAAGGACAAAGATCGTCAGCGCGATACGATCAATGGCGTGGAGGAATGGGCCTGCGACGTCCATGGCGCGGGGCCACGTCTCGAGCCCCAACGTGATCGCATTGATGGCAATGACGGCTGTGATGGCGATCACAAAGCCACGGGTCTCAATGAGCGCTTCGGCGCGTTTTCTTAAGCTGGCAATGGAGCCCTGTGTGGCAACCGCGTTCTCAGACACGTCCTCTCGGCCTCTCGCACTGTGAAATGACGCAGTGCGGTATCACAAAAGTGGCAGCATTTGAAGGGAGGGGTTGTCCGAGTGACGCAACCCTCTCCTTACCGTGCAGGACGAAACATGGGCGTGACCGTCGGGAAGGTGCCGATGTCGATGGTCTCCAAAATCTCAAAGCCGTGGCGCTCATAGAACGGCACGTTCTGCGGGTTTGAAGATTCAAGATAGGCGGGCATATGCTGCTCATCGACGGTCAACAGGCATTCCTTCATCAGTATGGAGCCTAAGCCTTGGCCTTGCTTGCCAGATTCGACGCCGAGAAATGCGAGATACCAATGCTTTTCCGGTTGGGCGGCATGGACTTCTCCCATGCGCTCAAGAACCGCCATCGTGTCTTCCAGCGGTTTGGGGTCGAGGATCACGGTTTTCTCGACCGCCTCTTCAATCGGTCCGTCGTCCGGCGCCTCGCCCGGTGGGAACCACAAGGCGACAGCTGAAAAGTCCGGCAACGCGTGGGCCGTGCCGTGATCGAAGGCGGCTCCGCCAAACGCGTCGGTGAAGACGGGAAAGCCCGCTACATATTTTTCCGGGGTCGGATACATGGCCCGGAACGCAGGATCGGCGGCAAAGGCCAATAACAAACTGTCGATAGAGGCTTTCTTGTCCGAATGGGCCAAATCCTGTTTTTGGGGAATGCCAAGGCCCTGTTCATTCGCTGTTGGTTGGCTCATGTGTCTTTCCTTCCCATATCTTTGTCACCCACCTTGGCACCGGCCGCGGTGCGCCTACACTAAGCCCTTTTGTATGGCGGTGTCACTCAACCAAGTCCCAATAGGGCCGGTCGCCGAAGCGCTCATAAAAGAACTCGACAAGCAAGCGGATGCGCGCCGAGAGATGCCGATTGGGCGTGTACAGAAGACACAAAGAAATGGGCGGCGGTTTGTAGTCGGCGAGGACGGTAACGAGGCGGCCTTCCTGAAGTTCGGCGCCAGCAATAAAGGTAGGCAGGAGCGCGATGCCCATGCCCTTGACCGCAGCGTCGCGCAAGATCTCGGCATTGTTAGAGCACAGAACACCGTTCACACGAACATCATGGACCCCGTCGGGACCCCCCAATTTCCAACTGTTGCCGCTTGGTAAATTGCCGTAGTGAAGGCATGGTAGGTCGGCAAGCTCTTTGGGCGAGGCCGGGGTCCCCTTATCTCTCAAAAACTCTGGCGAGGCACAGATCACCCGTTTGGCCTCGACGATCTCGTGTTCGATGAGGGCGAGAGTCTCGGATGGTTCCGCGATCCGCACGGTGAGATCGAAGCCCTCCATCACCGGATCGACAAAGTTGTCGTTTAAGATCAGCTGAATGCGGATCTTGGGATATCGCAGCATGAAATCGGTGAGCGCGGGACCCAGATGCATCGTGCCGAAACTCATAGGCGCGTTGATTTTCAGTTCTCCTTGGGGCTCGTCTTGATCGTCCTGGAGAGCGCTTTCGGCCTCGTCCAAGTCGCTGAGGATAGCCCGGGCCCGCTCATAAAAGGCTTGGCCGGCGGGCGTCGGCGCCACCGAGCGGGTGGTCCGGTTGAGGAGCTGAACGCCTAAATGGTCTTCCAAGTTGGCGACCAATTTGTTGACTTGGGAGCGGGAGAGCCCCTTGGTTCGGGCGGCGGCGGCGAATCCGCGCTGATCCACAACTTCCGTAAAGGCCGAAAGGGCGGCGAATTTGTCCATTCTTTATTGTCCCTGATTTGGAACCAATGTGCGCATAATCGCGAATATGGTCTTTTTTATAGAAACCAATATGTTGGAACTCAAGAGAGTTTCGACCACTAAGGAGGATCGACATGATTACTGTTCGTAGAAGTGAAGATCGCGGCGCCGCCAATTTCGGCTGGCTCGATTCCAAGCACACGTTTTCCTTTGGGTCTTACATGGATCCTAACCATATGGGCTTCGGGCCCTTGCGGGTCATCAATGAGGACCGGGTGAAGCCCGGAACGGGCTTCGACACCCACGGGCACCGGGACATGGAGATCATCTCCTATGTGCTGGAAGGCGCCCTGGAGCACAAAGACTCCATCGGCACAGGGTCGGTCATTCGTCCGGGTGAAGTCCAACGCATGTCTGCAGGATCCGGCATCCGTCACTCGGAGTATAATCACTCCCAAGAGGATCCGGTGCATTTTCTCCAAATCTGGATCATTCCGGACGAGGACGGGATCGAGCCCGGCTACGAGCAGAAAGCATTCGCCGATGAAGAAAAGCGTGGTCGATTCCGGCTGGTGGCCTCTCCAGACGGAAGCGACGGATCCGTCAAGCTTCACCAGGATGTACGGCTTTTTGCGGGCCTCTTCGACAAAGACGAGATGGCGAGCTTACAGGTGGACTCTAATCGCTATGTCTGGGTACAGATCGCCCGGGGCGAGGTGATCGTCAATGGTACGCCGCTCAGTGCCGGTGACGGCCTCGCCTTGCGGGACGTGACATCGGTCGACGTGACGGGCGTCAATGATGCCGAAGTGTTGGTGTTCGATATGACGGCGTAGGCCAAAGGGGTGGCTCGTTTGGGTCACCCCCACTTCCGTATAAACGCCGCCACGGCCGTATTAAACGGCTCCGCTCCATCGATGTTCACGGCATGGCCGGCGTCGACTTCGACAACTTCAAGGCTGGGGAGCGCTTCTTCGGCGAACCGTCTGTGCTCGTCGAAGCGTGTTTCTTTTGTGCCAACGACCAATAGAGTGGGAACGGAAGTTTCGTGAAACCTGTCTGCTTGGCTGGCGGTGGCGAGCGTATGCTCGAACGTGCGGCCGAGGGCTTCGACGTTCACCTTGGCAGCCTCTTCGATGAGTTTCTCGCGGGCGGAAGGGTCGAGACGCTTGGCGTGTAGGGGATGGATGGGCATGTCGGTCACTTTTGTTTTGCCCTCCATCAAGGCCCTACCCTGTTTGATAGCGCCCTCAACCATGCGTTTCGCGTCCTCACCGCGGGCCAAGGCCGAGGCGGAGTTCGTAAAGATCTGACCCGTTATGACGCGAGGCCGCTCCAGCGCATAGCGAATGGTTAACGTAGCACCGAAAGACTGTCCGCAGACAAACCACCTCTCCGCCCCGATGGTGGAACGGATGGTTTCGAACTCCGCCAGATAGGACGACGGCATATAAGGCTTAGCCTCTGTTGGCGCGGGCGAGTTGCCGTGGCCCAGGAGATCCAAAGTGATGGGCCGGGCGACCTCTTTCAAAGGTTCAATATTGTAAAGCCATTGGGCGCTGCTGGAGAGCATGCCGTGAACGAGCAAAAGCGGCGGCCCGTTGCCGCCGTGATCTTGCCAACGGAGCATCAGGCGGAAACCCCGCCGTCGATGACAAGCTCCGTTCCCGTTACATAACGGGACTCGTCCGAGGCCAAAAAGACGATGCCGTCGGCGATGTCTTTGGGCACGCCCGCGATGCCGAGCGGTACGCTTTCGGCCAGAGCGTCAACATCTATTTGATTGGCGCCGTCGCGCACGCCGAAATTGGTGTTCGCCAAGGCTTCGTCGTTCGCCCAGCCGTCTTGCACGCTCTTTTGCCAGATGGGGGTGTCGATGATGCCGGGATGAACGGAGTTGACGCGAATCTTGTATCCGGCTCTCGCGCACTCGACCGCTGCGGCTTTCGAGAAGAGGCGCACGCCCCCTTTGGAGGCGCAATAGCCGCCGAGGCCGGCCGAGCCTCTCAGTCCGGCAACGGAGGAAACATTTATGATAGAGCCACCGCCCGTTGTCTTCATCGTGCGGATGGCCTCTCTTGTGCCCATGAAGACCCCGTCGAGATTCACAGCGTTTTGTTTGCGCCAGTCCTCTAGGGAGAAGTCCTCGATCGCCCCGCCGATGGCGATGCCCGCATTGTTGACCAGGACCGCAAGGGGGCCGAACGCCGCCACCGTCGCGCCAACGATTTCCGGCCAGGCGGTTTCGTCCGATGTATCTTGGTGGCGGTAGGCGGCCTTACCGCCATTCTTTTGGATTTCAGCCGCGACTTCTTCGCCCTGGAGGTCATCCACATCGGTGACCATGACTGCGGCCCCTTCTTCGGCCATCGCAATGGCGGCGCCCTTGCCGATGCCGGATGCCCCGCCCGTGACAATAGCCACTTTTCCGTCCAGCCTACCCATAAGTTCCTCCTGTTCTCTCTTTTCCCGAATAGGGGTTTTGAGGCAGAATACAGTCAATCAGGCCGTTGAAAAGAAAAAGTCGAGGGAACGAACGTGTCAAAAATCTACGAAGTGAATCTGTCTGAGTCCTACTTCGCCGCTCAGGGAGATGACGAAGTACTTGAGACCACGGTCGGCGGCATCTTGCGCGATGCGGCCGCTGAGACGCCGGACAAAACCGCACTGATCGAAGTGATCGAAAGCGGCGAACTGGCGCGACGCTGGACGTTCCGAGAACTCTTGGACGACGCTGAAAAACTCGCTCATGCACTCTGCACCCGATACGAGGAAGGCGAGCGCATTGCCGTGTGGTGTCCCAACACGCCGGAATGGATCATTTTGGAGTTTGCCGCGGGTCTCGCCGGGCTGACGCTGGTGACCGTCAATCCCTCCTATCAAGCGAGCGAGCTCAAATATGTGCTCGAACAATCCCGCTCCGTTGGTCTGTTCCTGGTGCGCGATTTCCGCGGTAACCCGATGTGGTCGATTGCGGAGGGCGTGCTTCAAGAGCTGCCTAACATTCGGGAAATGGTGGATATGGAAGATCCGGCCTCCCTGCACGCGACAGCCAGTTTGAACAGGCCTTTGCCCAGTGTTTCACCCATGGATCCCGTGCAAATTCAGTACACGTCAGGAACGACGGGTTTTCCCAAAGGTGCAGTGTTACACCACAAAGGCCTCACCAACAATGGGCGCCTTACGTTTTCGCGGATGGGCGCCGGACCGGATGATGTTTATTTGAATCCCATGCCTATGTTTCATACCTCCGGCTGCGGCATCGCCACACTTGGCTGCGTGCAAGGACGGGCAACGCAAGTCCTGATGAAGCTGTTCCTGCCGGACAATGCCCTCAATGTAATTGAAGAGACACGGGCGACCTGCGGTCTGGGCGTTCCTACAATGCTGGTCGGGATGCTGGAGACTCAACAGTCCGCACCGCGGGATGTGAGCTCAATCCGAATGTTCGTGTCGGGCGGATCCATGGTGCCGCCGGAAATCGTAAAGCAAGTCACTGCCACTTTCGATTGCGGTTTTGAAATCGTTTATGGGCAGACGGAGACCTCGCCGGTGATCACGCAGACCCGGTTGATCGACAGTTTCGAAGACGCAACCGAAACTGTGGGCCAGCCTCTGCCGTGCACGGAGATCTCCATCCGCCACCCTGAAACCCACGCGGTGACGCCCGTCGGTGAGGTGGGTGAGATTTGCGCCCGGGGATACTGCATCATGCTGGAATACAACGACAATCCAGAAGCGACCGAAAAGACAATCGACACCGACGGCTGGCTCTATACGGGCGACCTTGGAACCATGGATGAACGTGGTTATGTCAAAGTGACGGGCCGGGTTAAGGAAATGATAATCAGAGGCGGCGAGAATTTGTTCCCGGCAGAAATCGAGAACGCGATGCTCGAACATTCCGACATCTCCGAAGTGGCCGTCGTCGGTATTCCCGATCAGAAATGGGGGGAGCAAGTGGCGTGCTTCATGCGAACGGGCGAGACCAAGCCCGAGGTGCTCGACCTCGTCGATCATTGCCGCGCTCGGCTGTCACCGCAAAAGACACCTCATTATTGGGTGTTTGTGGACGACTGGCCGCTGACGGGCTCGGGTAAGATTCAAAAGTTCAAACTGCAAGAAAATTTTGTCGCGGGCCAATACGACAGTCTAACCAGGAATTAGATATTTGAAGCGTGTCCTGATCATAGCCGGCTCTGATTCCGGCGGCGGCGCCGGCATTCAGGCGGATATCAAAACGGCATCGGCACTCGGCGCTTACGCGGCGACGGCGATCACAGCGCTTACGGCGCAGAACACCATGAAGGTTGAGCGGGTTGAGGCCGTTTCGCCCGACATGGTGGTGGCGCAAATCCGGGCAGTGCTGAGCGATATTGGTGCGGATGCCATAAAGATCGGTATGCTGCACTCAGAACCGATCATTCGCGCCGTGGTGCGGACGCTTGAGGAGGTTTCCACCTCTCTCCCTATCGTTCTCGATCCGGTGATGGTGTCGACGAGCGGGGATGTTCTGCTTGATGCGGATGCGATCGAGGTGATGACGGAACAGCTTTTTCCGATTGCGGCGCTCATCACACCCAACCTTCCCGAGGCGCTCAAGCTGACAGGTACTCCTGTCACGGACCCCCACGAAAGCGCAGAGATGTTGCTCAGCATGGGACCCAGCGCCGTGTTGTTGAAGGGGGGGCACGGCCCGGGCGATCATATCGCAGATGTTCTGGCCACGCCGGAAGAAACCCATGTGTTTGAGGATGTGAAAATCGACACGGTGCATACCCATGGAACGGGATGCACACTCGCAACGGCCATCGCCGTTCACTTGGCCGAAGGGCTGGATCTGAAAGATGCTGTTGGCCGCGCACGCGGCTATCTGCGCCGGGCGATCGAAACGGCCCCCGGTTTTGGCGCCGGGCACGGACCGATCAATCATCTCCATCCGATTACGGAGAGAGAGTCGTGAGTTGGCGTCTCGTATGGTGAACTTCCGCTCAAAGCGGTGGTATGTCGCGTCGAAGTATCGAAAGCAGGCGGTCCATTGGTTTTTTCCCCGCGGAGCGATCGAATATCGCGAACACACGGGGATCCAGAAGTGTGCTTCCAATCGCAATGTACACTCTACGCAATTCATGCGCGCAAAGGCTGGATCCCCGGTCTGCGCGGACTTCGTCCGCTTGCCGGGGAAGTGTCAGAAGTTCATAGCAATGTCTGACACCTTCGCGATTTCCCCGCCGGAGCGCAGAGCAGGGATCTTAGAGTCTTAGATCGCCCGCCCCGCGCGAGGGAAGAGCTTCGTCATTGCGAGGAGCGCTTTCGCGCGACGACGCAATCCAGCGCGGCAGGTGACAGAGATTTTCGATCTAGATCGCGGCGCCGACCAATGGTCGGCTCGCGATGACGTTCAGGGCCCCTAGCTAAGGTATTGCTTCAAAGAGCTTGTCAGCGAATGACGCCCTATAGCGGGGGATCAACTTAACCCCAGAGCTTCCAAATAGAGACTCAAGAGCGCCTCCTGCTCCTGACGGTCGGCGCTCTCCATTTTGCGGATCTTGATGACTTGCCGCATGGTTTTGGTATCGAATCCGTTGCCTTTTGCCTCGGCGTAGACTTCGCGAATGTCTTCCGCGAGAGCCGCTTTCTCTTCTTCCAACCGTTCGATCCGCTCAATGAAGGATCGCAGCTGGCCGACGGCTATCGTCGCGCTCTCCGCCGTCTGTGCGGCTCCGTTTGCCGCCTGTGAATCGGTATGCGCCATTCGCCCCGCTCCAAATAAAAGTTCCTGATCTTGATGCCATGATATAAGCAGGCGCGGTTGTCACTCAAGCAGACATAAAGTTCGCCCCGAGGTGCTCCACAGAAATGAATCCTGTGGATCTTTGCGTGGCGCGATACGAACTCAGAAAGTAACGCCGGCGGCTAGTGTCCGTCTTTGTGTTTCTCGAAGGCGGCCAATTGTTCAGGCGTTGCTTCGGTTTGATACTTGGCCTTCCAATCGGCGTAGGGCATGCCGTAGACGATTTCCCGGGCGTCCTCTTTGGACAAATCAATGCCCTTTTCTTGGGCGGCATCCTTGTACCAGTTGGAGAGACAATTCCGGCAAAAGCCCGCCAGATCCATAAGGGCAATGTTCTGGACGTCGGTCCGCGACCGCAAATGGTCGACAAGACGGCGGAAGGCGGCGGCTTCGAGCTCTTGTTGGTCGGCGTCACTGATATCTTTGGTCATTGGCTTATCACTCGTTGTGTTGCTGCGGTTGGGTATTACCAGGGCTGAGAAAAGTCATATTTCAGGCGTTTGGCGCGCTGTTTCCTCAAGGCCTTATCCTCCAAGTTCTCTCGGATGAACTCGTCAACATGGCCCGTGTGATCCAAAGAGCGCTGTGCGTGTGCTTGTGCGGTTTCCTGGTCCGCTTGCTCATACGGGACCCTCTCCCCTCGGATCGTCGCTAGCGACCGCGGCTCACCGTCAAAGAGCAGAGCGCCGTGCAAGCTCACATAAGCGTGAAATCTGCCCGTGTTCAGGTGGTCTGTTTCCGGCTCGACTTGGGACGCAGACACTTCAAGTCGATCGTATGATACACCGAGCGTTTCAGTCTGATCCATGATCTGCAACTGCGCCGCCGTGAGCAATGTCACAAAGGTTTCGACGCGCGTGCCCGCGCTCCGCGCAAAAGTCGCAGGAACGGAACCATAGACCGTCAGGTTCGCGGCGTGCACAACGGCATGATCCATCAGTGTACAGCGCACCACCGGGATAACGGCATCGGGTATCTTTTCTTGGTACTTTTGGGCAAGGCGGGTTGGCGAAGCGTTTGACCCGCAGGCCAAGACCGCGGTTCGCGGTTGTTCGAGATCTTGGCGCTGATTGTCCGTCAAGAGGTCGCCCAATTGGGCTGTGCCACCCAACGACGCAACAGTCCACTGAGCGCGCGCGCCTGTATACCCGTTGACCGGTTTGGCTTGGCCGCCGAAATAAACGTAAGACGCGTCCGGTACGTCGAACGGATAGGACTTGGCCCAGTCAATATGGGATTGGGTGATGGTCATCGGGACATTACGCCGCGCTTAGATTCCACGGCCTTCTACATCGGGCCTCAACGCCTTAATCGCAAGCTTTGCGTCCTCAAGGTGCGGATGAACTTCGAGCGCCTGTTGATAGGCCTTGTAAGCCGCGTTCTTGTTTCCCACCTCGGTCATGATCTCGGCGAGCATGATCCAAGCATCAAAGTGGCGCGGCTCCAGCGTTACGACCGTCCGTAAATAGCGGGCCGCCTGGTCGTAATCATCAGTTTGTTTGCTCACATTTGCCAGCTGGAACCAGACGTCGACGAAGTTGGGCTCAAGTTGAGCCACATCGGTGAAGTGGCCTTCGGCAATCTCGTATTCGCTCTGGGCATATGCGATACGGCCTCGCTCCATCAACAGTGTGACTGTGTCCCCATCGAACATCGCCCAGCGCTCGCGTATTCGGGTCTCTGCGGAAAAAATCTCAAACTCCCCATCGGCGGCAACGAGCTCCTCAAAGAGCGACACCAAAGGGTCCGAGTTTTCCGTTGGCGACGCGTTCGAAACGGTCGCTGCAAGGAGTGTTGTCAGAGCCAGGACAAGAAACTTCATAGAATAATGATAGTATGCATTGGCGATAAGTCCAGTTAACAGGGTGCCCAAAAGGGGCTAGTTTGAGAGATTTGTGATTGAACAACGCCCTCGACTGACGGAGCCTGCATGCCCAAAGTAATCTCGATTCTGGCGCTTCTTATCTTTGGCGGCGTCTTGACCGCGTGCGATATGGAGCCCAAATGGACCAAAGTCTGCGAAAAGTGGGATGTGAAAGTGAATCCAAACGTTCCGCCGCCCAACCGTCCTCAGCGCAAATGCGAGGCTTACGTGATCAAATGCAAAGCAGGTGTTCTGGATTCCGACCAATGTGACGAAGCGAGCAAACCCTCGCTGGATGGTCTTTAGCCGTTCCTTTGAAAAAGTGGGCTTCGCCTTATCCTTGCCGTGCTTTGAACCGACGATTTGTCTTATTGATAACGTAGATTCGCCCTTTCCGGCGCACAACTCGGCAATCCCGATGGCGGGACTTTAAGGACTTTACGGAACTGCGGATTTTCATATTGTGTGCCTTCGTTTAGGACTTCTACCAGGACCGCCAAATAGACCGGCGGAACCTATTGAGGGGACCAAGGGAAGTCAAGACCGTCTTGGATTTTGTTAGTTTAGGACTTCACATCGGTGGCTAAAGCAATCAGACAGGGCTTCTTGAAGACTGTGTTGGCGACGACCGTCCTGCTCTTCTTTTCACACGCCAATGCAAATCAGACGACGCCATTTGACGATCCGCAAGAGCAGGTAGACTTGGAGTTGGTGCTGGCCGTCGATGTTTCCTACAGCGTGGATGCGCTTGAGGCCGAAACGCAGCGGGAGGGATATGTCGCCGCCATCCAGCATCCGTCCGTCATCGATGCCATTCAGTCTGGTCTCCACGGTAAAATCGCGTTGACCTATGTTGAGTGGGCTGACTATGACGCCCAATATCAGTTGGTGGACTGGAGCATCATTTCCGATCAACAAAGTGCCAATACGTTCGCTCAGCGGCTTGGTGAAGCCAGACGCAATCACGAATTTTACACCGCGATTGGAAACGCGCTCGACTATTGCGCGGACTTGATTGAAGACAATGCAATCAATGGCTTGCGCCGGGTCATTGACATATCAGGTGATGGCCCAAGCAATGAAGGCCGCGATCTGGTCGTAACACGCAATCTCGTGGTTTCCCGCGGCATAACGATAAACGGACTACCAATCTTGAACGACCGGCCACAGCCCGCAGGCTTGCCAACGCCCATCGACATGGCGCTCGACGACTATTTTCGAAAGTATGTTATCGGAGGCCCCGGCTCATTTGTGCTCCCCGCCAGTACGTTCGATGACTTTCGCTCGGCGGTCCTGCGTAAACTGATTTTAGAAATTGCCGGCTTACAACCTGAGTCCGAGGCGATCGGGCCGACGAAATTGGGCGGGCGCATGCTGCCGCTTCGCCCGCTCTCTTTAGACGGCGAAGCGCCGAAGAACTGATGGGATCTGAAAGTAGACTATGTTAAAGGGTGCGGAATTTTTTGGGAGGCGCGATATGACGGGACCAATTGAGATCAAGGAACTCAAGCGAGGGAGATCGCTTGTCGCGCCCGTGCTGCTGGCGGGGGGCTTGTGGGCCTGTACGCCTGTCGTGGAGCCGGCGTCCATGGGTGGGCCGTCCTACAATCCGGTTATTGCCCAAGAGGTACCGAGCACACCTACAGCGGAGGCCCCCACCCTCCAAGAGCCGGATCCGGTTACTACTGCACAGGCCAGCGGCGCCGATCAAACAGAGTTTCAAGAATGGCTCACATCGTTTCGCGCTACGGCTGTGGCGCAAGGCGTTTCAGGCAGCACTTATGATACGGCCACTCAGGACATTGCTCTGAATGCAGGTGTACTGAAGTCCAATGCTCATCAGCCGGAATTCACCAAGCATATCTGGGACTATCTCGATAATGCCGTGAACGAGTACCGCATCACCCGCGCGCGGGAGTTGAAGGAACAGAACCGCTCTCTCTTCACGGAAATCGAAAAAGCCTATGGTGTTCAATCGGAGTATCTCCTCGCGATCTGGGCCATCGAGAGCAGCTTTGGCAAGTTCAAAGGCGACATTTATGCCATCGAGGCCCTGGCCACCCTCGGCTATCAGGGGCGCCGGACAAAGTATGGCCGGGAACAAATGATTGCTGCCCTGAAGATACTACAGAATGGTTATGCAACGAAAGAACAGTTGTTCGGTTCTTGGGCGGGGGCGATGGGCCATACCCAGTTTATTCCGACAACGTACCTAAGCTATGCCGTTGATTTCAATAAAGACGGGCGGAGAGACCTCTGGAACAGTCTCGGCGATGTCTTTGCATCGACGGCCAACTATTTGTCCAAGTCGGGCTGGAAAAAGGGTGAAGAATGGGGCGTGGAAGTGACGCTGCCAGTTAACTTTGACTATTCGCTCGCACAAAGGACGATCGTGCGCACCGTCGCCCAATGGGAAAAGTTAGGCGTCCAAGGAAATATCTATACGCCGCTCAATCAGTATGCGACGCGCTCGGGATCACTGCTGATCCCAGCCGGACACAAGGGCCCTGCCTTTATCATTTTCAATAATTTCCGTTCGATCATGAAGTACAACAACTCGACATCTTACGCGATAGCGGTTGGTCATCTTGCTGAGCGGATTGGGGGCGGCTCGGCGTTTTCAGGCCAATGGCCACGCGGTGAACAGCCGCTTAACAAATCCGAACGCGAGGAACTGCAGCGTCTTCTTAACAGCCTCAATTATGATTCCGGTGAAGTCGACGGCGTCCTGGGCGCACAAACCCGCGCGGCAGTAAGACTCTATCAAAAGGACAAAGGGCTGCCTGCGGACGGTTATGTTTCGAAAGGCTTGCTCTCCGTGCTGCGTCAGGAAGCGAGCAACTAGCTGGTTTCGGAGGCGCTGCTAAGGCGTCCTCATGCTTGGCGAGGGTTCCAGACCTGAGCGAATGAGTCCAATCCTTGCACATCCAAGTAGATCCCTGGTCAGCGCGGACTTTGTCCGCTTGCCAGGGAAATGCGATGGGGTGGGAGTACTCTCAGCACAGAATGGGCATTCCCCTGCTTTACGCGAGGGTCTTTATGTGAGGTGTGACTGCGACCAAGGCCCCCTACCAATTCTCCACCCACGGTCTAAGGACCACATCGAATGCCCAGGTGGACCTGTGCTGGCGATGTAAGTGCAGGTACATCGCAGCGATTTGATCCGGGTCTGCCATATTGTCGTCGACCGATTCTCCGGCGAGCCAATGGGCGCGGCTGCCGTCCTCCTGAGTCCAACCAATGGCCGCGTCTATCGGAACGTGGGCCACATGGATCCCTTGCGGCATCAGCTCGCGGGCCATGCTCTCCGCCAGACCGAATTTCGCCCGGCACGCCATGGCAAAGGCGCCGCTCTTGGGGTAGCCTTTGAACGCCGCGCTGGCGTTGGTGAAGATGATGGTGCCGCGGTGACCACCCTTTTCCGATTCTGCCTCCAACATCGACTTCGCCGCTGCCTGGCCGACAAGAAAGGCGCTGTAGGCCGAGTTCATGATGACCTGCTTGACGAGCGCCGGATCCGCTTCAACAATCTCTTTGCGGAATATATCGCGCATACGACCGTCGATATTGTGCACGACGAGGCGGGGCGGCCCCAATTCCGCCTTGACGGAGGTAAACAAGGCGTCGACCGAGGCCGGTTCCGCCGCATCGCATGCGTACCGACGGGCGCCGATCTCGTTCTCAAGCTTGATAAGCACCTCCTTGTCGGGGTTTCTCGCGGCCAAAGCCACGTTCATGCCCTCACGGGCGAAGAGACGCGCGCAGCTCGCACTTATGCCGGGGCCACCGCCCACGATGAGGGCAACGTCTTGTACTGATTTCGTGGTATCTGCCATGCTGGAGCTTCCCTTGCTTCTGACCGGACAGCCACACTAGCATAGCGTTCAACGCCTGAAAGGGAACGCAAATGAGCTATGACACGGGTACCGATCATCTTTTGTGCGATGTGTCCGACGGCATCGCCACCTTTACGCTGAACCGGCCGGAAAAGAAAAACGCCTTGTCGGACGAGCTGACGCCCGCGCTCCGCCAAGGCTTGCTTGACCTGGAGCTCCGACAAGATGTGCGGTGTTTCGTCATTACGGGGACCGGGACCGCCTTCTGCGCCGGCGGTGATGTGAGCGGGATGGGCAGCTCGAAATCGGACGAGCCGCCGCCGTCAAGGGCCGACCGGGTGCGGGGACTGCAACACAAGCAGAACACGTTAACGCTGCGTATACAGCAATTGGAGAAACCCGTCATTGCCGCCCTGCCCGGCGCCGCCGCGGGCGCCGGGCTTTCAATCGCACTGGCCTGTGACTTGCGCGTTGCCTGTGAAAGCGCCTTCCTTACGACTGCGTTCCGAAATATTGGATTGAGCGGCGATTATGGCGGCAGTTGGAACCTGACCCAATTGGTGGGACCCGCCAAAGCCAAGGAACTCTATTTTCTCAGTGACCGCATCACCGCAGCAGAAGCGCAGCAGCTCGGCATCATCAACCAAGTGTTCCCGGATGAGACGTTCAGAGACGATGCCAGAGTGTTTGCCCTGCGTGTTGCGCAAGGGCCCACCGCCGCCATCCGCTTCATGAAGAAGAACATCAACACCGCCGCCACCAATCCTCTCTCTGTCACCCTTGATCTGGAAGCAGAGCATATGGTTCGGTGTTTTGAGACTGAGGACGCGCGCGAGGCGATCAAAGCCTTTATGGAGAAACGGACGCCGGCGTTTAAGGGGCGGTGACGCGTCTGTCCTTTCCGCGGCCTCGCCTCGGCGCGTGATCGCGGCGCCATGGGATGGATCCGCTTGCATCGGTGATGTGCGGACGATAATAGACCATTGGCACTTGACCCACGTTGACATTTCCCCGTCAAGGACCGTAGGTCCGCTGAGCGGGGATCTAACGATGTGAAGCACTTTGGGCTGGACCCCCGGTCAGCGCAGGCTCCGCCTGCTCGCCGGGGGAATGCCTCAGGCGAAATCCATTACCGCAAAGGCTCTTCCTGCAGCGCCTCTTCCGCTCCGGGATCTTTTGGCGTTACGTCTTCCGCCGCCGCCACAGCCTTGTACCAAATGGGGGACGACCAGGCACGGTCTTGGAGGGTCGTCTTGAGATCGGCGCGGGGTTCTACGCCCGTTTTGACCGCATCCCACGTGGACCAGCGGCATTTGGGATTTTCCAAGACGCGAACATAATAGAACGCATCTTGGTCCGGATCAAAGTCGGGGTCCCGCCAAACGGTCATGAGCTGGTCCGCTCCGCGATCCGCGCTGATGGAACAATCGGCCAAATTCACTTGGGCGCCGTTGTCCGGACAGCGATGGGTGGCGGGATCAGGCTCGAGGCCGTCCGAACACGCCACATCATACACCTGTTCCGAGGGCTCGCCGTTCTTGACGTAACCTTTGATAATTTGAGCGCGTTGTAAGGGAGACCCTTCGGGATCCTTCACCGCCCAGACGAGAAAGCCCGGCTGACCCTCGGTTTCGGATGCAAGATCACCGCCCATTGAGACACCGCCAGCATAGGCTTGCGTAACCAAGTCGGCTGCATTCAGCATCTCCGGGCTCAGACCATAGCCGGCGAAGAACCGCACCTTCATGCGCGGACCGCTGGTTGCAAACGTTTCCTTACGGCGGAAAGCGGCATAGATGGACTCTCGCGTGTTTTCCTCCGCCCACACACCGGTCAGACCGGAGGCGCTCCAGGCCTCAAAGCCGGTGCCGCGAAGATAGTCCCGGCCCTCCACCTGAGTGATCAAGCCAGCCGCAGCGGTCTTTAGGAACGTACCTTGAAAGCCCGTGACCGGCACGGAGCCGCGCCCTTCGGCATTGCCATCGAACAGGCCCACTTTCGACCAGTAATTCTCTTCGTTGACGGAAGAGGCGGACACATGTGTATCGGACGAGCCGATCAGACCGAATTTATAGGGGTTGGTGGTGCCTTCTTCTTCCATGGCCATGCCCCGTAAATAGGCTTGGCGGACATAGCTTCCGTTCACCTCGCTGTCCAAGACTGTGGCCACACGATAAGAAACAATCTCGTGATCGGCCCACTCGTCGTTGGGCGATAAAGCCGGGTGGGTATCGGACGTGCCCTTAACCTGGGTGATCTCGACGAGCGGCTCGTTCCGCATGCGTTGTTCCGCATAGGCGTCATCCATCGGATCGCCGGCCCAATCGACGAGTTTAAACATTTGTCCATTTGACCCATTGGGGTTATGCGGAATAGCCAAGCTTTCCACGCCCCGTTCGCGCAAGCCGTCCATCCAATCCCATAAGCCTTCCGGATTTTGGGAATGGAATCTGGAAAACGGTTCAACGGGCAATTTGTCCGCGCCCGCAAAAATCACATTGCGGTGGAGGTTGCCGAAATCGTCCGAGCTCGATGTATATTCGAAACCGACAAAGGTGGTGAATTGTCCGGGATTGTTAAATTTTTCAGCGGACCGAATAATGTCTTGCCAGGTCGATTTTGCCACGGACGTTACCGCTTCCTGATCGATGCTGCCGTCGGCGAGACCATTTCTCACGTTGGGCACAAAATTGGCGAAGAGCAATGATCTCTTAAGGCGGGTCTCCCAACCTTTGTTGTCCGGCGCGTTTAGATTGTGGATCGGTTTGGCGACCGGGTGCTCCGAAAACTCTGTGGACGTATCGCCGGCTGCTCGGACCAATCCTAAGAACATGGCGTGGTCGGTCACACCGTAGAAATCCAGGGGACGCGAAAGCTTCATTTCGAATCCCAAGGGGTGCGGAATCGCTTCTCCGGTGGCAAAACGATAGGCATCGTCCGGCGTGGTCGTTGTGCCGAACGCGTAGGCGTCCATGGAATAAGCCGTATGGACGTGCAGATCGCCGAAGTACGCATTGCGTTCCGGATTGGCGGACGGCCTAATCTGTGTGTGGGACTTGATGATGGCTCCGGTATCAGGGGCTGCCACACTGTCGTCGAGGGGCAAAGGCTCATTGCTGCCCGTTCGCAAGATATTTTGCTGCCCGTCGTCACTCAAAAGCCTTTGCAGTTCAGCTCCGTCACTGAGCATGCCGATGTAGGGAGCGGCTAGCAAATACGCGCCTCCCAAGAGCACGACGCCAACCACTCCCGCGATAAGCGTATTTTTCATCCCAATTCCTCCCTTCGGCCTTTTCGCCTTTCAGACATCTTTGGCCGTATCTGAAAAACTTTCAACACTGTGACTGCAAAAATGTTGAAGACGGTGTCGCGCATCTTAGCCAGCCGGTTGGCGCTGACGAACCCGGTTTGAGGCTTTCATCAGGCTCTGCCACCGGACAAGCGATTGCGCTTCGCCGGATGCGACACCGGCTATTGGGATTTGTCAGGCACGCCCGGCCGCGACCTGTTTCGTTCGTGAGCGGCATTTCAAGCTGCGCGCGAAGGCTTCACAAGCGGCCAAACGGAAATGGCGCGCCGTCGGCGCGCCATTCATAAAACAAACTTCGGAGTGACTAGCCTGGATTGGCTGCGTTGAACGCTTGGATCTCTTCGTTCAGTTTGGCGCCAATTTCTTCCGGAGAAACGGAATTCTGCACCATTGTGATGGCTTGCAACTGAGTCGGAGTGGCGCCATCGCCTAAATTCACCTTCACATTATCAAGACACGTCATGTACTCACCGGCCTCGGCGTCATAGGCTTTAAACCGGCCGATATATTCCATCATCTGTTCCTCAGTGGAGGTTGCACCGGCCGGTACATCCGTCGGCATCTCGCCAGCGGGCGCAGTGCAGTTATTTACGGCTGGAATTTCCGTTAAAGCCGCTTTGGCGCCTTCAAGCGTCATGGTGACAGCTGCTTCTTCTTCAGCAAGAGCGGCTCCGCTAAGTGCGATGGTCGAAACGGTGGCAATCAAAAGTTTTTTCATAGGTTCCCTCCAAATTATCCTCTGTATTCCCCGGGCAGAACGTGACCGACCTTAGTTACAAGGTCCGTGTTGTCAAATAAGTCAGGCAAAAAATCGGCGAATTTGTGGTTTTCACTTAACCTTAAGCATTCCCGTCGATGATGCTGTCTGCACTTGAAGGCCGAATTCCGCCCAAAAGTGCCTGAGTTTTGGTTCGTTGGTTGAGTATGGGTTAACCGCAGATCATGTTCCAGATTGGCGGAATATTTGTAGTGATGGGAATGGTTTTCGGCGGCTTTATGCTGGCGGGCGGCCATTTCGATGTGATTCTGCAGGCTCTTCCCTTTGAAATGATGATGATTGGCGGTGCGGCGGTCGGCGCGTTTCTGATCGGCAATAGTTCCCACGGGATCATCCACACCCTCAAAGACATTGGTAAGTTTGTCTCCGGCCCAAAGTGGAAGGGGCAAGACTACCGGGATCTGTTGTGCCTAATGTACTTGTTGACCAAGACAATGAAGACGAAGGGCGTGATCGCGCTCGAATCGCATATCGAGAATCCCTCTGAGAGCGCTATCTTTACGCGCTACCCGAAGCTCCAAAAAGACCATTTCTGCATGCATTTCATTTGCGACACGTTGCGCATGATGACGATGAATTTCGAAGATCCCCATCAAGTCGAAGACGCCATGGAGAAACAGCTGGAAAAACACCACCATGAGGTGGAGCACCCAGCCCACGCCATCCAGACAATGGCCGATGGCCTTCCGGCTCTTGGGATTGTTGCGGCGGTTTTAGGTATTATCAAAACCATGGGTGCGATTACTGAGCCACCGGCGGTGCTCGGTAAAATGATCGGCGGCGCATTGGTTGGAACGTTTTTGGGCGTGTTTTTGGCCTATGGTTTTGTCGGGCCGATCGCTGCCCGTCTGGGCCAGGTGTATTCGGAAGAAGCGTTGTTTTATCATATTATTCGCGATGTGCTGGTCTCTCATCTCCACGGGAACGCCGCGCAAATCTCGGTCGAAGTCGGCCGCGGCAATGTGCCGACGCCCTTGCAACCGTCTTTCTCAGAGCTCGAAGAAGCCATCAACGAGATCCCGCCTGAGGTCGGGTAAAAACGGTCTGTCTTCCCCGCCCCCGCCATTTGCGGGCGTAAACTTGGCGAGGTTCCAGGACGAATGATCCGCACAGAGACCCCAGTAAATTCGATGTTTACTGGATCCCCAATCTGCGCAATCGAAGACTGCGCGTCGAGGATGAGGGGTGCACTCTAAACGTTCGAATCCGTGACTTTCAGGATCGCCTTGCCGATATTCTTGCCCGTGAACAAGCCTTGGAGAGTTTCGGGGGCGTGTTCGAGGCCCTCGACCAAGTGCTCAGGAACCTTGAACGTGCCGGCCTGATGCCATGCACCCAGGTCGGCGATGGCCTGGGGCAGCTTATCCATATAATTCAGCACAAGGAAGCCTTCCATTTTGGCGGCCTTCAAGATGAGCTGCATGTAGTTCTTTGGACCCTCGGGGACGGCCCAGCCTGAGTACCCGGACGAAATCCCGCCGCAAACCACAACGCGCGCACCCATGGCCAAGTTGAGAAGCGCCGCATCCAGGGAGGGTCCGCCCACATTGTCGAAATAGACGTCTACGCCTTCAGGGCACAATTCCGCAATCTTGGCGGCGATGTCGTCGGACTTGTAGTCAATGGCGGCATCAAATCCCCCCTCTTCAACGAGCCACTTGCACTTCTCAGCACCGCCCGCGATGCCGACGATTTGTTTCGCGCCTTTGTTCTTGGCTATCTGCCCGGCCGCCGAGCCCGTTGCTCCGGCAGCACCGGAAATGAGGACCACGTCCCCCTCTTTCATTTCGCCAACTTCAAGCAACCCGAAATAGGCCGTTAAAGATGTCAGCCCAAAGACGCTCATATTGTATGTCAGCGGATAATCTGTGGACAGTTTTTGGAGCGGAAACGGACCTGATCCGTCCGTCACCACATAGTCTTGCCAGCTTAGAGTTCCCTGGATGTAGTCGCCCTCGCTGAATTCAGGGTTCTTGGATTTGACAACTTGGCCGATAGCGCCGGCCCGCATGGGCTCACCGATCTGAACGGGCGGCACGTAACTCGCCTCCGTGTGGAGCCAGCCACGCTGAGTCGGATCAAAGGAGAAGTAAAGCGTGCGGATGAGCACCTCTCCGTCACCTGGTTCCGGGACCTCCCCTTCTTTCCATTCAAAATGCTCAGGTCCGACCAAATCGGTTGGCCGGTCTTTCAGAATCCATTGACGGTTGACTTCGCTCATTTTTTTCCTCCGGAGATTGGGGATCTTTGGTTTGGGGCACCTAATCAGATGGACAAAAAACAGTCCACTTTGATCTTTTGTCGATCCTTCTAGCGTACGCAACCCACCCATGCAAAGATCAACTGGGTTCAAAACGCGCCAAACTCTTGCAGTTTTGGGCCCGCGCTCCAGTATCGCATGGGATGGACGTACCGACCTTCCCAGCTTACGTTCGCGGCAAAAGCGCCCGGAGGAGGAATTGCCATGATGAAGTTTTACGATTGTACGCCCGCGCCCAGTCCCCGGCGCACGCGAATCTTCATGGCGGAGAAGGGGATCGAAGTGGAAAACATACAGGTCGATTTGGGCAATCGGGAGCAATTGGGGGACGCCTACAAAAAGATCAACCCGCGCTGTACCGTGCCTACCCTTGTGCTGGAGGACGGAACGACACTCACCGAAAATCTCGCGATGTCCGTTTACTTGGAAGAAATGTATCCGGAGCCGCCCCTTATGGGACGAAATCCTCAAGAGAAAGCAGCAGTGATGGAATGGAACGCGCGCTGTGAAGCCGAGGGCATGCTCGCCGTTGCCGAGGCATTCCGGAACAGCGCCAAAGGCTTTGTAGATCGGGCGACGACCGGTCCGAACAATTATGCGCAAATCCCTGAACTGGCCGAACGGGGCCGAGCTCGTGCCAGCGCTTTCCTTCCTGTACTGAATGAGCGATTGGAAGGGCGTGAGTTCATCGCGACGAATGAGTTCACCATGGCCGATATAACGGGACTCATTTTTGCTGATTTTGCCGGCTGGATAAAACTTCCGCTCGACGACATGCCGAACGTCAAGCGATGGCACGAAGCGGTCTCTTCTCGGCCCAGCGCCAGCGCTTAGGTTAACTTTATTTGGATCCTGCGTTTGCGTTACAGTGAGCACGAAACACAATTTTGGAGATGCGCATGAGTTTGCGCCTTGGTTTGGTCATCGGTTTTTTGGTTGTCGTTTTCGGGGGCGTCTTTGGCTGGCAAGCCTTCGTCGCCCATATGACCGACCAATTCATCGCGAGTTATGAGCCGCCACCCGTCACTGTGGCGGCAACGCAAGTGACACGCGAAGAGTGGCAACCCAAAATCTCCGCCGTTGGCGGCTTGCACGCGATTCAGGGCGTGGAGATCAGTTCCGAAACGCCGGGCAAGGTCGTCTCCTTGGACTTTGCTTCGGGAAGTTCGGTCAGTGCTGGCGATCTCTTAGTGCAGCTCGATGCCACAGCCGAAGAGGCGCAGCTGCGCGCCTTAAATGCCGAACTTGTCAGCGCACGACTTGACTATGAGCGGGCAAAAGGCCTTGCCAAAACAAAAGCGGTCTCTCAAGCGCAATTGGATAAAGCCCAAAGCGAGCTGGACCGTCTCGAGGCAAAAGTCGAGGAGCAACTTGCTCTCATTGCGAAAAAGTCGATCCGGGCGCCCTTTTCGGGCGAGTTGGGTATTCGCCAAGTGAACCTGGGCGAGTTCTTGTCTCCCGGCACGCCCATCGTTTCCTTGCAAAGCCTGAACCCGATTTACACGAACTTTATGCTGCCGGAACGGTACTTAAATGAGATTGCGGTGGATCAGACCATCGAAGTCTCCGTGGCCGCCTTTCCGGACCGGGTCTTCAGTGGAACGGTGACCGCCATCAGTCCGAAGCTGGAAGAGACGACCCGAAATGTGCGTTTGCAGGCAACCCTTGATAATCCCGACTTCAGCCTGCGGCCCGGAATGTTCGCCCGCGTATATGTGCACGTTGAAGGAGATCCCTTCGTCCTGACAATCCCGCGCACCGCCGTAACTTATAATCCTTACGGAGACTCTGTGTTTGTGATCGAGGGCGATGGCGAGGACCTGACGGTTCTGAGGATGACGATCACGACAGGCCGGGATATTGACGGCCGGGTCGAAGTCGTCTCGGGCCTGGTGGAAGGGCAACGGATTGTCGATACGGGCCATCTGAAATTGCGCAACGGGCAAAAGATCAAGATCGACAATAGCGTGGAACTGCCCCAGATCGTGGAGGCTCAATGAAGTTCACGGACATATTTGTCGACCGTCCGGTCCTCGCCAGCGTTGTGAGTCTACTGATCTTGTTGGTCGGATTGCGCTCGATCGGTATGATGGAATTGCGCGAGTACCCGGAGACAAAGAGCACAGTTGTTACAATCACCACGTTCTATCCGGGTGCGGATAGCGATCTCATCCAGAGCTTTATCACCGTGCCGCTTCAGCGCGCCGTGGCCGAGGCGGACGGGATCGACTATGTGACATCGTCTTCCACCCAAGGCTTGTCGCAAATCGACGTGCATATGGAGCTGAATTACGATCCCAATGCGGCGGTTTCCGAAATCCAAGCCAAAGTCGCGAGCCAGCGGGGTATTTTGCCCAGGGAAGCCGAAGACCCCGTTATCTCCTCGCGTACCGCCATGGGCTGGTCACTCATGTATATCAGTTTCAAGAGTGACACCATGTCCTCCACCCAAATGACGGACTATCTGAACCGTAGCGTCATTCCAAAACTCCAGGCCATCCCGGGCGTCGCCAAAGCCGCCCCAAACGGAGGCGACCGATCCTTTGCCATGCGGGTGTGGCTGAACCCGGAACGTATGGCTGCCCTCGGCGTGACTGCGACGGACGTGCGCGCGGCCATTGAAGGCAACAATTTCTTGGCCGGTGTCGGACAAACGGAAAGCGATTATGTCGCCGTGAATTTGGCGGCCACAACCTCCGTCTCCGATGAAGCGGCCTTCCGAAATCTGATCGTACGCTCCGATGCCGGGGCGCTCGTCCGTTTGCGCGACGTCGCAGACGTGAAGATGGGGGACCTCAACCGGAACATTGTCACTTGGTTCAACGGCGAGCCTGCGATCCTTTTGGGTATCGACACGGCTCCGGGTGCCAATCCGCTGACGGTGGCCCGCGCTATTCACGAAGTCTTGCCCGAAATTGAAAGTCAGCTTCCCTCGTCGATGACCGTATTCATCGGCTATGACGGCAGCGAGTTTATCGAGCGGTCAATCAATGAGGTCTTCCGCACGATCGGCGAGGCGGTGATCATCGTGCTGCTCGTTATCTTTTTGGCTTTGGGATCCTGGAAGGCTGCGATCGTTCCCGCGGTCTCCGTGCCTTTGTCTCTGGTGGGCGCTGCATTCCTTATGCTGATTTTTGGCTTCTCTATCAATTTGCTGACGCTGCTGGCGATGCTGCTCGCCATCGGCCTTGTTGTGGACGATGCTATTGTCGTCGTAGAAAATGTGCACCGGCACATCTTGGACGGCGAGCCGCCCCTCCTTGCGGCTCGCAATGCGGCCCGCGAACTTGGTATGCCGATCATCTCCATGACAACGACCCTACTCGCGGTATACGCCCCGATCGGGTTCATGGGCGGCATGGCAGGGGTCCTCTTTTCAGAATTCGCTTACACACTGGCAGGTGCTGTCCTTATCTCCGGAGTTGTTGCGCTTACGCTCAGCCCCATGCTCTCAGGCAAGGTTTTGGCATCCAGCGCCGAACCGAAGGGATTTGAAGCGCGTGTCGAGAAGATTTTCGACGGCCTTGCAAAGCGATATAAACGATCCCTGCACAATGCGCTCGAACATCAGACGGCGAACTTTGTTTTCGCTGCGGGCATTCTCATCGCTATCCCGTTTCTTTTCAGTTCCAGCAAATCCGAGATGGCGCCAACGGAGGACCGTGAGGTCTTGAACATCCAAGCGCTGGCGCCGGAGACCGCGACCATCGAGTATGCGGAGACCTACGCGCGCCGTATGGTCGAATTGTTTCCGACCATTCCAGAATACCAAAAGAGCTTTATCATGGTGGGCGGTGGCGGCACACCAGCCACCACCTTTGGTGGATTCCGGATGTTTCCGGCCGTCGAGCGGGAGCGCAGTCAGCACGAGATCCAGCCGGTGTTGCAGTCCGTTCTCAATCAAGTTCCGGGGTTGCAGATCGGCGTGTTTAGCTTTCCGTCGCTGCCTGGAACTCCCGTCGGCCCGCCCATACAATTCGTGATCACGACAGATCAGTCTTATCAACAACTCGATCAACTCGCTGATGAACTTATCTCGGATGCCGCAGAAACCGGAAAATTTGCCTACATTGCCAAGTCGACGAAATTCAATCTTCCTCGGACGAATGTCGTCATTGACCGCGACCGCGCTGGCGATCTGGGCATCGACATGCGGGACATCGGCACGAGTCTCGCGACATTTCTCGGCGGCAACAATGTGAACCGGTTTAGCCTCGAAGGCCGGTCGTACGAGGTCATTCCCCAAGTCTCACGGTACTATCGCTCCAACTATGATTGGATCGACTCCTATTATGTGCGCACCGCCTCGGGAGAGTTGGTGCCTCTTTCAAGTATCGTTCGCTTTGAGAAAGTGGTCGAGCCGTCCGCCCGTTCCCAGTTTCAACAGCTTAATGCGGTGACCATCAATGCCGTGGCCTTTCCGGGCACTAGCCTGGGTGAGGCGCTCGAATTCATGGAGACAAAGGCCGCGGAACTGTTCCCGCGCGAATTCAGTTACGATTATGTGGGGGCTTCGCGCCAGTTCAAGCAGGAAGGCAACGCGCTCGTTTTCACATTCTTTCTCTCGATCTTGATCATCTATTTGGTTCTTGCGGCTCAATTTGAGAGCTGGCGAGACCCACTGATCATTTTGATCTCCGTGCCGATGTCGATCGCAGGAGCGCTCATCTTCGTGAGCCTCGGCTTTGCAACATTGAACATTTATACCCAAGTCGGCTTAATCACACTGATTGGTCTGATTGCCAAGAACGGCATTCTGATCGTGGACTTTGCGAACAGACTGCAGCGGGAGCAAGGTCTGGAGAAGCGCGCCGCCGTTGAAGAAGCGGCCGCTATCCGCTTGCGACCAATCCTTATGACGACCGTGGCTATGTTGATGGCCGTGGTCCCGCTTTTGCTCGCGACAGGCCCCGGATCGGTCAGCCGCTTCCAAATCGGTCTCGTCATCACCACCGGCCTCGGTATCGGCACACTGTTCACGCTTTACGTAGTGCCAAGCTTTTATTTGCTACTTTCTAAGCCGCGGGCTGCAAGCGGAGAATCGGCTACTATTCCGGTTGGCGCCCCCGCAGAGTAACGATTTGGTAAGAGCATGGACACATCACCGGTACTGAATGGGGGTTCTCCTCATCTGGAGAACTTATGGTATCTGGCCGGGCCGGCGAAAGACTTTAAGACCGGAAAGATATCCGGACACGTCATCTTGGACCAGCCCGTTCTGATCGGCCGCACGCGGCAGGGACGAGCGTTCGCCTTTCAGGATTTGTGCCCTCATCGGGGCGTACAGCTTTCGAAGGGGCGCATTGAAGGCGACAATGTTGTTTGCCCTTTTCACGGCTGGCGCTTTCGTCCTGACGGGGTCTGCGCCCACATTCCCTCGATTGTGACCAGCCAGACTGTTGATACTGAAAAAATTCGTACACGGCCCTATCCAATTCGCGAAGTCCAAGGGAATTTGTGGATCTACATGGCTAGCGATGAGGCCGCCGATTCGGATCCGCTTACTGAACCCTTTCGGATCCCAGATATTGGAGATCGAGGTCCCGATATCGCTACGCCGCTCGTCTTCGAAACGGACATGGACAATGCCGTGTTTGGGCTGCTTGACCCCGCTCACGGCGCATTTGTGCACAGTAATTCCTGGTGGCGCAATCCGGGCAACCTAAAAGAAAAAGAGAAGCGATTCGAGCCGTGTACGATGGGGTTTACGATGGTTCGGCACAAACCGTCATCGAATTCACAGATCTATAAGCTCCTCGGGGGTGAGCTGACGACCGAAATCGGCTTCCATTTACCAGGTGTTCGATTGGAGCATATCCGCGTTGGCCGACACCACATCTGTAACCTGACAACCGTCACGCCCACCACGTCAGACCGTTGCCTTGTCCACAATTTTCTCTATTGGACGCAGGGTTGGTTGAACACCGTCAAACCACTTGCCAAAATCCTAGCCAAGCGCTTTCTTCAGCAAGATCAGTGGATCATCGGCCTGCAGAATGAGGCTCTGAGATTTGAGCCGCGCATGATGCTTATTCACGATGCCGATATTCAGCAAAAGTGGTATATGCGCCTCAAAGACGCTTGGCGCGAGTCGACGGAAAATGGGGCGCCCTTTAAAAACCCGATTGAACCAGCCACGCTTCGATGGCGAACATAGGGTCTCTTAGACTCCCTTACCGGTAACCGCGTTCGGCGATGAAGTCTTCCGCAGACTGGACTGCTTTCGGATCGCCAATATGCATCCAAGTCCCTTCGAGCCGGGAACCGAAGAGGCGGCCCTCCTGGATGGCATGATCCCAAACGAGGTTTGTGGAAAAGGCCCCTTCAGGCGCCCGCGCAAACAGCCTGGGGTGAATAATCTGTACGCCATTCCATACAAACTCGGCAATCACGTCCGATCCCCTGCGGGCCAGCGTCCCGTCGGGCGCTTTGTGAAAATCGCCCTTCCCTGTAAACCCCAACGACGCGTTGGTTGGTGCAAGGAGCATGAGGCAATCCATGCGAGAGTCGTCCCATTCTTCGGCCATGCGCGTCAGGTTGGGCGCGCCTGTTTCAATCCAGACAGAGTCGCTGTTATGGACAAAGAAGGGCTTGTCCTCAAAGTGACGCAGCGCCTTTACGATTCCGCCACCCGTTTCAAGCAGCTCGCCCCGTTCGTCAGAGATAATGAATTCGGCCTCGGTCCGATCGGCAAAATGGTCGATCAACAATTCGGCTTTGTAATGAACGTTGATCACGATCTTTTCGACACCGGCCTCCACCAAGCGTTCAATCGCATAGTCAATAAGGGCGCGGCCCGCGACTTCGACGAGAGGCTTGGGCCGGTGCTCAGTCAGGTGCGCCATGCGCGATCCCATGCCGGCGGCCATGACCATTGCAGATTTTGGCTGAGTCATTCCGCGTACTTCCGTTCAAACTTTAAGAGCGCGTCGCATTTCGGTTGGAATGTGATGATCGACCCATTGTTTGAGAGGTCTTAGGTCGGGCTTCTCCAAATCCTGCTCCATGTAGGTCCAAACGCGGTCGAGATGTTTCAAATAGCCTGGCTTTCCATCTCGGCGCCACAAACGGATGAAGATGCCGATAATTTTGCTGTTTCTCTGTGCACCTAGGATGGCATAGGCGCGCTTGAAGTCCTCCGCATCAAATCCGTCCAAGCTGCGCGCGGCGCCCTCGCAATACCGCTCTATCATGGCACCCGCCAATGCTTTCGGCACATCGCGGCGTGCGTCCTCCAGTAGGGAGACCAGATCATAGGCAGGATGGCCGAGAAGACCATCTTGGAAGTCAAGCAGTCCCACCCGCTCAACCCCGTCGCGACCCGGTAACCAAATGACGTTTTCCGCGTGAAAGTCACGCAAGACCAGTACCGGTTTTTTCGCGCGGGCGAAGGGAAACAGTTCCGACCAGATCGCATGATACTCTGCACGCAAATCGTCAGACGGAGCCTGTCCGCTTGCCTCCGGCAGGAACCAGTCGATCATCAAATCGGCTTCGACCTGCATGGCCAGCTCGTCGTAGGAGTGAAGCGAGAACGTAACGCCGTCGTCCACAGGAAGAGCGCCAGGGACATCTTGCGCGTGCAGATGCAAGAGCGCATCGATCGCCGTTTCGTACGTCAGTTGCTGATCACCGCCTCCTTCCAGGACGCGGGCAAGAAGGTCGTCGCCTAAGTCCTCAAGAAGCAGAAATCCGTCCTTTAAGTTCAGTCCGCGGACCTCGGGTGCGCTCAAACCGATTCTGTGAAGAAAGCGCCCAATCGCAACGAACGGCGCCGAATTGGGCCCTGCCAGGCAGGCCATGGCATTATAGCCAAGCTCGCGTCTCATTTCGCGGGATGCATCATGAGGGCAAGCCGGCTCTTCGGCGGCAGGGGGCGCATCCATCAGGACAGCGCGCTCGCTTGCACGAACCAGCCGGTCGTATCGGCGCGTCGAAGCATCACCCGCCAAAACCGAGCGTTCAGCATCCGCCCAGCCGCATGCTTGCAGAAAGTTGTGCAACTGCTGTTCGCGTTCTGTCATTCCCGTCTTTCAATCCCCAAAGCGCGCGCCATATCAGCTCTGGCGTGATCCGTTATCCTGCTTTGCCATGCCCCATGGCCAATTACATCCACCAGACGATCGTCTCCATCGAAGCTCAAGCGAATCTTGAGGCAATCGGGAGGCGTCAGTCTTCCTAGTCTGTCCGGCCATTCCACAAGGCAAAGGGCGATATCTAAAGCATCTTCCCAGCCCAATTCCAATATGTCGTCCTCAGCTTCTATGCGATACAGGTCAAAATGCCAGATTGGCACAGATGAAGTTTCATAAACCTGAACAAGTGTGAATGTGGGGCTGGGAATGTCGATGTCGACTTCAGACTCGGGCAAAGCACTTTGGATCATCGCCCGCGCGAGTGCCGTTTTGCCAGCTCCGAGAGGCCCTTCAAGCAAAACGACATCGCCTGGCTTCAGGAAGCTCATGAGAGCAAATCCAAACTGCCGTGTTTCCTGCTCAGACCTAAGAACGCCCCTAAACAGCGAGCGGGATGTCTGGGTCGATGTCACAGTATTCGGTCGCTCCTTTAGCCCGGCTTGCATTTCCTTCATAAACCAGCAAAACGTCATATAACCAATCAGGCCCGATCTGAAAACCAACGCAAAGAAAGGGAACCGAGAGTGACCACATCTGAGCCGTATGTCATCGTTGGCGCCGGTCACGCCGCTGGACAGGCCGCAACTTCTTTGCGAATGGAAGGTTATGAGGGACCTATTTTGCTTATAGGAGAAGAGCCCTACCATCCGTACCAGCGCCCCCCCTTGTCAAAGGCATATCTGGCGGGGGAGCTTGAGCTGGAGCGACTGTATGTCAAACCTCCCGACTTTTACGCGTCCAACAATATTGAAACGCGCCTCAAAACTCGTTGTCTTGCGCTCGATCGCGGTGCGTGTCAGCTCACCCTTTCGGACAGCACGACCGTCGCTTACGACAAGCTGCTGATCACGACCGGAACTCGGGTCCGCGAATTGCCGGTCACAGGGATCGACCTTGAAGGCGTTCATTATTTGAGGACCATTGAGGATGTCGACGGTATCCAAAGCGGATTTGCCCCCGGCGCTCATCTCGTCGTGGTCGGGGGAGGCTATATCGGCTTAGAGGTCGCCGCGGTCGCACAAAAGAGAGGCCTTAACGTCACGGTTGTTGAGTCGGAAGATCGACTGCTTAAGCGGGTGGTCGGTGAAGAAGTCTCCGCTTTCTTTGAGCGCGTTCACACGGAAGAAGGCGTGAAAATTCTCACCGGTCACCAAGTTAGCGAATTCAGCGGGGGGTCAAAAATCGAGGCCGTTAAGTGCGCCAACGGTACTGAAATCCGAGCTGACATGGCCGTCGTTGGGATCGGCATCGTTCCAAATCAAGAGCTTGCGCAAGATGCGGGACTTGCCTGCGACAATGGCATTCTCGTTGATGCCTGCTGCCGAACAGAGGATCCCAAGATTTTTGCTGCTGGGGATTGTACCCAGCATCCCAATGAGGTATTTGGGCGCCTTGTTCGGCTCGAATCCGTTCACAACGCGCTGGAGCAAGCCAAAACGGCTGCCGCCGCGATGTGCGGAAACGAGAAGCCCTACAATCAGGTGCCGTGGTTTTGGTCGGATCAGTACGACTTAAAATTACAAATCGCCGGTCTCAATCAAGGGTATGATGAATTGGTCGTCCGTGGACAGATGGAGGAAAGAAAGTTCGCCGCATTTTACCTCAAAGACGGGCAGTTGCTTGCGGTGGACGCCGTCAATTCTGTACCCGAATATATGGTGTCGCGAAAATTGATTGCCGATCGAGCGATGATCCCGGCCGACCGTTTGGCGGATACTTCAATTCCAATGAAACAAGTAGCTCAAGACTTAAAGTAAGGACTAAACAATGCCAAAAGTGACCTACATCGAATTCGATGGAACCGAGCACCAGGTGGATGTGGCCAGCGGATTGAGCGTCATGGAGGGCGCGGTCAAAAACATGGTTCCGGGAATTGACGCAGATTGCGGCGGCGCTTGTGCGTGCGCAACGTGCCACGTTTATGTCGACCCCGAATGGAAGGACAAGACGGGTGAGCCGAACGAAATGGAGACGAGCATGCTCGATTTCGCAGAAGAAGTGAAAGACAACAGTCGGCTATCATGCCAGATCAAAATGAGTGACGATCTGGATGGGTTAACTGTCCGTTTGCCTGAATCACAGCACTAGGCCTTTTTGACGGGGCCGCCAGTCCTTGTGGGCAATGAAGGCCGGCTCCCGCTCTAACTTGATATCCTCTGTGTACTGGGCGAGCCATTGGAACCATTCCGCCCATGTGGGGTGGTCCTGCTCGACCCTGACCGTCTCTTCCCAATTTTCGAGTTTGCGCCAAATTACAGGTGCTAAACCGCCAACCAGGTCGATCACGAGATCTTCCGGCGCGATTTCCTTGTGAAGAAGCAAGCCCATCGTCTCGAAGGTCATTGAGACACTTATAGCGGCCTCTTCCACGTCCTCCCCCATCGCTCTGAGTTCCTCTGCAGATATACCATCCGGAAGTCGGCGAATAAGGGTGATGGATTCGGCCATATCGCGGCTGTAGAAGCTCTGCATGATTTCGGTCGCGACGGCGTTGCGCTGCTCGGTCCGATAGTAGCGGATTTGCAGGATGCCGAAGATCACACCGGTCACAATTGTCCCGGCACTAATGATTTGTGCAAAGTTGGCGAGAGAATCGATTTCGAACGTACTCATGAAGCCTGAATGGGCGCCCGCAGGTTGACGCACCGAGGGCGTCTATTATTCCGCCGCCCGGCGTTCCAAGAGCGGTTGGGCGGGTTCTTCAGGGCCGGTAATCGGGAAGTGGCACACAACTTTGGTTCCGACACGCGGTTCCGATTCGAGAGAGACCCACCCTCCGTGCAGTTCTACGAAACTACGCACCAGGGCCAATCCCAAGCCAGGTCCGCGCTTTTGTCCTGTTGATGTGCGGCTTTCAAAACGATCGAACACGATCGGCTGGTGTTCGGGGTCGATGCCCTGCCCCGTATCGGTTACCGAGATTCTGATCTGGTGGGGCGAGCGGTCCCCGTCTACATCTATGGTGCCTCCAGCCGGCGTGAAGGTCAAAGCGTTTGAAAGCAGATTAAAGACAATCTGGCGCAAACGCTTTTCATCCGCGCACATCTCACCCAAGTCTTCGTTGGCGCTGAGTTTCAGTGAAATGCCCTTTTCTTCCGCCTCTCTTCGCGCGAGTTCGATGGTGCTAGAAAGAACGTCGTAAGCATCAACTTCACTGGTTTCGATGGACATCACGCCGGCTTCGATTCGTGCGAGATCCAGGATATCGTCCATTAACACCATGAGCTGGTTAGAGGCTTCCAATATCGCATCCGAGTATTGACGCTGCCGTTCGTTCAGGGGCCCAACGATCTCCTGATCCAGCATCTCGCAAAAGCCCTTGATCGAGGTGAGCGGCGTGCGCAGTTGATACGAAACGTGAGAAATGAACTCGGATTTGAGCTTGTCGGCGGCTTCCAAGGCTTCGTTGCGCTCTTGCAACGCCCGAGTGATGCGCGTTGTGTCCGTCACGTCTAGGCATGTGAACAAGGTGGCGCCGTTTGGCAGCGGCAGGAGGGCGTAGTCGACATAGCGCCCATCACTGCGCTCAAGACGGCCAGTCAAATTGTGGCGCTCCTCCCGAACAGTCGCCACTTTGTCGGCCATGCGCCGCCATTCCGTGTCATCATCAAAGAACGTCCGTCCGAGTTCAATCAGATCCGAGACATGGAACTCGGCGCCATTTGTTTCCGCGCCCAACTTCCAAATTTCCGTGAACGACTTGTTTTTCAACTCCAAGCGGCCATTGCTGCCGAAGACCGCGACGCCCTCACTCAGATTGTCCAGGGTGGCGCGCTGAACCTTAGACAAGGTGTTTAGATCGGTCTCGAGCTGGAATCGGTCGGTTACATCTTCGTAAATGAACAGCAGCCCCCCCATGGGGTGCGCTTGGCAGACCACTCTCAAGTGGCGTCCATCAGGCAAATGCCACAGCTGATCCGGCTGCTCTTTCACTTCCATGAACATACTGAGTTGTTGGTCCCGCCATGCCTTAAAGTCTGCTTGTTCCGGCAGCAGACGTTTAGCTCTTAGGCGATCCAGGATCTCACCGTAGGTCGGGGCAAGATCAAGAATGGCGGGCTCAAGCTGGCAGAGATTGGCATATGCCTGATTATAGAACTTGAGCTGTTTGTTGGACCCGAATATCGCCACGGCGGAAGCGAGTTTGTCCAATGTTTCAGCATGGGCGTCCATATGCTGTTTCAGCTTCTTTTCAGCTTGATCAAGGCCGGTGACATCAAGCGCCATCCCCACGGAGCCCACTTCGTGCGGCGTTTCGATGAGATCAAGGGCGCGTCGTTTGCCTTTGACAATTACATAGCGTTTCTCGACGCATGGCTGGCCTTGCTCCAAGGCGCGCGTCGAGAGTGCACGGGCATCCTTATCGAGTTCGATGTCTTGTTCGACCACGTCCTCCGGCGACGATGCTTCCACCGCATCCGAATAGGCTTTGTTCACCCAACTCAGCTTGGCGTTCTGATTGCGGTGCCAAGCCGGGAACGGCGCTGAGTCCAAAAGCTTGCGAAGCTGTTCCCCTTCCCGGCGCGAGGAAACAAACTGCTCCTTCAGCATACCGATGAGACTATCCTTTGCCGTCACGTCGGACAGCCAAACAACCGCCTGTCCTCCGGCCGGGCGGCCATTGGCTTCAATCACTCGTCCGTCATCGGTGGAAATCGTCAAAGAAAAGGACGTTCCATTCCAGCGCAAATCTTGGATCGCCTCAACGAGGCTGGCGGAACGCTCGATTCCATCCTCGCGGGCGATCGGCTCTCCCAACCCAAATTCAACCGTTTGGCCGGCCAGTCCCTCCAATATGGTTTCAATCGGCGTGGCCCCATCGGTCCCTTCGGCGTAGCGGAGCAAAGTTGCCAGCGTGCCCGAATTCCCTAGGACTTTTGGTTTACCCCAGCCTTGTGCCGGATTGTCGGAATCTTCTTCCCAAATAACCACAATATGTGGCTGGGCGCTGAAAACAGTCTCTGCCCGATCCAACTTGGCTTCGATGATGGCAAAGCGCGCGCGCCACTGGGCGATGGTTTGCTGGGCGCCTCGGCCGACACGAATAGCGATCAAGGTCGCCGCAATTGCCAACGCAATGGCGCCCACCGTGACAACGAGACTGGTCAGCGCCGGAGAGACTTCTCGGCCGGTGTCGGCCGGTACGGTTTCAACGACGCGGGTTTGTTCGATTGGCTGAGGTCCTTGCTCTTCAACTGGAGCCGGTTCTTCCTGGGGTCCTTGTGATGCTGCAGCGCTTGAGGCGGATGTTCTTGTGAGCGGAGACGGAGTGTTTTGCTGAGTTGATCCGCCTAAAGTCTTTGGGACAATCGACGGGCGACTAATATCGTCCTTGTCGAACAAGTCTGAAACGGACGGGCCGAGCGGTTGGTTCAGCGTCCCATATGACGTCGTCGATTGGGTGGCGGACGGCGTCTCCGTTGACGTCTGTGCCTGCGTTGTGTGCGATGCGACACAAAAAGCAGCTACCGCTGCCCAAAGCAACGCCGCCTTAAAGTAAACGCTTGTCTCAATCATCCGACGTGAGAACCTCTTTCCAGCCTCTCATCGGTCAGGAACTCGTCCGCACGAAGAAACAAGGAATATTTCCCATTCCACTTGTTACGTTCGCGTAACGAATTGCGGTCTTTAACAGAAGACCCGCTCCTCACATGCACGCAGCCTCCCCAGCCGGGACGTGCTGATAAGAAAAGTTCCGAAACCGACAATCAGCGCCTTGAGTTAACGCAATACGATTTACCATTCGAACCCCCGAATCAGACCTTTTGTCAACGTTAAGGTGATCGATGGGGGTTTACGAACTGTTAATTTCAAGGATTTGTTTACGAACTTCGGACTCTGCGTTCCGCGCAAGCCGCGATGGGCAGCCACGTGCTGAGAAAAGGTAAGACCCCGGCCGTGGGTTGGTTGGATCGGCCGGGGTCTTTGGTGACCACTTTCATTAGATTTGGTGCTTAAGACAGCACTCCGGCGATGTAGGTCATCATCACCTTTAGGTCGGTGCCGATCAGCTGGACGGCGGATACGACGATCAGAGATATCCCTGATGCGATGGTGCCGTACTCAATGGCTGTCGCACCGGACTCATCTTTCAAATAGCGGGCAACTTGATTTCGCATCTTATGCTCCATTCACCTGTTGTCCCCGCTCCACGGCCTACCCCAGACCGCTTGGTGTCAATTCGACACCGTGCAAGGGATGAGGGAGCAAAGCGGATGCCAACTTCCATAATGTTGGTTTTGAGCCATTTTTTTGAGTCAACGGGGAGAATTGGCTGGCATTGTCCTGAGTTATTACGCAGACCAATTCGATATGAAGCACTTCGGAGGGCCCACATGAATACACCCAGCGATCACCTTGGCCCCTTGGCGGGATACTATCCTTCTCACTGGCCGTGTGAGTGTGCGGGCCCTCGAAGACAGAAGATCACATGGAAAGCCGGCCCAAACATCCGTCCTGGAGAGGCACTCCATGCAACAACCCGGCACATGGGCGCCTATCGCTGGTCCACCATGATTGTGCTCCGAGATGAAGGCGAGGTCTATGTGCAAGGCGGGACGCAGGCCGCTCAAAAGGAACGATCATTCGGCTGGATCGAAAAGGTCGATCCGGTGACTCTGGAAACGATCAAGGCCGCACCGGAGCTTCCCTCCGGGGGGCATAATTGGTGCGGCGCCGCCGCCGTCCACGCCAACGGCGATCTTTATGTCGTGAACGGACGATATGCGCATCGATTGTCGCCGGATTTGGACGTGCTTGGTGAGCACAAATTGGCCACGGATAATGCCCACAACGGTCACGTCATCGTTCCGGACGGGAACCTCATTACCAAAGATATCCAAATCGATCCGTCGAAGCGCACGATGTTCACGGTGCTCGATCCCGATCTCAAGGTTGTCAGCGAGTTTGAGTTTCCCGGGAACTCCGTCGGGAGATTTTCTTGTGACCCGCAAGACGGGTTGACCCATCTGTATGTGACAAACTCTGAGAAGATCCACCGTTTGATCTATCGCGGCGGCTTCCTTTCCCTCGATGAGACTTGGTCGGCCTCGTACCGCATTGACGGCGAGGACCAATCGTTTGCGTGGGACTCCACACTCGCCCTTGGATCGGCTTGGTTTATGGATATGGGCGCGAACGGCGGCGTAAAGAATGTTTTGGAGGCTCACCCGGTGGGCACCAACACCGCGCATACGCGAGCCAATGTGATCCACACGGCCCCGCAACGAGTGTTCAGAGTGTCTGTGACCGATCCAACTGACCGCGATACCCTCGTTCCCTTCGGCGATGCGGGCGGCAATATCATCGCCCCGCCCCTTTTCGACCAGGACCGCCGGATCCTTGTGGCCTTTGACTCGATGAACGCGAAGATGGGCGCCTGGCGTTATCAAGGCCCCGGTCAGTTTGAAGAGCTGTGGACCAACAGTTTTCGCAACACCAATCAACTTACGCTCTATGCAGATACAGGAGAGTTGCTTGTCGATGATTCCCCGCACGGAGCGCCTTGGTACGCGGTTGTACTCGACATAGAGACAGGTCAAGAGAAGGCGCGCGCGGATACGGGTTGTTCGGCATCCAGCGGCATGTGGTACACGCCGGGATTTGAGCGAGATTTCTATACCTCGACGCTATTGGGCGGGGTCGCCCGGCTCTATGTTGAGTAAGGCGTCACTCCTTTCCGAACAACCACTGCTCAATCGATCCCTGAGATTATGAACTCCCCTTCGCCGTAGCCTGCGCGCTCCAGAATATCCATCACTTCAATCACCGTCCCTGAGCGGACTGCGGGGTCGACCTTTAGGATCAGGAGTTTGCCACTCTGTTCGGCGGGCAAGTCCCAGAGCGCTTCCAGGAGATCTTCACGGTTCGTGCTCTGCCCATTCAGGGTGAGGATGTGATCGGCGTCCAACATCAAAATCGGATGCAGCTTGAGTTCTTCGTCACTCAAGGAGGCCGTGGGGTCTTCCTTGACTTCGAACCGCATTTCTCGCTCGATCTCCTCGCAGGCTCCTAAAAACAAAACGATCAAAGCAGCGAAGACAGTTGTAGAATACCAGTTTTTTGACATTGTCCTATTTCTTGCGTTCAGGCGGCGCCTTCTTTCGCTGCCGTTTGAAACTCCTCCCTGTAGAGGCGGCCTTGTTCAACGCAAAATCGTAAGGCTGAATAGGGCCAAAGGGTAAAGTTGTAATCGTTTTCATCTGTGTACCAGGCGCCGCAGCCACCGCTGAAGACCATCGGTTTCAGGTCCTTCTGCAGCCGTGCATTGTAGGAACTAACAATAGCGGGGGCGGCGTCGATTTGACTGAGCCCTTCCTCCTCCATCCAGCCGAGGCATTTCATCACGTACTTGGCTTCGGACTCAATCATGATGAGCGCCGAAGTGTGCCCGGTCGCACTGTTAGGGCCCAATAACATAAAGAAGTTCGGAAAGCCCGGGATCATCATGGTGCGTAGGGAATCCACCTTTTCCGCCCACGCCTCTTTGAGTTTGAGGCCGTTCAAGCCCTCGACGTTGACATAGTCTGAAATATCAAAGGGACGAAACCCCGTCGCTTCAATGATCACATCCACTTCGTGAAGCTTGCCCGTTTCGTCGCGAATGCCATCGGGCTCAATTTTCGAGATGGACTCGGTAACTAGGTGAACGTTCTCGCGATTAAACGAAGAGAGATAGTCATCGGAAATGACTCTGCGCTTGCAGCCAACTTCATAGTTTGGGGTTAGTTTGGCACGCACGTTTGGATCAGCGACCGAGTCTTGCAGATGCTGCAATCCCGCCTTCTTAAGACGATCGGCCATGAACGTTCCCCTCCGGAGAGACCACACACCCATTACATCCATAGCGAGCCACAGAAACGTGCGGTAAGCGCGCATGGCGAAGGGAACGTTGCGGAAGACCGAGCGCCGGTTTTCAGAAATTTCACGGGCCAGACGCGGAAAGACCCAAGCGGCCGAGCGTTGGAAGACCGTGACATCGCCCACATCATCGGCGATGCCCGGCAGGATTTGAGCTGCACTGGCGCCCGTGCCGATCATGGCTACTTTCTTGCCTTTCAGGTCCACATCATCGCGCCATTCTGCTGTGTGGAACATCTCTCCGCGAAAGGCTTCGCGGCCCTCAAACTCGATCTTCTTTGGCAAGTGCAAACCGCCGAGGCCGCTCACCACCGTATCGGCGGTGATCGTCTGGCCGTTCTTTGTGGCGATGCACCACTTGCCACCTTGAAATTTGACGTCTGTGACCTCCGTGTCGAAATGAATAAAGGGGCGCAGGCCATACTTGTCGACGGTGCGTTCGCAGTAATCCCAGATCTCCTGACCACTTGAATAAGAATGGCTCCAGTCGGGGTTGAGCTCAAACGAGAAGGAGTAAAGATGGGACGGCACATCACAGGCGACCCCCGGGTACCGGTTTTCCCGCCAGGTTCCGCCGACGGCGGAGGCTTTCTCCAGGATGACGAAGTCCGAGAGTCCTCTCTTAAGGAGATTGATGCCCATGCAGATGCCCGACATGCCGGCGCCGAGAACGGCGACGCGGACCCACAGATTGGCGTCCGGTGACGGCGTCTGATCTCGTTTTCTCACCGCGCCATTTGGCATAAGAGGCTCCTGTTGTTTGGGTATTCTACTCCAGATTTGAGCTGAGTTGCGGCGACAAAGCAAGAGAACGGCGTTGCCATCGGTCGCGTTTCTGCGCGCCTGGATCTTATCAGCCCTGCAATTTCTGCAATACGATTCTGATGGCGCGGAAAGCACAAGCACATACGTCTCTCCCGTTGGCAGTATTCGGGAAACGGCCGGTCGTCGGCTGGCGAGAGGGAGAATCGGACATGAAGTCCTTTGATTCAGCGCTTATTGCAGGTTTGGTGTTTGCCTTTTTGTTTTTGGCAGCATTTTCGCCGATTATCACCGTTTCTTGACGTCTGCGCAGTGGCCCGATCGGGGTTTTCTCAAGCCAGAGCAGCTCATCTCTGGTCGCCGACCGGCGCTTCCGGGGCTGGTGGTGAAATGGTATGAGTCAAACCATGACGCACCCCCTTCGTCCCATCACCGATAACGAACGCACCGCTTTTCACCGGGACGGAGCAGTGGTGCTTAAAGATGTCTTGGCCCAAGAGTGGCTTACGGTGGTTGCTGAAGGGTTAGAAGAAGCACACACCGCGCCCGATGGGATGTCCTCGGAACTCCCCGGCCGATTGCGCATTGATCAGTTCCCGGCATACAAGTCGGCTGGCTTAGGGCGTATGGTGTCGGCGTCTCCGATTGCTGCCATTGTTGGATCGATGCTGGGCAAGCCTATCCGTTTTTATATGGATCAAATGTTCTATAAGCCAGCCGGGTTTATTCCGCCCACGGACTGGCATCAGGATACGTGCTACTATAATATTGAAGGGAACGACGTCATTCGCGCTTGGGTCTCACCTGATCCGGTCCCCCGAGATATCAGTATTGAAGTGGTGCGCGGTTCTCACCTATGGAATATCACGTACGGCACTGTCGCGGGCCACGATCCGTCTGCAGACCCTCACGGCGCGGCCCAAGCCCAAGCTCGTTTCGCGGAGCAAAAACCGATCCTTGGCCGGGACGCTTTTGAGAATTGGTCGTATATGGACGGCTTCTTTGACAGTTCTTTGCCTTTGCCACCGGATATCAACGGCAACCGGGATTCTTTCGATATTCTCGGCTGGGACTATACACCCGGCGACGTGCTTCTTTTTCACGGCAACATCTTGCATGGGGCCGCAGGCGGGGCGACCTCGCCGACGCCGCGACGGGCTCACGCGACCCTGTGGGCCGGGCCGGATGTCCGCTATATCCACCGGCGCGGCCAGGTCCTCCCCGACCCGATTAAGCTCTATGACCACGAGCCGATGACGGGGCAATCTCTTTCGGAATTCGAAGATGTCTTCCCTCTCGCGTGGGCGCCGCAGCAAAACTAGAACGGGCGATTGAATTGGCTTAAGCTGGGGACATGACTCGCGCGCCCCTTACTCTCACCACCCAGGATGCCCGGCGCATTCTCCTCCACCTTCAAGGGCTGAGCCGATCTCCAACTGGCAAACTCAGGCAGGAGGACTTGTTTCAATTGGTCGAAACGCTGGGCTATGTTCAACTCGACAGCATACGGACGGTGGAACGTGCCCACCACCACATCCTTTTTTCCCGCAATCAAACCTACCGGCCAAAACAGCTCGATCGATTGTACGCAAAAGGCCAGTGCTTGACGGAACAGTGGACACACGACGCCTCGATCATCCCCGCCAAATGGTTCCCGTACTGGAAACACCGGTTTCCCAAAGTGAAGGCCGCGTATCTTAAGAGCGCGTGGTGGCAAAAGCGGGTTCAAGATCCCGAGCGGGCCATTGAACAAGTCTGGGCGCAGATCGATCAATCCGGTCCGAGCGCGGCGCGGCACTTCGAAACCGAAAAGGAAAACGTAAGAGAGACTTGGTGGGGGTGGACCCCGCAAAAAGCGGCCTTGGAGTATTTGTGGCGAACCGGTGAGTTGGCAGTCGCGCGGCGGGACAACTTTCAGAAAGTCTATGACCGCACGGAGCGGGTTCTGCTCGCGGATCATGCAGAGCCTGAGGTTACGCATACTGACTTTGTGGACTGGGCCTGCCGCTCGGCCCTTGATCGGCTCGGCATTGCAACGGCAGGCGAGATTGCCCGCTTCTGGGATGCGGTGAACCCTAAAGACGCCGCACAATGGCTGGAAAAGAACGGGGCCGATGGAGCGATTCCCGTCTGCGTCATCGACCCAAAAGGGAGCGGCAAGCGTGACGCCTTTGCACGGCCAGACATCGAAGAGGTCCTCAGAGACACGGAAGATCCGCCAAGCCGGATCCGTCTCATCTCGCCGTTCGATCCGGTTATCCGCGATCGGCAACGGCTTAAGCGGCTCTTTAATTTTGATTACCGGATCGAGATCTTTGTGCCGGCCGCTAAAAGAACGTACGGGTACTATGTGTTTCCAATTTTGGAAGGCGAGCGGTTCATCGGCCGGATCGATCTGAAAGCGTTTCGCAATGAAGACCGCCTTGCCGTGCAAGGCCTATGGATGGAGCCCAAGGTCAAGCTCTCGAAATTGCGCAGGCAAAAACTCGAGGCTGAGCTTGATCGTGTCCGCCGTTTTGTGGGCGTTGGGACAGTCGAGCCGGGACTTGTTGGGTAGGATTTGTCCGACTGCACACGGAGCAATGCGATGAGGTATGGTGTTTTGATCTTGCCCGAAATGCGCTGGCCTATCGCGAAGGAGACATGACAACTCGCGGAACGCATGGGCTTTGACCATGCGTGGACCTACGATTATCTCACGTGGCGTTCTCTCCAGAACAAACCCTGGTTTGGGGCGCTGCCGACCTTGACGGCCGCCGCTTGCGTCACATCCTCTCTGCGGCTCGGGACGCTCGTGGCGTCTCCTAACTTTCGAGAGCCGGTGCCTTTTGCCAAGGAGCTGATGACGCTTGATGATATCAGCCCCTGCCGCCTGACGTTGGGCATCGGTGCAGGTGCGGATGGTTATGATGCTGTCGCTCTACGTGACGCTGCGTGGTCCCCAGCAGAAAGGCAGACCCGCTTCGCCGAATTCATGGAGGCCCTTGATGTGCTTCTCACGAACGAAAAATCGGATTTTAAGGGATGCCACTATTTGGCCAATGCGGCCAGAGCCATTCCCGGATGCCTTCAAAAACCGAGGCTGCCGTTCGCCATTGCCGCCACCGGCAAAAAGAGCATGAGCGTGGCCGCCACCCATGGAGATATGTGGGTGGCAGTGGACGGCAGACTTCATCCCGACTAGCTCAAGCTCTTAGAGGACGTGTACGGATCGATTGGGCGCCCGACGGACGACGTGGCGAAGTTGATCCTTCTGGGACATATCGAACGCCCTCTCGATTCTGTTGACGCCTTTTTTGAGCTTTCCGCCAAATATGAAGAGATGGGCTTTACCGACTTTGTCGTTCATTGGCCCAGATCCGAAGAGCCGTTTAAGGCCGACCTCGGGGTTCTTGAGGAGGTTTCTCAATACTTGCGCACTGCTCAATTATGATATTGCTTCGATCATGCGAGGCCCCGAACTGACCAACCAAACGGTCAATCTAGGTCCGTTTTTCGCTCGCTTTGATGTTCGTTTGTCCTCTCCATGAGCAGCAAGTAAAAGTTATCGAACTCGTTTTGATGTTCAAAACATCTGCGGGGGAGTAGGAAGTACATATAATAATTTAGGCGGACGTAGATGTAATTCTTTGTCTTCCGCACACGGTCAACCCCCTTCCACTTAATGGCATTTTCCCCCAATTCGTTGGTTGCACGAAATATGTCGCGTTCGATCTGAAATGTGTGGCGACCGAGTCCGGATTTCTCTGAGGACGCTAATGCGACAAGTCCGAAAATCAAAGCACAGCCAATGAGATACATCGCTCCTATTGTCGTGGGAACGATCGAGAAAATGATTAAATACTGGAGAAGATTGTTTGGTGACGCGGTGGCGATTAGATCCAAACAAGCCCAAATTGTTAGGGCTGCAAGTACACCCCACCAAATCATTGACCTGAGCGCAACAAACCAATTTAACAGGAAAATGTCTGTTCGCCTCACAACAACGTCAACAGCCATCTGCTTCGTCCGCTCAATAGAGCTCAGTCTTAGGATCCTTATTTCACCATTCCATACGCACAACCTATGATGTAGTCCAGCCCCTTACTCGAGACGGCAAATTGCCGAAGTACTTGAAGAGATTAGCAGTCTGTCGTCAAGCATGTCTCAGATTACAGATATTGCGATGCCCGCAGACGAAATTCGATTCAACCTGTAAGCGGACGACCCCAATCGTTTACGGATCAATCCGTTAAAGATGGAGAACTTAATCAGCTTGATACTAAGCTCTGTATCAATACCGATAATGCTCCGGCTTGAACGGTCCTTGTAGGTCGACGCCGATATAACTCGCCTGATCGTCTGTGAGCTGAGAGAGCTGAGCACCAACCTTTTCGAGATGGAGGGCGGCAACCTTTTCGTCCAAATGCTTCGGCAGAACATAGACCTTGTTCTCGTAGTTTCCGCCGTTGCTCCACAATTCGATCTGCGCCAGCACCTGGTTGGTGAACGACGCGGACATAACAAAACTTGGGTGGCCCATGGCGTTGCCGAGATTGACGAGCCGGCCTTCCGAGAGCAGAATGATTTTGTTGCCGTCCGGAAACTCGATCATATCCACCTGGTCTTTGATGTTGGTCCATTTGTGATTTTTTAGTGCATCAACCTGGATTTCGTTGTCGAAATGTCCGATATTGCAGACAATCGCCATATTCTTCATACGGCGCATATGCTCGATGGTAAGAATATCCTTGTTGCCGGTGGCCGTCACAAACACATCGGCCTTGTCGCAGGCATCGTCCATGGTGACAACTTCAAAGCCGTCCATAGCGGCCTGCAGAGCGCAGATCGGGTCGATTTCGGACACCATCACGCGGGCGCCGGCGCCTCGTAGACTCTGGGCCGAACCTTTGCCGACATCGCCATATCCGGCGACCATCGCCACCTTGCCGGCCATCATAACGTCTGTCGCCCGACGAATACCGTCAACGAGCGATTCGCGGCAGCCATACTTGTTATCGAACTTTGATTTGGTGACGGAATCATTCACGTTGATGGCGGGGAATGGGAGCGTGCCGTCCTTTTCCCGTTGATAGAGGCGCAGGACGCCGGTTGTGGTTTCCTCGGTTACACCCTTGATGCTGTCGCGAACCTTGGCGTACCAGCCCGGACTTTCTGCATTGCGCCGCTTGATTGTCGCATAGAGAGCTTCTTCTTCCTCATTGGACGGATTAGAGAGCAAGTCCGGGTTTTTCTCGGCTTCTGCGCCCAGAAGGATGAGAAGCGTGGCGTCGCCGCCATCGTCCAAAATCATGTTTGCCGGCTCACCGCCCGGCCATTCAAAAATCCGGTCGCAATAGTCCCAATATTCCTGCAGCGTTTCACCCTTCACCGCAAAGACCGGCGTACCTGCTCCTGCGATCGCTGCAGCGGCATGGTCTTGGGTGGAAAATATGTTGCAAGAGGCCCAACGGACCTCGGCGCCCAGGGCTTCAAGAGTTTGAATCAAAACCGCCGTCTGGATCGTCATATGAAGCGATCCAGCAATACGCGCGCCCTTGAGCGGTTTTGATGCTCCATATTCTTCCCGGAGCGCCATGAGCCCTGGCATTTCAGTTTCGGCAATTTCAATTTCTTTGTTGCCCCAATCAGCCTTGGCTATGTCGGCCACAACAAAATCTTGAGCGCCCATTTCTTTTCCTTTTCATTTGTGAGATCAGCGGATGCTTTGGTGAAATCGGCGAAAACCCGATGTTTCGCCAACCGAGAATAGCTATATCAAGAAATCTTTATATATTTATCTGGTTGTTCTATCAACCGAAAAGCGACGGGTCAGTCGTCTTCGCCAAATTTGTCGCCTATGAGCTCCGTTAGGGCATCGATCGCGGGCTGGGCATCTTGCCCATCAGCGGAAATGCAGATGGTTGATCCCTTGGCAGCAGCAAGCATGAGCAGCCCCATGATCGACCCCCCATCGACCTCAGCCCCGTCTTTGGAAACCGATATGACGGCGTTGTACTTGCCCGATTCGCGCACGAATTTTGCCGCAGCGCGGGCATGGAGACCGCGGCTGTTTAATATCTCAACATGTGCTTTCAACGGCTCAGCCATCACTTTGTTTCATATGTCCAGGAATTCATGTGTCCGGGCAAGTCGCGTCCCAGTGAAAGACTAACGCAAACATGTTGCCGTGAGCTGAACGAACGTGCCTGACGCTGTTAGTTCTCCCCTGCCAGGACTTGCGAGGCGATACTGATGTATTTTCGGCCCGCCTCTTGCGCCAATTCAACCGCATCCGCCAACTCGGCCTCTTTGCGGGCTTTTGCCAAACGGATCAGCATCGGCAGATTAATGCCCGCAATGACCTCTACTTTCGCTTTGTCCATAATCGAAATTGCCAAGTTGGACGGTGTGCCCCCAAACATATCTGTGAGGACGATTACACCTTGCCCTTCATCAACCTCGTTGACCGCGGCAAGGATATCTTCACGGCGTGCTTCCATATCATCATCTGCGTCAATGCAGATCGCGCTGACATTCTCTTGCGGCCCAACCACATGTTCGGTTGCCGTTATGAACTCTTCGGCAAGTCGGCCGTGGGTGACCAGGACAAGGCCAATTTGGGGATCCGGTTTGTCTTCTTGTTCACTCATTGTCGTTTGGTGGCGCCCTTCTCTTTCTCGCGGTCGTTTAGTGTCACAGTTAGCGCGGACAGAACCTTGGGAACGGCCGACACGCCAAATGGATCGAGATCAAATTGCGGCAGCTTGACCCTTGTGCCCTCAATTGTCAGCGTTAGATATTGTCTCTCCGGCAAGCGGTCAATGTCTTCGGACGGCGTTAGTTTCACAGCCATTCGCAGGGGCACCGATGCCATCACGTGTTGTTTGGTCACACCGATGCCGCGCACTTCCAACAGCCCTTCAATGCCGGATGCAGGCGAAGCTAACACGTTCTCCCCGGCGACGCTAAGCTCTGCATAATCATCCGAAACCAATTTCGCGGGGTAGTCCCCACCATGGTGCAAAAGACGCAATGCCAAATCGGATTTGCCCGATCCGGAGGGGCCCCGTATCAGGACACCGTGCCATTCGCCTGCTTGAATGGCGACGACGGTTCCGCGTTCCAAATGGCTCACTGTACATCCTCAGTGGGCAAGAGCACGACAAACCTGGCACCGATTACCTGACTGTCTTCGTCTAGCCGGTTCTCTGCGCTAATTCTCCCGCCATGGGCTTCAACAATCTGGCGACAAATGCTCAGGCCTAAGCCCGAGTGCTTTCCAAATTCCTCCGCCTGGGGACGCTCCGTATAAAATCTTTCAAATATTGACTCCAGGTTTTCCTCAGGGATGCCGGGGCCGTCGTCCTCCACAACGATCTTAACGAAGCGGCGATCTTCGTCCCACAAGCCGGCCGCGAGACGAACCTCATCGCCGTCCCTGCTGAACGAAACTGCGTTATCGATGAGATTTCGAAACACCTGGCCCAACTTGGATCCTCTGCCCAGCACAACCGGCAGGTCGCCTGGCGAGGTTTTGTTGAACGTCAGTTTGACGCCGCTGTCGGACTGTGTCTGCGCGTAGAAATCGACGAGACCAGAGAGGAGCTTGTTGACATCTATCTCGCGCAAATTTTCCCGGGCCATCTCAGCCTCAACACGGCCCGCATTTGATATGTCACTGATCAGCCGGTCGATACGGCCGACATCGCTCGTAATCACCGAAATCAATTTCTCCCGAATGTCATCGGTCTTTGCAAGTTCAAACGTTTCAACCGCGCTTCGAAGCGATGTGAGCGGATTTTTGATCTCGTGGGCTACATCGGCTGCAAAGCGGGCATTTGACTCGATGCGATCATTGAGTGCCGCCGTCATGTCTCGAAGTGCTTCGGAAAGGCCGCCGATCTCGTCGCCGCGATCAGAGTAATCAGGAATTTTCGCGCGTTCGTCCTTCCCCAGAGTGATAGCGTCTGCTCCTTCGGCCAGTCTTCGAACCGGTGTCGCGATAAAGCGGCCCAAAAACCAAAGTCCCAGTACAGTCATGACGCCCGACACAAGGATCACCATCCCGAACGTTGATTGCATGGCCAAAATTGTGCGATCGACCCGCGACTCCTGTAGATGGACGACCCCTATGTTGGCTTTGACCGGAGAAATAGGGGCGAAAGCGTTGAGCATCCTCTGATCATCTGTCCACCAATCAATATACTCAGTGGACTGGCCCTTGTCGGCTGCTTCCATTGCGGTTTCAAACTTTTCTTCCAAATCGGGCTTTTCTTGAAAGAAATCCCACAGATAGATTCGATCAATCACATAGCGCAATGTCCGCCACGCCTTAGCCCAGAGCTCTTCTTGATCTTCCGGGGCGCCCAACTCTTTGAGTTCGCGACGCTCGATCTGGTCGAAAATCCACTGCGAATCGGCAATTCGCTGCTTTTGCGTGTCATAAACGATGAGACGCATGTGCTCTCTGTCGACAAGCGCCAACACCGTTTCCGTCACATGTCGTCGTTTGACCGATCCCACTTTGGGCGCAATTGCGGTGGGCCCCGCTTCTTCCTGCGCTTCTACCAGCGCCGTATGTGCAATGGCGTGGGCGATCGCTTGTGCTTGGGCAATGGCAGTCTTGCGATGGGCGTCCACCACAGATTCACTCTGTTGAACGAGGAACACCAGAAATGCGACAAACAAAATAAGACTTGTGCCGTTTAGCAGGATCAACCGTCTACGGAGTGTAAGCAACCCGTACCTACGAACACGCCGGGGTGCCGCGTCAACGAGCCTTTTCCCACTCAATTCAGAACGGTCGTCGGTATCTCCCATCTTCCGGGTCTTACCTAAAAGTCCTCAGCGTACGTACCGCCACGCGCACCCAATTCTAGGATTCCTTGTAGCGATACCCTACGCCGTAGAGCGTTTCAATCGCGTCAAATTCCTTATCGACGGTCTTGAACTTCTTCCGTAGGCGTTTGATATGGCTGTCAATCGTGCGATCGTCGACATAGACCTGGTCATCGTATGCCGCGTCCATCAACTGATCCCGGCTTTTGACAAAACCGGGGCGCTGCGCCAGAGACTGCAGGATCAAAAACTCGGTAACGGTGAGTGTGACCTTTTCTCCCTTCCAGGTGCATTCGTGGCGTTGGGAATCCATGCTCAGATCGCCGCGTTCCATCACCTGTGAGGGATCGTCGGGAGCGGCCCCGGTGTTCGGCTTTTCGGTCCGCCTTAAGATGGCCTTAACCCTTTCGAGCAGCAAACGCTGAGAAAAGGGTTTGCGGATAAAGTCGTCTGCGCCCATGTGCAGACCCAAAACTTCGTCGATCTCCTCGTCCTTCGATGTCAGAAAAATAACCGGAATACTTGTCTTCTGGCGGAGACGGCGCAGCAGTTCCATGCCGTCCATACGCGGCATCTTAATGTCCAAAATTGCTAAGTCCGGGGGATCGGCCGTCAAGGCCGTCAGCGCCGTGGCTCCGTCGTTGAATTTGCGAAGGTTGTAGCCTTCGTTCTCCAAGAGCAGACTGACCGACGTCAATATGTGCTGGTCATCGTCAACAAGCGCAATGGTCGTCATTGGGTTCACCTCTCACTGCAAGCCAGGTCCGGTTCGTCGAGGGGCCGATTCCTAACACAATTCTCTGTCAAGGCGCACAAAACAATCAAAAAAGTCGGGAAAATCGCCACTTCTGTGTCCGCGCCGCGGCGTCGGCAGAAACGAATTCTCCGTCCTTTTAGCAATATTTAGGGCTTTTTCGCCTAGGATAAACCGGTTTTCCCGACTTCTTTACCTAGGTTTTACCGTGCCCGATACGCACTACGAGTTGTTCCAAAAGCTTTCCACCAAGTCGCCTTGGACGTTGGTGGATGTGTATCCCGATCGGACGCGTGCGATCAACGAAGCGCACCTTTTGGCCAAACGATTGCCCAAGGGCGGTGTACGCGTCATTAAGGAAACATTCAAAGCAAAGACCGGCACCTTCGACGGCGTGCAAATCTTTGCCGCCGGCAACGAAGACGTCCTCTCGGACGCAAAAGACAAAAAGAAGAAAGCGAGCGAAAGCGCGATCGTCTGCTTCCGTCCCGATGATCTTTATACGGTTCACGCTCGCGCCACAATTGGACGAATCTTGCAGCCCTTTTTGAACCGGCACAAAGTGACCGTCTGCGAGATGCTTCATCGGGCCGACTTGCTCGAGCAATTGGACTCTTCGGGGACCGATTTGCAACACGCCATTCAGAAGTACGCAATCACACAGAAAAGCGAAGAGCAGCCCAGCGTTCATCCCATCATACGTCAGCTGACGGACCTGACACAAAAGTCCATGGCGCGTGTATTCCGTGATGAAAAGCAAAACCGTTTTGCGGATATTTCGGAACAAAACTTGGTCAAGTCCGTGCGGAAGATCTCAAAGGGGCCGGAACCGCTTTATCGGTTCTCCGGCTCCATCGCGAAGTATTTGAGCGACAAAAAAGATTGGCCCGACAAGATCCAGGCGCTGACTTGCCTTGCTGAAATACTTTCTACGGAGGAAGATGCAGGAAAAGTCGGTTTTGCCGCGATCGACATGTTTTTGTCTGAGATCATCAGTACACATGCGAGCATTAAGGATTTTGTGGGGCCGACCGATAATCTGGGTGACGCGCTTTTCAATCTAACAAATCTTTTCCTCGGCCGTACCAAGGATTTGAACTTCGATCCCAATCATCCCATTGCCCGCTTTGCGAAGATCTGTTCTGCAGGTCATTTGCCTTCCGCCAAGCGGACTCTCGGTCAGAGGATCCTTAAGGAAGTTCGCAGTTCAGAACCACTTTATGCGGACTGTATTCAAACCGAAGGCCAGATGGCCCGGAAAATCGCCAACCTGATCGTTGTGGGCCAGGGCCCTGACCTGCCCATCACAAATATCAAAGATGCCTTTTGCGAGCGCTCCCGGCGGCTGGTGAATGCCTCGGCGCTCGATAAATACATGGCGACGCTGGGTCCTCCCGATGAACGGGTCGAAAAACTGCTGGCGTTCGCGGAGAACATTGTTGGGGACGACAATAAGAAGACCCTCGGGGATTACACCCATTCCTTGATCATGTCCCATGCCTTCGAGATTTTTTCTTACGATGGGGGCACGGATATTCTTGAGCGTCTGCGCCGCATCGCACAATTGCAATCCCTAACCCGAGAAGCGGATTTGGGGCCACGGTGTCAGACGCAGCTCGCCCAATCTCTAGACAGTATCTCCTGCCGGGTCATTCAGCATAGCGAGTTTTTCGATATGATCCTGCGGCGGGCGGGTACGCCTATCGATCAGGCGTTGCTTCTCTTGCATATGTCGCTGACGGACGTTTTTACCGAGGGAGACTGTTCGGGCCAGGTGAAAACCATGCTTGCCAAGATCCTGCCCCAAGTGGACCGCAGCAAAGTGCGCCCGCGGGAGTCAGACGAGGAAGGTCTGCAAAAACACGCAGAGAAAAAAGAGAAGCTGCACTCCATGCTGACCGATTTTCAGGCTCGGACGAGCGTGAAGACCGAGAAGCAAGCGGTGATGTAGGGCGACGAGGAACAACTTTTGCCCGGTCGAACCCTAGTTAGTTCCCAACGCTTCGATTTTGATCTCTAGCACCCCATTATTGTTCTGCAGCTCGCCGGGCATATCGTTCGACCGAAAATATATCTCGCCGTCGCTTTCAGCTGTGAACCTCAGCTCACTGCCTACCCGAAATGGTGTTCCAGAGCTTCCTATTCTTCCTATAAGTGTAGGATAGGACGCGCCCGAAACCGGCCCACTTTCGCTGCGCTCGCAAAATGGGTTGTTGTAGCCTTCCCCATCTGCCTTTTGCCGACCGCATAGCGGACCCATGTTCCATTCACCAGTTGCGGTGATTTGGTATCTTTTTCCCCCTTGAACGGAATAGTTCGATGACTTCCAATCGTCTGATGCATTTAGTGAGAGGATTGTCGAAGCTAAATCGACCGGAACGGAATCAGGCACGTTCGGTATTTCTTCGATAATCCGGACAGTGACTTCAACGGCTCCCTCATTGTTTTGGAGTTCTCCCGGCAGATCATTTGATCTCAGGTAGAGTTCACCTTCACCGTCCGCACTGAACCTCAGCTGACGTCCGACCTGAAAGGGTTTGCCGGAAGGTCCAATTTTGGCAATCAAGGTTGGATAAGGCGCATCTGGCACCAGACTAGGCTCGCTCCGTTTACAGAACGGGTTGTCATACCCCTCGCCGTCTGCTTCTTGCCATCCACACAGGGGACCCATATTCCATTCGCCGGTTGCGGTGATGTCGTAGGTTTTGCCTTGTGTGAGGGACACTCCGGCAGATTGCCAGTCTTCAGCGGCGTTGACTTGAACTCCTGAAGACGATACGGGCAAAGAAGTTGTTTTGTTCTCGTCGGGAACCTCCTCCAAACTCCTAGTGATACGAAATCCGAAGTTGGTGGTCCGGAGCTTCGCGTGGAGCGTGTAGCGGAACGCAGATCGCAAGAACCCAGCTTTGTTGTGATAGGACCCGCCCCGCAAAACGCGAAGGGAACAGTCGCCCGTTCTCCAAGCATCGCCATTCTTGGGGGCACCCGAATAACTTTCGTTCCAACAGTCCTCTGTCCACTCCCACACATTGCCGTTCATGTCATAAAGGCCGAAGGCGTTCGGAGAATACGAGCCGACCGGCACCGTTTGGCTCAAGGAATTGTCCCCGCGGAAATTTGCCTGACGGCTGCTGATGGTGTCCCCAAAGGCGTATTTGGTGGTGGTGCCAGCTCTAGCTGCGAATTCCCACTCGGCTTCCGTCAGCAGACGGTAGGAGAAGCCTGTTTTTTGGGACAACCACTCAGTGTAGAGCTTCGCGTCCTCCCAAGAGACGTTGATCACAGGCCGGTTGGCTTTACCCCAGCCCTCATCAGCTGGTTGATAGCCATTGCACCCGCCCTCAGCGACGCATTGGCCCCACTCAGCGAAAGTGACCTCGAACTTGCCCACGGCAAAGGGCTTGGCGATGATGACTTCATGCACCGGGCGTTCGTTATCGGATGAACTGGTAGCACTCCCCATCATGAAGGAGCCGGCTGGCACAACGACCATTTCGGGGCACATCTCGCAATCTTTGAAAACGGTTCCGGCTTGGGTCTGAGCTGTCTGTTGTTCGAGGCGTCTTGCTTCCTCTTCCGCTTCAAGCCTCAAGGCCAATATGGCTTCTTGAGCCGCCTTCACATAGGATCCATTTTGCTGACCCTCCAGGTAATCTCTGTAGGCTTCAATCGTTCCTGCCGATTTCGCTCTGTCCCATCGTCTTTGGTCCATTTCGGCCATCAACTCGTCAATTCTGGCTTGACGCTCGGCAACTTTTGCAGCTTCCGCCTCCTCTTTCTGCGTTTCAATACGTTGCCGCGCGAGCGCTGCGTACTGACCATCCTCATAACCGTCCAAATACGTCTCATAACCAGCAATTGTGTCTGTTTCTTCAGCCGCTTGCCAAGCAACGTCGTCCTCGCGATCGAACACGACGACCTGCTCGTCCGCAACTTCGGGAAACAGATTTGAGGATATCTGCGGCCAGAAATAGGAAATCGGCACAGCGATCAGCACCAGCAGTGTCGCGACCATCAGGCCCAGCACCGTGAACGGAACGCGCTGAACTTGAGCCAATCGGCCAATCAGCGTCACATTTCCTTTAGACGTGACCAAGGTCTTCGCGAACGGCCCAGCGATCAGCACAAGCCACAACCACACAGAGGTGATGAACGTGGTCATTATGGAGAACAGGAGAAGCCACGTTCTTGCCCACAACTCGCGCCCCGGTTCGAAGTAAGGAATGAGGCCGCGGAAATCCAATTGCGGGATCAGTCCTTCATAGAAGCCGATAAAGCTCGGCAGAGCGCTCACACTGTCCGCGATGTCCACCGGTTCTGCATCAACCGTTGCTTGCCGGATATCACCGGCGCTGAGTCCTAAGGATTGAAGCCCAACAGCCGACGCATACAAAACGAGCAGATAGATGATCAGTGTCAGAATGGCATCTAAAATGACTAGGGGAAGGATCAAACCAGGCGCTTTGACGCTCCAACGCAGAAAGAGCCGGGTTTGAAAGAGCGATATATAGTCCCCGACAATGTTGGCAACGATGAAGGTCAGAACGAGTGCTTGGAGAAAGGGGCCCCACTCGTTCTCAAATGCGGTTCTCACCGTCGGTACAAAGAGGAGCGCAAAAGCAAAGATCGCCGCCAAAAAAAACGTGGAAGCAAAAGCCGAGCGCCAGAGACACTTGAAGGAAAGATGCCTTATGCCGAACACCGCCTCAAAGAGCGTATTGAAAGCTTCGGCTACGTTTACGCGGGCGCCTGCATCTCCGGGCAACAGCCAGCGGCCCGCCAGGGCTTTTAGGTGATTTGGCAGCTGAGTATCCGCCGTTCGGAAGAGCAAGAAGAACGAGCCGGCCACAGCAAAAGCGCCGCCCATGACCGCGTTGCCGGACGTGACCGCCCCCAAAAATGCGCCCGCGAAGAGCATGATCAAAGCGAAGGTGACCGCCGATCCTCCATGGGCCTGAGGCTGAATCTCCGGCGCTTTGCCCTCTTGGGCGCGGGCAACATTGGTTTTGGGAGTGCCGGCCAGAGCGCGCGCTTTAAGCATCAAGCGCTGCCAGCACTCGGCGTCTTTGTCGCCTTCTTTCCACTCGGTGAAATCTTCGGCGTGGATGGTGTTGAAGCCGAAAGGAATCTGGCCATCCTGAAAAGAAATTGGGATCAGCTTTTGGAGGGTGTGACCCAGATTGGCCTCTTCACGCACCCAACGGCTTTTACGCGCGGCTTTCGACCAGATCGCGAGGACCGCCTTGGCATTGGTAATCTCTTCTTCAAGGAGATCGGCCCATTCGTCGCCGCCACCGATATTCGGGTCCCACCAGACGGAATAGCCCTCGGATTCCAAGGCAGCAACAAGCCCGCGGACCCTGTCCACGTCCTCCCGCGCATAGGAAATAAAGATGTCTGCCAT
>JANQPV010000064.1 GCA_028285305.1 Alphaproteobacteria bacterium | reverse complement strand
TTTCCAGGTGAAGTGGAATCCGGTTCACCGTCAGGAAACGCGCAAAACAAGGAATCTGGAGCCGTTTTGTGTTTCCGTCAAAACCAAAACGGCTCTAGTTGATAAAACTCTGCACGAGGCTTCCGGCCAGCAGGCTCCAGCCATCGACGAGGACGAAGAAGATCAGCTTAAAGGGCAGCGAGATGATGATCGGAGGAAGCATCATCATACCCATCGACATAAGGATCGAAGCGATCACCAAATCGATAATCAGAAACGGTACAAAAACAAGAAACCCGATTTCAAAAGCGGTCCTTAGCTCACTGATCATAAATGCGGGAATGAGGATGTTCAGCGGCGTAGCCTGAGGCGTTGCGGGTTTGGCCTCGTTGGCCATATTGATAAAGACTTCAAGGTCCTTTTCTCGTACCTGAGACAGCATGAAGTCCCGGAACGGCTCAGCTGTGTTCTCGAAGGCCGTATCCATTTCGATCTCTTCTTCGATCAAAGGTCCGATGCCATTGGAATAGGCCTCGTTAAAGGTCGGAGCCATGATGAACGCCGTCAAAAATAGAGCCAGGCTGACCAGAACCATGTTGGGCGGGCTCTGTTGCATGCCCAATGCGGTGCGCAGAATCGACAGAACGACGACGATACGAACGAACGACGTGACCATGATCAAGATCGACGGCGCCAAACTCAGCACCGTGATCATCACCACCAATTGAACGATTCGCGCGGTTAGGCCGCCAGCTTCCTCGGAGTCGCCGCCTAGGGAGATCGTAATTTCTTGCGCGGCAGCGGGCCCCAGCGTGGCCATCAGCAACAAGCAGGTCCACAGAGAAAGCCTTACCCAATGAGGGAATGTGACCATAGCGTCTTGCGTTAAACGGGCTCCTCGGGAGCCAGCATGCCCTCCATCTGGCGCTTCTTGAGAAGCTCCGACAGGGACACGACGCCCTTTGGCAGGTTGCCATGGCCGATAGGCTCTGGACGATCGTCGGGGCGCACAATGAGCTCGTAAGGGTTTAGGTCTTCCACATCCGGCTCTGACGGAGGCTGAACATCTGCAGGTGTGTCAATCACGGTCTGACCATGGGCGCCTAACAACAACAAATGCTCTTGTTCGTCTCGCTTGACCAGAACAAGCCGCGTGCGCGGGTCAATGGAACATGATTCAATGACGCACAGCCTGTTGGGTTTGGACCGGAAATTGACTGTACCGACGGCCGGCCCAAATCGTTTAACGCCAAGAGCGCACAACCCGATGAGACCGAGCACGAAGACCAGAGAAGCGACGGCTTGCAGAATGTCTGTGTATTCCATAACCCCACTCGTATTTATGGTTTTCGTTTTCTCTATTTTTACGCCTGTTTGGTTAAGTGGATGTGAATTGGACGTCCAAATATGAAACACAATAATTCGGAAGCGAACAAAGGCGCCGGAAAGAGACATCAGTGCACAACAGGGGAGAACGGCGTCGGGGGCAAGCGAGAGATTCTGTCCAAGATTTAAACGGACGTTAACCCGGGCCATTCAAAATCAATAAAATTGTAGTCGTATCGTAAGGCGTCTGTTTGCGTATGCTTGAACAAATTCCGTTTCTAAATGCTTTGCGCGGAAAAATGCAGTGGTTGGGTGCTCGCCAGCGCGTCCTGTCCGACAACGTCGCAAACGCGCAAACACCGCGATACAAAGCAAAAGAACTCGAACCCTTTCAGTTTTCCACTCTTGTGGGACGCGCAAATCGGACAGACCCAAGTGAATTGCGCCAAACGCAACGAGGCCACTTGACCATCCGGGATCGCGGTCTGCCGGGCGTGAAAGTTATGGAGGATGAACAGTTCTGGGAATCGCTACCAAACGGCAACAACGTCGTTTTGGAAGAGCAGATGATGAAGGTGGCACAGAACCAAATGGAGTTCGACACCGCAGTCAGTCTGTACAAGAAGAGTATGGCGATGGTGCGCCGCGCCGTCTCCAACAGCCAGTAACGAGGAGGCGTGACCAATGGATATGATGACGTCGATGATTGTCGCCGCCGCAGGCATGAAGGCTCAAAACGCCCGCATGCGTGTTATTTCCGAGAACATCGCGAATGCAGGTTCCACTGCGGCCAATGGCGATGAGCCGTATCGTCGGCAGATTCCAACATTTACGTCGGAGTATGACCGCGCGCTCGGTGCCAGGCTTGTGACGATGCAGGACACGGAGTTGGACAAGTCCGACTTCGGCAAAAAATTCGAACCGGGCCATCCGCTTGCGGATGAAGACGGCTATATATTGCAGTCGAATGTGACCACGCTCATTGAGAGCATGGATATGCGCGAAGCGCAGCGCGCGTTTGAAGCCAATCTGAATGTGATTCAAACAAGCCGCCGAATGATGACGAGCGTAATCGGCCTTCTGGCCTAATGAGCCCGGCAATCCGGGCCGCCATGTTGGGAGAATGACATGTCTGTAGACTCTTTGATCGCCAGCCGGGCCTACGCCGGCGCCGGCGTTCCAACCGAAGGGCAATCGCCTGTCGCGGGCGAAGCCAAGATTAAGGACAATTCGTTTGGCGATATGCTGTCTGGCATGGTGGAAGATGCCATCGAAACCGGCAAAAAAAGCGAGGCGCTCTCGAGCGCGTCTTTGTCGAACGAAGCCGATGTCATTGATGTTGTCACCGCTATATCGGCGGCTGAGGCGACCCTTGAAACGGTTGTGGCGGTTCGCGACAAGGTTATCCAAGCCTACGACAGTATCATCCGTATGCCTATTTAGGGCATATAACCCGACTTACAGAATGTAAGTCCTGCAACAGAAAGTTTTGCACATGGGTCCCGCCGAAGTTCTCGACATTGCACGTGATGCGATCTGGGTATTGCTCAAAACATCCACGCCGGTCATGATGATTGCGTTGGGGGTAGGGCTGACGATTGCGCTTTTCCAGGCCTTGACTCAGATCCAGGAAATGACGCTTGTCTTCGTTCCGAAGATCATCGCGATCTTCTTTTCGCTTCTGTTTTTGATGCCGTTCATGGGATTGACGATGGGCGCCTTCATGGATCGGATTTCGGCCCGCATAGCGGGATTGTAACCATCCGGGCGGGCCATGACCTATACCTTTGACGCCCCTTTCCTCAGCCAACAGGTTTTCGTCTTTATGATGATTTTTGCGCGGCTGGGAACCATGTTTATGGTCTTGCCGGGCTTTGGTGCCAATGGCATTCCGGTGCGCGTCCGCCTTATTCTTGCACTCGCAGTCAGTGCTCTCATGATGCCTGTGGTGCAAGAGATATTTGCGTCCATTCCCGGCTCACCTTTGGGCCTTGCCGTTGTCTTCATCTGGGAAATGGTCATCGGTCTCATCATCGGAATGTCGGCCCGCATCATCTTTACCGCCTTGCAAGTGGCGGGTACCCTTATCGCTTTTCAGACGGCGCTGGCGTTCGCGCAGAATTTTGATCCGAGCCAAGACTCTCAAGGAGCGGTGACCGGTGCATTCCTCTCTCTGACGGGCGTGACGCTCATCTTCGCGGCGGATCTTCACCATCTCATGCTGGCATCAATGGCGCAATCTTACGACCTGTTTGCGCCGGGGGCTGAGTATCCTATCGCGCAAATTACGGACCATATCGTTGCCACTGTTTCGCAATCGTTTGTCTTAGGCGTTCAGTTGGCGGTTCCATTCATGGTTTCCGGTCTCATCGTTTACGTCGCAGCCGGTGTGATCGCAAAACTGATCCCGCAGATTCAGATATTCTTCGTGATCATGCCGGCAAACATAACCGTTGGCTTCATCGTCCTCATGTTGGTGATCAGCAGCATGATGATGCTCTTCGTCGATCGGATGGAAGCCCATCTGCGTCAGTTTTTGTGAGGGGCGCCGATGTCCGAAACCCCTGATGAGAGTCAAAAGACAGAAGAGCCGACCGCGAAGAAGCTCCAGGACGCGCTGAAGAAAGGTGACGTTCCCAAAAGCCAGGAAATTCCCAGCTGGTTTATTCTAGGTGCCGGCACGCTCCTTTTGATTTTTTATAGCGGCCCCATGGCAAGCCAAGTGATTGAGTCGATGACGCCTTTTTTGGCCCGCCCTCATATCCTTGCTGAAGATCTTGCGCACTTGCCGGAGCTCACCCGTGACCTGACGTACATGTTTATCTCGGTACTTTGGCCCGTCTTCTTCGCCCTCATTATTGTTGGCGTACTGTCCAACCTCATCCAACATCCCCCCCTCCTGACTGCGGAAAAGATCAATCCCAAGCTCGACAAGATCAATCCGATCAAGGGGGTCAAGCGCGTCTTCGGCATGAGTGCTCTCGTCAATTTCGCCAAGGGCCTTGCGAAATTGGTGATCGTAACGGGCGTTGCGTGTTTTGTTTTGTGGCCCCAAAGGGATAAGCTCGGAGGCACGTTGCAGCTCGACTTGGTGCACTTTTTCCCGTTTGTCCGTTCTTTGACGATAGAGCTGATGCTGGGCATCCTGGCGGTCCTCACGCTCGTTGCCATCCTGGATCTCATCTATCAGAAATTCGATCACCGCAAAAAACTGCGCATGACCAAGCAAGAGGTAAAAGACGAGCACAAGCAATTGGAAGGCGACCCGACCGTCAAGGCGAAACTCCGCCAGATCCGTGCGGAGAAAGGCCGCAAGCGGATGATGGCTGAAGTGCCGAGTGCGAGTGTCGTGATCACCAACCCAACTCACTTTGCCGTGGCGCTCAAATATCAGCACGGCGAAATGAACGCGCCCACCTGCGTGGCAAAAGGGGCCGATCTGGTTGCCCACCGGATTCGTTCGCTCGCAGAAGAAAACGGCGTTCCCATCGTCGAGAACCCGCCACTGGCCCGCGGCCTTTATCAGACGATGGAGGTCGACGACGAAATCCCTCCCGAGCACTATCAGGCCGTCGCCGAAGTGATCAGCTTTGTCATGCGTCAGAGCGGAGCCCGGTAGCGCCTCGCTGTCTAGCGCGCGAAAGTCCGGATCAGTTCCGGCGAAGTGATCTGTGTACGCTGCATATACTCAATGAGAGATTTCACCGTTACGATACGGCGCCCGTTGCGGTTGATGGTGCGGAGAGAGCCGTCGCAGTTGACATGATCGTCCAGAGTGCCCCGCGTTGAGACGGCGGCGAACAGTTTCTCGCCGGATCCCAAGGCCACAAGCTCACCCAAATAGTCGTCGCGCCGAAGCTGAACCTTGGCTTGGCTGCGCTTTACGGTGACATGGCTTCGAGCCAGGCGTGCTGACGAACATGTCAGGCCACCGGTCATCTTTTCGGATCGTGCGAACGCAAGGAGATCCAGAATCCATTCATTCGAATTCTGATAATCGACATTGTGCGGGTTGCTGATGATATTGTAATTCGGGTTGTGCATGGCTCGATACATGCTGTCCGAAAAGATCTCATTGTTTCTCAAAGCGGCGTCATTAATAGGCGCGATCACGGCCCGCAGAAAGGAGGCCCGGGCAACAAAGAAATCCCAAGCGCCTCTTTGTTGAACCTGTGAAACGGCTGCGCACTCCAAGAGCTCTTGAACGGACCATTCCCCGTTCGCGCCTCGCGTGAAGAGGCCTGCATGGATATACTCCATTGGGTGCTTTTCCCGGAAAGTGCCGCTTCGACCAACTACCGCCTTCGACGTTTTGCGCGTTTGATAGAGGTCCTCTAGGGCCACGACAACATCTGCCGCGAGCTGGCCTTGCTGTGTTAACGTACGTGGATCTATGAAGCCGCGCCGTTCGTTTTTTGAGGCTTTCTCAGGCCGTCGGCACTCACGATGATAGCGGTCATGGCTCCGGACAAAGACTTTTGTACGGAAGTCGAGCCTTGAAACCGGCGAGATTGTTCGCGCCGGGACCATGAGTATTCGGCCCGCCTTTGTCACTAACCGGAAGAAGGCCCGGTCTTTGTGCCCGACCACGAATCCAAGGACCCTTCGGTCTTTCCGATGAACGATGGTGTGCGTGTCGAGAGGGTCGCCGGTCTTGGCCCCGAAGTCCTGGATTTGAGCACGGGGGAGAACGATTTCCAGGATCACATCTTCGGCGGGCCGGGTGGCGGAAGCGGGCGTCGTAAACCGCACATGGACGACGGCAAGATCTTCTGAACCGCTTGTCGAAATATCATAAATGCCGGCGATCACGCCGGAGATCCCGCCGGCAACAACCGCGCTTGCCGTTCCGGCTCCCTGGGACGCCGCAAGTGAGGAGTCAACGCTCTGGGCCAAGGCTTCGACGCTTTCATCGAAGTCCTCTTGCGAGAACTCGCCGAGTTCGTGGGAGGCGATCGCTGAGGCAATGCCGGATACCACAACCGGGACCGCAACTGAATAAAACGACGAGGTGGAGGCCTCGCCGAGGTCCGCAGCGCTTGGGGATGACATGAACAACAAGGCCGCAAAGGCAGCGATGAATACTCGGCAAGGGGCAATAAGGCGTACTCGTACAAACATTGGCTTTCGTCTCCAATTGAGGCTGCGCTGGCGCGCGTCAAAGGAATGCGCACACGGTGGGCCGCATTCTGGTCAGAGAATGGGAAAGCGCGCCGCGGATGCAACGCGTCAATGGGGGATTGGCGCTCTTTTGACAGACGACCCCGTATTTTTCACGGCGTTTTGACGCTTCGCTTTGGGACAGGTCTACGACGAAATCGAGATGACAGATCCTTCGTGTTCGGAGCGAAAGTGCTCCGACGTTCTCCCGGAATAAGACAGAGCCAGAACGAAGAGAGCCGACGCCCAGAAGAGGTTCGACAAGATGTCGATGATCCAATTGAGATCCGCCAGCTCCGGATAGAAGGCGTGGTTTTCATAGTGAACGTAGGCAGAGACCGGGACTGCGGCGATCCACAATACCGCATTGGCATACCGAGCCCACGACACAAAGAAATAGAGGCACACGGTGACAAAGAGCAGAGCGAGCACAGCCACAAGCGGCGCGATCAAAAAGATGATCGTGAACGGGTCGCCGTACTGTCCAACGGGCGGCGGTTTTGTCACCGCCTGCACCCAATAGCTGGGCATGGCGATTTCAACCATCAGCATCAGACAAAAGCCGAGCGTGATCTCCGCAGCAATGGCCAGGCGGAAGCTACGGGGGCCGAACTCTATGCCGGCGAGAGATCTTGGGAGAGTAGGCATGTGGGCAGCTTAGAGGAAAGCCTTTAAGATTGTTCTTCCGACTCATTGTCGCGGAGCACCGTGCCTTCTCTTGTAGAGCCAGGCTCTTCAGCGCAGACTAGAAGGGAAGTTCAGCGGCGCCACTTCAAACCGCACGCCGGCCACGAAAGCGCTGTCGAGGGTAGGGTCCGTACCCGGATCGAAGATATATTGAAAGTTGGGTTGCAGGGCCAGCCACTCGGTGATCTGGGCGCGGTAGGTGAGCTCAATGTTTGTTTCGGCGCGGGTGACAGGCGAGCCGTCGCGGGAGGCTGCCCGGCGAAAGGGATCTCCGTTTCGGGCAAAGGCCACGGCAAGCCCGATCTGGTCGTCCCGGCCAGGCACAAAGCCATCCAAAACCAACCCTGACCCGATATAGTGACTGAGCTGATTAATTTCCTCGTCGGCTACGCCCGCCCGCAAGAAGCCCCGGACTTCAGGCCCGGCTTCGCCGGAGCTCCAAAGGGGACCTTCGACCAATCCGTACACGCCGTCATTACCTCTCTCTAGGGAACCGGTGCTCACCGTTTCGAATTCAGCGGAGTATCGCCAATACCCCAAGATGGCTCGGGCGGCGTTCTCGCCGGCCCACTCGCCCTCAAGAACGCTCAGAACGCCTTCATTATCGTCGAAGTCGATGGTGGTCCGCCGCGGCCGGTCTGGATCGCCAGGGGTCGCTTCCAGGACGGCGCCGCGCAGTGTGAACATCTCCGCCACGCGCCATTGAATCCGTCCCGCCAAACTGGTCACCGGAAAGATTGAAGGACCGTTCAACCCCGATTGAGCAAACTCCGCCCCGATCCCGTGAGAGCTGTTGACAAAGAGGCTGCCCGTTTCGTTCACATCGAATTCAGAATTGAGGTCGTAGAGCCCGACCTTTGCCGTCAGCCGACCGGTAAGAAATGCGTGCTCATACCAAGCTTCGTAAAGCCGCCAGGCATTGATGGTGTCGATATTGCTGACAACTTGCGCGTCGCCAACGATCTCATCGGTCAAGGAGTTGTCGTTGTTGTAAAGGCCATAAAGGAACAGGGTGCCGCCAGCAAAACCAGCCGCTTCCTGGGTATCGACCTCCAAGGTCACATCAAGATTGTCGAGATAGCGCGTACCTGTGGAAACACCGCCGGTCAGGTTCGTCAAAACCTCGCCCGTATAGACGATATCGAACGCCACGCCGTCGATCGGGTCGGCCCGCGCCGGACCATTCGGCGAAACCAAAACGCTCAACAAGCCAAGCGATACCGCTCTATGAAGTGCCCCGCGCTGCATGAGCGCTTTGTAGCGAAAAGCATTTTGTCTGACAACGGATTAAGTTGTTATTGCGAGGCACTATCAGCAATGGGCGCGGGCAATGTGATAACGTTGCGATTTGTCATTCCGTAAAAAGACTGATATCAATTTGCCTATCGGGGATTGACGGGAAAAGGCATTGAAGAAACCAGCTTGGGGCTGCTTCGCCCCAAGAATGCGTCTCTGCGTGCGGAGACCAAGGGAGGAATTCAATGACAGCAAACGGTGTTTCACCGAAGCGGTATGATTTCGTTGCTCAGCTTTTGCATTGGGCGATGGCGGGAATCTTATTCTACCTCATGTTCTTCAGTGGGTTTCACGACCTTTCCGTCGAACAAAAAGCGGCCAAGGTGGAACTGCATGCGGGCCTCGGCGCCCTGGTGCTCGTCCTGGGCGTCGTTCGATATGCGTGGCGGTTGGCTCGCCCGCGGCCGGAAAAGTTGACGAGCGATTGGTCTTGGCAGCCCCGTGTCGCGTCTCTTGTTCACAATGGCTTTTATGTTCTGTTTTTGCTCGCGCCCGCGATTGGCTTCGTCTTAGCGGGTCTCGTTGACTATCCAGTCCGCCTGTTCGGCGCCTTGGACGTGTCCGGCTGGCTTAGCGATAATGCAGAGCTCGCATCGACCTTAAACTCCGTACACGGTCTGTCGAGCGACATCATTATGGTGCTTTGGATTGTTCACGTGCTCGCCGCCCTTCATCATCATTTTGTCCGCCGCAATGGGCTCATTTGGCGGATGTTGCCGGTCGGAGGGAAATAGAAAAGCTAACTGGTGCGCTTCTCACAGATCAAAATCAACGGCTCAATCTGGTGGGCTTTGGCCGCCTGAAGATAGTTGGCGAATTTTTGCGGCGCACTGTCGCCCATCAACAGGTGCAAGCCGATGTGAGGCGGCCCGCCTTCCGCCGCGCGTTTGGCATTCGCCTCGAAGAATTCGATCGCGAACTCGAGCAAGTTTTTCTCCGCCGTGATGTCAAACCCGGCCCGGTCCAAGTGGTTCGCCGTTTTATCGCGGGACTTCAAGAAACTTGTCTCTTCCGTTTCCGCCCAAGGCACGGGGTAGGTCATTCCCGATGTTGGCCCTTTCATGACGTCAAAGATCCCAAAAGCGCCGCCTGGCCTCAAGACACGTGCGGCCTCAGTATAAAGAGTATCCCGGTCCTCTATGTTCATTGCAACGTGTAGCGTGATTGCACCATCAAAGGTGCCGTCTTCAAAGGGGAGGTTGAGAGCGCTGGCCACCTGAAAGCTGCATTGGCCCGCCAAACCCGTCCGTGTAGTCAGTGCCTTCGCGGTCTCGATGAACTCCGGCGTTAGGTCGATACCGCTTACGGAGCATCCGTACCCGCTGGCCAGAGTGCGAGCCGTGCCTCCGATGCCGCAGCCGATATCAAGAATGTGCATGTCGGGCCGCAAGGGCATCATGCCGAAGAGTTCGCTTGTGGCCGCCTTGCCGGCGGTATGAAACTCGTCCACCGGACCCAGAGCCTCTATCGACAGCGTCTCAATATCCGCGCCTGAGGCTTCAAGTGCGCCCAGTATCGTCTCAGTAAGGTCTTTCCGCCCGTAATGGACCGCAACTGAACCCTCCAATGAATCTGTCATATCGTCCTGCCTTTCATTGTAAGGCGAATTTAGCAGTCTTCGATCTGAGCGGCCATCCGATCCTTTGTGACTCCACCGGGGAATCGGTTCATTATGCGGCGCGCAAACGCGAGTTTCGGCCTCCCTTTCCGAAATCTTGTTCAGTTGGCAACCCATTAAGTTTTCTTCAACCTTCTCCCTTCAAGGGTGCTGCAAGGGGAAAACTTAGACTTGGGGAAACCGAATGGACGAGATGAAGTTCTCGGGATCGGACGCTGACTTGCGGCTGCAATTGGATCGATCGATGAAAAAACTAGATATCTATCCTTGGCTGATCGCTGTATCGGGCCTCGTGGCGCTAGGCGCGGGCGCTTGGAGCATGCTGTCACCACAGACGGCGGGGCTATCCGGCCTTGTGCTGATGGGCGGGTTGACGGCTCTCGTGGCCATTGCCTTTTTCGCCCTCGCGACCCAAACGGGAGCCGACCAAAAGGCCCAGGCCGCCTTTGCGAACGCACAGACGGGCTTTGGCCGGTCGAACGAGTTCCACTTGTTGATCAGCGTTCTCGACGAAGCACCAGACGCCTATCTCATCCAAACACGCTCTGGCGCGATCGTTTATGCGAACAACGCCTATCACGAATTGACGAGCGCCGGAAACCGAGGCCGGAACATGGGGCGCGCTCTTCCTTTAGAGCAAGTCTTTTCCGGTGATGAGACCATGGCCGCCCCCCTTTACCGGATGGCGCGGGCAGCGCGGAGCGGTGAGACGTTGTCCGAGGACTTTGTCATCGCGACCGCAACAGGGGAGCGCCGTCTTCGGGCCGAAGTGTCTCCGGTAACCAATCACAAGAACTATGCCGTTTGGCGCATATCGGATTGGACAGGGCACACCACTGTTCCGACCCGGACAGAGGACTCGCCGTCACCGCTGCTCTTGAAAACGTCAGACTCCGTTGGCGGTCAAGACCGATCCGCCTCTTTGCCGTCTCCCGAAGTGTCTGAGCTTTCTGCTTCCGCCGCGGAAACAGGAAATGTTGTTATTCTCGAACCGGAACGAGGCTCCGGCGAATCGCTTCAGCCGGTCGCGCGGCCGAGCGAACCGATACCCACGTATGACCGCAACGCGATCTTTGAGAGCGCGCCCATTGCGATCGCGTTCTTGGACGAAGCCGGGGCGGTGCGCTACGGAAACAAGTTGTTCAGAAACATCTTGCCGTCGCTTCAACCCGGGGACCGCCTACAAGACTACGTAGCGGAAGAGTATCAGAGCGACTTCTCGGACGTCTGGAAGAACGTCGCGCAAGGACAATCCTTGAAGACGCCTGTAGAAATCTCCTTTGCCGGCGATGGTGACGGAGAGAGTGGGTCCATCACGCAGCTCTTCGCAAACCGCGTGGAAGAAAGCGGTGAGGATGGCGGGGCGCACCCGGTGGTCGTCTATCTCATCGACGTCACCCAAAAGAAGAGCTTCGAGCTTCAATTTGCTCAATCGCAAAAAATGCAGGCGGTGGGACAGTTGGCGGGCGGTGTTGCCCATGACTTCAACAATCTGCTAACCGCAATCATCGGCTTTTGTGATTTGCTTCTTGCGCGCCACGGCGTAGGCGATCCCTCTTTTTCCGATATCGACCAAATTCGTCAGAATGCCAACCGTGCGGCGAACTTGGTCCGGCAACTCCTGGCCTTCTCCCGCCAACAAACATTGACTCCCAAAGTGGTTCAGCCGGCGGATCTTTTGTCTGACTTATCGAATTTGTTACAGCGTTTATTGGGCGAAAAGATAGAGCTTGATGTAAATCTTGGCCGCGATCTCAAATCGATAAAGGTCGATCAGTCCCAGTTCGACACCGCAGTCATCAATCTCGCGGTCAATGCGCGCGATGCAATGCCGGAAGGCGGAAAACTGTCCATCAGGTCCTCCATGTTCGAAAAGTCGGGGGCCGAGAATGGGAAAGCAAATACCCTCATCGCGCCCGGCGAATATGTACTGATTGAAGTCGAAGACACCGGCACGGGAATCGAGAAGGAAATTCTTGATAAGATTTTCGAACCCTTCTTCACCACAAAAAATGTGGGCGAGGGAACCGGCCTGGGGCTCTCCACCGTATACGGCATTATCAAGCAAATGGACGGATATATATTTCCCGACAGCGAAGTGGGTGTAGGAACGACCTTCAAGATCTATCTACCCGTTCACCAGGGGGCGCCAGAAACCGCGCTTACGGAGCAAGCAACCACCCACGCCCGTGACCTTACCGGTGCAGGCACGATCTTGTTGGTTGAAGACGAAGATGCAGTGCGGGCCTTTGCCAGCAGGGCTCTCACCAGCCGAGGATATACAGTGCTCGAAGCAACAAACGGTCAAGAGGCCTTAGAGGTTCTAAACGATGAAGAGGATATAGATCTCATCATCAGCGATGTCGTCATGCCGGAGATGGACGGGCCGACGCTCGCCAAAGAGGTGATGCACAGTCATCCCGACACGAAGATGATATTCATATCGGGATATGCGGAAGACGCGTTTAAGAAGTCCATGGAACGGCCGGAAGACATTTCGTTCCTACCCAAACCGTTCAGTCTGAAACAGCTCGCTTCGAAAGTGAAAGAAGTGCTGAACGAGGGTGCGCCTGAGCGGGCAGTAGGCTAGACCGATATCCGATGACCCGGATCCGGGTGGCCCCTTTTATTTGCCCCAAAACCAGTCAGGTCTCCTTGAGAAAGAGACCCGCGTTCAAGATCAGCGCAGTCTGTTTCGCGACAACAAATCTGTAGATGAGGAACAACCGCGGCACTTAAAGAAAGCGGTTCTGGCGGAAGCGCGAACCAGTTTTACGGTCCGGAAACATGCAATCCGGACCTGGAGCCGCGTCGCGTTTCGATCAACACCAAATGGATTCTAGTTCACCCGTGACTTCTTGGCCTCGGACCGTTTCTTCACCAGCTCCCTTGCCGTTTTGAGATCCTGAACGGGTTCTACATCGGCGATGATAATGCTCTGCTTGCCAATATTGGTGTTTACGATCAGTTTTTCATTGCCGTTCGAACAAAGCCAAGGGGAAGGCCGACTCTCCAGCGCAATCGTTTGCGCAAACGGGAGGGAGGCTTCTGAACGTGTGAGCGTTAGCAGATATTGAGCGTCGCGTCCCGCAGCCTTGATGAAAACGTTCTTTCGACCTATGGCGCGCCAATCTCGGACATTGGCGACATGAAAACATGTTCTGCCTTGCGAGTCGGTCCTCACGTTTTCAGCCGAGTCTGTGCCCGAACTATTTTGAGCTTGGGACATAGAAACCCCTATCGCGAGTGCGCCTGCGAACACCGTTGCTGCTGAAATTGCAAATCGTCCCATAAGACCCTCCTAAAGACATTCCCGAATGTGGGTTGCTATCTCTTCTCCCCGAGCTTCGCCAAGTCAGGCGAGCTAAGAACTGATTCCCGACAAATTCAACAAAACTAACTTAGCGCGGTGCAGGTCCATTTGCCAGGACAAACACAGGGATGTGAAGAGATCCACAGTTTCGGGCGGTTTTGGGCACTCCTATGCCTCTAAGCAGTCACCAACACGACATAATTGAGAGGGGCCCCAGCGCAGTATCGATTGAGATTGTCCGCGATCGCCTCCCATTTCCGTCGTTCCGCACCGCCGCTGCGGGCCGCGCAGTGAGGCGTCATGATGACATTGTCGAGTTGATCAAAGTCATACGCCGAGGGCGGAGGTCCACCTTCGTCCGGCTCCGGATCATCGCCGCTTGGGTATTGATACCACACGTCGAGAATGGCACCGCCAATCTTCCGATCTTGTAAGGCCAGATACAGACTTTCCTCATGAACCACATGGCCCCTTGCCACATTTACAAGAACCGCCTCAGACTTCATTCGGCGCAGTTGTTCAGCGTCAATAAGGTTTCTGGTAGCTTCGTTGAGTTCGCATCCCAAAATCACATAATCGCTGCGTTCCAATAGGAGGTTGAGGTCCTCCATTGTGCCGTACCAAGACAATGGAGGTTCCAAATCGCGCTGCGATCGGCTCACGGCGATGGTCGTCATATCGAACGCGGCGGAACGACGGGCAATTTCACGGGAGATGGCTCCATACCCGATCAGTCCCACTGTTTTGTCCCGCAATTCCCCGTGCACCCGTCCACGGAACGAAGTTCCACGATCGAGCCAACTGCCGCTCCGGAAGCGGGCCTCGATCTCCCGCAGCCCAATCTCCCATTCAAGCATCGCAGCAAAAACGAACTCGGCCATGGCGCTTTCATGGCCATAGACGTTGCAAACCGTGCAACCGGCCGGCAACACGCTGGGATCCAGCCAATCGTATCCCGTGAAAGGGATCTGCATGTACTTTAGAGACTTGGCCTCTCCAATGGATCGGAAGTAGTCGCCGGAGAGGAGCGTATCCGTTCCAACAACCAGGGCATCTGTTTGCGCCACTTTGTCGAGCAAAGATGCGGGCTCGTCGCCGGGAATCCAGGCATCGATTTTCCAGTCCCCGTCCATGTGTTGGTTCAATATGGGCAAATACCGCTGACAGTGGCTGCCAAGAAGAAGGAGATGAGGCGCAGGCATCGGTTTGAACAAGTCCAGTTAGATCAGGTCGAGCGGCAGGCTAATCGTGTGCGGTGATTCGATCAACCGCAATCGCCGCCATTTAATGCAGAGGCCCGATTTGCGGGATTGAATTAAAGTCCAATCACAAGGCAGGACCTGAAGCTTCTACACAGAAAGCATTTTTCGACTTTAGCTATGCACCCCTCGATCTGCAGGAAAGCCTCGAGACCCAGGTTATCAAAATAATGCAATTGTTAAGATTTCGGTGTAAGCTCCCCAGATTGAAATCAGGAGAAGTCCAATTACGCTCGAAGTCACTGTTCTGGACAATAATGTCGATCAAGCCATGCGCGTGCTCAAGAAAAAGATGCAGCGCGAAGGCACTTTTAGAGAGATGAAACGCCGCCGCCACTACGAGAAGCCCTCTGAGCGGCGTCAGAGAAAAAAGTCCGAAGCGATCCGACGCGCGCGCAAACTAGCTCGTAAGCAAGCTCTGAAAGAAGGCGTTTCACCGCGTTAACACGCGTTGGGACAGCCTGCCTGTTATCGGGAATATGCGCCGCACGGCCAGGCGCAAGGCTGTGCGAAGGTGTCAAAGAGCTGCCGCCCTCCGCTTCGTTTGTGTGACCATCCGACCATCCACCATTTCGGTCTCTTCCCATTCGTAATTGTACGGAGCGTATCGGTGTTTCCCAACTAAGTGGAATCACTGTTAGGGATATGCATGGACTTTGCCCTCTAATCAGCTATGAGTGGGCACCACCGACCTGTCCAGTGCAACCAATCGAAAACGAGATCGTTAAGGGGGAGAAACGGTAGATGCCAATCGTTCTTGTCTTAGGCGGCCTCGTTTTGTTGGCGGCGGGCGGAGAAGCTGTGGTGCGCGGCGCCGTCCAAATGGCCCAACAACTGGGCCTCTCCAAGCTCTTGATTGGTCTCGTGATTGTCGCGTTCGGTACTTCGGCTCCAGAACTCGCGGTGACATTTCAATCCGTACGCGGAGGCGAGCCGGAAATTGCGGTTGGCAACGTGATCGGCAGTAACATTTCCAATTTGTTGCTGGTCTTGGCACTTCCGGCCCTCATTAAACCGATTTCGAGCTATGACAAGAGCATAATCCGGGACGCTTCGGTTATGCTGATTGTTTCGGCCGTTTTTGTTTGGTTGGCCCACTTAGGCGAAATCTCCCGCTGGGGTGGAGTGGGCTTTGTCACGTTCCTTGGGGTCTATTTGACATTTTCCTATCGCGCCGAGCGAAAACGCGGTGAAGCTGCAGGCACACTCAAGCCCGGCTTGGATCTTGCCGGAGCGGCCAAGCCAGCAAGAGAGCTTGACTTCACCCAATTGAGTTCCGCTGCGATCTGGCTCGTGGCCGGGATTGCCGCATTGGTTTTTGGGGCCAATTTTTTGGTCGACGGGGCCACCCAGATTGCCGTGCTGCTGGGTGTACCCGAAGCCGTCATTGGCCTGACCGTCGTTGCGCTTGGCACCAGCCTTCCTGAACTGGCAACCGTTGTCATGGCTGGGAGGCGAGGGGAGGCTGAATTGGCCGTCGGCGGCATTGTTGGAAGCAATATCTTCAATATTCTGGCGGTGATGGGGTTGACGGCCGTGTTTTATCCCATTGCCATCGATCCGACTTTTTTGGTTATGGATGTCTGGGTTATGATGGCGGCCTCATTGCTGGTAATTCCGTTTCTGGCCAGCAAATGGCGAATATCGCGAGCCGAAGGGGCGGTGCTCCTGACCTTCTACATTTCATTCATTATCTATCGCTATGTGACCGTCAGCCCAACGCCAGTCGGCTGACGAGCGGTCAGAATCGGAACGTTCCCAAAAGGCCCTTATGGACGCCGGCAAGCGTCCGCACCATGAACGAACGCGTGGGCGGGAACCGGCAAAACGGTCCCAAAAACGCATCTCGCAGGACCGCGAGAGCGCGCCCCTCGGATTGGAAAAAAGGCGTGAGCAGACGAGAGGCCAATTGATAGTAGGAAATATGATCTCTTCGGCGCCGCGAATAGTCTGTGAGCGCACGAGGAATTGTTTCAGGAGTCGCGCGGCGCCCAGTCAGCGTTTCGGAGAGTACATAGGCATCGACCAGCGCGAGGTTGGCGCCTTGGCCGAGCTGAGGACTGGTGCAATGGGCTGCATCGCCGATATAGACGACACGGCCAACATTCCATGGCCACATGACATTATCCCTGTAGGTCGCAGGCAGCAACTGTTCATCCGACGTGATCGAGCAAAGCAGATAATCCGCCTCCGGCCAATAGCGTCTTACATCATCCTTCCAACTGTCCAAATCGTTCCCGCGCCATCTCTGGAGTTCGGCCGCTTTGAGACTCCAAAAGAAGCTGACATTGGGAGAGCCGGACGGATCGCTGGGATTGTGCCCGATGGGCAGGACGCCGATCATAACCGAAGCGCGGTCATAGTATTGCCGCAGCGTGTGGGGAAAGCGGCCCTCCGGATCTGGACACAGCGTCCACAGGGCGCCCCAGGGGTACGGAACCGACTTGGATCGCACCCAGATGTTGGGAGGAAGGCGAAGGCTACCTCCTTCAGCGACAACGACGAGGTCAAATCCACCTTGGGACCTATCTGCAAGCTCCAGGATGGCTTGGGAGCCGTCTTGTGTGAAACTCAGGACCTGAGAGTCTGTACACAAATGGATGCCGGAGCGGCTCACCTCGTCGTGCAGGGCGGAAAACAGAACGCCCCTGTGAATTCCGATGCCAAACCAGTCCGTGTTTTCATCCGCATACGAGAGATCAAGAACATCGCGTCCGGCGCGGTTCGTGCCGTAGAGACGCTCGACACGGGCACCTGCACCCAAGATTTCCCCAAGAAGCCCGAGCTTGTCCAAGATCGCTTGTCCTGTCGGCTGAAGGAGGAGACCGGCACCAAGCGCTTTGGGCGTGGCAAACCCTTCAAAAACCGTGACCTGATGACCGGCGCGCGACAAAAAAAGCGCGGCTGCTTGCCCGCCAATGCCGCAACCGATCACTGCTGTATTCAATGCTGTCCCAACCATCGCTCCAAATATTAGAGCTTTGGACCCAAATCTGTATGAGACAAAACGACATGCGAATCCCAGTCGAGCTTGTCATTGCGTATTGAAGGTGAATGCGGCGCGATCTATGATGAAAACTGTCAGTCTCTGAGGAGAGGGCGATGTCTAGATTCGACTTAGATGAATTCATCGGCGAAGTTAGGTCGGCGAACTCCGAAGCTGGGCAGTCAGGCGTCATGGCCGTGCTGCAACGCGCGTTGACAGACAACGACAGCATCATCGAAGCCCTGGGGGAACCGTCTGAGGTCGGCCCCCTGCCAATCTATCAGTCGTCAAACCTTACGATACTAAATGTTGTATGGTCACCATTGATGGTCTTATTGCCTCATGACCACAAAATGTGGGCAACGATCGGCATCTATACCGGACGAGAAGACAACATCATCTGGAAACGGCAAAGCGAAACGATCAAAGCGGCGGGAGCAGCTTCGTTGTCAGAAGGCGACACGTTTTCATTGCCTGAGGATGCCATCCACTCGGTCGTGAATCCGGTCAAGCGAATGACAGGCGCGATCCATATCTATGGGGGAGATTTCTTTGCGACTCAAAAGTCTGAATGGGATCCGGAGGACCTCACGGAACGTCCCATGGACTTTGAGGAGAAGAAAAGACAATTCCGGCAGGCACAAGATCGCTTCGATACAGATTCCAGGTGAAGAACGGCTGCCCTCCGCCTGGCACGGGCGTTGCGAATAGAGGGGCAGGAGGCCGTCATGTCAGCTCTCAATCCTGTGCAAAACACCAACCCCATCCTCTCTGCTATTAAGGCGGCCAGCACCAAAACCGGGGTTGATTTCGACTATCTTTTGGCCACCGCCCAGCGCGAGAGCAGCCTGAATCCGCAAGCAAAATCAAAGAGTTCCTCAGCCGCGGGCCTCTTTCAGTTCGTGGAGCGGACCTGGATCGATATGGTGGATCGTTACGGCGACAAGTTGGGTCTGGACAAGCTGACCGACGGCATTGAGCGCCGCCCCGACGGGCGGCAATTTGTTGCCGATGCGCAAAAAAGGTCGGAAATTCTTGCCCTCCGTCATGATCCCCAGATCGCGTCTTACATGGCAGCCGAATACACGCGAGAAAGCGCATCGGCGCTTGAGGCCAAGCTCGGACGCACCGCCAAGAGCGAAGAGCTCTATTTGGCCCATTTCTTTGGCGCGGGAACGGCCGCCCGCTTCATCCAATCTCTTGAAAAGTCCGCCCAAACACCTGCGGCGACTCTCTTTCCGCGCGCCGCCGGGGCCAACAAATCGGTGTTCTTCCACAGTGACGGCACCGCCAAGTCCCTCCAAGACGTCTATGATCATTTGGTTGGGAAACATCTCGCGGCTCCAGCGGTCGGCACACCTGCCAAGAATGTGGTTGCCGACGTGCTGCGGGGACCGCTCGGTGGAGATGACACGTCGTTTTCTCTTGGCGTTCCCTCCGGCACGAATGCGTCCTACGCAAACCTCGACCATCCGGTGCCCGGACGTCTGGGCGCTGCTTTGGTCCTTTCGCCGGATATTATTGAGTTGCTGGCGGAAGTCGAAAAGCTCCCGGGCGAGCAATCGTCAAAGAATAACACCTGAGGCGCGCAGGCTCTCCACATCCAAATCCAGGTCTTTCAGCACCTCGTCCGTGTGTTGACCAAGTTTTGGTGACGGGCCTTTGGGACCGTCGTCGGCACCGTGAAAGCGGACGGGCGTTGCAGGTGAACGAAAGGTGCCGGACCCATCTGCCATAGGCAAGTCGACGAACGCACCCACATCAATGGCCTGTTTGTCCTCGGCCACCTGGGCCGGGGATTGCAGCGGGGCCCAAACCAAATCCACTCTGTCCAGCCGCTCAGCCCAATACGCGGAGTCATGCTTTGCGAACTCCGCATCCATCATATCGACAAGTGCTTCTTTATTGTTCCGCCGGCCTTTAGAATTGTTGAAGCGTTCGTCGTCGCCAAGTTCGGGACGGTCAAAGGCCTCAACAATCCGGGTCCAATCAGAGTTTCCTTGCCGCGGGACAATGCAAATCCAATTGCCATCGGCACACTGAAAAAAGTTGCCAAGGGGGTTGGCTGAGTCATGGCGCCGCTTAGTCGAGGCCAGCCGGCCCACCTGCAACTGGATGGCCATGTCACAGCCAATGGAATAGATTCCGGTGCGCATGAGGGAGGTTTCAACAAGGCGCCCTTTGCCGGTCCGTTGACTTTCAACGAGAGCAGCCAATATGCCGCTTGCCGTGGCCATCGACGTCACATGATCGCCAAAAGCCGTCCGTAAGGGAATGGGTTCTTCGCCTTTCCGCGAGGTGATCTGACCCACGCCGGCGCGCGACCAAAAGGCAGCCATATCGAAACCGGGGCGGCCGGATTCCTCGGCGAACAGTCCATAGCCGCTCACACTGCAATAGACCAATTTCGGGTTGGCTTTTGAAAGGCTGTCATAGTCGAGGCCGGCTCGCTCGAGGGAGGGGTAGCGGACATTCGTCAAGAGCACATCGGCATCAGCGGCCAGCTTGCGCACGATATCTGCGCCTTCCGGCTTGCTGGTGTCGACGGCGATGCTGCGCTTGCCGCGATTGTCGAGATCGAAGACAGGATTGCCAGGCAGATCGGAGCCGAGAGAGCCGAAAAAATCCCGAATGGGGTCCCCTTCAAGAGGCTCGATCTTGATTACATCCGCGCCCCAATCCGCAAGCATTCCGCCGGCCCCCGGCGCCGCGATATAGGTGGCGTATTCAATAACTTTGATACCCTCGAGCATGGTTCTCCCTCCACATGTCGGGGAGTGTTTTGTGACAAATGAGTCAGATTGGCAAGGACGCCGTCTGGCGCCATGACTTTTCATTTGCATTGAACGCATGAGGGGCGTATTCGGGTCGGCTTTTCCTTTTGCACCAAGACCGGTCGAGACGATGCTGCGCGAGTTGACGGACTATACGGACTTTGCCCGCACCAATTGGGCGTGCATCGCCTTTGGCGTCCTGATGACGTTCGGCTCCAGCCTGGGCCAGACCTATTTCGTCTCGGTCTTCAATCCCTTCCTGAGGGAAGCGTTCGACCTGAGCCATGCGCAGATCGGAACCTACTATTCGGTGGGGACACTGATAAGCGCCTTCTGCATTGTGTGGGTTGGCAAACTTTTGGACACCGTGCCGCTTCGAAGATTCACGCTCGGCGTTTATGCCGCCCTCGCATTTGCCTGCGTCTTCATGGTCATTCTGCCGTTCGGGGCCGTACTCGCGATGGGATTTTTCTTTCTCCGGTTTGCCGGCCAAGGTCTTATGACCCAAACGGGAACGACTTCCATTTCCCGTCGTTTCGATGCGAACCGGGGAAAAGCGCTGGGGCTGACCGCCCTCGGCTTTAGTCTCGGACAAGCGTTCCTTCCAGTCATGGCTGTCATGGCTGCGGGCGCGGTGGGCTGGCGGATGGCCTGGCTCGGTTTCGCGGGCTTCGCTCTTTTTGTCATGCTGCCCCTCGCGCTTTGGCTTCTGTCCAAAAGTGATTTTGTTGATGTCACGAAGTTGGATGAAGGATCGCCGGGAGACACGGGCGGTGGCGGCTCGTCCGCATTCTCGCGCAGGCAATGGACGCGCGGCGAAATGATCCGGGATCGACGCTTTTATATGCTCTTACCGGTGGCCTTGGCGGCGCCTTTCGTTTCGACAGGCATCGTCTGGAATATGGCGCTCCTTGCCAGCACCAAAGGCTGGAGTTTGGAGTGGGTCGCCGCAAGTCTGTCGGCCTCCGCGATCGCGCAATTTATCGCAACCCTCTTGGGCGGCAGCGCGGTAGACCGCTGGAGTGCGCTGCGCGTCATGCCGTTCAGCGGTGTGCCCCTCGCGCTCGCCATGATCGCGCTCATTTTTATCGGTCACCCAGTGGGTGCCTTTGTCATCATGACATTCTTCGGTCTCTCGATCGGAATAAGCTTCACGTCCGGTAACGCTCTGTGGGCAGAGCTCTATGGCATTCGTCACTTGGGCGCGATCAAATCTCTGATGGGTTCGATCTTCATCACTTCGACGGCCATCGTTCCCGTCTTCATGGGGCTTCTCTCTGATGCGGGCGTCTCTCTCGAAGCCATGGCGGCAGGATTCTGCGTGGCCATCATTGCCGCCATTGGGATAGCTCTGACAGTGAAGCCTCAACCGGCGGCCGCCGCGCCGATGCCGGCGGAGTAGATCACAACAAGGGCGCTCCATCCTGGGAAGAGCGTTCATCTCGCGTCGTCAATACCTGATGGAAACGCACCCCCCATATTCAGGCAGATAGACGAACGCATCGCGGCTGTATAGGGTCCGGGTCGAAAGACGCAATATGGAGAGATACCCCATGACAACCGATTTATTCTCACTAAAGGGCGACGTCGCAGTTGTGACCGGAGCCGGAACCGGTATCGGCGAAGGCACGGCCCATGTTCTCGCGAATGCTGGCGCTAAGATTGTCTGCGCCGCACGCCGGAAGGAAAACATCGACAGAGTCGCAAAGGATATCCGCGACAATGGCGGAGAGGCAATTAGTGTACAGACCGATGTCACCAGCGACGAAGAAGTGGAGCGTTTGATGCAGTCGGCCGTCGATGAATGGGGACGGCTCGATATCCTCATCAACAACGCAGGCGGTTCGCCCATTCAGGCGCCCCTCGCCGAAATGCCCAGAGAAGAGTGGGACGCCACAATCGCACTAAATCTGACGGCCGTCTGGAATTGCACTAGGATCGCGGCGCGCCACATGAAAGAGAACGGTCGGGTTGTGAACGTGTCTTCTGTTGCGGCCCGCATGGTGGTGCCGGGCAGCGGTCACTATTCCGCAGCCAAGCGCGCCGTAAATTCTCTGACCGAGTCATTTGCGCACGAATTGGGCCCTCGCGTCAGAGTTAATTGTGTAATGCCCGGCCTTGTGCCGACGGAAATTGCCATGAAGGCGCTTCAGTTGACCGACGCCGATTTGCCCGGACTGCAGAAGGCACTGCGACTGCCTCTGGAGCGTCTGGGAACGCCGGAAGATCTGGGCGCGGCGATTTTGTACTTTGTCTCGCCGGCATCCAGTTGGGTGACGGGGGAGAGTATAGCGATCTCCGGCGGCGCCGCTTTGGCAGGCTCTTTGTAACTCCTTGAATGTTGGTACACAGAGAGCCTACGAATATTCGCCGAGGTTGGGCGGTCAGTTGGTTTCGTCCGGCAGCTCGAAGTGGCCATGAACGATGATCATCCACTGTCCCACATTTTGCTGTTCCGCGAGGAATTGAAATGAACCAATCGCGGTCCCGTTGTCAAAAGAGTCGAATGAGAAGTACCGGTATTGTGGGCCTGGGTGATTGAGTGTGTATCGATTGTTTGTGACAAGCGCCTCGACCGGATTAGATGGATCAAGCGCGGGCAGGCCGGCGCCCCCAACCAAAACACGCGGAAACTCACCCTGAAAGTGGACAACGCGGGCGTCATCGCACCCCGAGGAGGAGCCGGCGACATCAAATTTTAGATCATACTTGTTGTTGCCGCTCGGCTGAGCGTCTAGTTCCGGAGTTGAGCTTGTCACGATCCTGCCTTCATCTTTGAACCGGCAGAGCGGACCGTCGACCAGGTCGAAGGGCGTGATGTCCTCCCGCGACAAGCGGCGAACTTGCTTATCTGTAAGTGTACGGATGACATAATCGAACTGAAAATGGGGACCATCCGGATAATCGATGTCACTGCCGTTGTTGGCTTGAAGCGGCCGGGTCACCTTCACGTAGCAATCAACTGGCTCCTGGCCCCTTTCCACACAGGCCTGCCATTCCTTAAAGTCTTGTTTGTCATCGAAGCATTTTTTGGGTTTTCGCACCTCAACACATTGAAGAGAATCGGCTTTTTTCTTTCCAAAAGGCAGCCAATCGAAGGCTCCCGCCCTGGTCGGCTGATTCCAGATCGCCAACAGCATCAGAAGCAAGCTGACTGAAAGTAATATGCTTCGCGACATCGTCTTCCTCCTCGTGTTCCTAAACGACTTTGGATACCTCCCGGAAACGCGTCAAGAGGTGAGGTGTGGCCGACCTCAGATACAAGGTGACTTGGAGACGGGGTCTCATTTACAATTCGGCCCAGCGAAACTGGCTTGTGGTATGCGGGAACTTAAAATGATCTGGATTTCAGTTTGCTGTTTGGTGCACGACCGGCCGCAATCGGGGAAATGACCCCGTCAGCTTACAAAAAACATTAGATTTCCGCGCAAAATTGTTCAAATCCTTTGAAAATCGCACGCCGGATTAAGGGCCTCCTTAATCTTTTCGGCGGAAACTCAGAATCGGTTCCATTGGGACATTCTCACGTATTTGGAAGGATTGGGCGCTGTGGACTTACGAGATCAGCTCTCCGCCGATGACATTAAGAGACTTCTGGTTAATCCAGATGTCGACGCTAAGGCCGGGTTAGCCGAAACGATTGGCGCACAGATCGATGCCAAGACCCTCAGCCCACAGGAACTGGGTGTGGCTCAAACCCTCATTCGTGTCCTGGTGAAGGACGCCAGCGAGCGCGTGCGCCGGTCCCTATCGGAAAGTCTAAAAAAGTCGGATGACGTTCCGCATGATGTGGCCATGTCGCTTGCCAAAGACATTGAGTCGGTGGCTCTGCCGATGCTCGAAGCATCGCCTGTCTTTTCAAACGAAGAACTGATCGAAATCATCTCTCTCGGCAGCGCCAATAAGCAGGTGGCCATTGCACGCCGGGAAAGGGTTGAAGAGGTGGTATCGGAAGCCCTTGTGCAAACAGAAAACGAACAAGTCACTCACACCCTGGTTTCCAACACGGGCGCCAAGATCAGTCAGTCCAGCTACGATAACATTCTCGTCCTTTATCCGAACAATGAGGAAGTTCAACAGCGACTGGCGGTTCGCGAGGATGTACCCCTCGAGATCACCGAGAAATTGATCACAATGGTCTCCGGTCAGCTCAAGGACTTCCTTCTCGAGAAGAAGAAGCTGAGCGTATCCCAAGCAAATGTGATCACTCAGGACGCACGCGAACGCGCGACGGTCGATCTTGTCGAGGAAGCGCGCAACGTCGCCGACGTGGTCTCGTTCGTCAAACATCTGCATAAAAATCACCGTTTGACGCCCTCCCTAATCGCGCGAGGGCTATGCACCGGCGATATCAATTTCTTTGAGGCGGCCATGGCTCAGCTGGCTGGGTTGCCGCGGGAAAACGCCTCGCTCATGATCCACGATGCCGGAAAGCTCGGCCTCAAGGCCGTCGTTGATCGTACGCCGATCCCCAAAGTCTATTATCCCTTGTTTCGCGTGGCGATCGATGTGATGCGCGAGACGGATTACGACGGTTATGCCGATGACCAAGTCCGCTATCGCAGCAAAATGGTCGAACGGATCCTCACCCAATATGAGCGCATTGACCCGGAAGATGTGGATTATCTGATCAGCGTCCTCGAAGACCGGACGGTGCAATCCAAGGCGGCCTAGAGCCCCAAGTTTACATTCGCAGAGGCATCCCTTAGGTTCCCCAGCAACTCAAAAAGGGGAACGCATGTCAGAAGAGAAAGCCGCAATTAAGCCCGCATCAACCGTCCTTTTGTTGCGCGAAAGACAAGGCGAGCTGCAAGTCTTCATGGTGGTTCGCCATCATCAAATCGATTTCGCCTCCGGCGCTCTCGTGTTCCCCGGCGGGAAAGTCGATCGGTCCCATGACACCGGGACGATACGCGAGCTCTGCGATGGTTCGGATCAAGTTCCAGAAGATCTCCTCAGTTTTCGCGTAGCCGCGATCAGAGAAGCCTTCGAAGAGTGCGGCGTCTTGCTCGCCCGCGATCGCGAGACGGGTCAAATGGTGTCAGGAGACCGCGTTATAGAACTCGACCGTTACCGCGAGACATTGGTCAAAGGCGAAATCACCATGCTGAACTTTGCCCGCGAACATGGTTTGACTCTCGCGTGCGATCTTATGGTGCCCTTTGCCCATTGGATCACGCCTGAAATGATGCCGAAACGGTTCGACACCCATTTCTTTCTGGCAATAGCACCAGACGATCATATTGCTGTTCACGATGGATCCGAAAATGTGGACTCGGTTTGGGTGAATCCAGGCCAAGTGATGACGGAAGCCGAAGAAGGCAAGTGGACCATTATATTTCCCACACTGATGAATGTAAAGAAATTGGCTGAAAGCGATAGCGTATCGGGCGCGATCGAGGCGGCTCAAGCATCCAAGATCGTTACCGTATTGCCCGTCATAAAAAACGGAGAGTCGGGACCCGTTCTGACGATACCGGCCGAAGCCGGGTACGGGGTGACCGAACAATCGCTTGAGGGAATGGGTCCTTAAAGGGGTACCTGGCCGACGCTCGGCAAACTTAGAGTCGGAATTAGCCGGCGAGGGCTTGCAGCTCGGTCAAAAGGGCCTGAGCAACGGGATTTTCAGGGTCTTTGATATTCTGCGAAACGATTGCGCGGATGGAGTCCACATACGCTTTAACAATCTTCTGCGGCGGGACATCCTCTCCCGCAGCTTCGATAATGCCATGAAGGTCGCCGGCAAACTGTGTCACCAGAGGAAACTCGTAGGTGGCGCCGAGACCCTTGAGATCATGGGACGCACATTCAAGCGCATTGCGCGCATCCAGATTAGCAGGATCCGCGTAGAAATTGTTGTAAGCAGTCGACAGTTTGTCGACATCCTCTTGAATCCATTCAGCGAATTCGCCGCTGAGCTCCTCCATCGCCTGTTCTGCGCGAGCGATCAGGTCTTCGTCTGGGTTCGCCAAATTGCCGGACACTTTGGCCTTCAGCACATTGGGTGGTTTGACGATCTGGCCTGAAGAATTCTTGCTCATCGGGGCGTAGCCTAAACTGTTTGTTCGTCACGCGAGTATGCCCGTGGCGCGTTAACAAGCCGTTAGGCCAGAACGGCACATCCGGTAATAATCCGTTAAGAGAATTGTTCGGCAACGATCCGTTCTTCGAGGCTGTGGCCTTCGTCAAACAACATATGGATGGATATAGATCGGTCTTCTTCCACAACGACCTCGCTGACGGAGCGCACCTCAAATTGATCGGCGACAGCGCTGACCGGGCGAAACGCATTATCGATGACCTCTACGCGAACCACAGCACGGTGAGGCAGGAGTGCCCCCCGCCAGCGGCGCGGCCGAAAGGCGCTGATGGGCGTGACTGCTAACAGATCGCCGGTAATCGGAATAATGGGACCGTGTGCCGACAAATTGTAAGCCGTGCTTCCGGCAGGTGTTGACACGATAAGGCCGTCGCAAATGAGCTCAGACATACGGACTTTGCCATCCACCGAAATCCGCAGTTTTGCTGTCTGACGGGTTTCCCTCAAAAGGGAGACTTCGTTAATCGCAATCGCTTGTACTTCTCTGTGATCCGTCGTCACGGCACGCATCAGCAAGGGGTGAATCGTGGTCGCTTCCGCCTTGGCAAGACGTTCTCTCAGCCCATCTGTACGAAACTCGTTCATCAGGAAACCGACGGAGCCGAAGTTGAGACCATAGATGGGAACGCTGTGGGTCATATGCGCGTGAAGCGTCTGCAGCATAAACCCGTCGCCTCCAAGGGCGACAATGACATCAGATCCTTCCGGCGAACAATTGCCGTACTTCTCAATCAGCGATGATTGAGCTTCCAGCGCTTCCGGCCGATCGCTCGCCAAAAAACAAATACGCTCGAATGTCTTGGTCAAGGATGCGGCTCCCCTGTCTCAGCAACTGGTCTCATAGGCGGCCGCCCATTGGCCTGCCGCTCAGCCGCCGGTGACGGACATATGCCGGGACAGGGCGGGCTTCGATTGCCGTCGGTCGATAACAAAGTCGTGTCCCTTGGGCTTGCGCCCGATCGCCTCATCGATCGTCTGATGAAGGAGGTCATCACTCGCGCTGGCGCGAACGGCAGATCTGAGATCAGCCGCGTCTTCCTGACCCAGGCACATAAACAAAGTGCCGGTGCACGTGAGACGAACCCGGTTACAGGACTCACAAAAGTTATGGGTGAGGGGAGTGATGAAGCCAAGCCGCCCACCTGTTTCCGGAATCGTCACATAGCGGGCCGGTCCGCCGGTATTGTAATCTGTATCCTGCAGAGTCCAGCGATCCTCCAATTGACGGCGAACCAATGACAAAGGCAAGTATTGGTCTGTGCGGTCTCCGTCGATGTCGCCCAGCGGCATGGTCTCAATTAAGGTCATGTCCATGCCTTCACCGTGAGCCCACTCAATCATGCCTGGAATCTCGTGTTCATTGACACCCTTCAGTGCGACCGCATTAATCTTTATACGGAGCCCTGCGGCCTGTGCGGCTCTAACGCCATCGAGTACCTTGTCGAGTTTGCCCCATCTTGTGATCTCGAGAAACTTGTCCGCATCAAGGGTATCGATTGACACGTTGATGCGTTTCACGCCCGCCTCGGCCAAGTCCTCGGCGAACCGCGAAAGTTGGCTGCCATTCGTTGTCAGCGTGAGCTCTTCGAGAGCGCCGGACTTGACCTTTGCGCCAAGCGCGCGGATTAGGGTTAAGATATCCCGGCGCACCAGGGGTTCACCTCCCGTCAACCGGATTTTTTTAACGCCGCGATCAATGAATGCGCCGCAGACCCGCTCAAGTTCTTCCAAACTGAGAACTTCCGACTTCGGCAGGAACGTCATGTTTTCTGCCATGCAATAAACGCAACGAAAGTCGCACCGATCGGTGACGGAAACACGCAGGTAGGAGACGGTCCGGCCAAACGGGTCGACAAGCGCATCGCGCGCGCTCGCTGCGTTCGATGAAGGAGGAGAAACCGTTACTTTTAGGCGGCTTTGATCGGTTTGCTGATCCATAGGTCCACTTATATAAAATCAGGGCGGAACAGCCCGCCCGTCCCATAAGATAGACGTAGATCTAGTAACCCACAAGATTATGTTCGAGGGCCAGTCGTGCTTCGTGCGGACTTAATTCGTAGAACATGGTTGCCAAATCGTCCTCGCTGGGCAGACCCACGGCCGCTTCGCTGCCCCGCGCGTGAATGACCAGATCGACAAACCGGTCGAACGTCGTTCGGTCCATGCCAATTGAGCGGGCCACCATGGCGAGGGCGCGGACTGAGCCATGCCCGACGACACGGTCCACAGTCTCGCAGGAAAGATGAGCAAGCCGCGCCAGATTATCCGTCAAGCGGCTCAAGTCGGGTTGGACAGGGCGAACAGCAGGGGACTTGGACCGGTTGTCCAGAACACAATCGATGTAAGCGCCAAGCGTTTTGGATCCTGTTGATTTGAGCTGGATCAGCGCCGCTTCCGGTGTGTCCGCCCGAAGAGTGAGGGGCAACCGCAGGAGATGAAAGCGGCCCGCGAAGGCTGCAAGACGGGCAAATCCTTCGCTATCGATCTGGGCCGAGCGATTCTCGGCAAGCGCCACGAGAGCGGCCTCGTGGCCCGCACCAATGAGCGCTGTGCACACACAAGAGGCCAGATTTGTTCGGGACGCGATGGCGCGATGATGATCCGCTCCCGTATGGCCGGCGATTTCGAGTAGGACGGCGGACGGAATCTGTTTTCGCTTTTCCAGGAGGATACTCGCCACCTCGATTTGATCTGTCCCCAAACGAATCATGAGACGCTCAGTGAGTCGCTGGGCCTTCAATAAAACGAGGGAGACGATGATCCGGTCTTCGACGGTTACTGAGTCGAGATAGTCAATAATGTGCCCAACCGTGCGCTCCAACTCGTCCGCCTCAAGCAGATGCGAGGCCTGGGTGAAGTTGGTCATCAAATTGAGCGCACTCGCCGTCGGCAGGGGAGCGTTAGCGTCGAGCGAGGGTGTGTCTGTCGAGGAGAGGGGGGTGATCATGTCGGTCACGGCTACTGTACTCCCGATGAGACGAAGAAGAGACCTAAGTGCTAAAAAGACTCCATTAACAAGCCGTTAAGGACAGTTTCTCATTCGTTAGCGCGCCACTGCGTGGCTTGCTCCGAACGGCTGCCAAAGAGTAGTCTCGCACGTCTGAAAAAGGACGAAGAGGAGGAGCAAATGGCGCTCGCCAAGAAGGATGGGGATCTCTTGATGGCCATCGATCAGGGAACGACGAGTTCCCGAGTGATTGTTTTTGATCGCGCGGGTGCCGCTAAGGCTCAAGCGTCTTTGGAGCACAAGCAGTTCTATCCCGAGGATGGGTGGGTCGAACATGACGCAACCGAAATTTGGAAGGCAGTCCAGTCGGTCTGCAAGAAAGCGCTGGACGGCCGCAACGGCAACCGCATCGCGGCCATCGGCATTACCAATCAGCGCGAAACGACCGTGTTTTGGGACAAGAAAACAGGCGAGCCTGTTCACAAGGCGATTGTTTGGCAGGATCGCCGCACCGCCGATATGTGCGCGGATCTCAAAGCGGCCGGCCATGAAGAAATGGTCACTCGCAAAACCGGCCTCCTGCTCGATCCCTACTTTTCCGGCACGAAAGTCGCCTGGCTGCTGCGGAACGTGAAGAAGGCCCGCGACCTCGCCAACGCGGACCGTCTCGCCTTCGGCACCATCGATACCTGGCTCGTCTGGAACCTGACGGGCGGCGAAGTGTTCGCAACCGATGTCACCAACGCCTCCCGGACGCTCTTGTTCAACATCGAGGACGGCGTTTGGGATGCAGAGATCCTAAAACTCCTCGACATTCCCGAGGGGATTCTACCGGAGGTAAAACCGTGTGTGGCGGACTTTGGTGTCACCACCAAGAAAGCTATTGGCAAAGAGATTCCGATCCTCGGCATGGCTGGCGATCAGCAGGCCGCCACAGTGGGGCAGACGTGCTTCCAGCCCGGCATGATCAAATCCACCTACGGAACCGGCTGTTTTGCGCTTCTAAATACGGGCGAGACGAGGGTGAACTCCTCAAACCGGCTTCTCAGTACAATCGGATATGCTCTTGACGAGAAACCAATTTACGCCCTTGAGGGCAGCATTTTTATTGCCGGATCCGTAATCAAATGGCTCCGCGATTCCTTGGGGCTATTGGCGACAGCGGAGCAGAGCGCCGACTTGGCGGCACAAGCGAGCGATGCCTCCGGCGCCTATTTCGTGCCCGCCTTTACCGGACTCGGTGCGCCGCACTGGGACCCGGATGCCAGAGGCATGATTACGGGACTGACGCTGGACGCGGGGCCTGCGGAAATCGTCCGTGCAGCGATCGATGCTGTCTGTTTCCAAACGCGTGACCTGATCAATGCTATGACCGCCGATGTGGACCTGGGCGAAATCGCTTTGCGCATCGACGGGGGCATGGCCGCCAATGACTGGTTTATGCAAAGGCTCTCTGATCTCGTCGGCGTACAGGTGGAACGGCCTGAGTCCGTCGAGACAACGGCATTGGGTGCTGCTTACCTTGCCGGTCTCGGCTGCGGCCTTTACGACTCCTTGGATGATCTCTCCGCCCAGTGGCGCGTTCATCGTACTTGCGAGCCGCTGATGGGAGGGGAAGAACGGGACACACGCTATGCTGGATGGCAGACCGCCGTAGCAAAGGCACTATCGAATTAGAAGTCGATTTAGAAAAAGTCAGTAGAGGGACTTACGATGACAAACAAAACACTGGGGCCAATCCGACAGGTGGCCTATGTTGTAGAGGACATCGAAGCAGAAATGGATCACTGGGCCGGCGCACTGGGCGTGGGTCCCTGGTTCTACATCAAGTCGGTCCGGATGGAGTCTTACTCCTATCAGGGTGAGGCGTCCTCTCCGCACGTCTCCATTGCGCTCTCCAATTCTGGAGATCTTCAGATCGAGCTCATCCAGCAGCGTTGCGATACGCCGACCTCATACAAAGCCTTCACGGACTCGGGCCGGACCGGTCAACAACACATTTCTCATTGGCCGGATGATTATGACGCCGCTCTTCAGAGCTTGTTGGACAAAGGCTACACCGTCGACCAGGAAGGTGAGATCAACAAGCCCGGCCGCTTTGCTTACCTTATCCACCCGAGCGACCCCAACCGCGTCATCGAGATCTCCGAGACCAGCGGCCCGAAGGGCAAGTTCTTTGAACGCATCGCAGACGTGGCCCGGACCTGGGACGGAACGGAGCCGGTGCGCAGGGTTGGCGGATAGCGATCCCAACCGCCCCGTGTCCCTCTGAGCGGGCGCCCTGGTTCCGACCATTCTCGGGCAAGGCAAGCGGTTGGAATATCGTAATGGAGACGATGAAGCCAAAACGCCGCACACATAATCCCGTTGGTGAGAAGCTTCGTTTTTCTATTTAGTGATGGACATTTCAGCGGCTTGACCCTCCCTACCCGAAACGCTGAAATCGGTGAGCTGGGTATGTTGATCTCCCCCAATACCGGCTCACCATCCATCCGTTTGCCGAAAGACGAATAACCAGCCGCGATAATCCTTCGCCGCCAATCTGCCAGAATGATCCGATCCTGCGCCCATGTCGTTTCAACACCAGAACCAACAAATGGAGAATGGTTATGCGAAGTGATCCTTGGCGCTCACTCATGGACAGCGATTCAAACGGGCTGTCCGCTCTTCCCAAAATAGTGCGTTTTCAGATTATGGTCCAACTGTCCATAATGTGGTCCATCATTTTTTGCTTGGCGGCGGGCATGTTTGCTTGGCTTCCCGCGTATGCATTAGGCCACATGGTATTGTTGGCGATTGGGATCTTCGGAACAAAATGGATTTTCAACACGGCAAGATTTAGATCCGAATAAGACCGTCTGGTCAAAGAGGGTCTTTCGGCGGGAGAAGAAGATGTTTGACATCAACATTACAAGTGTTGTGCTGCAGCTAGTGCTTCTGGCGACATTTGCAGCGAGTCTGTTTTTATTCCTTATTCGCCCACAAATGAAACGCGCTCAGGCGCTGAAACGAAGCCTGGAAGCGTTGAAACCTGGCGATGTCATAGTAACAAATGGGGGGTTGGTGGGAACGGTCACCGGCCTGTTGGGAGACAAACTTGTGACCGCCCAATTCGGTGACACCGCGGAGTTTGTGGTCGACAAGGCATTTATCCACCGGCAAGAGCCAAGGTTCGGAGCGTACTTGCATTCTGCAGAGGAGCCGTCAGAGCGTCCCTTTGTGTTACGCGCGCGAGAAGCAGCCCCGGAAACGCAATTGGCATAATTTACTCAGGATTCGAACTGTAACATCTCGTCGATGCGAAGAGAATGGTCCGGCACGAGGCGAGGAAAGGCACTGTGCAAAAGAATGTCATTGGAACAGAGTTAGTTCCCTGCAGTCTAGACCCTCTAACGGGATGGCACCGGGACGGGTGTTGTTCGCATGACCCGAGCGATGGGGGAATGCACCTCATCTGTGCGATGATGACCAACGAGTTTCTTTCCTTTTCGCTGGCGCAAGGAAACGATCTCATCACGCCTATGCCGGGCTACGGGTTCCCCGGCCTGACGGCGGGAGATCGCTGGTGTCTGTGCACCTCCCGTTGGGAAGAGGCGCGTCGCGCCGGTGTCGCACCGCCTGTCGTTTTGGAAGCCACGAACGAATTGGTCCTTGAGGTGCTAAATCGAGATCATGTCTTCAGGCACGTGTTGGAATCGGTGCCGCCAGAGAACGTGAGGTAACTGCAAGCAAGAAAATGACAAAGCTTCCGTACAGAGCGCATCTCTTGAGCGGTGAAGTCGCTGACATCGAGTTCCCGCTGTCTGAGATCTGTGGATCACCTGTCCGAATACACCAACTTGTTGCTAGACTATCCCAGGTGATCCTGAGTGAGGGCAAAGTCCTCGGTGAATTCGAAGAACCCGATGTTTTGCAGGCGATCGCCATCTTGTTTTCGCTTCGCGTCCTAGATGCGGGCTCGATCGGCAAAGTCACCAACGAAGAGGCCTTTCGGCTGATGATGTCAGCGCTCGATGCAGTAAAGGATAGCGACGAATACAGCGGTCCGGTCGGTCACGCCTAGAAGGCGGTGAGTCCAGCTCATGCCCCAACAAAAAGGAAGAATCATGAAGCAATTATATCTATGTGTCTTGCTCGTCCTTGCCGTTCAGCATAGCGCCGCTGCGCAAGAGGCTAAGCCAACAGCGTTCGACTTTTCTTTCGAGTCGATCGAAGGCGATTCTTTGCCGCTGTCCCAATTTGAAGGGCAAACGCTTCTCGTGGTGAACACGGCTTCCTTCTGCGGATTCACTTCGCAATACAATGCTCTTCAGTCCATCTGGGAGAAATACAAAGACCGAGGTCTGATCGTTCTTGGTGTACCGTCAAACGATTTTGGCAATCAGGAACCTGGGACCGCGGAGGAGATAAAAGAATTCTGCACAGTCAATTACGGGATCGACTTCCCGATGACCGAGAAGGTAGCCGTCAAAGGGACGCAGTCACACCCATTTTATGCTTGGATCAGAGACACTCTCGGTGCGAACAAGACGCCAAAATGGAACTTTCACAAGTACTTGATTTCCTTCCAAGGGGAGGTCGTGGCTTCTTTCCCAAGCGGCGTCTCCCCAGACTCGTTGGAACTGGTGACGGCCATAGAGAAAGCTCTGGCTCTAAAGCCCGGGAAGCCGGTAGAATAAGTTGGTGTTTCTTTAGCGCAGATACAATCTACACAGATCCAATCGGCCGGATCTTTCCTTGGTGCCTCGCCATAACCTCCGCTGCGATACTCCGCTAGCCCGATCTAATCTGTATAGGGATTAAATCGAATCGCTTCTTCCCATCCCCTAATCGCGGCGTCGGTATCCGTTAGGCCGACATACACCTCCGCATGATTTGAAACACTGTGCCGATTGCGACGATCCAAACGAAGCGCCTCGTTCAGGTGCCCAATGGAAGAATGTAATCGAGAAGGCGTTCATATCCGGCGTCCCGACCGTTGAAAAGGACGGCAAGGTTCTTCTCATGATAAGTCCCGGAGCGGAAGATTTGGGCGCAACTATAAATTGTTGTGTTGTTAAGCAGTGCTCATACACCTTCCCCACAGGGATCATAAGAGACGTTCCGTACATAAGCAGAAACAGCGCCGAATGGCGCCTCGACTAGGACGAAGAGGGCTTTTGCAAACGACCCAACTCTCGCCAGCTCAAACTCCTCAAGCGCCAATTTTTTTGCGAAAATCGAACGAAAACCGCATTCTGAGATTGAACGCTAAAAGGGGGGAGAGGATCAGCGCAACCCGGATTGTGTTTGTGTGAGCGCATTGCCGCTAAGAGCGCAATTACTTAAAGTGCGGCAGATACCGGAAAGATGTTGACAAGATGATAGTTGATTTGCTCAACTAATAATTGAGTATAGAAATTTTTCGTCTTTCCTAAACTAATGGCAAAGAGAAAGAAATACAGTTCTGAACATGGTGTACCGCTGAATGCTCGTGAATTTGAAGATTTCGTCGCCCACTTGGTCGCCGGTCTTCAGTTTGCAAAAGGCGGAATTGTATCCGCCAGAAAACGCTTTCCAGGAATTCGGCAAGTTGGAGAGTACGAGATCGATGTTTCTCTAGAAGTGAGCTTGAGCGAAGAGCTAAACTTCCTTTTGATTGTCGAGTGCAAGAACTGGAAAAGACTGGTGGGGAGAGAAGTGATTCAAAAAATTGCTCAGACCAAGGATGCAATAATTGCCGATAAGGCCGCCGTGGCTTCGGCCGTCGGGTTCACAGAAGACGCCCTGGAAACGGCAAAATCCTTAGGTGTCGCGCTTTGGACCGTATCAGTGGATGAGTGGATCGCGAATTGTAGCCAACGCGACGGCGGATTTTGTCTGGATCTTGTTTTGAGCGGTCAGAATAGAGACTAATCTTTGGGTCACATCGATTTGCATGCTATCAGCAGAAGGATCAATTTCTACGGCGGACCGTCCGCACACAGCCGCAACTTCGTCATGTCCAAATCCATAGTTTTCCCTTCTTGGACAAGAACAACGCGACTGCTCCCGGTGGCGCAATTCGACTGATTGAACCCATTTAGTACTCTGAGTACTGAGAATAGACACACAGGTTTTCAAGTTGTCTCTGCGCTGTTACCAAATGCCCGCCAGTTGATCTGGGGCCAACTCTGCCATATGATAGACGCATTCGGTTGTTGGGGGATGTTTGAATGGCCGCGTTTCCGCTCCTGCTATTGGTCGTAATCGCATATAATGCGATGGTATTTTTGGGAGGGGCTACAGACCCTGGCGATTTCCAAGAAGTTGTGTTTACCGTGCCCATGATTTCCGGTGAGCCCTGGGAGATGACGCTCGGCGGCCTTTTCGGCATCGCCGGATTGTCTTTCCTCATCCTTGAAGTCGCAAAATCGACCGACACGGGCAGTACCTCGCAGGTAAATCAGGCTCTCTCGCTCATTGTCTTCATGATCTGCCTGGTTGAGTTCGTTCTCCTGAAAGGCTTCGGCAACGATGCCTTTTTCGCTCTCTTGTTGATGAGTTTTATTGACGTTGTGGCAGGCTATACCATAGCAATTAGGGCGGCGCGCCGCGATTATGGGATCGGCTGACACTCCACCGGGATGGAGCGCTCGCGGATTTCCCCTTTCATCAACCTGAAGCGTGTTTATCGTCAGTGATCATATGTTTCTAGAAGGCAGCCTGCGGCGGCGTTCGCGTTCACAGTCCGACGTCGATTTTGAGCTATAAATCATTCGATTCTTCGGCTCCCCAGCGATCAAATGGATGTCCAGCGAGTTTAGCCGGGGGTCAGTCGGTTTGGTTTTTCTGGCCGGTTCTCCGGGAGCGATGCTAGGTTTTTTCCTAGCCCGGTTGCCATTTCCCGCCGCCTTTCGGTATTGTTTCGGACTCACGCCAAGTCCCCAAACATAAATTATTGACAAGTTGTCAGCTTAGGCGGTCAATGCAACCTGCAAGAAGACAAGTGGGCGAACCCCGTGACACAAACCAATAAACAAGAGCAGGCCTCCAAAAAGCCCGCCAGCAAAGAGCGGATCATGACGGCGGCGCGCCAGCTGTTCGTAACTCAAGGCTACCACGACACGCGGCCCCAGGACATTGCTAAGGCGGCCGGTGTGGGTCACGGTACGTTCTATCTCCACTATGCGGATAAGCGTGAATGCTTTCTGGCCTTTGTCGACGAGGCGGGCCAAGAACTTGAGGCGCGCATCAACGAAAACCTAAAAGGCAAAACCGACTTCCGTGAACAGATCCGCGCAATTTTGGGCGCCATCGATCAGTATGCGCAGGAGAATCCCGGCGTGTTGCTGGCTGCGATGACGGACACCCAAGTCATCGGCTATTCGGACGGAGCCCCCCGCGAGACGTTGATGGAGCGGTGGGGCAAGCAATGGGCGACTCGGCTCAGGATCCAGACCGAAGCGGGTCTGGTGGACGAAGCCTATGACGTTGACATTATCGGCTCGTCCTTGGGCGGACTGATTCGAGAGGCGACACTGAGCGCCAATCGAAAACATGTGGAGCGCGAAGAGCTCATCTCGCATCTGACGGAATTCATTGTGCGGGGCCTTTCCCCTCGCACCTAGCTGCAACCGGACGGGAGCCGCAATCATGGACACATTCTCCTCTGACGACGTGGACATCGCGTACCAAGTGGCGGGCGAAGGGATCCCTCTCGTATTGCTGCACGGATTTGCGGGTCACTCGGCGGACAATTGGGTGCGCACGGGCTGGGTCGGCGCCCTCCAAAAAACCGGCCGGCAAGTCATTGTCATGGACGCCCGCGGCCACGGCGAGAGCGCGAAATTGTACGAGCCCTCCCAGTACGGAGTGGAGAAGACCTGTGGCGACCTCGCGAGCCTATTGGATCATTTGGAACTCGAAAGTGCAGAGTTTACGGGCTTTTCCATGGGAGGCATGACCACGCTTAACTTCGCCCATCGCCATCCGGACCGGGTACGCCAGTTCGCGATTCTTGGCGTGGGCGACGCGATTTTCGATGAGCGCGCCCAGAGCGACGATATGGGTCAAGCGCTTGAAGCCGATAAGCTCTCGGGCATCAAGTCGGACCGCGCCAAGCAATTTAGACTGTATGCAGAAGCTCTTAAGCAGGACAAAAAGGCTCTGGCCGCGGCTTCTCGCGCCCCGCGATCCTCGGCTCTGACTTGGGAGGCGCTACAGACCATTGCCCATCCGGCTGCTTTTGTTGTGGGCCAGCGGGACGACTTGGCGGGCGGCTTGAGCAAATTGCAGGAGGCGATCCCCCAGGCACACATGCTGACCATCCCGGGACTCGACCATCCCCAGACCCTGTCCCACGGCATGGCCAAAGCCCATGTCATTGATTTCCTCACGGGACATTTGGATTTGCCGGGGAGCGGCGGAGGCGGTTGGTAAAAACAACGACCATCATATCACCAAGAGGGAAACGGCCATGAACCAACATACAAGCGAAGCTCCGGTCCTATTCGATATCGCCGATGGCGTTGCGACGATTACTCTCAACCGGCCGGGCGCGCTCAATGCGATGACCAATGGTCTCATGAAAGGCATTCACGACGCTTGTGACCAAGTGTGCGCGGACGAAAGCGTTCGTGTGGTCGTCTTAACTGGGAACGGCCGCGGCTTTTGCGCGGGCGCCGACTTGGTCCAAGTCGCAAGCACGCCGTCTGAAACGGACTCGAACGCCGCATCGACGGGGTCCAGTTACTTTCTGCCTGCCATGCGGGCTCTGAAGGCGTGTCCCGTTCCAACCGTGGCGCGGGTGCACGGGCCTGCGGCGGGCGGTGGCTTCGGCCTCGCGCTCGCCTGCGATATTACCATCGCCTCGAAAAGCGCCTTCTTTGTCGCCACGTTCAGTCCGCGCCTGGGCATCGTGCCCGATTTGGGCGTGACGTGGAGCCTGCCGACCCGAGCGGGCCGAGCCCGGGCCATGGGGCTGTGTTTGATGGGCAACCGCCTGCCCGCCGAGACCGCAGCGGAGTGGGGGCTCATCTGGTCTTGCGTCGAAGATGATCAGCTCGATGAGGAAATAGGAAAAGTCGTCAGCCTCTTAAAGCGCTCGTCTCCCGAAACGGTCACGCGTGTTCGCCAGTCCATTGACGCCGCCCAGCACAACACGTTCAGTAAGCAGCTCGATCTGGAAATGGCACACCAAGACGTCCTCATCCCCCGCAACTTGGCCGAAGGCGCCGCCGCCTTCGTCGAAAAACGCGATCCCGTTTTTGGTGGTGAGCGGGGGTAGGGCCGCGCGCATCTGAGCGGCAAGGTCAAGTCGGAAATCCCTTCACGCATTGCCGCTGGAATCTCCAATCTCGTCCCAAGGCGCTTGCCGGCAAACCGAACACGTACAGAGTCTTTCGGTGCTGAATATCTCAACCAATGCACGCAAAAACTTGATCAGCGCGTTGTCAGAGAGATTAATCGGCGCTGCGATTTCCCTACAACAGAGATGCAGGCATGGTATCGCGCCCTTCTCCAACGAACCGCGTCCAAACGTCTTAGATCAATAGCACTTGAGTCCCTGTCCGATAGGATTTTCCGATCCGATCTCGAAAACTCTCACGATCGACTATGTCATAGAATGGAAGGGAAACTAACCGTTTTCAAAGTTCGTTAGGGAACCATCAAATGAGCGAAGGAATGATGCCAAGCGATTTTTCAGCGGGGTCGGACAGCGCTGTTCATTGGCTCTTCCCATTGGCACGCAGATGCAATTCAAACTGAGCTGCAACGTGGTAAAGGGGGCACGTGGGTGACCGCCGCGATCGAAGGCTACCTGTTCTATGAGATCGCTGCGCTCCTTGTACTGGCCGCTGGCGTTGGATTCATCGGGCTGTTGCTGCGCCAGCCGCTGATCGTGAGTTTCATCACGGTGGGCATCCTCGCCGGGCCCTCGGTCCTCGACATAGCACGATCCGATGAACAGATCGATCTGCTGGCCAAGCTCGGAATCGCAGTGCTCTTGTTCCTTGTAGGTCTCAAGCTCGACTTCAACCTTGTGCGCACTCTGGGGCCCGTGGCGCTGGTTACTGGCTTGGGGCAGGTCGTGTTCACCACGATCTTTGGCTTCCTTATTGCAGTGGCGTTAGGGCTCGATGCGCGCACGGCGCTTTATGTGGCGATCGCACTCACGTTCTCCTCCACAATCATCATCGTCAAGCTCCTGTCCGACAAACGCGAGATCGACGCGCTGCACGGCCGGATAGCTCTTGGCTTTCTGATCGTGCAGGATGTGGTCGTTGTGGTTGCGATGATTGCGCTGTCCGCCATCGGCGTAGGCGAAGCGGCGGGCAACGGCGCAGTCGCCGACGTACTGCGTATCCTGGCCTATGGCGTTGCCATGCTCGCGGCCGTCATCGTCTTCATCCGCTATATCGCCGACCCGCTTGTCGAACGACTGTCGCGGGCACCAGAGTTGTTGGTGTCCTTTGCCATCGGCTGGGCGGCACTCTTGGCCGCGCTGGGCCACTACCTCGGCTTTGGTAAAGAGCTGGGCGGCTTGCTGGCGGGTGTCTCGCTTGCGTCCACCCCGTTCCGCGAAGCCATCGCTGCGCGGTTGGCCAGCTTGCGCGACTTCCTGCTATTGTTTTTTTTCATCTCGCTCGGCGCTTCACTCGACCTTTCGCTTCTCGGCGCAAGCGTGGGCCCTGCCATCGTCCTGTCTCTCTTCGTACTGATTGGGAATCCTCTGATCGTACTGATCATTATGAGCTTGATGGGCTATCGTAAGCGCACCGGGTTTTTGGCCGGGATGACCGTCGCGCAGATCAGTGAGTTCTCGCTGATCTTCATGGCGATGGGCGTTGCAATCGGCCATGTCGCGGACGAGGCGCTCGGCCTGGTGACACTGGTCGGTCTTGTGACCATCGCGGCATCTACGTACATGATCACTTATTCCCACCAGCTCTATGCCTTCTTCGAACCTGTCCTTGGTGTTTTCGAGCGGCGCGGGGGGACAGCGGAACCAGAAAATAGTCTGGATACCGAACGCCCGCACGACGTGATCCTGTTCGGCCTTGGCAGGTACGGCCTCGGTATCGCCACGGTTCTTCGGGATAGCGGCAAACAGATCCTTGGCGTCGATTTTAGCCCCGAGGCGGTGCGCCATGCCCGCGCACAAGGATACGATGCGGTTTTCGGCGATGCGACTGATCCGGAATTCCTCGCACGTCTGCCGTTGCAGCAGGCTCAGTGGCTGGTCATGGCGGTACCCGAACATTATACCGGTTTGACCCATGACGATCCGCGCCACGCTTTGCTGCGCGCCGTGCGCGATCTCGGTTTTGATGGCAAGGTTGCCGTGGCCGCACATCATGAGTCGACGGTCAATGCGCTCGCCGCCGAACACGCGGATCTCGTGCTCATGCCTTACAGGGATGCAGCCTTTGCAGCCGCGCGCATGATCGCCGGAGACGCGGTCGCGCCGGGGCCGGCGGCGTCCGATCCCGAAGGACAGAAGGAACTTCCTGCATGACAAATGAAAACATTCGACCGCAGCGTGTTCTCGCGGTCATGGATGACAGCGAGGCTCAGATTGCGCTTCGAAGCGCTGCGGCTCTGGCCGACCGCCACGGCGCTGCGCTAGAGCTTTTCGCCTGCATTGAGCCGCCACACGACCTCAATGTCCTTGCGCGGTTGGCGGGACGCAATCCCGATCGTCTGCTCAATGACCTTTGCAATCGCACGCGGGAGAAGGTGCAGGCGCGGCTCGCCTCGCATCTGCCCGGCCGCCAAGTCGAGGTGCGGATCGCCGTCGGAAAGGTCTTCATCGAGGTGATCCGTCACGTCATCGCCACGGGGTGCGACTTCGTCGTCAAGGCCGCTGAACCGCTCTCGGGCTTGTCCCGGTTTATCTTTGCCAGCACGGATCAACATCTACTACGCAAATGCCCTTGCCCGGTTTGGCTCCAAGTACCCGAGTTCCAGGCCGTTCCGCGGCGCGTACTCGCAGCCGTCGATATCGACGATTGGGACGCCGCTGAACCTGAAACTCTGTTCGCGCTGAACCGTCGCGTCGTCGAAACGGCCCGCAATGTTGCCGCGCCAACGGGCGCGCAGGTGGTCGTCCTTCATGCATGGGAAGCCTTAGGCGAGGATCTGATCTGGGCCTTTTCATCCACCGCCGATGCGCGGGTCTCAGCCGACAATTACCTCAACGAGGTGCTCGGCGTCCGCCAACAGGCGATGAGCAGACTCATAGACCAGAGCAGGAAGGACGGGACGGACAAAGACAATGTGCCCCTTATCCCGCGCCTCGTCCGCGGGGCACCTGAAAAAGTGATCAAAGAGCAGAGCCAAGAACTTGAAACGGACGTCGTCGTTATGGGCACCGTCGCCCGCACGGGGTTGAGTGGGGTGTTCATTGGCAATACGGCAGAAAACATCATCAACACCCTGGAATGCCCGGTGCTCGCGGTGAAGCCGGACGGTTTCGTCAGTCCACTGGACACGCGGTAGATATAGCCGAACACCTAAGCGGTGGGTTTGTTGAATAAGTGGCACGACCTTCGGTGATGGTCCCCAAAGCGCCAGGCACCTACGACCAATTGGGCAATTTCCTCAAAACGAAATCGTGCCCACCAATGGGGTCTGGTGAATAAGGAGCCATCCGAGTTCTGTCGTTTTCACGAAATTGCGAAAACAAGCAATCCTGGAATCGGGCACGTCACCGCATAGAGATGTCGCCAAGCGGCGCACAGACGGGCGCTCGCGACGGCTGAGATGGGTGTACAGTCCTGTCGAATAGTGAACATGAAGTCCGAGACTTGCCCGGTCACTTCCTTTGCTTGTAAGATTTGAACGACGAACCGTCTGCGAAAACGCGAATGAAGTCTGGGAGGAAAGCATGGGCCTGACAGTTGAGCCAACGGGCGCGATTTGCGGCGCGGTGGTCACCGGCATCGATCTCAAAAAAGATCTGTCAGCGGAGTGTATTGCCGAGCTGCGCGCTCATTGGGTGGAGCACAAAGTGCTCGTTTTCCCGGATCAGAAATTGACTGATGAGGAGCTCGAGCGGTTCACCTCGTATTTTGGCGCGTTCGGCGAGGATCCCTTTTTCGGTCACATCGACGGCCACGAGAACATCGCGGCGATCCAACGCAACGCTGATGAGCGCACGCCCATCTTTGCGGAAACCTTTCATTCCGATTGGAGCTTTCTAGAGGTGCCGCCCGCCGGAACCATCCTTTATGGCATCACAATCCCGCCCCACGGCGGGAACACGCTCTTCGCGGACCAGGTGGCGGCTTATGAACGCTTGCCGGACAAACTCCGGGACAAGGCCGACGAACTCACAGCCATCCACTCGGCCCAGCTTGGCTACGCCCCCGGCGGCGCCTATGGCGACAAGGATCAGGAGTCCGGCCGAAGCATGAAAATCCTTCCGAGCGAAAAAGCCTATGAGAAGAGGGAGCATCCCTTCGTCCGCACACACCGGGAAACCGGCAAGAAAGCGCTCTATAGTTCAGCCGCCTACATCATGGGATTCGCCGGTCTGCCGGAGACGGAAAGCAACGCCCTTGTGGCGAAGTTTTACGGTCATCAGACATCGGAAGAGGTGGTCTACTCCCACCGCTGGAAGAAGGACATGCTCGTCATGTGGGACAATCGCTCGCTGTTACATGCGGCGACCGGGGGATATGATGGCTATGACCGGCTGCTCCACCGGATGACGATTGCGGATACTGAATTTTAAGTCAGTCCACGGGCGTTAGAAACAAGGCCCGTTGTCGTTCCCGCTCAACCTTCAAGCCTTCCACCACTTGGCCGCCGGCCTTCACCCACAACAAGAATCCGTCGGCGGCTGCTTGCTTGTCACCCTCGTTGAATTTGCGCAAGACGGTCGAGTCCGCGAACCTGCCGGTGCCGATGCCGTAGGCGAGCGTGACCATGGCCGAAAACTCATTTTCATTTGCGGGCTGAGTAAGCGCCCTGTACACAAACTCTTCAAACCGCGCCAGGTCGCTGCGCAAGAATTCTTCCGCCTCTGCCTCTGTAATGTGCGTGGGCTCGCCTTCTTGGATCTGATGGCCATAGCCCTCATAGAGCCTTCCGCCGGACTCATAGGCGTCAAGCCGCAATCCTTCGGACTCCTTCAAGATGTCGATGCCCGCCTGATTGGTCCTTAGTTGCGCGTTTGCTGAGCCTTCCATGGCAACCGGTCGATCATCTTCTGCGAGCGTACCTTCGTTGTTCGGCGCCGAATCAGCCGTCTCTTCCGATGAGCGTTCAGGAGCGGCAGCCACATGCTCCGAGGCCTCTTGTTCCGGTGTTGTGGACGGCTCGGAAGCGGTCAGATCAGCATCTTCGCCGAATAGGGGATCCACAAACGCAAAGACGGGATCGATCGCCCGCGCGATCCATCCGTCGACGCCGTAACGATCTCCTGTGAGCCAGCCGGCTCCGAAGATCGCCAGCGCCAAAACCAGAGTTCTTAGAAAGTGTCCCACGTTACCCTGATCTCAATGAATGACTTGTCCTTGGACGGCACTTTACCCCAAATGGGAGCACTTCCAAAGAACCATCGCCGACAAGCTTGATCAGACCCGTAGGTTGGCTAAGGAGCAGTCAATGCCTGCCATGCCGATTGGCGCCGGGCTTCGCGCGCCCGTGCTGCAATCTCAAGCAGCCCGATGTCAGGGCTCCATCGCACCCGCTCTGTTTCCGGCACCTTTGTCCAGCACTCTTCCAACCGAGACCAAAGATCGGCCGAGGCGCGGAAATAGGAAGAGATCAGGATGACTTCTTCGGGGGTTTCCATAGTCGTCGCGGCGATGGTCTGGGCCTGCAAGACAAGAGCGGTAAGGTCTTCTATGATTTCCTCAGGCCAGTCATAATCTCGCGCGAGCCGGACAAGGCCGATTTGCGTGGCCGCTGTTCCGTAGACGTCTTCGACCAGCCGGAACGGTTTGATGAACGCATCGTAGGCATCCGTATCAAACACCTCTTCTTCTTTCACGGGAACATCCGAGAAATAGAGGTCGGCGATCTTCATCTCTGGATACTTCTCCGCATAAGGCGTCTCATCCTTCGAAAGACCGGGCCGATCCGAAGGCAGCGCAACCATGCGCAGGTCATTCCGCCCGTCGTCATGGCGTCCGACGGAAGCGGCGACGTACAAGAGGTCCGCATCGGGCGCCATCGATCCCCAACGCTTCAGGCCGTTGAGCACCCAGCCGTCGCCGTCTGGCGCCAGCGAGGACATGATCTTCGAAGGTCTTGGGCCATGGTCTTCGCTCACGCAGAAGGCGGTAATCGCATTCTTGGGCGTTGATGGAAAGAGACGCCGAATGGCCGCCTGGTGTCCGGCGGCTCCCGCCATCGAGCGCCGGTCCGCTCGCACTGCAACCCACGCAAGCCTTGCAAACGCCGAAGCATCTTGTTCGTCGATGGAGCCAAGATGAGCGGGGAGGTGAGGGGCGGGCCCCCACTCGTCAAGGAAAGACTTCACATTGGCCCCGTCTCCCCGGTCCAAGGGCGCAAAAAGAAGCGTCAGCAGCTGGCTGGGTGTCATTGCATATCCTCGCTTTTTGTTGTGGTACAGGCGAAATCGCTTGGTCGCGTGCTCTCTCACGGTTGAATACATCGCAAGCTTGCGCGCGAAAATTTGATTGGCGGTGGCCAAAAATTGCCGACATTTTCCGAAATAAGACGGATCGACAAGCGAGGGTCAAGAGATGAAACACTTAGCATATCTGAGCACACTATTTGTTCTGACAGTGTCATCGGCCGTTTTCGGTGAGGAAGTGGATTGGGGGCAACCTGTCATCCGAGATGACACCGTGACCACCTACGCCCGGGAAGTCACCCTCAACGACAGAAATACAGGGGCGGCGGAACAACAGTTTGAAATCAAAACGGTTGCGGACATTCCGCATTCCATTGATGCCGTCTTTTCCAAGATGTCGGACTTTGGGACGTTTGCGGACTGGTTCGATAAGACCGAACGCGTGGAGCGCCTTGAACGCGAAGACGGTCTTCCCACGGCTCATATCTATATGAACATGCCTTTCCCGGTCAAAGATCGCGATATGATTTTGTCTCAAGTGAGCAACAAACAGGTAGATGGAAAGATCGTGGTTGAAGCTGTCAATTTCCCCGATCTGGCGCCGATTGACAAAAAGTACCATCGGGTTCCGTGGTCACGGACGGTCGTGACATTTGAGGAACTCACGCCGGATCTCACCCGTGTCGAATATGTGTCGTTGAGTGATATGGATATCTCCATTCCGTCGCGCATTTTGAGAAATCAAAATGCCGGTACAATCCATCAATCGCTGCTCAACTTTATCGACTATATCGCGGGCGCAGAAGAGTGATCGGTACTTGAGACTCATAGAAGCTTTAATTTGTGCCGTGATGATCTGAAATATGGCGGATTAAGTGCTGCGAAACGTCTTGGGGCGCTTGATCGGTGGAGAAATGGCCAACACCCGGCAGCGTGACGAACGAATAGGGGGCGTTCACATAACTGGCGGTCCACTTGGCAGCTTCCGGACTGACCGTGGCATCCTCGTCACCCCACACGTAAAGCGTGGGCACTGAAATGTGAGCCAATCCGTCACGAAAGCGTTCCGACGCATGACCCAAGTCGCCGTGGGCGGCTCGGTACCAATTGAGGGCCGCGGTCAATGCGGATTTTTCTCCGAGCACGTTCAAATAGGCATCAATGGCGTCAGGGGGAACCCGCTGGTCCGCCAGCGCCTCTCGCAGGCGTCGCGCCCCATTCTCGAGCAGTAAGTCTTCTGTATTTGGATCTTGAAAGGCTTTGTGATGCCGGGAGCGATGGGCCTGTGTTTCAGTTTCGCGCATGGCTCTCGCAAAGGCGAACGGATGCGGACGGGACAAAATCGAAAGCGAGACGAGCCTGTCCGGATGAGCCGCGGCAACCAGCCATGAAACGGCTCCGCCCCAATCATGGCCGACGAGATGAAATGTCTGGGCATCAAGCGCATCGGCTAAGTCGACAATGTCTCCAACGAGATGATCGACAGTGTAATCCGCCACCGAGTCAAACCGGGCTCCCGGCGAATACCCCCGTTGATCGGGTGCGACCGCTCTAAATCCGGCCCCCGCTAAGGCGGGCAGTTGGTGTCTGTACGCGAACGACGTTTGAGGAAATCCGTGAAGACATAGCACGAGCGGTGCATCTTCCCGGCCAGCCATCCGCGCAGAGAAAGTCAAATCACCTACGGTAAGGGCGGTTTCCGACACGGCTTCGGTTTGGTTGGACATCGGCAGCTTAAAGCGGATGCACTTGGACAGGCACGTCGGCGATCCCCCGGATGAAGTTGTTAGGCAAACGCACCACATCTCCCACGACTTCAACCGACCTGAAGCGTTTCATAATTTCTTCCCAAAGAACGCGCAGCTGCATTTCCGCCAAGCGATTTCCCATGCACCGGTGAATGCCGAAGCCGAAGGCCACGTGATGCCTGGCGTTGGTTCGATCGATGATAAGCCGGTCCGCATCCGGAAAAACGGATTCGTCCCGGTTTCCGGAAAGGTACCACATGATCACCTTTTCTCCCTCGCGGATCTGCTGCCCACCGAGTTCTGTATCTCTCAGGGCGGTACGCCGCATATGAATGACAGGCGTCTGCCAACGGATCATTTCCGAAACCATATTGGGAATGACCGAAGGGTCTCCGCGCAGCTTATCATATTCCTCAGGAAACTCATTGAGCGCAACCACGCCGCCACTGATACTGTTGCGGGTTGTATCGTTGCCCCCAACAATGAGGAGCAAGATATTCCCCAAAAAGAGCATCGGATTCTCGTGCATGTTTTTGGTATCTTCACCGTGCGCAAGCATGGAGATAAGGTCGAATTTAGGTTCCGCCGCGGCGCGCTCGCCCCACAACTGATAGAACGCGTTGGCGCACTCCATCAGCTCCGCGCGGCGCGCATCCATGTCCGTTTCAATACCTGTCGTTTCCTCGACGGCTGTTGTAATGTCCGACCAATGAATAAGTTTACGGCGCTCTTCATAGGGAAAATCGAAAAGTGTGGCGAGCATGCGCGCCGTCAGTTCGACGGACACGTGATCCACCCAATTAAAGGTTTCCCCGACCGGCAAATGGTCCAAAATATCAGCGGCCCGTTCCCGGATGAGGGGTTCCAAATTCTCCAAATTTCGCGGCCCAACGGCGGGCGAAACGGTCCTGCGTTGTTTGCCGTGGTCCGGCTCGTCCATGGAAATGAAGTTCTCAATTGCATCGCGCTCATCGAGCTCCTCTTCCGGGATGTCGACGATAGAGATCCCTTCCGCAGACGAATAGGTCTGATGATCAATGTCCACTTCCATGATCTGTTGGTGAGAAGTGACCGACCAAAACGAGCCGTTCTTGCTGTCTTCCTGGAAATGGACGGGTGCTTCCCTGCGAAGTCTCGCAAACCACGGCTGCCAGGTGTCATGTTCGTAGATCGATGCATCGCTGACATCGATTTCCGACAAGGGGACCTGATCGATCTGATCGGCCGGATTGGTCATAACGTTCATGGCGAACTCCCTGGTGCGATTATATTTTTTTTGAAGTCTAACGTATTGTGTGAGAGGCCGTCACCCCAAATTCTCGATCTGGATTTGAGGAAGCGAACCGGCCGGGGTAAATCCGAGCACCCGGCCGTAAAAGGCCAGCTCCGCTTCAAGAGCGCGCTCGCGGTTTTCTGCCTTGCGAAAGCCGTGTTGCTCCTCAGCAAATGTCAGGTACGCTGTGGGCACCCCTTTTTCTTTCAAGGCTGTAAAGATGGCTTCGGATTGATTGGGCGGAACGATTTCGTCTTCCAGTCCCTGGAATGTAATCAGGGGACGGTCAAACCCGCCTAGATGATGGATTGGCGAGCGGGCCACATAAACTTCTTTCATCTCAGGATAGGGCCCGACAAGTTGATCTGTGTATCGGGACTCGAACTTGTGAGTATCTTGGGCCAGTGCCTCCATATCGCTCACCCCATAGTAATTGGCGCCCGCGGCAAACGTGTCATGAAAGGCCAGGGTGGCCAAAACCACATATCCTCCGGCGCTTCCGCCTCTGATCAAGAGGCGACTCCTATCTGCCAACCCCTGTGCCGCGAGAAAGAGTGCACCGTTGACCGCGTCTTCCACGTCCACGATCCCCCAATCCTTGTAGAGGCGCTGACGGTAGGCCCGGCCGAAGCCCGTGCTGCCCCGGTAATTGACGTTGAACACGGCAAAGCCGCGGGTCGTCCAGAATTGGATATCCAATTGGAACGTCGCCGATTTGTGGCCTGTGGGTCCCCCATGGGCCATCACGATGAGAGGCGGCTTTTCATCGCCGTCTGCGATGCAGTCCGGGTTGGTCGGCGGGTAGTAGACACCATGGGCTCGTTCGCCATTCGAAGTTTCATAGTCCATCCGCTCAGGGATCGAAACGAACGACGGATCTATCGGCATCTCACCCGCCCTTCGAACAGGTGTGAGGCCGCCGGACGCGGGGTCGATTTCAACCAATTCGTGGGGACGGCCCGGGTACTCAGCAATGCCAAAGAGGCGCTCGCCAACAACGACCGGTTCCGAAACTTCGGCCTCTCCAACATCAAGGAGCTCAAACGTACCATCTTGAACATCGATAACGGCCAATTCGTGGGCGGCATTGTTGAGATAACTTGCAACGATCGTCCCATCGGGAAGGATGTCGAAGAAACTGGCCCCGAGACCCCAAAGGGGGCCGCCGAGGTCCGCTGGGCGCTCGAGCACCGGGCGCACCTCCGCACCGTCCCAGCAATACAAAGACCAGTACCCAGAACGATCCGCCGAAAAATATAGCTCGCCGCTGGGTGCCCACAAGGGTTGCAGAACGGATTCGGTTTCCGCTCCATTCAAGATCTGAATGTCGCTCAGGTTGCCTGCTTGGTCGACGTCGGCCACGTACAAATAAACTGTATCCCAAGGCATGTTGGGATGATCCCAACCGATCCAAGCGAGCCTACGTCCGTCTACTGACAGGCGTGGATAGGCGACAAAATCATTGCCTCTGAATAGGACGGTCGAGGCGCCATCTTGCAAGTCTACGGCGGCGATCTCGTTTCTCGCCTCTCCATGGGAACGAAGCGTTTCCGGCCGGTGGTCTTCTTGCACGACCACAATCCGGGAGCGACCGGCATCGAATACGCCGTCCGCGTACCTGAGATTGTCTTCCGTCGTCAAAGGCGCCGGCTCCTCGTCCCCCTTTTGACTGTAGAGCCGCTGATCGGCGAAGTTGCTGAAGATGACGCGCTCGCCGGCGACCACGAACGGGGTACCGCCGTACTCGTGCACGCGGGAGCGCGCGTTAAAGCCCTGCGGTGTCAGAGTTTGAGGCGCCGTTCCGGGGACCATACGCATGATCACATTCCGGCCATTTTCGGCCGGGCGGTATTCGGTCCAGTAGAGCGCTTCGCCTGCGGCGCGCAATCCTCCAAACCCAAGCATTGCCGCACCTAGATCGGAGGGAGAGAGGGGCGACGGCCAAGCCCCATAGCCAAGTGTTGTCTTTGTCATGATCAAATCTCAATCAGATTGGGAAGCCTTATCTTTTTGGGGGGACGAAGCCCTCTCAGGGCCATATGACCGCCCGAACGGCGCGTTTCCTTTCGAATCTGTAAGGGTCTTTTGAACGAGCGAGCCATTCCGCATCTTTGCTGAATCTATCGAACTAGGAAGCCCGAGTTCCTTAGTTTTTCGAGAAACTTCATAGCCTCTACCGTGCTGTCATAGAAGCTATGTTAATTACTGCCATGTGTATTGGGTAGGCGGGGTGCTAATCTTGTATTGGCCGAGAACCGTAACTCAATTGTGTGTGGCTGAATGAAACAAAGTGTGGAATATGCCCACGCGAAACGAACGGAATAATACGGCCGGCCCCGGCTCGGTGAACGACTTAGAGTGAAACGCTGAATATCCTCGCCCAAACGCAAAAAGTCGTTTAAGAATATAACCTTAGAAGCAGGTATGATGACCAGACTTCTTGTTGGCATTGTTGGAATAGTCGTGATCGCCGTGGGCGGGGTGCTGATTTCGAATGTGAATGGCGGCTCTGGCGGTCCCAGCGGGAAGAGTAGCCCGACACGCGTTTTCGCCGAATCGGTAACTCAGCAGGAGTTCTTTGACAAAATCGACGTGATCGGAACCGCGCGCGCGAACGAGTCCATCGTCGTGACGGCCAAACTCACCGAAACAGTCCACGAAGTGAGATTTGAGGACGGTCAGTCCGTCGCCAAAGGAGATATTCTCGTTGAATTGGCCGATAGTGAGCAAACCGCTCAACTGAAAGAGGCCGAGGCTTCGGAACGAGAAGCCGAATTGCAATTCGAGCGCATTCAAGACTTGGCAAAAAGGGGCTCAGCGACTCAGGCACAGTTGGATACCGCGACGTCCAATCTGGAGCAGGCGCGAGCCCGCGTAGGGGTTATCGAGTCTCGCTTGAGCGATCGCTTAGTGACGGCGCCCTTCGCTGGTGTGCTTGGACTTCGCCTCGTGAGCCCCGGGACCCTTGTTCGCCCCGGCGATGAGATCACAACCCTTGATGATGTGAGCGTCATCAAGTTCGACTTTACCGTCCCGGAGACTTATCTGGGGGGCCTCGAACGGGGGACGACGATAAACGTCAAGAGTGCCGCGTACCCCGCGCAAGATTTCAGCGGGACCGTAACCGCAGTGGACTCCCGGGTTGATCCTGAGACCCGGTCGGTCCTGGTGCGCGCGGAAATCGCCAACACTGAAAACCTTCTCAAACCGGGCATGTTGCTGACGTCCACTCTCAAAGGGGATACTCGGCTCAGTCTGCGCATAAACGAGAAATCCATCCTGCAGAGAGGAAACGACTTCTTTGTTTACGTCTTGCAAAGAGAGGGCGAAGATCTGTCTGCAGAGTTTCGCCAAATCCAAGTTGGCCGGCGCGCCGCGGAGGAAGTCGAGGTGCTGTCCGGCCTCAGTGAAGGCGAGTTGGTGGTCACACGCGGCGTGAACACGATCCGCCCGGGCAAATCGGTTGTCTTAGCCGAAGACGAAAGCGTCGATGCGGGCGTATAGCGCGCTGACCAGCGAAACGAGACTCATATGGTTCTTTCCGACCTCGCCGTAAAAAGACCTGTTTTCGCGACCGTCGTGAGTCTTATTTTAGTAGCGTTCGGCGGCATCTCCTTTTTGGGCTTACCCTTGCGGGAGCTTCCGGAAATGGATGTGCCGGTGGTCTCTATAGAGACAGCCTATGTTGGGGCGTCGGCCTCCGTGGTGGAAACGCGGATCACGCAGGTCCTAGAGGATCAGCTGGCTGGCGTAGAAGGGATCGATCAGATCAGTTCAACGTCTGAAGACGGCGTCTCCCGCATCTCCATAGAGTTTAAGATTTCGCGTGATATCGACGATGCGGCCAATGATGTTCGCGACGCGGTCTCACGGGTCGTTGCGCGTTTGCCGGATGAAGCCGATCCACCGCGTGTTCGCAAACAAGACTCCGATGCCCGGCCGATCATGTGGTTCAACTTTAATTCGGATCGCCTGACAAATCTGGAGCTTAACGATTACGCAGAACGCTATATCGTCGATCGATTGTCCGTCCTCGACGGTGTTGCCCGCGTGCGGCTGAGCGGCGGATCCCGCTATGCGATGCGCATTTGGCTCGATCGCGTGGCTTTGGCCGCCCGGGGTCTCACCGTAACCGACATCGAAGAGGCCCTTCAGAACGAGAATATTGAACTCCCCGCAGGAAATCTTGAATCACAAGCCAAGGACTTCACCGTTCGAATACTGCGCTCTTATCGAGCCGAGGAGGATTTCCGCAAGCTTGTCGTTGGACAGGGGCCGGACGGCCATTTGATCCGCTTGGAAGAAGTCGCCCGAGTGAGCCTGGAAGCCTCGGAGCGGCGCACCATGTTTCGCGGGAACGGCGAACCTCAAGTCAGTTTAGGGATTGTCAAGCAGTCCACGGCGAACTTGATCGACGTGGCGCGCGCCGCCAACGCGGAAGTGGCAGCGATCAATAAGACCCTTCCCGAGGGCGCGCGCATCAACAACTCTAGCGACGATAGCGTCTTTGTGGATCGCGCGATTTCTGAGGTCTATACGACGCTCACCCTGGCGCTTCTGCTCGTCGTCGCCGTAATCTTCGTATTTCTGGGGTCCATGCGCGCCTCTGTTATCCCGGCGGTCGTCGTACCGATCTGTTTGATCTCGACATTTTCGGTGCTTGCAGCCCTCGGCATGTCCATCAATCTTATCACGCTCCTTGCGCTCATTCTTTGCATCGGACTTGTGGTCGATGATTCCATTGTTGTCCTTGAAAACATTCAGCGCCGGATCGACTTGGGCGAACCCCCGTTGCTCGCTGCCTATCGCGGCGCCCGGCAAGTGGGTTTCGCTGTCATCGCAACGACAATCGTCATTGTTGCCGTCTTTACACCGCTTATCTTCTTAGAGGGATTCGTTGGACGTATTTTCGGAGAACTGGCGGCGACCGTCGCAGCAGCGGTCATCATTTCAAGCTTGGTGGCCCTCACCCTTTCTGTCGTGATGTGCTCGAAGTTACTGCGCCAGCGCCGCAGCGAAACACGGTTCCAACAGCGGATTGAGGGAGGCGTTGGCTTCCTGCGCGACGGCTACAGTCAATTACTCAAGGCCGCTCTAAAAGTTCCGGCAGCCGCCGTCGTTTTCGTCCTTGTACTGAGTGGTATCGTGGTTGCGCTTTGGACAACCCTGCCTAAGGAGCTCGAACCACCCGAAGACCGAGGCAAGTTCTTTGTCTCTGCGCGGGCGGCAGAAGGAACCAATTACGATGAAATGATCACCTATATCGACGAAATCGAATCGGTTTTCATGGACTACGTTGAGAACGGGGAAGCTCAGCGTGTGCTCCTCCGCGCTCCCGGCAGCTTCGGCGCCAGCAGTGCTTACAACAGCGCGCGCGGCGTTTTCGTCTTGACCGACTGGGATGACAGAGAACGAACAGGCCGAGAGATCATGGGCGAAGTGAACAGCCGTCTCGGTCAAATTGCGGGACTCGAAACCTTTGCCATTATGGGCAGCGGTATTTCCCCCAGTTGGGGCCAACCGGTTCAGTTCGTGCTCAGCGGTGCGAACTACGAGCAACTCGAAGACTGGGCGCAAGTCGTGATCGATAAGGCGGAACAGAATCCCGGATTGATTAGGGTGCGAACCGATTACAAGCCGACCCGCCCTCAAATACTGGTCTCCCCGGATTTGGACCGGACATTCGATTTAGGCGTCTCAGGCCGCTCCATCGGCTTAACATTACAAACGATGCTGGGTTCCCGCCAGGTCACGACCTTTGTCGAAGGCGGCGAAGAGTATGACGTTATTCTGCAGCTCAGTGACGAGAACCGGCGAGAGCCCAGCGATCTCGCAAATATTTATGTGCGATCGGAACAAACGGGCAAGCTCATCCCTTTGTCCAATCTGGTGAATTTGCAGGAAAAGGCGGACACGGCCAGCCGACAGCGGTTCAATCGACTACGGTCCATCACGGTAAGCGCCAATCTTAACGAGGACTATTCGATGGGAGAGGCGCTCAATTTCCTTGAGACAGTAGTGGCCGAAGACCTCAACTCGGAGCCACGCATTGATTACAAAGGCAACTCTCGTCGCTTCGTGGAGCAAGGGTCGTCCAGCATGTTCGTGTTCGCCCTCGCGCTCCTCATCGTCTTTTTGGTGCTTGCGGCGCAATTCGAGAGCTTTATTCACCCTCTTGTCATCATACTGACGGTACCAATTGCCATTTGTGGCGCGCTCTATGGGCTCTATGTCTCAGGCAATTCGCTGAATCTGTTCAGCCAGATCGGATTGATCATTCTCGTCGGGATCGCGGCGAAAAACGGGATTCTTATCGTTGAGTTCGCCAACCAATTGCGCGATCAGGGCAGAGCGTTCGAAGAGGCACTTATTGAAGCAGCGGAGACTCGCTTTCGACCGATTGTCATGACCGGCTTATCGACCTCCATTGGCGCGCTCCCTCTGGTCCTGGCAAGCGGGCCAGGTTCGGGAAGCCGCGCCACTGTGGGGATCGCAATCTTTTCCGGCGTGCTTTTGGCAACGGCGATGACTTTGTTCATTGTGCCGATGTTTTACAAACTACTTGCCAGGAATACCGGGTCACCGGGGCTGATAGCTAGGCGGTTGTCGCAATACGAAGAAGCTGAAACACGGGGACCGGCTGTTCCGGCGGAATAGGGGATCGGTTTAAGCGAACAGGATCCCGCTCGCCCGTTCGATGAACCAAAAGGCCGCTATGCCGCCGCCCACATAGATCGTGGCAGCGCGCGCTTGATGTGTGAGACCTCTCGCTAGAAAGGCATTCATGACCCACCACACCGCCAAGCACCCGGCGAGAAAGACGATCTGACCGATCTCAACGCCCACATTGAACAGGAGAAGGGCCCAAAGCCGGGCACCCTCGGGCAAACCGATTTCAGAGAGCGCGCCCGCAAATCCGAGCCCGTGCAAAAGGCCAAAGGCGATTGCGGCAAACCAAGGGGCTCGTGCAATCATGCTGGAGCGATCCGGCCGGGCCGCTTCAGCCGCGAGAACAACGATACTGAGGGCAATAAGCGCCTCCACTGGACTTTGAGGTAAGCTGAGGCCGCCCACGGCGGACAGACCGAGCGTCACGCTGTGGGCGAGCGTAAAGGCCGTCACGGTTTTGAGTAGCGTTAGCCCATCGCGGACAATGATCAACAGCATAAAGACGAAGAGGAGATGATCCCATCCTAAAAGAATGTGTTCAATGCCGATCACGACATATTCCCCCACACCCGTTTGACTGTCGGTAGAAAAGAACCACGTCGCGGAATCGGGCCGAAGCAGCGCCGTCACAGTCGTTCCGTCCTGAAGATTGAGGCGCAAGAAGACATCCGTCAGCGTACGTTCAAGGCCTTGGATGGTGATGGGCGACCCTGCCAATTGGTCCGCGTTGCACGTCACTTGCCATCTCTGCAGCAGGAACGCACTGGTGTGGCTGGTTCGCGGCGGCTGGCTGACCTCGCAGTGTTCAGGCAAGGTGGGCTCAAGCCTGAGCCGTTTCCCTTGGAGTAAAGGCTGCTTCCACGTGACGTCAAAAACGCCGTCCGCCACTTCTGAGAGCTCCAACAACGCCGGCCGCACTTCATGTGCCGCGGCTGATCCGCAGAGCACTGACAACAAGGCGGCGACCACAAATCCGATCGATCTCACTCTTGAGCATCCTCAATGTCGATCACAATCGAGTACTGGCCGCGAAGCTCGTCCATTCGCTTCGCGTTCTCCTCGCGCCGAACTTGATTGACATAGTCCCGGGCCAAAAGGCCTTTCAGCTCCGCGAAAGCAGGAAGCCGGGCATCGGTTTTTTCCCGAATCCGGATCAGATGTGTGCCCAATCCTGAACGTACCGGCCCCACCCACGGGCCCACTTCGATGTCCGGCAGTTGAGCGGAGAATTCCGACCCGAACGTACGCCCTATAGAGGAAAGGGGCTGATTGACAATTGTTCGCGAGAGCATGAATGCGTCACCGAGTTTTTTCCAATCAGCAGACGGAGTTTGCCCAAGCGCTGCTTTAGCAGTTTCAATGCGCTCGCTAAGCTCGCGATCCGCTCCGCTGTCCGAAAAATAGACGTGATCGAAAGTGAACAGGGCAGGAATGACATAAGCTTTCTCGTTGCTCTCGAAGAATGTTCGGAGATCATCGTCATCAGGCGGTGGAATTTCGATATTGTCTTCCAACAAGAACCGCGCTTTCTGCGCGAGCCGGCGGCGAACAATGGTGTCGTCTTGATCAAGACCCAAAGCAATCGCTTCCCGAACAAGTATTTCTTCAGTGATGTGACTTTGAATGAGGCCATTCAGTTCCTGCGGCGTGGGAGGTCTTCTGTTCTGGCCCTCCCAAGCGGCCGACAATTGAGCGATTTGTGCGGATGTGACCCGCAGTTCCGAAGATCCCGCATCATCACCACTACCATTGACGGCATTGATGAAGAAAAGCGCCAAACCGATAAGAAAGAAGATGATGAGAGGCTCGCGTGAGAGCCGCATGAAGTTAGAAAATTGGGACATCTCAACGTTAGCCTTCGGGAGTGATCCAAATGGGCGAACTCCAGGCCCGTTCCTGGATAACGGGATCAACGCCCGGGCGCAATTGCGTTCCGGCGCGCAAGGCATCCCATGTTGACCAGCGGCAAGAGGGGTTCTCAAGGACTCTGACATAATAGAACGCATGCTGAGATGGATCGAACTTGGGGTCCTGCCACATGGCTTTTAGTTCCACTGCGCCTTTATCTTCTGAAATACGACAGTCGGACAGATCGACGGTCGCTCCATTGTCTGGACACCGATGAGTTTTTGGATCCGGATCAAGGCCGTCGGAACAGGCCACATCGAATACTTTCTCTTTACGCTCTCCTTCGGAGATCCATCCTTTGACGATTTGAAGGCGCTGCAGCCATCCCGAACTCGAATCTCGCACCGCCCACGCAAGGAAGCGGGGAGGCGACGATGCTTTCAGTTCGCCGCCCATGGATACGCCCTGCTCGTAGGCGGTTTGCATCAAATCCGACCGGGTGAGCAAGTCTTCTGGAAGCGACGAACCGCCGAAAAAGCGCACGCGGATCCGGGGGCCTGATGTTGCAAAGGTCTCCTTGCGCCGAAGTGCGCCATAAATGGCGTCTCGCGTATTCTCTTCGGCCCAAACACCGGCCAGACCCGATGCGCCAAACGTGACAAACCGTGCGATGTTTGCGTCTTCCTCAGCGCCCACCGTCCAGGTCTTGGCGCCGCCGGGCGGAACCGACCCACGACCTTCCGGCATTCCGTCGATGACGCCCACCTTTGCGAAATAGCGATCCTCGTCGACCGGGCCTCCGGCGTTGTGACTATCGCTGGCGCCGATCATACCGAATTTGTAGGGATTGAAACCTTCGCGTTCTTCCATTTGAATGCCGGTGAGCAGCGCGTCGCGAGCGTAGCCTCCCCGAAATTTGGTAATGGGAACCGGCGTTCCGATGTAGGTTTCCATAAGTTCGAAATCCGCCCACTCATCGTTGCGGGAGAGAATGGGGTGCGTTTCGGATGTTCCTTTGACTTGTGTAATTTCGACAATCGGCTCGTTCCGCATACGAAGATTTGCGTACACCGCGTCGAGTGGTGCGCCTTCATATGTGGTTCTCTCAAACATCGTACCATTGCTACCATTGCTATTGTGCGGAATGGCCAGACCTTCGATCCCTTGAGCGCGCTGGCTGTCCAGCCACTTCCAGAGATCTTCCGGATTTTGTGAGTCGAGTGCGGCATACGGAATATCGGGCGCGTCGGCACCCCTAAAGATCACGTTTCGGTGCAAATTCCGTCCTTGCGGGGCGGATGTAAATTCATAGCCGATAAAGGTCGTCAGTTTGCCGGGTTCGTAGTGACGGTTGGCGGCGTCAATGATATCCTTCCAGGCGGATTTAACCGTTTCAGGACTACTCAGCTCCGGCAGTCTCTTCCCGGCCGCGAGACTCGAGGCGACCTTACCGAACGCGACCGCTATTTTATTGCGATCGGAGCTGAACATATCTTTGGCGTAGGGAACCTTGGACAGAGGGTGGTCGGGATCCGCCATCGCCGGCAGAATTCCCAAATACGAGGCGTGATCGGTCACCGCAATGAAATCAAGGGGCCGCCCCGTCAATCGAATGGGAAAGCCGGCCGGATGCATAATGGCTTCGCCTTTCGCATACTTATACGCATCGTCGGGCGTCGTCCGCACATTGAAGATAAAGGCGTCAAAGGAGTGCTTGGTATGAATATGAAGATCGCCGAAATAGGCATTGCGGTCGGGATTAAAATCTGCAGTCTGACCTTTGTCGTTCGCGGCCTGAGCAGCGGCGAGTGAAATGGTGAAGATCAAGCCCAACAAGCTCGCCTTCAATCCAAGTATGTTCCTCAACGTCAATTTCCCCTCCCAAAAACCGTTTTAGTTCTGGTAGAAACAAATACGGTTGCAGATATTCTGTCTCGCGCGTTTCCGCGCGGCGGTGAGATGCATTCACTCCCGAATGCTTCCATCCGCTTGCTCCTCGATCAATCGACTCTCAAGTTCGCGCCTGCAAACGCTCTAGGTCTCCAAGTGCTTTTTTATCGCAACACAGGCAAGGGTCAAGGCGAGAACATGGCTTCGTTGTCTGCTATCGAGGCTGCTGATCTCGGGCGCTACGCGTCCGGCTCAATCCAAATGGGCGAACTCCAAGCCCGTTCCTGGATCACCGGCTGCAATCCCGGACGAATAGGCGTTCCATTGCGCAACGCATCCCAAGTCGACCAACGGCAAGAGGGGTTCTCCAAAACTCGCACGTAATAAAAAGCACGCACGTCGGGATCGAATTCGGGATCTTCCCACAAAGCCTTCAGCTCCGTCGCGCCCTTATCCTCCGAAACACTGCAGTCGGACAAATCAACCGTGGCGCCGTTGTCGGGGCAGCGATGGGTCTCGGGGTCCGGCGAAAGACCGTCGGAACATGAAACATCGAAGATCTTTTCCTTTTTTTCGCCATCTTCGATCCAGCCTTTTATGATCTGTACACGTTGAAGCCAACCGCCATTCGCATCGCGGACCGCCCAGGCAAAAAAACGCGGCGACGAGCGCAAGTTATCGAGCGGCAATTCGCCGCCCATCGGCACGCCGGTGTCATACAAGAACTGGGTTGCCGCCGGATCGGTCAACAGGGCGTCAGCCAATTTGGCTCCGGCAAAAAAACGGACCCGGATACGGGGCCCGGAAGTGGCAAACGTTTCTTTCCGGCGCAAAGCCGCATAGATGCTCTCGCGCGTGTTTTCTTCCGCCCACACACCGGCGAGCCCCGATGCGCTCCAGGCCGCGAACTGGCTCTCGAACACATCTTGTTGTCCGCTGACCGACCAATGGCCCGCGCCGCCCGGCGGGATCGAGCCTCTTGCTTCCGGCGTTCCATCGGCAATGCCCGCCTTTGAGAAATAGCGGCGCTCGTCGATCGGTCCGCCCGCATTGTGCGTGTCGCTGGCCGCCACGAGGCCGAACTTGTAGGGGTTGAACCCCTCTTGCTCTTCCTTTTGCAGACCCGTCAAAAGGGCGTCGCGCACATAGCCGCCTTCGAACTCTGTAATCCGGCGGGGAAATCCGACATAGGTTTGCATGATTTCGAAATTGGCCCATTCATCGTTAGGAGACAGGGCAGGGTGGGTCTCTGAGGTTCCCTTCACTTGCGTGATCTCGACCAAAGGTTCGTTCCGCATACGCCGCTCTGCATACGCTTTATCTTGGGGGCCTCCGTCGTAGGTGGTGCGCTCGAACATGGTGCCGTCACTGCCGTTCGAATTGTGAGGAATGGCCAAAGCCTCGATCCCATTGGCGCGCAACTCATCCATCCATGCCCACAGGTCTTCCGGGTTCTGAGAGTCCAGAGACGCATAAGGCGTCTCCGGATAGTTCGGACCCGCGAAGATTACGTTCCGGTGCAGATTGCGTCCTTCGGGCGCCGATGTGTATTCATAGGCGACCAGGGTTGTGAACGATCCGGGCTCATAATGACGTTCCGCTGCTTTGATGATTTCAGACCAAGCCGATTTGACGGGCTCCAGAGTGTCCAGCTCCGGCGGACGCTGGCCCGTGCCCAGACTGGCCACAATCCGATTGAACGCGGTAATGACCTTTGCCCGATCCGTACTAAACATATCCTCAGCGTAGGACACTTTCGAAAGCGGATGATCCGGGTCCGCCATAGCGGGCAAGACCCCTAAGAATTCCGCGTGGTCCGTCACGGCAATGAAATCGAGCGGCTCGCCGGCCAGCCGGATATTATAGCCCGACGGGTGCGGAATGGCTTCGCCCTTGGCATAGCGATAGGCATCGTCGGGCGTAGTTCTGACATTGAAGATAAACGCATCGAACGAGTATTTGGTGTGGATATGCAGGTCGCCAAAGTAGGCCGAGCGCGTTGGCGTTTGAGTGTCGGGTTCAGAGGCAGTTTGCGCAACAGCGGAACCGGCGAGCGCCATTCCCGTCGCCGCCAGAAGTGTCTTGAAGAATAAGCGCACCGTTTCGGTCCTTTGAAGAGTCTGGGTGTGGGTCGATGAACAAGAAAAATTAATGCGTTACAGGACCATAGAGACGGACATGAACTTGAACAAGTCGCCTAAGCGGGCGGTCTAGCACCCGTGGGACGGCGTCATTTCAACATGCGAAGGGGGACGGTTCCCACGCTGGGGATCCATTAAGAAAATGTGACATAGGTGTCACGGAAAGCGAGAAAAGTGTGGGAAATTACGGTTTTCTGGGCATTTCTTCGTTTACGGGAGGCGCCGCGAGGCTTGCTCGGACACCCTGCCTGCCGTACGATAACCTAGATAACGTCACAAATCTGACATGGGATGAACAATCCCAGAACGTATGACGGAATTGTTCGCTACTCAACGACGACACGAAAAGCGAACTACTCCAACCCAACGGTTGGCTTCGGCCAACCCTTGCTCCTGCCGCTCAGTGTCTCTCCTCTCACTTTAGCGGTAGGAGCTTTTTTGTAAGGGCTCAATCTTAAGTGGCCTTTAAACACGCCTCAAAATTTGGCCTTACCACTCAATGCGTTCGATGCCGTCGAAATCGACCGTGCTGCCGTCAGACAGAGTGATCGTTCCGGACGTATCCGCACCAAGATCCAAGTAGCCGTCACCTGTTGTAATGGTATGCGTGGCACCGCCATCAATCGCCACAGTCCAATCATCAGCCGGAGCGGAATCGCCGGAAGCATCGGTCACTTGAATGGCATCGGTCCAGCCTCCACCGGTTCCGCCGATGACGGTATCGCTGCCGTCTCCCACACCGAAGACAAAGAGGTCATCACCGTCGCCGCCGTAGAGCGTGTCGTCGCCGGCGCCGCCGTCGAGCGTATCATTGCCTCCTTCACCGTACAGATTGTCATTTCCCTCTCCGCCGATGAGCGTATCGTCGCCTGCACCAGTATAAATCGTATCGTTACCTGATCCGCCGTCGACCACGTCAACTTGGGTGGCATCGCCCATATCGTTATCGAACGTGTCATTGCCCGCACCAAGGTTTGCGGTGACACCGCCCGTATCGGTGCCGTAAACGGTGTCGTCGTGCTCCGACCCCGTGACCGCCTCGATACTTGTGAACGTGTCGCCGGCGGCGTCGCCTCCGGTTCCCACTCCAGTATCGAGGTTGACGTTCACGCCGGCGGTGGATGACGAATAGTCGACCGTATCGGTGCCTATACCCCCGTCGATGGCGTCCGCGCCGGCGCCACCAATGATCGTGTCATTGCCGGCGCCACCGTTCAGCGTGTCGTTTCCATCAAGGCCGTAAATGACATCCGTATCCGACCCACCCGTAATGGAATCGGCGCCGTCCGTACCAAAATGGAAAGTGATATCTTCCGAGTGCGTCGCACTGCCGTCACTGGTTTCCACCGTCACTGTGTGACTGCTGACAGAAGACGTATCGATGGCCGAAGCGGTGTTCTCGAAGTAGGTGAACTTTCCGTCACCTGGCGAGGCATCGTCATCATCGTCGGATGCGCCATCATCATTGCCGATACCGACGATCATATCCATATCGCCGTCTCCATCGATGTCGGCGAGGGTGACAGAGGACTCGTCGCCGACGTCCGACAACCCGAAAGGATTGGTCGTGGCGGCAGCAAATGTCGGATTGGTCGCGGTTCCGGTATTCTCCATGTAATAGATATTACCGCTGTCTTCCCCAGAAAACGCATCGAGATCGCCGTCGCCATCCATATCGGCAAAAGTCAAATCGACATCATTGCCCAGGTCCGTTAGCCCAAACGGGTTGAAACTATTGCTGGCAAAAGAGGCGTTTGTCGCGGTTCCTGTATTCTCATAGTAGTTGAAGCCACCGTCGCTTTCGCCAACGAACAGATCCATATCACCGTCATTGTCGATGTCGACAAACGTTGCGGTCGAGTCACTCCCCACGTCCGATAAGCCGAACGCACCGTTTACGCCAGCGGCAAATGTTGGGCTGCCCGCCGTGCCGGTGTTTTCATAGAAGTTCATCGTCCCGTCGCCTTCACCGACGAAAGCGTCGAGATCGCCGTCGCCATCGATATCAACGAATTCGGGGCTTGAATCCGCTCCCACATCGATCGACCCTAGCGGGCTCTTTGCCAGCGTATAGGTCGGGGCGGTGGGGGAGCCGGTGTTCTGATAATAGTCAACGGTGCCGCTGGAGTTGCCAACAAACATGTCGAGATCGCCATCATTGTCGATATCAACGAAAGCCGGTGTCGCTTCGGCGCCCACATCAATCCCGGCAAAAGGATCGCTCTTCGTTTGGGCAAATTCCGGCGCGGACGCCGCCGCTAGGGAGATCTCGCCAGTATTCGCGTCGATGGTGAATTTTCCGCCTGCGTCATTCGTCAATGAGTAGGTTAGCGTATCGCCCGCATCGGGGTCGATACCGGTAACCGTGGCGACGACAGTGCCTCCACTCGGGTCGCTGGTCACGTTCCGCCCTGCTGCGACAGAGAGGTCGGACGGCGCGTCATTTACCGCGGCAACGGCGACCGTACCGGTTGCGGCGACCGTCGACGTTCCATCGCTCACATCATAGGAAAGGTTCACCGTACCGTTAAAGTCCTGGTCTGGTGTGAACGTCCATGTGCCGTCCCCATTATCGGTAAGCGTACCATTATCTGAAGCGAGGTTCTGCACAGAGAGCGTATCTCCATCGACATCGGATGCATTCGCCAACAGAGCGGCCTCAGAGATTGTGAGCGCCGTGTCTTCAGTGCCGTTGAGCGAAACCGGACCGCTTACGACTGCCGCATCGTTGACCGCCGCAACGGTGACCGTACCTGTGGCCGCCGTCGTGGTCGTTCCATCGGAGACGTCGTAGGAGAGGTTGATCGTGCCGTTGAAGTCGGCGGCCGGGGTGAAGTCCCAGGTGCCGTCACCGTTATCGGTCAGGGTACCGCCGGAAGCGGAGAGGTTCTGGACCGACAGAGAGTCGCCGTCTACGTCGGAGGCATTGGCCAAGAGGTCTGCTTCCGTGATGGTGAGCGTGATGTCTTCCGTGCCGTTCAAAGAGACCGGTCCACTGACAACAGCCGCATCATTCACCGCAGCAACGGTGACCGTACCTGTGGCCGCCGTTGTCGTCGTCCCGTCAGAGACGTCGTAGCTGAGGTTGATCGTGCCGTTGAAGTCGGCGGCCGGGGTGAAGTCCCAGGTACCGTCGCCATTGTCCGTCAGCGTGCCGCCCGAGGCGGAGAGATTCTGCACACTGAGGCTATCCCCATCCACGTCGGAGGCGTTGGCCAAAAGGTCCGCTTCGGTGATTGTCAGGGTCGTATCTTCCGTACCGTTCAAAGAGACCGGTCCGGACACGTCCGCAGCATCATTGACCGCAGCCACTGTGACCGTGCCTGTGGCCGCGGTTGTCGTCGTCCCGTCGGAGACGTCGTAGCTGAGGTTGATCGTGCCGTTGAAGTCGGCGGCCGGGGTGAAGTCCCAAGTCCCGTCGCCGTTGTCGGTCAGCGTACCGCCGGAGGCGGACAAGTTCTGCACCGACAGAGAGTCGCCATCCACATCAGAAGCGTTGGCTAAGAGATCCGCTTCCGTGATCGT
>JANQPV010000060.1 GCA_028285305.1 Alphaproteobacteria bacterium | reverse complement strand
AGGCCCAGCGCCTCAGATCGGCGGCGGCGGCCGGCCAGAACACCACGATCGGCGTGGTCGCCACCTCAGCGCAGCTCAGCCCGGCCCAGGCGCGCCGTCTCGCCATTATGGCGGCCGACGGCATGTCACGGGCGCTCAGGCCCATACACACGCCTTTTGACGGCGACGTGGTGTTTGCCTTGGCGACCGGCACCCACAGGCACGACGTGGGCCCGCTGGATCTGGCGTTTTTGGGCACGGTGGCCTCGGACTGCATGGCCCGCGCCATAGGCCGCGCCATGTGGGAAGCGGTAACCGTGGATGACTGGCCCTCCTACCGGGAGGCGCATGGACGTTGACGATCCCTTGAGAATATTCAAAAGACGCGCTTGCGTTCAGCCGCGCAACGGTTTAGGACAAGCGCGCTCAGGGATAACGCGCGTAGGCCGTTCCCTGCGCCTAAGCACCGGTAGCTCAGCTGGATAGAGCACCAGACTACGAATCTGGGGGTCGGGGGTTCGAATCCTCCCCGGTGCGCCAATTAAATCAATCAGTTATTTAACTTTCTCCGGTTCCTAGGCTCTTCATAGGCTCAGAGTTATCGTGCTTATGTGTTGCTGTCTGCAAAGGAGGCTGTTGGCCGACCGCTCATGAACATGGGCACTTGTCTGATCTGATAACCTGCCCCAACACTCCACCAAGATTTCGAGCGTCGGCAAATTTTACCGGCTCACACTTGCCAAGTTGTGGGAACAAAACTTTTGTAACGCCCACTCCTTGTGATGGAACGATAAACTTAAGAAGATCAGAGAATAATATTCTCTTTTCGTCAATATTTATTGAAATTATATTTATTTTATCTTTAATTCAATATTTTAAACAGAATATCGCATTTTGTTCAAACATCGCACTCACCACACTATATTTTCAGATTTATATACTCATAAAACTACAAGCTTTGAAGAAATGGAAGCGCCAATACAACACCAATGCCAATCCAAAGCAATCCACCGCAAATATAAACCACACTCAATACTTGTTGCATTGATGTCAATTCTGTGTTTTCTAATCTATTAAACATATAAATGTGCACTGGCTCAATATTCTCGGATTTTCCAAAATCCAAATTCCCAACGCTAAATTTTTCTTCGATTGCTGCGGCCCGTTGAACAAAGGATTTGCAGTTCAAAAATAGTCTATTAGATTGCACTCTAGCGCCAAATGATATTGAAATCCCAATTAATACAAGCACAGAATAAGAGATTGTGCTCGAGTATCTGGCGAATCGAGTTAATCTTTTCTCATTCAGCGTTTTGGATTGTTGGGTATTTGATTGATCGGGGTTTGTCGATTTTTTATCGCTCTGCTTAATACCAACGACCGGGACATCATCACTCGCTATCGCCTTAATCGCAGTGATGGCTGTGTTTCCAAGCCCAACTAAGCTGATTAGTAACACCTGCACAAAGAGGAATTGCCGCAATAGAGTCGTGATGTGTGTCCAGCCTTCTCTAATGTTTTGGCAAAGCTGCGCATATTCCATATTTGCGCGCTGGAACATATCATTGTTGGTGTTCCGCGGAGCGGACTTTTGAGGAGCTTTAGTCATCAATCAATGCTTCGAAATCGTCGCATTGCTGATAGCAGCTTATCTTGCTTTTCGCAACCTGAGATGAGAATTCCCAAACCCAGAAATTTCAAAAGCTACAATAGAGTATGCGAGGAAAAACTTCCATTTCCTGAAAAAAACATCATCAAAACTGAAGCGAAACTTCTCATTAAGCCATGCACCTTCTAGTTTTTCGTCCCACAGCTTCAACGTTTCTGCATAGTGCTTGCCTCCAAGAGCATTATGACTTTCTACTGCAAAGCCAGAATTCTGTGCATGTTCAATAATTTCATCCAAGGACGCGATATAACCGCCTGGATATATATATTTGTTTATCCAGTTGGACGTTTGTCCAGCGGACGGTCTGGTAATGACCTGCATGAAAAACATGCCATCGTCCTCTAGATTGTCCCTCACCAATGAGAAAAATTGCTCAAATTGATTTATGCCGATATGGTCAAGTACTTCAATGCAGGTAATCCGATCGAACTGCTTATGATTTGCGGCAAAAAAATCTCGATAGTCTGACAGCAAGTAGCGCTCGGCGCCGCCAGCTGCACCTGTTTGAAGTTTGCTCTGGTTGCTCCAATTGAGCTGTGCCTCAGATAGAGTGATGCCGGTCGATGCGCACCCACCACGGGCGAGTTCGCGGGTTAACTCTCCCCAACCGGAGCCGATATCTAAGACTGTCATTCCTTCGGAAATGTTCAATGCTTCAATGATTGCATCGATTTTTCGAGCTTGCGCCGTTTCAAGAGTATCGTCTTCACTCTCGAAGAGGCCTGCGGAATAGCACAGTCTCTCACCAAGCATATGCTCGAACAGGAGATTGTCCGGGTTGTCGTCGTCATAATGATGCTTGATGTTCAGCCGGGCGGTCTGCGGCGTGTTTGATTGCCAATCACGAAAGCGAGAACGGTTAACTATTGATCGGATGTACGCCCTAAACTTCGTTCTTTGTTGCATGCTCCAGAGCGCTTTGAGAAACTCGACGAGCGAGCCATCGACCAGTCGCCAATCCCCGGTCATGTAACCCTCTCCAACGTCCAGCTCCGGATCTCTTGAGAGGCTCGATTTCAACAAGTTGAGCAAAAAATTTCGCCGTGCCAGAACGTGGAAAGAAGACGATTTAATTGAAACGGCGAACGGCCCCGACGCCTCACACACAATACCCTGTTTTCTGAGGAACAAGTTTAACAGCCAGACAAAATCAAAAATTTGCAAAAAATCAAACCGATGCGGTTTTAGATCGCGCCGGGCCCTCTTTCCCAAAGGGTGACTTTTTTCTGCTGCAGCTTTCAACATTTGTACATTATGCCATTAAAACGCGAACATGGAACGGTTTTATCCAGACCATGCGATGGTTAAGTTTGGGTTTTTTCAACCATGGAATGTGAACTGATTTCCCGATGTCTTCAATTGTCAGCTGATGTAGCCTACAATCGGAGCGCTGTGAAGACAGTCGATTTTCTCATCCCTTAGCTCTCTATCCTGAACCTCCTCCTTACTTCACCCAGAACCGTTATTACGGTTCCGTTTCGGAAGCGTGGATGCCTTATTTTGAGTAATATAGATATTTTATGAACATTGTTCAAGGCATTTCTGTGCCTCGCATTGCTCACAGTAAACCAATCTCAGTCTTCTCGGGGAGATATCCCCGCTGGCAGAGGGATTCCGGGCACATTTGTTCGGCAGTAGCAAAATCGTCAGGTTGGTCATCAGTTAACATGCAGTCGGCGCCTAACGTCTCAGATTGGGTCTCCGTAACTAGCATCTAGGCCGGGCTGAGACGCATTTAAGAACACGCGCTAAATTTGGTACTACTTTGGGACGATGGTCTTTGCCGAGAACGGCTTACTTTGCGCCCCGTCAATCATCTGCTTTATGAACATCTCGTAGTTAGCAAGACCGATAAAATCACGCGGCATTGGCACATCATGTCCAAATTGTTTAGAGAGAATGCCAGCGTCTGTTGCTCCGACACGGAACGAAATCAATGTACCGACATTTCCAATGATTGCCTCGAGCACGTCTTCGTCCAACTGCGTCGTGTACTGATGAGCGAGCACCAATCCCAACCGGTACTTGCGGAGTTCCGAGAGCATGTCGACAAACGCCGTGGTGGTGTAAGATTGGAACTCATCGACGATAAGAAAGAATGGTCTTCGCTTTTCAACTGGCTGATCCTGGCGGCTATATGATGCGTGGGCAATGTTCGAGACAATCATCCCTCCAAGGATGTTTGAGACATCAGCGCCAAGTCTTCCTTTTGACAAATTTACCACCAGCACCCTCCCCTCATCCATAACTTGGCGAAATCGAAGTGGTTGCTGCGGCTCGCATACCGCTCGGCGAACCACCGGGTGAGCCAAGAACGCACCGAGTTTGTTGGCAATTGGCGCAACACCATCTGCAGCGGTTTTGTAGTTCATGGATGGAAACTCAACCGTCCAGAATTTCCGTACATATGGATCGCTAATGAGCGGCACCACGCTTCTTCGAAACTCCTTGTTGAGGAACAAGGGCATGATGTCTGCGATACTGGAAGCTGGGCGTTCGAGAAGAGCCAGAAGCGCGAACCGAAGCAGGTGCTCCATCCGTGCACCCCAAGCATCTGCCCATTGTTTCTTTAGAGTGCTGATAAGACCCGATGCTACAAGTGGCCGATGCGCGGCCGATACGGGCGTCAGAGGGTTATATCCGAGCGGGCAACTCGGATCAGCAACATCCCAGTATAGGCTGTCTGACCCTGCGATTCTTGAAACCTGCTCAGCCAAATCACCGTGTGGATCAATCAAGCAAAAACCCTGTGCCCCTTGGGCATCCCGCTTTGCCAAATTGAACAACAGCGATGACTTGCCTGTGCCGGTTTGCCCAACGATGTACATATGGAAGAGGCGGTCGGCTTGTCTGATCCCAAACGGTCTGGGTGGATTGCGATCTCTGGTGAGGCCCAACACGGTCATAGGAGCTGTGTTTTCGTGTCCTACTTTCACGAACTGAAAGTGTTAGATTTCCAATCTGGGCCCTTCTGGCGGAACTTACCTTTCTGTGGTGTGCTCGTTTCCTCACCAAATGCAGCTTTTTCGTAGGTCTCCATAAATGTGTTGAAGAACCTGCCTGCTTCATCAGATTGGATCGCCTCGACCAATGCTTCCACTTGCTGATCTACGCATTCGTGCCTACTTCGAGAAGTGGTACGAGCATGTGCACAAGAGAGGACAGCGACCGCGTTTTCGGCAACGCGCAGCCAATTTGCTGGCTCTATATCAACACATTTTGCGGCCACCGTTCGGTTCGAGGTCGTGAATTCAGCAATCTGTCGTTTTTCTGGTGGTTCCGCGAGTTTATAGTGCTCAGCAAGGTTTTTTATGCGTTCGAGAAATTGCTCTACCATCTGCAGATATGACCGCCCGTTCAGAGCTTTCTTGTGCGCTTCTTTGAGGCGTGCCTGCTCAAGAAGCAGCCGCTCTTTACGTCTTGCGAACGTATCAGCATCGATGACTTCATCCAGCAATGCGTCCGTCAGCTTTTCGAGGCGCGCTTCGCTCTTCGATAGCTGCATGATATGAGTTTTCGCGGTGCCTGCCGTCGTGCCCGCCTGCCCCCATTGCTTCACCGATGCGGCTATACGATCGATAAGTGTGTCATTGAGTCTGACTCGAGCCAGAAGTCTTGAGATTGCTTCTTCTAACCGTTCCTCACGGACACAGTTGGCCCGGCAACTTGGCGTGTGGCAGCGATAGTACACATAGCCCTTCTGCCGTTCGGGGATCATCGCATTGGCGCAGGTGGCACACTTAAATAGTCCCCGATAGGTATGACTATGACGAGTGACTTTCTTTCCGCTCTTTCCCGCGCGAACACGTTGCACAGTGTCAAACAATTGTGCCGAAATCAGTGGCTCATGCCCGCCCTGATAAACAGCGCCCGTTCGTCTGATTTTAATGATGCCGGTGTAAAAGGGGTTGCGTAGAAACTTCTCGAGGTGTCTAGCCCCCAATGTTTGGGCCACTAATTTGGGACTTCTCTACTAAGGTTTCCGGTGCTGGTGGTCGTTGGTTTAGGGCCTGATGGGGTCGGATGTG
>JANQPV010000048.1 GCA_028285305.1 Alphaproteobacteria bacterium | reverse complement strand
AACGAATTGGACTCCTGCTCAACGAATTCTCACCACAAGAATGCGGCAACTATCTCGAAAACTCAGGATATGCGTCAATCTAAGTCAGACGCGCTCTAGGTGGCAAAAATACTCGTTCTTTACTATTCCATGTACGGGCACATTGCTTGCCTGGCCGCCGCGGTCGCCGACGGCGCGCGTGACATGAGCGGAACGGACGTGATGGTTAAACGCGTGCCAGAACTGATGCCGCCGGCAGTCGCCAAGAAAGCAGGTGCGGTGGTCGATGGGGCGATCGAAACTGCACGTCCAAGCGAACTCAACGAGTATGACGCGATCTTATTCGGGACGCCCACCCGCTTCGGTAACATGGCATCGCAGATGCGCGCCTTCCTCGACCAGACGGGCGCCATCTGGATGGACGGCGGATTGATCGGCAAAGTCGCCAGCGTGTTTGTCTCCACGGGCACCGGCGGCGGCAACGAGACGACGATCAGCTCCTTTCATACGACTCTTTTCCACCATGGTATGATCGTTGTTGGCCTCCCCTACAGCGCGGACTGGCTCAAGGACATCTCAGAAGTGCACGGCGGTTCACCATTGGGTGCCGGCACTCTCGCCGGTATCGACGGAAGCCGGCAGCCCAGCGAGATGGAACTAGAGCTAGCGCGATACCAGGGACGCCATGTTGCGGCCATAAGCACCGACATCGTTACCGGTCGCGAAATCCGCAAGGCGGAGAAACAATTGCAACGAACAACTGGGAGTCTTTGAACAAAAGACGAGGTCTCGAGTTTCAATCACATGAGCGTTCGCGCTCGCGGCCTTTAGGAATGGCAGCAACGTCAAAAAACCAGGAGATCAACATGGAATCTAGGGACAAGATTGTTGAGAAGTTGAGCATCATGTTGGCGAGCAGCTACACACTCCATTTGAAGACTCAGAACTACCACTGGAACGTGACCGGCCCTATGTTCGCGAGCTTGCACATGTTGTTTGAAACACAGTACACAGAGCTTGGCCATGCTGCCGACCAATTAGCGGAGCGAATTCGCTCGTTGAGCGCGCGGGCCCCGGCCAGTTACTCCGAGTACGCAAGGTTGTCGCGGATCGAAGAGGATAGGACGAGCCCGACGGCCGTTGAGATGATCGAGGCACTCATATCAGATCACGCGACAATGACTGCTGCCGCACATGACGTTGTTCATGCGGCATCGCCAATCCATGACGACGCCACAGCGGACCTTGCAGCGCGTCGAATCGACGTTCATGAGAAGAATGCTTGGATGCTGCGAAGCCATCTGGAGTAAGTGTAATTCAACGGGAACGCATTGCCGTGGAGAGGCGGTTTGAAGCCAGACGACAGTGTGCTGATGACTTCGTCTCCTACCAACCGTCCGCCTGCCCCTAAGAGACCGGCAATCAATCCCGCACCGATCGCCCCGAGAAACAGCGCTGGCAAGAAGGGGACAAGAGAGCCGAGTTCACTCATCGCGCCTGGCCCCCACGCACCATTTTTTCAGGCAGCGGTTCGGTCTTCAGAGTCTTGAACAAATTGCAAAGCCTCCCTGACAATGTCGGCGGAGGCATCTGTCAGATGGCAATTCTCGCTCAAGTGACGCCGCCACGCGCGCGCTCCCGGTACACCGTGGAACACTCCCAATATATGCCGGCTCATGCTTTTAAGAGGCACACCTTCCGAAATCCGGCGCTCCATATAGGTGAGATAAGACCGGACGATCTCGTGTCTGGATGGGGGTGGTCCGGGAACGGAAAAGAGCGCACGTTCAACAACTGCTAGAGTGAAGGGCGTTTGATAGGCAGCCCGGCCCAGCATGACGCCATCGACATGATCCAAATGAGAAAGGCACGCCTCGGCGTCCTCGATCCCGCCATTTATGACAACCGTTAGATCGGGAAAGGCGCGCTTGATATCGTACACAATTGCGTAGTCGAGTGGAGGAACCTCCCGGTTCTCCTTAGGACTGAGCCCCTCCAACCACGCCTTGCGCGCATGAACGATAATCGTCTTGATACCCACCGAAGCGATGCGGCCAGCGAAATCGAAAAGCACGTCTCTCGGGTCTTGCTCATCCACACCCAGCCGGCATTTCACAGTCACCGGCAGCGAGGCAGCTGAATTCATCGCATCCAGACAGTCGGTAACCAAAGCCGGCTCTCGCATAAGGCAGGCACCAAATCGCCCTGACTGCACCCGGTCCGAAGGACACCCGACATTGAGATTGATCTCGTCGTATCCCCACTCTTCGGCAATCCTCGCGCAGTGCGCCAAGTCGCTTGGCTCGGCGCCTCCCACCTGCAACGCAACGGGATGCTCCTCCGGATTAAACTTCAAGAGCCGCCCCCGGTCCCCTTTCAGAATCGCCTGAGACGTGATCATTTCCGTATAGAGACGCGCGCGCGGGCTGATCAGTCGCAAAAAATAGCGCTCGTGACGATCCGTCCAATCCATCATCGGCGCCACACAGAGTTTCCAGGGAGACTGGGTCATTGCGATGTTCTAACACATCCTCAGCAAAAGAGGACCCGGCTGCAAAGCGCAATAAAAAGGCGGGGCAACCGGGCCCCGCAAATAAAGATCAATGGTATTGTCGCCGCTCTAACGCCCGGTCGGCAAGTCCTTGAACGCCACCTCTTTGTCCACACGAACGTCCTGGGGCAGGCCAAGAACCCGCTCCGCAATAATATTGCGAAGAATTTCATCCGTTCCCCCGGCAATTCGGAAGCCAGGTGCAGACATGTAGGACAATTGAAAAGCAGCGCTCCCTGGAGAGGCATCGTCGTCCATCATGATGCCTCCCATGTCTTGAAGGTCCATGGCGAACGAGGCAAGGTCTTGAGCCTTGGGCGCCGTGACGACTTTGCCGATGGAGGCCTCAGGTCCGGGCGTTTGTCCCTTCGAAAGCGCCGTGAGAGTCCGATAGCGCGTATACTGAAGGCCTTTGCCGCGAACATACCAGTCCGCGATCTTATCACGCACCAGCGCGTTCCTAAGAGCCGGACCGTCTTCCAATTCAAGCTCACGGGCAAGTGCCATCATCTCGTGGTAATCGGGACCGGCACCGCCACCGCCAATAGCGAGGCGCTCATTCATCAATGTCGTCAGAGCAACCTTCCAGCCATCGCCGACCTTTCCCAAACGTTGGGAATCCGGAATGCGCACATCGTTGAAGAATACCTCATTGAAGTTGGCCCCGCCGGAAATCTGTTTGATGGGTCGAACCTCGATGCCGGGTGTTTTCATGCTCAAAAAGAACATGGTGAGCCCTTTGTGCTTCGGCACGTTGGGATCGGTACGCACCACTAAGATGCCATAGTCGGAGTAGTGTGCGCCGCTGGTCCAGACCTTTTGGCCGTTCACGACCCAATCGTCGCCATCCTTTTCGGCTTTGGTCCGCAAACCGGCCACGTCAGATCCAGCCGCCGGCTCAGAAAAGAGCTGACACCAGACTTCTTCGCCGCGCAGGGCCGGCTGAACATAGCGCCCAAGCTGCTCCTTCGTCGCATAAGCCATCAGAGTCGGAATGCACATACCAAGGCCGATATCAAAGAAGCCTCTGGGCACGTCGTATTTGGCTTCCTCTTGACCGTAAATCACATTTTGAATGGGCGACCCACCGCGCCCGCCGAACTCTTCTGGCCAGGTAATTTGCGCATATTTGGCATCCGCCTTCTTGGCCTGCCAAACTTTAGCTTCCGCCAAAAGATCGGCTTCGCTTTGCTCCGCACGGCCAGTTCTGTTGTCGCCCGAACGCGGCGTCGCGTTGGCCTTCAGCCAGTCTTTCACTTCGCTGCGAAATTGGGCTTCGTCTTGAGTATCTTCAAAATCCATGTCTAAGCTCCTTGCAATCCAATATTGGGCTCTAGGCCACGTTCCGCTGTTCGAGACTGGTGATCAGTTTTTCTTTCCACGCTCGCTCGCCGCCCAGCGCAAGACCCAACATTTTGGCGCGCCGATAGTACAAATGACAGTCAGCCTCCCACGTAAATCCCATGCCGCCGTGCGTTTGAATGTTCTCTTTTGACGCATAATGATAGGCTTGCGTAGCACTGACGCGCGCGCCTGCCGCGGCGGTCGGCAGCTCGGGCGCATCGCTCGAAAGCGCCCAGGCACCGTAATAAGCATTCGAACGGGCGAGCTCGTTGTTGATATACATGTCAGCAAGCTTGTGTTTGATCGCCTGGTACGACCCGATCTGGCGGCCAAAGGCGTACCGGTCGAGCGCATAGGCCTTGGCCATTTCGAGACACGCATCGGCCCCGCCGACTTGTTCGAAGGCGAACAAAATCGCCGCACGGTCTAAGACCCGGCGGTACAAATCCCACCCTGCGCCTTGCTCACCCAATAGAGCAGCGTCCGTATTCGTGAACTCGATCTGAGCCTGCTGGCGCGAAGGGTCCATCGTGTCGATGACGGACCGTTCCGTCGATGCCAAATCAGCGATAGCGAGCGAGAACGATTGTTCGGATGCGCTCGCGCCTGTCCGCACGAGCACAACGGCAAAGTCAGCAGACAAACCATCAGGGACAGGGACTTTCGTACCGCTGATCGCTCCGCCGTCAAACTTCGTCTCGATGGATTTCACTGTTGCAGGCTTTGCCCCCTCAGAAACAGCGAAAGTACCAATTGACTCTCCACTCGCCAATTTGGGCAGATAGGTTTGCTTTTGCTCTTCCGAGCCGGCGAGCAATAGGGCTTCCGTTGCCAAGTATACTGACGAAGAAAACGGCACGGGTGCAATCGCCCGCCCCAACTCTTCTGCAATGACGCACAGCTCCAGATGACCAAGACCCAGACCGCCATACTCTTCAGGAATGGTCGTTCCGGTCCATCCCATTTCGACAATGGCTTTCCACAAATCGGAATCGTGGGGCTCTTTGTTTTCAAGGACCTTGCGCGGACGGGACAGATCGCACTTTTCAGTCAAAAACTTGTTAGCCTGATCTTTGAGAAACTTCTGATCATCTGAGAAATCGAAATTCATCTTGCCTTCCTGGTGTCATTTCTTTTGGCAAGGTTTAAGCACCGAAAGGACGGCCGTGGCAAGCCGGAGAATCTAGGAACGATACTATAGGCAAACCAGCGCGTACCGAAGTGACGTAACGTCAACTCGCTCCTAGATAGTCGACGTCCTCGTTCCAAATGGTGAGAAGTGGTCTATGAATGCATCGAGCGAACCGGCAGATCAATTCGGCCTTACTTCCCTAACGATGCACTCAGATTTCGCTTGAGTTCGCTCAGATATCTCACAAGCGCGGTGCCATCTTCATCTTGAAGAGGACCCAGCGCCGTATGAATGGTTTCATCGGCCGCTTCCCGGATCTCATCAACGAAGGGAAGAACCTTATCAGTTGTATAAACCCGGCGCATGCGCCGGTCCGATGAATCGGCACTGCGGTAAATCCATCCGGCCGCTTCCATCTTGTCGAGCATACGCCCCAATGGTGCCTTTTCGATTTCTACCAATTCTGCCAGCTGAGTCTGCGTCTGGCCGTTCTTCTTTAGAAGCTGGCTCAACACACGCCACTGGGAGCGCGTAAGACCGCTGCCTTTGATTCTTTGATCGAAAACGCGTGTTATGAGTCTGTTCACGTCGTTTACGAGCGTGCCGATGGCATCGTACTTTAAAGTTTGGTCAATCGCGCTGTTCGCTGAAAAAACCTGTTTGTCCATATGGCCAAACTCCCTAACATGTCCGCCGAACCGAGAGTGCAGATGACAACCCGCAGTCTGAACCTGTGTCGATTTCCAAGTGTCGGCGAATCCCCCTAGTCACGTTGACAAGTATTAGCATGCAGTAATTCGCGTTGTACAGCCCGGCAACTTGGCGCTCAATTTGTATTGGCTAGGGCTCCTAAGATTTGTGTCAAATGGAGGCAGAGACTTTAAATGAGTTGCAAATCTAGCGAGTCAGAATTCGGTGGAAAATACTGGGTGTTCAGATCATGGCCACTGCTCAATTTCACAAGAATCAACGGGTTTTCGTGAAGCCTGTGGGAACATGGGCTATCGTTGAAAAGGTCCTGCCCCAATGGGCGAAGGGGCTGGAACAACCCATTCGCATTTTCTACGATGTCGGCCTGGGACGCGAATTCGGTGCCGAAGAGCTCGTGCCGGAAGGCAGCCTTGATGAGGCCGGGCCTAAGATTCACAATGAAAATTGGCGAATCGTAAGGGCGCGAAACAAATGGCATTCGGCTGCCGACTGTGGGCACCATCCCTACCCCGGCACCTATCCAACGATCGTGACCCGCAAACAGGATTGGGGCGGCTGGCGGGTGCCTGGCGCCGAATACGATCTTGATCCGCACCGGATCGAACGCCAAGCCCGCATGATTGCGAACGCCCAAAAGTCGATTTCCCTTCTTGACCGGCTGGTGAGATTGGTCGAGGCAGAAATCGACAGTGTGCCCAATGAACTTGTTGAGATCGCTCGAGAGAGTTCAACTCTCTTGCAATATGTACGAGAAGGCCATCGGTTTGAAGAAGTCCAAACGGACGACGATCTCGATCAGTCTTCGGCTCCTTCTCAAATCCGCCAAGCCGTTTCCAGATAAGTGCGAACGCTCTCCTCCGGCTCTGCTACGAACCGCATCGTGCGCATACTCGCAAACTTCCAATAACCCCCGACGAAGCCAAAATTCTGTTTCCCCAAAGTACTGAATCGCGTGCTATTAGAGCTTAAGTAAAGGTCGACTTTAGGGCTCCAGTATTCACGGGCGTGTCACAAGGTACACGTTAGTATCGGTGCCACGGAAGGAAAACATGCGCACGGAAGACTCAAAGCCGGTTCGCCTCGAAGAATACGAACCACCCAGCTTTCTCATCGATTCAGTTGAGCTCGAATTTGACCTTGATCCAAATCGAACGAAAGTTCGCTCGAAATTGTCGGTGCGCCGGAATACAGATACCCAGTATGACGGTACGCTTCGCTTAAACGGCGAAGACTTGGAACTCCTCTCGGTGAAGCTCAATGGGGAGCCGGTCGACGTGGACGGGTACGAGACCGATGCCGAAGGCTTCAGTCTCTTTCAAGCCCCCGACGAATTCATTCTCGAAATCGAAACAGCGATCAAGCCCGAAGCAAACACCTCCCTTGAGGGGCTGTACGTGTCGAAAGGAATGTTCTGCACACAATGCGAAGCCGAGGGTTTTCGGAAGATTACATACTTTCTCGACCGGCCGGATGTAATGGCGAAGTATCGCACACGGATCATCGCCGAAGCGGACACTTATCCGGTGTTGCTCTCCAACGGCAACAAAATTGGCCACGGCGAGCTCGACAATGGCCGTCACTGGGTCGAGTGGGAGGACCCTTTCCCCAAACCCAGTTACCTCTTCGCTTTGGTGGGAGGAAACCTTGGATGCGTCGAGGACGAGTTCACCGCACAGTCCGGGCGAAAAGTTGCGCTCCGCATCTATGTCGAGCCCGGCGATGAGCCGCGCTGCGCCTACGCACTCGATTCTTTGAAGCGCGCCATGAAGTGGGACGAAGACAAATATGGCCGCGAATACGATCTCGATATTTTCATGATTGTGGCCGTCAGCCACTTCAACATGGGAGCCATGGAGAACAAAGGCCTAAACATTTTCAACTCCCAGTATATTTTAGCCCAGCCTGAAACGGCCACCGACATCGACTATGCCCTGATCGAGAGTATCATCGCCCATGAGTATTTTCATAACTGGACGGGCAATCGAATCACCTGCCGCGACTGGTTTCAGCTCTGTCTCAAGGAAGGTCTGACAGTCTTCAGAGATCAACAATTCTCGGCCGACATGCGGTCAGAACCGGTGCAACGGATTCAGGACATTCGCGCCCTCCGCGCGCGCCAATTTGTCGAGGACGCTGGCCCCCTGGCCCATCCCGTGCGGCCGGATACTTATGTAAAGATCGATAACTTCTACACCGCCACGGTCTACGAAAAGGGTGCCGAAGTCATCCGCATGATGAACATCATATTGGGTGAGAGCGGCTTCCGCAAAGGAATGGACCTGTATTTCGAGCGACATGATGGGAGAGCAGCGACTGTAGACGAATTTGTCGCCTGTATGGAAGAAGCCAACGATTATGAGCTTGAACACTTCAAGCTCTGGTATTCGCAGTCCGGAACGCCGGTTGTCCGTATTGGCATCGACTCCAGTGGTGATGACTCCGTGCTGACCCTCACCCTCGAACAGTCCGTGTCTCCGACACCCGATCAGAAAACGAAATCTCCGCTTCATATCCCCATCGCATTGAACATTTTGGATGAGCAGGGACAACCTATTGCGCTGCGGACAAGATCCGAATCAGGAGCCCAAGTCGACAAAGAGCGAAGGCTTGTTCACCTAACCAATAAGAAAGCAAAGGTGGTATTCGACTGCGATGAGGGTGCGAAAACGGTTTCGATTTTTGAGAAGTTCTCAGCACCCGTCATTGTGCAACGAGATCTATCCCCAGAGACGCGCGCCGCACTCATTGCGCATAGTCCCGACCCGGTAACCCGGTGGGACTTAGTTCAATCCTTTGCGGAGATCATTATTCTAGATATAGCGGACAGCCTGAGCAATGATCCGAAAACGGCACTTCCGCCACTCGATAGTGCATTCGTATCAGCCGTGCGCAAGCTCATTTTGGACGAAAGTTTAGACCCTCTGTTCAAGTCGGAAACCTTGTCGCTTCCAAGTGAAATCGATCTTGCGCGCGTTGCCCACGTGATCGATCCCGACGCCATTCACTCGGCGCGCAAACACGTTCTGGTCGACTTGGCAACACAGCTCGAAGACGAACTGACTCACATCTACCGGACAAACGAACAAAAAGCCCCCTATTCTCCCGAACACGAGCAAGTCGGCCCGCGGGCCTTCCGCAATTTAGCCTTGTCTCTCTTGTGCCGTCTTGAGAACGCGAACAGCATTCAGCTAGCGAATGAACACTTCCAAGCAGCACGGAATATGACGGACAGCATCGCCGCCCTCACTGCGTTGACTCACCTTGAATGTTCCGAACGCGAAAACGCGCTTGCCGTCTTTTACGATAGGTGGAAGGCGGACGAATTGGTCGTGAACAAGTGGTTTCGCCTGCAATCTCTTTCCAGCCTCCCCGACACCTTGATCCGGGTAAAAGCTCTTATGTCGCACAGTTCTTTCGAACTCACCAATCCCAACAAAGTCCGGGCGGTGGTCGGTGCCTTTGCCCATCTCAACCAATTGCGCTTTCATGCGAACTCAGGCGAAGGCTATACGTTTTTCGCTGACACCATCTTGGAAATCGACGGTCTCAATCCGCAATTGGCTGCGCGGATGATGGGCGCTTTGGAAAGCTGGAAGCGCTTCGACGACAAAAGACAGGACCTCATCAGGGCGCAACTTGACCGCATTCGAAACACGGAGAAAATCTCCAAGAACCTGGCCGAAATCGTCTCCAAACTTTGCGCCTAACCACTTGATATTAAAGCGCTTTTTGACGCTATCGTTAATTGATCCCTTAATGCTTTCCTAAGTCTTTAACGGCATCATTCTCCCGCGCGCAATCGCGCTTAACGCCGGAGAAGAGCGTGGACATCAAGGATCAAAGAGATAAGTTTCTTGCCTTTTCATTTGCCGCCGCAGATCTTTCCCTTGAAATTTCCGCCGACTACAACGTTGTTTTTTCGGCCGGTGCAGCCACAACCCTGTTTCGTCAGGACCAAGGAGAACTCGAAGGGCTGAGTTTCCTTGATCAGTTCACAGGCTCGGAAAGAGGGCTGGTTCAGCAAATCCTTGATACGGCCCAGCCGGGGAGCCGGTTCGGCCCGCTCCTTATTCGTCCAGCCAGTGAAAGTGGTGCAGCCAATTGTGTTGTTCTGTCCGGCTACAAACTGCCCTACGGCAACGACCATGTGTTTTTGTCCCTGAGCGGGATTAAGTCCGCCTCGCTTTCTTCTAACTTCAGCGCGCGCCTCGATGCAGAGACTCAGCTGCCGGACAAAGACAGCTTCACGGATATAGCGGCAGGCACGCTCAAGCTGGGCGAAGAGGTTGGGCAAGATCTCACACTCACATTTTTGAATCTGCCGTCGCCCGAAGTTCTCAAAGAAGCCTGGGGCGAGGTAAAGGCGAGCGACTTCCTTTCGCACACTGGTGCCCTCTTGCGCGCTTACGCAATAAACGATTCGACCGCGCGATTTTCCGGCACCAAATTTGGCCTTATTCACGGCACTGACATTGACGGAACGGCCATTTCCAGTCACCTGGTGGAAACGTCCCAGCGGCTTAATCCGTATGGATTCCCACTGGAAGTTGAACAACAAACCATTCGCATCGAGCACGGCCTCAACGAAGGCGATAAATTGAGAGCCCTCCACCATACGATTAACTGCTTTGTCGAAGAAGACTCCCAGCCGCAACTCATTCAGTCCATGTCCGGCGCAATCGACAAGATGATGCACGAGACCGGTCAGCGCATTCGCCAATTACGGACGGCTTTGGACGAGCGCAGTCTTGAACTGGAAGTCCAACCCGTTGTCGATCTCAAATCCCAAAAGCCCATGCAATACGAGGCTCTTGTGAGATTTCAGAACGAGAAATCCCCCATCGAAGTCGTCGAGTTTGCGACAGGCATTGGCCTCATCTCTGACGTCGATCTCGCCGTTTGCAAGACAGCGATCGATTACATAGTAGCCCATCCCTATGCGGATATAACTCTGTCGGTTAACATTTCCGCCCAATCCATTATGAGCAGTATTTTCAATACGAGCTTGGTGGCGCTCGTCAATCGAGAAGGTCTCGACGCAAGCAGGCTCATTTTCGAGATCACTGACTCGTGTACCATCGACGACCTTGAATCGTTGAACAACGCCATCCAGACTTTGCGCCGACTTGGACACAAAGTGGCACTTGACGATTTCGATCCAGGAACCGAGTCCCTGCGCTTCTTGAGACACCTCGACATTGATCAACTGAAGTTCGATGGTGACTACATTCGCAGCCTGTCTGACTATCCGCGCGAACGTCACATCTTAAGCGCAATGACAGGGCTTTGCCACGATCTCGACATACTCACAGTTGCAACCCGCATCGAAGCACCGGGACATGTCGGCCGTTTGATAACCCTCGGCGTTGATGCCGGTCAGGGGTATCTTTTTGGCAAGCCACTTCCCTTAGCCCATCTCATTCTTGAAGCCCCTGCCCGCGAGCAATCGTCTCTCGCCTCATCCTAATACCGCCAACTCCAGGGCCAACTCGACGGTCAGCAGCGACCAACACAGTCACGTTCCATGTGAGTCTTTCCCGCCACGTTTCCCCTAAGAATATCGCGAAGAATCAGAAAAGAACGTGACACTATGGCGTGAAGTTGCCTAATCTTGATTCGTTCGAATCGTGCGGATCGAGGCCCCGAACGGTTTCGAATGTCTTAAGTCTGAGTTCTTTCAATTGTGAATGCAAGGCGCGGCGCGCACTATCCCACCGAGTGATAGATTGATGGATGCATTGGCACAGAGCCCCCCTGGGGGCTTTGCTCCGGGTCAGGAGAATAATCGACAGTCACCGATGTCGGAACGGACGCGGTTATGGCTTGTGATATTGCTCAGCCTTTCATTCGTGGGCGCATTCGGCGTTGTAATCCTGTTCAAGGTTCTTCAGGACCGTTCTGACACGCTGGTCACGGCAGAATATGAACTGGCAAGCGTTGCCGGTGCGTTGTCGGAACAAGTGCGTTCGAGCTTATCGAACGTAGAGTCTCTTCTCGACTTGTCGCAAACGGTCATCCTTGATCCACCATCCGCCTCAGGCCCCTCTCCGTCTTCCGAGCGTTTGTTCGAGCACATCAGCAGGCAGAGCTATGTGCATGAATTTGTGGTCGTTGACACCAAAGGAAGCGTGGTCTTCGATTCGATCGAACGAAATACACCTGCAGAGGCCTACGCATCACAAGACTTCTTCCTGTTTCATCAGAATCAGGCGGGCCCAGACCTGTTCGTCAGTTATGGCAATTCGGCCCGCTTCAGTAAGCGATTGATATCCACTGATGGATCGTTTGCAGGCGTCGCGGTAGCCTCTATGACCCCAGACTATCTGCACCAAATCGCGACCTCGGCGAATTTGGACAAGACCTACCAACTCTTTCTTGCTGGACGATCGGGCGAAATCGTTGCCTCGGTTCCACGTATACGAGAATCCATCCGATCTCAGGTGGCCGAACGCCTCGGCGCACCCTGGCCCGTTGAAAACACATCCGGCCAAGTTGTCGTTTATGCCCGGGATGAACAGTTACAACGCATGCTGATCGCAGCGCGCAAATTACGCAGCACTCCATTTACGTTTTATCTCGCCAAACCGATCAACGCGGTACTGGCACCGTGGCACAATTCGCTGCGCTTCTACTTCCTCATCATTTTTGGTCCGGCCTTGTTCGGCGCCGGTCTGTGTTCCGTATTGGTGCGCCAATATGAACAAAAAAGACTTCTGGAATTTGCGAACATCTCGTCGGAGACCCGGCTCCAACTGGCGATCGACAGCGCCAGCGGCGGCATCTGGGAGTGGGATCTGGAGAACGATCAGCTTCATTGGTCGCCATCCATGTACGCGATCCTCGGCCGTACGGACGGCTCTCCCGTCCTCACACGAGAAGACGCACGGGCTTTGATCAAAGAGGAGGACCGGGACCGCCTGGATAAACTGGGGAACCTGAGCAACTACACATCCCAAGGGTACGAGACGATTTTCCGGGTGCGCCATTCTCACGGCCATTGGGTTTGGGTCCATATGCGCGGCAAAGCGCAAGCCGACCCCGCCGATATCTCCGGAAACAGCAAGACCCGGATCATCGGCATGGCAATGGACATCAGTCTACAGAAGAATGCCGAACTGAGGATAGCGGAAGTTCAACGCCTCTTGAGGGACGCAATCAACAGCATTTCTGAGTCTTTCGTGCTCTGGGATAAGAATCGACGCCTCGTGCTCTGCAACGAAAACTTCGCAAAATTCTATAAGATTGAGCAGGAATACCTGAAGTCCGGCACGGGCTACGATGTGGTTATGGAGCATTGCCAGTCACCGGGAAAAATCATCTATCGCGAAGAAGAAGGTGACGAGCTTCGCCCGAACCCGGAAACCGGAACAGCTGAACTGCAATTCGCAGGCACGCGATGGATCCATGTCACCACCCATCAAACGGCGGATGGAGGGTGGGTCAGCGTCGGAACAGACGTCACGCCTCTCAAAGATCAGGAACGCGAACTTGCCACAAGCGAACACAAACTCCGCAAGTACATAGAAGAGTTGGAAGTCTCTCGCGAGGAACTTGGGCGCGAATCGGACAAGCGTGCTGAACTTGCCGTAAAGTATGCAAACCAGAAGGCGCTGGCCGAAACCGCAAACCGAGCTAAGACAGAGTTTCTTGCGAATATGAGCCACGAGCTCCGCACGCCTCTCAATGCCATCATGGGATTTGCGCAAATTATGCATGACAGCCTGTACGGGCCGTTGGGTGACAAACGCTACGATGAATATGTTTCCGACATCATCAGCAGTTCCAAGCATCTGTTGGAAATCATCAGTGACATTCTCGACATGTCTGAAATTGAAACGGGCCGGATGGTCCTGGACAAGCAACCGTTAGACCTGCGGGAAACGATCTCAGATGTTGTTCGGCTCGTGGAACCGCATTTGTTCGACGGAGGTCTGCATTTAGAACAGGATCTCAGAGCCATACCGCCGGTCAACGGCGATGTCCGATCCCTCAAGCAAGTCCTTCTCAATCTCTTGAGCAATGCGATCCGCTTCACCGACAATGGCGGCGTCGTTACCATTCGTACGTATATGGAACAAAACCACGTGGTCATGACCGTGGAAGATACCGGAATTGGCATAGCTCAGAAGGACTTGGCTCGATTGGGCCGACCTTTCGAACAAATCGACAATCGGGACACCAAACACACCCACGGCGTGGGGTTAGGATTGGCGATCGCCAAGTCTCTTGTCGAAATGCATGGCGGCACATTGAGCATTCAAAGCCGTCTTGGCATCGGTACGATCGTCATCGTTGTATTGCCCGCGCACCAGAGCCTCATGAAAGGGCCCGAAACGCTCTTCAATGATCCATTGCCAGAAGAGGACGCCCGCCCCCACAGGTCAAGGCGCCCAGATTTTCCACAGGAACCTAGAGAGGGAATGCAACAATTTCTGTCGAAAGGGGGGAGGAGCCAATAGGATACGGACATACAGGTAATTTTGACTCAACGACGCGTTGCCCATCCATCTTGGTCGGCGATGACCGTCTTGTTCTCTCAGAAAGGCACCCATGGCTCGCGCCCCAGCGATAGAAGTTGACGTTCTTGTTATCGGCGCCGGTTTTTCCGGATTGGTCGCCGCGTCCTCCCTGGTCCGCCAAGGCGTTGAGTGCGCTATACTTGAAGCTTCCAACAGGGTCGGAGGACGGTCAAAGCCTGGCTATCTCATGGGAGACCCCATCGATCTTGGCGCCCAGTGGATTACTCCAGGTCAATCTCAAGTTTACGAACTTGTACAATCCTACGGTCTGGAGACGACGCCCCAATATGCGACTGGAAATTGGCGGTTGCGCCACAACAGATCGACCAAAGACCACATAAGCGGAAAGTCGCCTTTATCCTTCTTGGCGTCGCAAGATTTGCGAGCAAGCCTGAGGAAATTGGACCGCCTCGCCCAGACCTTGTCCATAAACCAATTCTGGACAAAACCGATTGCGAAGAAGTGGGACGCCTTTAGCGTAGAAGCGTGGAAGCGGACGAACTTGCAGACACGCGAGGCCCGCCACTACTTTGACATGCTCGTCCGCTCAAGCATGTGTGCCGAAGCCTCTGAGATTTCGTTTCTCCACTTCTTAGGAGTCGTCCAATCAGTGGGCGGCGTCCAAGACTTGCTTTTGGGACAAGAAGGATTTCAGCGCGAAGTTGTCTTGGGGGGTCTCCATCAGATCGCAGCCAAAATGGCTGGTGAACTGAAAGAACACATTCACCTGAGCGTTCCCGTCCACGCCATTGATCAAAGCAAAGATGGCGTGACGGTATATGGCGGAAAAAAGACTTATCGCGCCCGCCGCGTGATTGTGGCCATGCCCCCCGCCATGGCCGGCCGGCTAGTCTACAATCCGAGCCTTCCCGCGAGACGTGATGCACTGACCCAACGGTTTCCCATGGGCTCCGTCATCAAGTGTTTCATCGGATACGATCGCCCGTTTTGGCGCACAGACGGGTACTCCGGGCATATGATCGATTTGGATTCCTATGTCAGTTTCGCCTTCGATGCGACCCCTCCGCAAGCGGAATATGGCGTCCTCGTTGCTTTCTTCGTGGGCGATGCGGCGCGTCAATGGTCGGAAAAGAAGATGGAAGATCGGCGCCAGATCGTCGTGAACCGATTGTCCAAGGTGTTCGGAGAAGAAGCCGAACATCCGATGGACTATGTCGATTGCGATTGGGCAGCCGAGGATTGGAGCCGGGGCGGGTTTAGCGGCTACATGCCTCCTGGTGTGGCCACCACATTGGGCGACGTCATGCGCCAACCCTGCGGGAACATCCACTGGGCTTGCGCTGAAATATCAGAGAGTTGGATTGGCCATGTGGAAGGGGCGATAAGATCAGGTCAGCGGGCCGCACAAGAGGTATTGGACTGGATCAAAGCAGACGACGGCATTGACATCGGCACTATCGAGGTTCATCCAAACGCACGTTCATCAGAGGCGATCCCGGAACCGTCCCAGGCCGAGAGCGAACTGGCGCGCCAGGCCACGAGCTAACTTCACAAGAGATGAGGAAAGCCAGCGGCGAGAATACTACTCTTGTTCGCTGTCCGCGGCCCCAGAAGGTGGCAAGCGTTCAAAAGGGCGTTCCGAAGCCTTGGTTCCACCTTCAAACGGACGGCCACCTCTCCGTCCTCGCCCATCCTCATTTTCCACAGCGAATTGCAGCGCACTGACAAATTCTTGCCTTTGCTCCGCAGAAAGATCTTGCATGAACGCAACGATCGCCTGTTGCGCAATCGCTTGCGTTTCCGATTGTAACTCTTGGTGGCGGGCTAAAGCCGCCTCAAAGGCCTCTAAATCAAAAGGATCGGCAGTTGCGACCTGAAAGGCTTCCCTCCGGGCTTCTCCCATTTCCCGGCGCAGATTTCGAAGTTCAGGACGCGCCTCCAACATGTTCTCGCGGAATTTTTGGCGTGTTTCCTCCGAGAGCTGACTGGCAACCTTCCCGATCGGTGGTAGAAAGAACCCAGCACCCGGCCCAGCAGGCGGTCCCATATGCTTCGGCGGGGGCTCTTTGGGCGCCCCATGAGGCAACTGACCGATCACAAAACCCACCAAAAGAAAATTCAGTGCCAGTGAGGCCAAGAGCCAAATCGGTATCCGCCGCACTGAATTCGTCGTCTCATTCATATCAGTAAGTCATCCATTCCTCGTTTTGGGCGCGTCTGCTTCAAACTCTCCCTAAACTCCAACTGCAACACTCAGCACTTTGCCACAGCCTAAATGCCGTAATCGGTTTCGCCGAAAGCCAGCGCGATAACCTCATCATCGGTTAAGTCGGCCATCGCCCAGCTCTCTTGATCGGTTTCGATGAAATCGCTGGATCCGGTTGAGAACGTTCCGAGCAGCACGCCCAAGACCAAGGACGCCGCCAAAACACTTGCTGGTTTGTATCCTAAGTCGTCTAATCGAAGCAGATCTTTACCGGCGTCAATCAGAGAGTTCAGACGTCCCCACACCGGCTGTCCCGCACGCCCGCGAGTTGCACTCTGGTCCCGGACATCTGAAGCCAATGCGGGGATCGCCTGGCGCGCGGAACTCAGTATACTTTCCTTCAGGTCGGCCGACGCCTCATATCCGGACAGAGCGTCAAGCATAGAATCCATATCACTCGCCGACTCGAGCATCTTCTGCGCCAACGGGTTGCGCTCAATCAAGGCTTCCGCCAGATCGCGCTCGTCTTCCGGCCAACGATGACGATTGGCTCCGTATGCATCTAAAATTCCCCTCAGTCTTTCCAAAGACATTTCATTCATGTCAAACTCCGCCTTGTCTCCCCTTATGCCAGCAAGTTTTCAATTTCGGGTTTGAGGATCTGTCGTAACTTTCGCCGCCCTCTTGATAACAGCGATTCAATCGCTTCCACACTGACGTCCATTATATCCGCCGCTTCTCCATTTGACAGACCTTGATGATGACACAAGACGATCGCCGCCTTTTGCCGCTCGGGCAACTGATCGATGGCCAATCGGACCCGCGCCGCAACTTGGTTTTGGTGCAAACGATCAGCTGGAGTTCCCGACTCATCAACTTGTTCCGGCGCCTCTTCTGTCGCGACTTCCCGCTTTTTCCTCAATCGATCATAGCACAAGTTTACTGTCACTCTGTTGATCCAGGTGCGAAATTTCGCTCTTCCAAACTCCCACGTACCAGCGACCTTCCAGACACGCAGAAAGGCTTCCTGGGCGACTTCTTCGGCATCTTCCCGGGTTCCAAGCATGCGGTAAGAACACGCAAGCATCCAGTCGATATGGCGGTTCATTAGTTCGCGCACAGCCATTTCATCGCCGGCGGCGATCTTCTTGAGAAGCTCAGCGTCAGGATCTACGTCGTTCAAGGCCGGAATTGCTTTTGCTGTCGATTGATCGATGTGAGAATACCTTATTCCGCCTGCATTTGTCTCTCCCGATACGAAACGGCTGGATGTTGATAGCGCCAGTCCGCTCGCGGCACCCGTCAAGACCTCAATCTCCCTAACGGCCTATTCGCCGGATTTGCCGCCGCGCCATCCAAACCTGCGGCGCTGGGATTCTTCCTGGCTCAACAAACCGTCACCGTTCGCATCCAAGCGTTCGAACATATCAATTTCCGGATTTACAAATTCAGTTTGCGACACCTGCCCATCGCCATCTGTGTCAAGCGCTCCAAATCGCTTGGACATGCGGTCCTTCTTCTGTGTTTCCCGGTGCGCTTCCATTTCCTCCTTGGTTAGGAGACCATTCCCGTCGGCATCTGCCTGCGCAAAGCGCTTCGCACGAGCAGCATCAAACTCGTCCCGCGTGACGCCTCCATCGCCATTCGCATCCAATTTCATGAATCGTTGGTTTTCGGGTTTTGTCGTCTCTGTCTCTTCTTCCGCCACCGTTTGAGAAACGAAGAGCGGGGAGAAGATGAAGAAGCTGCCGACCACCGCCGCAAAGGTCATCTTTTTTGACATTCAACAGGTCCCATCCGTTGTTTTGGACTTGCCATGCATATGCATCCGATGGGACCTAAAACGCAGGACGAAGGGAATTCCGTCGCACCGCATTTACTTTTGTGAGGGGAGGCGTTGGTCTTCGCTTAGCCCAACGGCGCTAGAGCGTTTCCAGGTGTGAGCTTGAGAGTCGATTGATCGAGGATCAATCGACCAAGCGAACGGAATCGTTCGGCGCAAATGCGCCTCACCACCGTCAGGAAACGCGCAAAACAAAGAATCTGGA
>JANQPV010000042.1 GCA_028285305.1 Alphaproteobacteria bacterium | reverse complement strand
AAGGCGACGCGCCAGGTTCCACCAAAGCCGGCGCGTTCGTGACCTGTATTGCTATCATCTTTCGGGCCTGCGGGCCTGGCTCGCAACGCTGGCCTGTCTGGCGCCCGTCCTGCTTGGGTTCATTCTGCCCGTCGCAATTCTGATCAATCTCAGCATTGTCGACGGGCATGATCTTTTCACCGAGAGGTACGCCATCCTTATCGGCAACTCGCTGACGCTGGGCTTTCTGGCGGCCGTGGCGGCCGTGACACCGGCGGTGATCCTCGCCTATGCAACGCGTATTGCTCCCGGCCCGCTCAGCCGGGCCGCCGGACGTCTGGCCAATCTCGGATACGCAGTGCCGGGATCTGTCATCGCTGTTGGGATTCTGATGCCATTGGCAACGTTCGATAACGCCATTGACGATTTCATGCGCACAACCTTCGGAATCTCGACCGGCCTGTTGCTTACGGGCACTCTGGTCGCCCTGATATTCGCCTATGTTGTGCGCTTCATGGCGGTTGCATTGACGACCGTCGAATCCAGCCTCGCCAAGATACCCGTATCAATGGACGAGGCCTCACGCACCTTGGGCGAGAACCAGTTCGGGACGTTGCGGCGGATTCACATACCGCTGTTGTCAGGCGGGCTGATGACGGCGGGCTTGATGGTCTTCATCGACGTCATGAAGGAGTTGCCGGCGACCCTAATTCTACGTCCGTTCAATTACGATACCCTGGCTATCCAGGCGTACCGTCTGGCATCGGACGAACGGTTGGCCCAGGCTTCGACCCCTTCGCTCGTCCTCGTCGCGGCCGGCCTGATTCCGGTGATCATTCTTAGCCGACGGATCATGACGACGCGCGCTGGCCGTCGGACTGGCACCGGTCAACTCGAGACCGAACCCGTGCGTTAATGTTGAGGCCGGGAGCGGCGCGACGTCAATTGGCGCACTCGACCAGACCGTCAAATTGGGTGACTTTTCTGACCTTTGGCTGTCGTGCGCGCGTAAGTCCCGAACGTCTCAATCTGGCAAAACAAGCGTGACTATCTCTGTTCCGGTACGGTAATCGCCGGGCTGTGCTATAGATTTTCAAAATTGAAGAGCGAGTCTTGCCCGTGCGACTGACAAAACAGAGTGGGTATGCGGTACGCATTGTGATTCATTGTGCGCTTGCGCAAGGAGAACTGTCGCGTATCGTGGACATCGCGGAAGCGTGCGACATCACCAAAAACAATATCTCAAAGACTGTTCCTATCCTCGTGAAAAACGGCATCGTCGAGGGCGTCCGGGGCAGGAACGGCGGTATCCGGCTCGCGCGCCCGCCAGCCGAGATATCCGTCGGGGAGATCGTTCGTGCGATTGAAACAACTCTCGGAGAGGCAGTTGGCTTCGGTTCGGAGAAGGCCCGCTCCAAAGTGGGAAAGGCGGTGGCGATCAACCGGATGCTCGATGACGCTCTGGAGGCATTTGTTTCCGTGTTGGATCAGCACAGCATCGAAGACATGATGCCGAAGTCGGCGAAAGCGAAAGACCTCGCGTTTCTAAACACTCCGGGGGCCACATCTGCGCGCAGTTCCAAGCCAGTTCCGCGCAGGGCCCGCACGCGAAACAAGGCACGCTCAAGAACCTCCACGCAATCTTCAAGATGACCGAACGGGACCGCAACTCGTTGTCAGCTCTGATGTCCGCTTCTGGCACTTGGCGGACATCGAAAACGCGCCAATTGATGTTTGCTCTCTGTAGCAGTCCGGAATTTTGTAGCGCGGAAGGCAGCTTAAGGATGTACAACAGACCTGGTCCTTATCAGTTGACCACGTCGGCTGGTGACCCAGAGCGGACGTCGCATTTTGCATAGATACTCGGTACTCGGTCATGCCAATAGTTTGGGTGTCGCCTTGCACAAACGGGCTTGCTGGATGCGTGTAATGAGATTTGCTTCACTGTTCTTGACGATTCTGATTGCCGTGAAGACGGCATCTGCGGAGGACATCCCGTCATTCTCCTTGCCTGTCGAATGCGAGTTGAACAAGACCTGCTTTCTGCAAAAGTATCCGGACGTCGAGACGGGGCCACTCTCAAAGGACTACAAGTGTGGCGCCGCTACCAGTGAAGGGCACAAGGGAACGGATTTCAGGCTGCTCTCGGTGCGTGAAACAGAAAAGGGTGTCCCGGTCATCGCGGCCGCAGCCGGTCGTGTAAAGGCTTTGCGGGACGGTATGCCTGACAGGCTTTACGACAAGTCATCAGAGAACCGGGTCAAGGCTCGCGAGTGCGGCAATGGCGTTGTGCTTGTGCACGGCGGTGGCTGGGAAACTCAGTACTGCCACATGTTGAATGGCAGCATCACGGTCAAAAAGGGCGAAGAGGTGGAGCGGGGCGCTCCGCTCGGCTTGGTCGGGTACTCGGGCAAGGCGCAGTTTCCACATGTCCACTTCGAAGTGCGCAACGATCAGAAGCCAATCGATCCGTTTACGGGCAGCGTATTGGGAGCGACCGCGTGTGGTGCCACGAACAAAGTCTCTCTTTGGCGGGATGGACTGGCAGATGAGCTGCAGTATCGGCACGGTGAACTGATAGAAGCGGGATTTGCCGAAGGGCCAGTCTCAACGCGCGCGCTCGAGGCCGGCCAGATAGAGAAGTCAAATCTGTCGCCGACAAGTCCGGCGCTTGTGTTTTATGCGCGCTTCATAAATCTGAAAGCCGGAGATCGTTTGCGGCTTTTCGTGACCGGGCCGGACGGCTCCATTGCTGACCATGAAAGCAAACCGCTTGAAAGGTCCAAAGCCCAGTATGTCGCTTATGCCGGGAAAAAGCGTCGATCACCGGAGTGGACCAAAGGCCGGTACGAAGGCGTCGTGGAACTACTGCGTGCCGGAAAAATCGTTTCCAGAACAGCGACAGAAATCAGCATCAAATAAGACATTGGGACAGTGGCCGAGCGGACGACGACTCGACCTCATGCATTTGATCGCATTCGTAAAGGTCGCCAATGGCGACTTTTCAAGAGCCCGCCTCCATACAACTGTGGAAAGCGTCATCATTGGTTCAAAAAACTCCAATAAACAAAGCATTAGTTGTGGCGAGCAATGTTCAAAATGCAACTTTCGATGGAAAAAAGATCTTTTTCAGCCTGTTTTAACTTGACACTAGCTGGGCTCTGTCCAAACCTTTAACCACCGAATTCGGCACTGGCGGCTGTTTAAAAACTCAGATTTTGTTGGAAGAACTCTTGCGTACGGCGAATTTTGCAAGGTTCTGGCGCGGTATCCTTTGGTCATCTTCTTCTTTGCGAGGGTAGGTTATGGCTATCATCAATGGCACACCTGGTAATGACGTCCTTCCTGGCACTCCTGCCAACGACGAGATCAATGGTTTGGGGGGCAATGACACCCTGAACGGTCTGGGCGGCAACGACACGCTGAACGGCGATGCGGGCAACGACACGCTCGAGGGTGGCGAGGGCATGGACACCCTGGATGGCGGTGAGAACGGCGACACCTATGTGTGGAACGCGGGCGACGGCCGGGACATCTACAATGAAGATGTTGGCAATGCCGGCACGGACACGATCAAGAGC
>JANQPV010000040.1 GCA_028285305.1 Alphaproteobacteria bacterium | reverse complement strand
GCTGCCGGTAGGTATCATTAGCGTTTCCGGCGACTTCGAGCGCGGCGATGCCGTGACCATTGAGGCCGAGGGTGGCCGGGCCATTGCCCGGGGCCTGGCAGGGTATGCCAGCGACGAGGTCGGCTCCATTGCCGGCCAGCGCAGCGAGGCCATTGAAACCTTGCTCGGTTATCGGGGTCGGAAAGAGTTCGTGCATCGTGACAACCTCGCGATGCTTGATAGTTAAGAGAAGCAGTAAACGACAAATGAGCGCGGCCAGCGAAACAGTACAGGGTGATATCCCCGCCATCATGCAGGGGCTGGGCACGCGTGCGCGCGCGGCCGGTGCCGAGCTGGCGCGTGCCTCAAGCGAAACCAAGGACAAAGCACTGGCCGCTGCGGCCAAAGCCATCCGCGACAACGCCGAGACCATTCTGGCCGCCAATGCTAAAGATATGGAGGCGGCGAACAAGAAAAACTTAAGTGGCGCGATGCTTGATCGCCTGCTGCTGGATGACAGCCGCATCGAAGGCATGGCCGCCGGCCTCGCCGAGATTCAGGCGCTGCCCGATCTCGTCGGCGACATCATGGCCGAATGGGAGCGCCCCAACGGCTTACGCATTCAGCGCGTGCGCGTGCCCTTAGGCGTCATCGGCATTATTTATGAGAGCCGCCCGAACGTGACGGCCGACGCCGGCGCGCTGTGCCTGAAATCCGGCAACGCCGTGATTCTGCGCGGCGGCTCGGAAAGCTTTCACTCTAGCCGCGCCATTCATGCCTGTTTGATAGAAGGGCTGGAAGCGGCCGGCCTGCCCGCCGATGCGATACAGAGGGTGCCCACCACTGATCGTGCCGCTGTCGGCTGTCTGCTCACAGGCCTCGACGGCTGCGTGGATGTCATCGTGCCCCGCGGTGGCAAGAGCCTCATCGCAAGAGTGCAGGACGATGCGCGCGTGCCAGTGATCGGGCATCTCGAAGGGCTGTGTCATGTCTATGTACATGAGTCCGCCGATATCGACATGGCCAGCGACATCGTGCTCAACGCCAAGATGCGCCGCACTGGTGTGTGTGGCGCTGCTGAAACCCTGTTGATCGACCGCGCCGCACTGCCCACACATTTTCCCGCCATCGCCGATGTGCTCATTGACGCTGGCTGCGAACTGCGCGGCGATAAAAATGTCTGTGCGGTTGATGACCGTATAAAGCCGGCATCAGAAGACGACTGGTCTACCGAGTACCTGGAGGCCATTCTTTCCGTGCGCGCGGTTGATGACGTCAACCAGGCTGTCGATCACATCCGCGAGTATGGCTCCGGCCACACCGAATCCATCATCGCTGAAGATGTACAAATAGTTGAGACTTTCCTGCACGACCTCGACAGCGCCATCCTTATGCACAACGCCAGCACGCAGTTCGCCGACGGCGGAGAATTCGGCATGGGTGCCGAGATCGGTATTGCCACCGGCCGCATCCACGCCCGCGGCCCCGTCGGCGCCGAACAGCTCACCAGCTTCAAGTATCAGGTGCGGGGGAGTGGGCAGACGCGGCCGTAGGCCATCTTGATCCGTGCGCCAGTTTGGATGCGGCGTACCTGAAACTGTTTCACCTGTCCCGAAAACAAGCGCCAACTGTCGCTCTTTTGCCGCACATACGCGCCCCTGGTCGCGCTTTCGCCACCCGCTGATCTCGGCTTGCTTTCTGGAAACCCAGGCATGGCGAGCGTATTCTGAGCAGCATGCGCCGCATCAACTCAAATAACGCGCCGACATACAAAGAGCGCACTTTAATCAGCTGTTAGGTGGCAACGTGAATCGCCCAGGTGGATTTACCTTTCTGAGCCTGGTGTTTGGGTGGTTGTCGATCGGTGGATTTCTAAATGCCTGGGGCGGCCTTAGTGGCGCCGTTGAGGTAATGCCTAAGCCTGTCGCATTCCTTGGGCTTATGTACGGCATTGCGGCTGGCGCGTCAGCGATGCAGCTTTGGCGATTCCGCCCGTCCGCCGTCATTGCTATTCGAGCGTGGATGGTTGTCTGCACGCTATTTATGATCACGTTTTCCTATTTCTTTTGGAGCATGATCCTTGGCGGCGCTGTCGGCTTGTTGAGCTTCGGTATCTTTATTGGGGGGCTGTTTTTTGTGTTGGATCGCTATGTTCACCGGAAGTTGGAAATTGCCACCTAACCAGCACAGTCAGCGGACGGCTTTGTCTGTCACGCCGCTTGCAGGGGCAAGCGTCACGCCAGCCGGCAGCCGCCGGTGCTGTGGGCGTTAGGTGTACTTTTGCCAATTTCGACGAGGGCAGACTATGACAAAGCCTTTGCTGTCGTAAGGTCTATTGTCAACGGATGGGATCCCTATAGTCTTATTTCGAACGGAGCACCGGCGGACGAGTTTGATAGTTCGGTGGCTAAAGTCGTAGCGGGGATTAAGGCGATGAAGTCTAGCTCTGCGGCCGCTGAAGGAATTTCACGCATATTCGCCGAAGAGTTCGGAGAGGAGGGGCTCTCGCCGTCCGATTGCCTAGGCGTAGCGGAGGAGTTGATGAGCGCCTTGGGTAGGGAGGGCCTTTTGTGACGGAGCGTACACCTAACCAGCACATACAAGCGACGCTTGACCGCTCAGGCCTTTCGCTGCCGCTCCAGGCCATTGCCGTCAAGCTCGCCTGCTGTGGGCGTTGCGCGGTCACACGCTCCTGCTAGAGCATATCCCTATGCTGAAGAAGAAGATCACCCACAGCATTTACCTGATTAAGGAGAGCTATGTTGAGGATGATAGTTACCTTCACGATATAGATAAGTTTGACCCATATAGCGTTCCGATAGCCGGCTATCCTGATGCGACTGTTTACTTGAAATCAGTTATATCTAAACCTCATGCGTGGAGCTCTCTTCTCCCCGAAAACACCAGCGGAATAGACTGGAAGAAATATCGAACTCGTTCTCTTTTTGGTTTGATGCTGCTAGAAGTGAGTGATCGAGTCTTTGCCATCACGTCCGGTTTCGGACGCTACCTCTTACATCCTTTTTCGATAGAACATAGGTTTGGTTTTAAAGTCGTTCTAAATTCAATAAATCCAGAGACAATCAATCAATTGTCTAAGACCACACTCGCTGAGAATCCTAAGACATCAATAGAACAGGTTTCTAAGGGGGTTACTATCGGCCAGTTCGGGATAGATGGTTTCACCGATTTAGTCCAAAGAATAAAAGGCAAATCAAAAATTGAAGACCTAGGTCTTACGCTAGATGGGGAAGACGCGCTCAAAATATCTGTCCCGCACGAACTGGATGAACTTCCACGCTTACTAGACAAGTGTTTGAAGTTTTACGATGCGACGGATTATCAAAAATACTTCTCAGAAGTAGACAATCTTGCTCAGGTCAAAGATAAGGAGCAAAAATCTCTACTAAATTCAGAACTTGAGGCCCTCCTAAACGACGAGCTCGACCGCGCCTCTCAAGATAATAATCTCTCAGGCAACGTTTGGGCATCTATTCCCGAAGTCATCATGGAAGATGACTTCGATTGCTTTACGTACAAAAGAACAGACAAAGCCCTGCGTTTCTACGATATTGAGTTAACTGATTTATTTCGGCAGCGTTATCTAAACCGCGACAAGTCAATAAGAAAGAGGCCAACATGTTCGTCTCTGGGTAATGATTTTTTATACATCCGGAAAGCGGACGGGAGCATTTTCCCGAAATGGCGAGCATTGAATTGCATCAATGCCTTAATTGAAAAGGACAATGAAAAGTTCTTTTTTTTAGAAGGCAAATGGTTTAGAGCTAGTGCTACATACATTGAATCGCTCGACAAGAAGATCAGCAGCATTAAGCCAGCAGGCCTGGTATTCGAGGATTGGCCAGAGCGGGTTTCTGAAAAAGACTATTTGAAGAATTTGCCGCTCACCAGCCAGGCCGACTATTTGATTCTGGATCGCGACAATATCTATCTGAGTGGCCAAACTCCTGTAGAGCCATGCGACATATACACAAAAGATAAGAAGCTAATTCACCTTAAGCGATACGGATCTTCAGCTTTTCTTGGTCATCTGTTTAATCAAGGATTTGTTTCCGGTGACCTTCTTATCAACTCGATTGAGTTCAAAGAGAAGTTCAATGCAAAACTTAATGACGATTATAAAGTCGATGAGATCAACGCCACAGACTTTACCATAGCGTATGTGATTGGCACGAAGTATCCGGACGAACTCAATCTTCCGCTGTTTTCAAAAATTACACTGACAAAAGCATTTGACGAGCTTCGGAAGAAGGGTTTTAGGGTAACGCTCGATGTTTGCAGGATGACCCAAGAATAGCGTCGAAGAATTCTATGAGGTAAGGACACATGGGCGTCAGATTCTCACCGAATTGGGGTTTCGGGGACAGTTTACTTATCTTCTCAAACAGCAACGGCGCTCGGAACCAAGACCCAGAAAGAAAGAACGGATAGGTAAACTGTCGGCGGAACTCGGATGGGTCTTGGTCGTGTCTGGTCGCTGTATGGATGGAGATGGGTGCTGAATATGAAGAGAATGGTCAAAACCTGGCGTCAAACAGCGGCCTTCGCGCGGAAGCTAGTCAGTTCACTGCTTTGCATTCTTTTGGTAAGCCCCTACGCGGCCGCGGATTCCTCTGGATTTCGTGCATGTGTGGAGCGCAGCCTTGCGAATCCAATGTCGGTCTCGATGAAACTGCTGAGCTGCGGTAGTCGCGATCTGGAGCAACTTGCCAGATATGACGAACTGCAGCGTTTTGAAACCATCATGCTCAAGGGTAACCGGCTGCAAGATGCGCAAGCGTTGTCCGGTTTAACTCGGCTGAGGATCCTGTTGCTGGGGGATAACCAGATTCGCGATATCCGCTTTCTCAAGGAGTTGGTTGGCTTGAGGGAGCTGTTTATCAGCAACAATAGAATCGAAAGTATCGACGGCCTTTGTCAGAACAAGCCCGCACTGGTGTCTTTAGCTATCGGCGGTAATCCGATTGACGATTTTTCGCCCCTGAATGAATGTCAGTCGTTACGTGATCTGCAGATAAAAAGCTCTTTGTTCCGCAGTCTGGCAGATATCAAGAGTCTCCAGTCCTCGCTAAAGGTACTGCATATTTCAGATGCGCCGCTTGGCGATCTTGAAGGTTTGGCGGAATTCAAGGAGCTCACAAATTTGGTCCTCGCGGGCAATCGAATTACCTCGATACCCGATCTAACTAGTCTTCGTAAGCTCCAAACTGTGGCGTTGCATGACAATGCCGCGTTAAACGATGTGTCGGGCTTGTTGAGCCTTCAAGGCCTTGGCTTTGTCAATTTGACGGGCGCGACTGATATTCCCTGCGATCAGATAGAAGCGCTCCGGAACACTGTAAAGGGCCGATTCAGGGAGCCCGAGACTTGCCGCTGATCGAACAGGAGAGTTCAAGGTACAGTTTATTGTTCTCCCTGAGCAGCCGGCGGACGCGCCTAGAACCAAGGCTTTGCGAGAACAGATAAATGAACTGTGCCCGTATCACACAAGAGTCGCTTGCTGATACATGCTGATGGCGAATACCAACTCCGGATGGCGCGCTTCCAACCTGTGCACAGTTTGCGCGATTTTGCTTGGCTGCTCTTCTGATCAGCCGACCAACGCTAGTCTTTCAGAGGCCGACATCAACTTTTCAGGGGATCTAGTCAGGGATGTTGATAAGTGGTTCTTTGCGGGCGGCTCGTCTCGCAACCTCTACGCTCCGGAGCGCTTCGGCCGCGTTGTCGGTCCGCCGGGAGCAGGCAAGTTTCGCAGGCTACAAGTGTATCGATCGGCCAGCTTGGGCCCGGAAACGCTTTATCCAAGGGGCATCGATTTTTCTTTGGACTTTGTGCTCAGCTCCGGCATTGGTGTGCGAGTTGGTGGCAGCTCGCGGATGCTGCAAGATTTTGAGGTAGCAGCAATCGAGTTGGCGCCTGAAGCGCTATCAATTACTTCGAGTGATCGACGATCAATCGCCGCCGTGCTGGGTGAAGATTTCGACGTTGCAGAACTCGTGGCTAGAACTCAGAGTCGCGGTGGGTGTCTTTATCAGTCTAAGCGAGATGGGCACGTAACTCAGCGCACATTGGCATTAATCGTTACGGATCGCCAGTCTGGGAAACTGTCTGATCAGGCACTCAGTTGCTACGTCGGCGGCATATATTTTCACCTCGGCGCTATTGGGCTGGGCGACGGTAATCTGCCCATGCTGATCATTAGAGCGCCCTTGGGCAGCGGTCTAGAGCACATCGCAGAAATCGATGACCGGCTGGCGCGCTTGTTGAGGCTCATTCATGGGCCAGTGGCTGGCGAGCCTGACGAGGGTTTCGCGCCGGGTGAGTCAAGAGAAAGAGTCTTGGCGAAGTTCTCGCAGCTACCGATTCGGAACTAGGAAAGATCCGAGTGGTGGGCACAGGTTATTGATCTACCCTGGTCAGTGATGCCAAGCCGCGCCAGATCCGCCGGCCGGATTTCCGGTGACAGTTCACTCATGTCTTTGATCTGCCGTGGCTACTGGAACCAAGGCCTAGATCTGAGTGGATAAGTAAACTGTCCCCGAACGTTAGATTTTTGGACTCAAGGTCAACCCCTGTGAGGCACGTGATCAGTTCCTTCGAACCAACCTTTGCGAAAGCACGCAGTAGTCAGAACCCGCTCGTGCGACCATTCTTGCCCTGCGCAAGACCTCAGGTGGATGAATCCGGATCAATGCAGCTGCGTGCAATGATCGAGGCCCGCCAGGAATTCACCGCTGGCGGGTCCGTTTATGGTCCTGATGCAGTTCGAATAGTGCCAGGCTGAGCATGAACACGCCCCGTTCATTCTCTACATCAACCAGCGCCCTTATTACCGTGGCGATGAACTGGTCGAACCGGCTAATCGGTCTGGTGAGCATCGCGATTCTGGCACGCCTTCTCGTGCCGGATGATTTCGGTGTCATCGCCATGGCGGCACTGGTTATCGGGCTGGCGGACGCCATGCTGGACCTCGGTGTGCATGTGCCGCTGATCCAGAATCAGAATGCGACAAAGGCGCATTACGATTCCGCCTGGACGTTGCGCATTTGCCAATCTGCGTTGTCGACAGCGGTTCTTTTTACCCTGGCGCCTTACGCCGCCGAGTATTTCAACGATCCGCGGACGGAGCTGGTTCTGCAGATACTGGCGTTTCAGCCGCTTCTCGGCGGTCTGGAGAACATCGGCGTCGTCGATTTTCAGAAGCGCATGCAGTTTGCGGCAGAGTTTCGACTTCGGATTATTCGGCGCCTCGGAGGATTCCTGGTCATCGTAGTGCTGGCAATCACACTGAGGTCATACTGGGCCCTGGTTGCGGGCATGCTCGTGGAGGCAGTTCTGGGCGTATTCCTGAGCTATGGAATGCACCCAATGCGACCCAGGATCAGTTTTTCCAAGATGCGTGAGCTCTTCAAGATTTCACAGTGGATGCTGCTGCTGGGTATCGGACAGTATCTCCGCCTGCGATTGCACAGCATCCTCGTCGGTCGTTGGGCTGCCACAGAAGTCCTTGGGGCTTATTCGCTGGCGCATGAGATCGCTTCGATGCCCACGACGGAGTTGCTGGCTCCGGTCAATCGAGCTCTGTTTGCGCGTTTCGCACAGGAGCAGTACTCAGATACGAAACTGAAGGATCTTTACCTGATGGCGCTCGGGATCCAAGCCATGATTGCCATCCCGGCCGCGGTAGGCCTTGCCCTGGTCGCCGAAGAGGCGGTTCTTGTCCTGCTCGGCTCCAACTGGCTGCAAGCTGCGCCCTTTATCCAGGTGTTGTCACTGATAGGTGTTGCGCAAGCGCTGTCGACCAGCGGCCTGTACGTAGTGCTATCGAGAGGCAAAACACATATCAATGCGCTGTATTCATGGGCCCTGGTGATCCTGTTTTGTCTTCTCGTCCTGTCACCATGGACTGACAAGACTGCCCCCGGCGTTGCCCAATCCCTCCTGATAGTGGCGCTGGCTGGCCTCGTCATCCAGTTTGGCCTCGTAAAACGAACGCTTCGCGAACTCCGGATACTGGACATCGCCGCTGTCTCCTGGCGGACAATAGTCGCCTGTGCTGCCATGTCGGTCGCACTCCTCACGCTTGAGCTTCATTTTCAGTTTCCCCTGCCCATACTGGCGTTGCTGACAAAGGTACTGCTGGGCCTGGGGCTGTACTGCTTTTCCGTTTACGCGCTCTGGGTGATATCCGGCAAGCCATCGGGTCCGGAGAGCTTCGTCTTGCAAAAGGCCTCCCAATGGCTTGGGCGCTAACCAGCCCTCGTCAGGCCGTGGGCTTTGGCGACCACAACTGCACTCACGTCCGGACTCTGGTCACTCACAAGTTCGAATGGCGGGTATCTCGTCACCAATGACAAACAGTCGCCACCGCCGGCTTGACATAAATTCCTGCGATCTGCCGTTCGCTGCCCCGGGTGCGATCGAGCGCGCCAGAAGGCACCAGGGTTCCTAGACTATGAAATTGAAAACTGCCAACATCGATGGCGTTTTCTACGTTGATTTCGGCTTTGGCAATAGTGCTTTTGTCCATCGGGCATCCCCTGCACATGTCACGAGAATCGGCAGCCTAGTGCGCTGAAGCAAATTGCCTGATCGCAACCCGGACGCGGTTTGCAGGAGTCAAAATGTCGCAGAACAGTGTAATCATGATCGGGATCGACTCGCTCGATATCGAATTGGTTCGTA
>JANQPV010000031.1 GCA_028285305.1 Alphaproteobacteria bacterium | reverse complement strand
TTTCTCCGGAAAGATAGACGCTCCACATGAGCGGATCAAGATGCATAACATTCCTCACTGTGTTGGTCTTTGCCGAGCAGGATACGACGCCGAGGCCTGCGTTTTAACGACTGCGGCCGCGTGGTTCTTTCGACGTGCAGAAAGGCGACTCGCTCGTGTTTAGACAACGGTACCGCAACTCCACGGTCTGTGAAACAGATCGCGTGTCCGAGGTTCCCATGCGTTTTCTGACGCGCCCAGGAGCGTGTCATCAAACGTCGTGCCGAGCAAGCTGGCACAGCTGACCCGCCGATCGCCGAATCAGGCGGTCAAAGCGTCTCATCTGAGGAACGTGTTTTCGGGCTTGCCAATCTTCAATTCTCAGACCCATTCTATGGCAGTTGAAGTCGCTGCGGTGAAAATCGCAGTCGAGCTTGCACTTCAGCTCAACACGCAGGAACGTCGGCGCAAGTGGCACTGCTCCCCTTCATCCGATACCATTACTCCGACCCGATAGAGCTATTCGGTCGATGAGGAAGATTCCCTATTAGCGAATGATCATGTTCCAAGGAGGTGAACAAGTGAGAGAGTTATTTCGTTTCGTCTTGACCGCTGCCTTTACGATATTGGTAGTGTCGTCGTCATGGCAAAACGCCTCTGCGGGAGATATTAAATATGGTGTCGGGTCATGGTCACAAACCGGTCGCGGCAACCATCGCGCGGTGATCCGTGTTTCCAAGCCTAGTGATGCTGTGAGGGTGCATCTGGACTGGCGGCGAAGAGACCGGCATCCCGAGCAAAAAGATATTCGCATCTTCGACGCAAAAACTGGGAAGCAGATCTTAAATGTGGCCCGCGTAAGTGTGACCCGCGAGTCCGGCGACCTAGTCTTTCAACCGGCGACTGTCCCAGCACTTTATGAAATCTACTACCTGCCTCATGGGGCCACGCACTTTGATCAGGGCAAAGTCTGGGAGTATTTCACACCTCAAGAGACTGCTGATCCTGCTTGGCTGATGCGCAATGGTCTCACACCTGAGTTGCTGGCCAACAATCAGTGGAAATCGTTGCCTCAAGCGACCGTGTTGGAGCTTCAAGCTCGCACAGAGTTTGATCGATTTGATCCGATGGAGGTCATCGCGACTAAACAAGAAACGGCTCAGCTGCTTGCCAGACATCCTCATCAAAGCTATTTGCTTTTCCCCGAAGACCGCCAATACGCAATTCGGATGTTTGACGATCTGCCCTTGAGGTGGATCAATCGCGGTCCAACGAACAACTTCCTCGGCCATGCTCAGCCGGGCGAGTATTACCCGTTGCAGATCGGTGTCTGGGCCGCACGCAAGCAGATTGACAATTTGACAGTCGAATTTTCAGATCTGAAATCTCCCACGGGGAAGTTCATCCCGGCATCGGCCCTCACCTGTTTCAATTTGGAGGGAACCGATTGGCAAGGCCGACCGATGCAGAAAGACTTTCGAGTCGGGCAAGATAAAATCCGGCCGATATGGTGCGGAGTTCAAATTCCTAAACATGCAGCTGGAACCTATCAAGGGACCATAAATATACAACCACAAGGAGCTCCCGCAACAACCGTCCAAGTGACAATCAATGTAGGCGGACCTGTGCTGGAAGATGCTGGTGATAGTGAACTGTGGCGCCTTTCGCGGTTACGTTGGTTGAACTCCACTTTGGGTTTGGATGACGAGACCGTTCCTCCTTATCCTCCGCTGAAAGTCGTTAATAATACCGTCAAGTTACTTGGGCGGGAGGTCAAGTTTGGCAACACGGGATTACCCGCTAGCATCATTAGTCATTTTGACAGATCACGGATCAATCCCCAACAGAGTCAAGAGGTATTAATTGCGCCGGTCGAATTGATTGTCGCGACCCAGTCGGGATCGGTGAAATGGGAAAATGCTTCAACCAGGCTCGTCAAAGCCACGCCCGGAACAGTGGTACGCGAGTCGACAGCGACCAGCCCATCGCTAGCAAAAACGATCCGAACACAGATTGATTCCGACGGCTGCCTCGACTTTAGGGTAACTCTGGAAGCGAAAGCACTATTCGACATTGGAGCGATCAACCTGAAGATCCCTATGAAGCGCGAGATCGCAAGCTATCTGATGGGAATGGGCAAACGCGGCGGCAAACGGACTGGGGACTTAAAGTGGGCTTGGCAACCGTACACCAACAAAGTCTGGCTGGGTAATGTCGATGCTGGCCTGCAGTGCCGATTTGGTCAAGGCATGTTGGACGTGGAGAAATTGTCCAGCGCTTGGGATGGCGGCGGTTGCGAGATCACAGAAGCGGACGAAGAAGTGCTCGTTCGCGCTTACACTGGTAAACGCAAATTGAAGGCCGGAGAGCAAATAGCCCTCCGATTTCAAATATTCATCACACCATTTCGGCCGATCTATCAAGAGCACTGGAACTGGAGGCACGAATTCAAAGCCGTCAATCCCAACGCTGAGGGCAGTACCATCTTGCACTCGCATCACACGGAGCTACCCAATCCCTACATCTGCTATCCATTCCTTAGAACGGACCAGCTGGCAGCTGCAGTGAATGAGTTTAAGGAGCAAGGTGGGCTTGGAGCCAATATCTATTACCTTGGCCACTGGGCTGTGAGCAACCGTATGGCTGAGATTTGGACATTGCGGAGCCTAGGTGACGAAATCCTCCGCACAGACGGTGTCGATATCTACATGGATAAAATCGAAAACTCTGGTGGTGGTCATCCGTGGCTAAAAGAACATTTGGTCGCCGGCTACTCACCCGGTTCGATGAGTTGGACACACAGCAATGGGCTGGACATCGCCACGGACACTGATGCCTCTGTGAATCTGATCAACCAGTCGCGTTGGCACAACTACGGCCTCGAAGGGTTCCGGTGGTTAGTAGAGAACACCGGTGTCGACGGTCTCTATCTAGATGGGGTTGGCTACAATCGCAAGGCCATGCAGCGAACGGCAAAGGTGCTCTATCGAAGCACTGGCAATGACCCGTACCGCATCCAGTTCCACTGTAATGATTGTTACGGCCCCAACGTCCACCCGGGTCCCTCCTCGCTCTTTATGGAAAACTTCCCTTACATCAGCGATCTGTGGTTCGGGGAACAGTTCGATCCCAACCGCAGCCCGGACTACTGGCTGGTAGAGGTTTCTGGTATTCCCTTTGGCCTGACTGGTGAGATGCTCCATGGTGGAGGTAATCCCCATCGAGGAATGCTCTACGGTATGACCAGCAGGCTACATCCTTCGCATCCCGCTATGTGGAAGTTTTGGGACGAATTTGGCATTCAGGATGCCGAGACGATTGGGTACTGGGCCAAGGATTGTCCGGTGTCGACAAATCGCGAGGAGGTCTTGGCAACGGTCTATCAAAAGAGCAATAAAACCTTGATTGCACTCGCCAGTTGGTCCGAGAAACCAGTCAAACTCAAGCTTGAAATAGACTGGAAGGTCCTGGGGCTTGATCCGAAGAAGGCACGTTTGGCGGCTCCACAAATTGCGAATTTCCAAAAGGCGGCGCAGTTTTCGCCGAATGAGGAGATACAAGTTGAGGCGGGGAGGGGCAGGCTCCTGATCCTCGACGAAGTGGAGTAAGTGTCGGTAGGGACACGGATAGTGCCAAGAACTCGTCGAGCGTGGTTTCACGAGATGTCGCGCATTACCTGGGACCTAACCTGAAATATCATTTCGTCGAGATACGCTTATTGAGATCCTCGAGATATGATTCCCACTTGGTTGCGTCGTTGCGCTCGTGCATGTCGAACATGACGATATACACGTTCAGGTCTGCAAGACGCTTCTTCAGGTGCTCCCTGAGCCTGCCGAACATTTTTCTGTCGTATACTCCATTCTCGTAAAATAA
>JANQPV010000014.1 GCA_028285305.1 Alphaproteobacteria bacterium | reverse complement strand
TTCCAGGTGAAGTGGAATCCGGTTCACCGTCAGGAAACGCGCAAAACAAAGAATCTGGAGCCGTTTTGTGTTTCCGTCAAAACCAAAACGGCTCTAAAGCCTAGGGCTGAGAACAGAAGGCAAAGTGCGCGGTGCTTTGATACTTAGTCGACGCGCCAGAACGATGATAAGCGGAAAATCTATTGTCGCGGGCTGATCGCGTTTCGAGGGGCAAAGTGGCGCTTGTGAACAAGATTGAGCCCCTGTCTTCGATCGGCAGTGGCATTCGTGGCCTGACCAACATGTTGGGAAGGCGAGAACAATGACCGAATTCTAATCGCCCACTGCCAAAGGCGCTCTGTGTGGATCGGCAAAACCAGAAACCAGTGTTCGGCGATCGCCAAAAACAACATGCTGGACAATAGTATTAGCGAGACGGAGGAGAAGCTGCCGGGAGCGCTTTCGAGTACGTGTTGCGCCATCAGCGCACACACGACGCTTGAAAGCGTCACCGAAAACGGAAACAAGAGATTGAGAGGTTTCTTTGACAGGTAGCTTCTCAAATGGCTCATATGGTCCGGTAGAAAGTCCAGAAAGAGATTTGGCACCCCCAAAAATAAATTGAGCTTCGCACTGATCCGCATCACCCACAGAATTACAAAGGTCCAAGTCCCCACCATATTGTCGGCACCCCACGTAGCGAGGAGGAGGAGTACGCCCGTCGCCGCTATGGCGAACTCGTGGTACGCGATCGCCTGAAAAGCATGCAAGAAGTGGCGCCACCCTCCGCAGTGCTCAGGACACGCCTCTTTTCGGGGGCCTGTAACCCATCCAAAAAGAAAGCTCATCTCGTGCCAGCCCCAAATGAGCACCCCACAAATAAATGACATATACGCAGCGGCACTGGTGGTCTCATTGCTGAGAGCGATGAGACCATAGACTGATGCACAGAGGAGAGCTGTCGCTCCCCCCATGCTCAGTCTATATGTCCGCCGGGGCAGGCCGTCCAGGAACAGAATAATGCCGGTACTAAACCACCAAACAAAGAGCGCAATGCCTAAAGGGACGGCCAGTTCCAACATCTCGGTCGAGCCTGAATCTTACCAAGCCGGCACAACCCGCACATCGTCTGGGATCGCGTTCTTCTTGGTCGGCAAAAAGTACAGGCTCGCAAATGTCAGCCCGGCGCGCGCTCTGTTGATCAGGCCCTTGGCCCATCCCGAGACGCCCCCGGAGCGCTTCGCATGTTCGATTCTGCTTGAGAAACGACGTAGACGCTCCAACCCTCTTGCAAATTCCGGATTATCCAGATCCAGAGTTAAGGGAAAGACTTGCTGAGAGATCTCACTCGTAATCCGAAACACTCTGAAGTCGTAGTCGGTGGGATCAAGCCCCAGCGCCTTGTGTAAATTGGGCCGGTTATGATCCCGCACATACATGGTCGAAAAGACAGCCAATGTGAAGAACCGGATCCACAACTTGTTCACGACGCCCTTTAAAAGGTGGGGGTTCGCGCGCATGATAAGAGCAAACGCCTCTCCATGGCGGAATTCGTCATTGCACCACTCTTCGAACCAGCGAAATATTGGATGAAACCGGTATTCGGGATGACGCTCCAACTGGCGAAAGATAGTTATGTAGCGCGCATAACCGATCTTTTCGGACAGATAAGTCGCGAAATAGATGAACTTTGGCTTGAAGAACGTGTACTTCTTGGCTTGCCTCAAAAAGCCGAGGTCGACGGCAATATCGAAGTCTTTGAGGCTCTGATTGATGAAGCCGGCGTGCCGGGCTTCGTCCCGGCTCATATAGCCCATCAGTTTGGCGACTTCCTCATTTTTTATGTTCTTTTTGATATCCGAATACAATACGCACCCAGAGTATTCAGCCGTAACTGAGCTGATGAGAAAGTCCAAGAATTCGCGGCGAAGCTCCTCCGGCAGTTCACGAACCTCGTCGGCAAAGTCAGCCGTCCGTTTGAAGTGGCCTTTGTTTGCGTCTTGTTCGAACTCCGCCATCATTGCGTCCCATTCTTTGCGCACCGGCCCGATATCGATGCGGTCGAACTCATCGAAGTCGGTTGTGTAAAACCGCGGCGAAAGAAGCGTGTTCTCTTGCGCCTTTTGAGTGGCATCATCCGTTGTCTTTGGCATTGTCATGTCGTTCATGGTGCTTCTCCTAAGGGTTGGATGGAGTCTGGGAAAGGGTCGCCTCAACGTGATCGACCGAAAGATAGCGAGCAAAAGCTGAAACATTGGTTGGGCCGAAGGCACCCAGATCGATTTCACGATCGGTACTTGGGTCTTCGAGAGAGTACCGGCCATTGGACCAGTAAGTGAGTTTGTAAGGGTGTTCGGGGCCAACTCCGTTTTGCTGGCGTTCCCGCGAGAGGCCGCGCATGACACCTCGAATGAAACCGTTCGTCCCAGGAGCTAAGACATCGATCTCGTCCCCGCTGTCATAGTCTAAAACGGCGATCCCGCCTTCGCTCAGTTGCTCGAATGTAAGATATCTCGTCTCCGTCTGATCAGCACCATCAAACGGCGATTCCCGCGAGTCCACGTAGCGTCCCGTCGCAGCGGTCATAAGGGAAACCCCGATGAGAACAGCTCCGGCAATCAAGGCGCCCTTTGGAAACGGTTGGTCTTTAAACGGGTCGCTCATAGTCCGTATCCTTACACAGTGGCTTCTACAGCGGGGCGTAACCCATCGGGTCCCAAGGGTTCGGTGGCGGCCTCAACAGGCGCCTGCGTTGATTGTAGGCACGCACCGACTTCGACATCAGCCCGAAGTGCCCGGGTCAATATGCTCGCCACCGTTCCCACTTGTGGCACGCAGCGAAGCATGGGTTGTGGCGATTTCAGCTTACCCGGCCGAACGTTGGGCCACATATGAAAATACCCGACCTTGGATTCTTTACCCAAGACGAGCGGTATACTTCCAACGTCGTTTCCATGATTTTTCAGGGCCGCCGAGTCGATCACCGTGAACGGAAGGTTCACCGCTTTGGGCAGAGCAACACCAAAGCGCATGACAATCCGATGGTTGGTGATCGTATAGACCGTGGTATTGCTATAGAGAAAAGCGAGCGCACAAAGAAGCCCGATGCAGGCCAATGCGATTGGTACAAGGATGAAACTAGAAGCCAATGAAGAAAAGAATCCCTCACCTCCAACCACAGAGGATCCAACTTGCCAAGACATCAAAGCGATGAAATAGGCGGCGACCAGGCCGATGTGAAAGGCATGTCTGGCAAGAGCCCACCAATCGCTCGATCCCTGCCACAAGATTTCTTCTCCGGCCGGAAGTTCTTCAGGTAGGCCTTTGATGGGTTCGCCGTCAAACTCGTTCATATGAGGGGCTCCTGGCGCGATGGGGTCGCGTAAAGCTTACCGCTTGCGTAGTAGGCGGTGATCATATCCTCCTCCAGGAACGTAACTTGCTGCGGATTCTTATGACGCGGTACGTCCGCGAACTGGTGCGCCAAGATGGAATCGACGCGAACCGCAGGCTTGAAGCCCGCAATCCGGGTGAAGGTGACTGGGAGCAGCACTCTCGCGCCACCCGATGACGCAGCATCACCTGAGCCAAGCCCGACTTCAAAATAGCGAATGAGTGCTTCGCTTTGGTCAACCCAAACATCGGTAACCTTGCCTGCGATCTTTCCATCAGCTCCGATGACACTCATGCCTCGCGGGTCGGGGTCTTCTCTGTCGATCCCATATCCCTTTGCATTCGAAAGCGGCACAATCTTGGGAGTCCCTTCAAGCGTGCGGTCGGGCTCATCAGCTCGTTGTGCATAGGACGCCGGGCCAATACCGTCGGTCATCGGATTACCGGTCGGGAGCAGCGGCGCGCCTGGCCAAGGCGCTGCCGGTTTTGCCTTTATTTTTACCGGTTCGCGCTTGCCGTTCGGCGCTTTCGCGATGGTACCATCCGCGAGCCGAAAGACTTTGGGGTCCGGCAACCAGAACGGACCGATATTTTCGGGTATCCCCGCAGATTCGGATTCAAGAGGATATCCTTCTCGGCGATCTTCGCGTCTCAGATAATAAATGAGTCCGGCGAAGAAGCCCCAAAAGACCCAGAGAACAAGTGCCGCAAAGTCCAAATTGCCGATAATGTCGGTAGCCATCAGGTTTCCTCCTTCCTCATAGCCCTAGCCCGGAAACTCCGTAAGTCCGAATTTTCCATCTGGACGCCAAGAGGTACGATCCGAGAATTGAGCGAGCGGACCAATAACAATCAATGTAAAGAACAAAAGCAAAATCTCGATATGATAAACGAAACTGTAGCCGATCGAGTGATAGTTTAGCGCAGGACCCAAAAAGCCTGCTTCTGCCAGCTTCGACATCACGTCGCGCAAGAATCCGCCGGCAGCTATCGCGGCACCGGTCGCAGTTGCCTGCACCGCCCCCCAGGCTCCGATAGCAAGACCATTTATGTCTGAGCGGGAAAGATCCATTGCGGCCATCAAAGTACCGATGACAAAAAGACCGGAGCCCAAACCGATCAGCAGTGTACCGCATCTGAACAGCATAGGAGACCCAAGGGGGTCGGAGAAAATGACGGCCGAAAAGGCAAAAATCCCGATGAGTACACCGCCGGATGCGAGGCGGTAGGAGTTGCCCCCATGGCTCAGTGTGCGGGCGGCGAGCGCAAACCCTAACAAGTTGCCTCCGGCCAGAAGAGCCGTGAGTGAAGTTGTAGCGCTTACGGACATATTGAGAATTTGACCGCCATAGGGTTCAAGCAGAACGTCTTGCATACTGAAAGCTGCGCTGCCCAAGGCAATAGCGCACAACAGCCGGCCGGGCCGTCCGCCTTTCGAGAACTGCTGCCAGGCTTCCGCGAAGGAAGGTGTTTGTCGTTCCGGCCGCGTCGCGGTGGGATTGCGGACTTCTTGGCGCCAGAGGGCAATGACGTTGAACACGATCGTCGCAACTGCGGCACCTTGGATTACTTTGATGAGCTGGAGTTGACTGAACTCGGCAAGCACAATACTAAACGTCAGTGCACTCACAATCATCCCGAGCAGCAACATGACGTACAAGAGGGCAACAACACGTGGCCGGGATTGTTCCGGCGCGATGTCCGTTGCGAGCGCGAGACCTGCGGTTTGAGTGGTATGCAGACCCGCCCCGACAAGCAGAAACGCCAGCGCCGCACTTATGTGTCCAACAATGATTGGACCATGGGTATCTCCCGACAAGATAATCAGTGCAAAGGGCATGATCGCCAAGCCGCCAAATTGAAGGAGGCTGCCGAACCAAATGTACGGAACGCGGCGCCATCCGAGCAAAGAGCGGTGGGTGTCGGACTTATGACCGATCAGCGCCCGTAAAGGCGCAAAAACGAGAGGAAGAGAAACCATCAAGGCGACGAGCCAGGCTGGGACGCTCATTTCTACGATCATGACCCGATTGAGCGTGCCCGTTAGCAGAACCGTTGCCATTCCCACAGACACCTGAAAGAGCGAAAGCCGCAAAAGCCGGCTGAGAGGCAACTCCGTCGTTGCCGCATCCGCGAACGGCAAGAACCGGCGCCCCACACGCTGCCACATCAACTCAAATGATTCATTCAATTGCTTCATGAATGCACAAGTTTCATTGCCTGCGACGTGTAAAACCCATTCACGACGCGTGTCGTAGCGGATATGGACCAATTTTTGAGGTCATTGTCCGCAGCTAAATTTCTTCGAAGAAGGTTTTCCGCAACCGGCTCGATCGCAGGGGCACGATTGTCCCGTGGAAACAAACGTCCAGCGGCATGCATGATCGCAAGGACGGGAGTCCGGGGTGCGAACGTGAAAAGCACAGATCGCTCCGTCGTCTGAGTCAAACGTCTGATCACATCGGAAATATCCTGCAAATTGTAGTGGATGAGGGAATCCATAGCCACGACATGATCGAAAGATGCCGATTGAGAGGAAATCATATCGCCGACTTCCAGCGTAAGCGAACCTTTGAGAGAAACTTGGTTTGCCCGCTGGCGCGCAATATTGATGAGGTTAGCAGACAGATCCACCGCCAGAACATCCGCGCCTCGGCGGGCCAGTTCGACGGCCAGTGTTCCCGTGCCGCATCCCGCATCGAGAATCCGCTGGCCGGCCAAATCGTCGGGCAGCCAAGAAAGCAGAGTCGTCATCATACGCTCGCGGCCTGCCCGGACCGTTGCTCGAATGCCGCTAACGGGTTCATCGGAAGTGAGCGCCGACCACTTGTCGACAGCTGTATGATCAAAATAAGTTTCGAGCTGGCCTCGGCGGCCCAAATAGGTGGCGCTTGTCATTAGTCAAATCCCAAAAAGTCAAAGATGTCCCGGTCGTTCATCGGCGCCGCCTCCAGCGGGTCCGTGCCCGACCACAATGTTTCAGCAAGTCGCATGTACTCTTGTTGCACGGCCTCAAGTTCCGGCGAGGGTTCCATCTCGAACAAGGTCGACTTCTTGAGCCGGCTGCGCCGGATCACGTCGAGATCCGGGAAATGAGCGAGTGTTTGTAATCCGATTTCCTCATTGAACCGATCAATCTCATCTGTCGCCGCACTTCGATTTGCGATCACGCCGCCTAAACGGACATCGTAGTTTTTGGATTTCGCCAAGATGGCAGCGACGATGCGGTTCATGGCAAAGATGGAATCGAAATCGTTCGCGGTGACGATGAGGGCACGGCTGGCATGCTGCAAAGGAGCGGCAAAGCCTCCGCACACAACGTCGCCCAAGACGTCGAAGATAACCACGTCGGTGTCTTCCAGCAGGTGGTGTTCTTTCAGCAGTTTGACCGTTTGGCCAACCACATAGCCGCCGCAACCTGTCCCGGCTGGCGGACCTCCCGCTTCAACGCACATGACCCCGTTGTAGCCTTCATAGACGAAGTCCTCGGGAAGCAACTCTTCTGAGTGAAAATCTACCGTTTGAAGAGCGTCGATGACCGTCGGCACCAATTTTTTGGTCAGCGTGAAGGTCGAGTCGTGTTTGGGATCACAGCCGATCTGTAGGACGCGTTTGCCTAGCTTGGAGAAAGCCACTGAGAGGTTCGAAGACGTCGTGCTCTTCCCGATGCCGCCTTTTCCGTAAACGGCAAATACTTTCGCCGTGTCGATTTGTAGGGACGGATCCATATGGACTTGGACACTGCCTTCACCGTCTGTGCCTTTAACGGGCTTGGCGCCGGTGGTGACTCTAATGGACTTGTGTACGTTCATTCGAATATCTCCTTTGGCTAGGCAGCGGCTTCGGCACTGACGCCCTCCAATTGGTCTTCAAGATCGCGGCCGGCGTTCCTCAACGCTTCGAGAACGCTTTCATCGGGGCTCCAGTAGTTCCTGTCATGCGCTTCGAGCAGGCGATTTGCCATTTTGACGGACGCTTTGGGGTTCAGTTCCGCAAGCCGGTCACGCATCTGAGCATCGAGCACGAACGTCTGAGTGATCTGTTCGTAGATCCAGGGCGCGACCTGACCAGTGGTGGCGGACCATCCCATCGTGTTGGTGACATGAGCCTCGATCTGACGCACGCCTTCATACCCATGCTTGAGCATGCCTTCATACCATTTCGGATTCAGCGTGCGCGTTCTGGCCTCGAGACTGACCTGTTCATCCAACGTGCGTACTCTTCCTTCACCGCGCGTTTGATCGCCGATATAGATCGACGTCGATTGGCCTTGTACGGAATGTATAGCGCGGTTGATGCCCCCCAGAGTATCGAAATAATGATCAATAGTCGTCACGCCCAATTCGACGGAATCAATGTTTTGGTACGCAAGGTCAACATCTCCGAGAATAGCCTTTAAGAGGTCCGCGTTCGCTTCGGGTGGACCGGAACGACCATACGCGAAGCACTTTCGCCGCGAGAACACTTCGCCGATTTCTTCTTCGTCCTGCCAACAACTGGAATCGATCATGTGACTGACATTCGAGCCGTACGCGCCATCGGCATTGCTGAAAACGCGCAGAGCGGCCGTTTCCAAGTCGCAATTATGAAGTTCCTGATACGCAAGAGCGTGTTTGCGAACGAAGTTCTGTTCGCAAGTTTCATCAGCCGTTGCGGCAAGATAGCTCGCTTCAGCAAGCATCCGAGTCTGAAGTGGCAGCAGATCGCGGAAAATCCCCGACAGGGTGACGACAACGTCGATTCGTGGCCGTCCCATTTCGACCAAAGGTATCAGTTCCGCGCCGCATACCCGTCCGTAGCTGTCGAGACGAGGACGGGCGCCAATCAGCGATAGCGCCTGAGCGATCGGGCCACCTTCACTCTTGATATTGTCAGTACCCCACAGAACCATTGCCACCGATTCCGGGAGCTGTTGTTCCTCTTGAAGATGGCGGGCGAGCAGCCGATCAGCTTGCTCCTTGCCGTCCGACAAAGCAAAGGCGCTGGGGATACGATAAGGATCAAAGCCATGAAGGTTACGGCCGGTCGGCGCAATGGATGGGGTACGGATGAGGTCTCCACCGACAACTGGGCGAATGTAGCGACCGTCAAGCGCTTGAAGGATCGCCGGGATTTCACTGTCTTCGGAGAGTGAAGCACTTAACTCAAGAAGCTGGCGCCGTTCGTCTTCGCTCGACTCTGAAAGCAGTCCGCGATGATCGTCACGATCAAGTTCGCCCGGGTTCGCCAACGCATGCGCGTCCGCCTCACTCAAAGGGCGTCCTGTTATCGATTCTCCGGCCGCCTTCACGAGGTCCGTTCGTTCTTGCACGGAAGGGGCAGCACCCACAACGTGCAATCCGTAGGGAATGAGGGAGGTTTCGATTTCAAGCAAGTCGTTTCGCAGAGTCAGTACGGCTTCATCATCCTCTGCTGTCCACACCGGACCCGCATCCACAAGCTCCAATTCGGTGGCCAAGGAAGAGATCGTACCTGCAAGGGCATTCCGCTCGTTTTCGTTTTCGGGGGGAAGACTGCGAAAACGTTCCACGGCGGCCTTTAGGTCGGTCAATTCTTTGTGCAATTCGGCGTTGGCGACCGGAGGGGTCAGATAGCTAATCAAGGTCGCGGCCGTCCGGCGCTTGGCAATCGTACCCTCAGACGGATTATTTGCAGCATACAGATAGAAGTTTGGCAGGTCCCCAATCAGCCGGTCTGGCCAGCACTTGTCCGACATGCCGACTTGCTTGCCTGGCATAAACTCCAAAGCGCCATGCGTACCGAAATGGAGAACCGCATCGGCGCCGAAATCTTCGCGCACATATCGGTAAAATGCCGAAAAAGCGTGGGTTGGCGCCAAACCGCTTTCGAACAACAGCCGCATAGGATCGCCTTCGTATCCGAACGCCGGTTGCACGCCTACGAAGATATTGCCGAACTGGTGCCCCAGAACGTAGATCGATTGCCCGTTGCTCTGATGTTTACCAGGAGCTGGCCCCCATTGTCCTTCGATTTCATTGAGCCAACGTTCGTGGCGCACATGATCATCCGCCGAGATGCGCGTATGGACGTTTGCATCCGCCCCAAACCGAGACGCATTTCCTTCGATGATCTGATAACGCAGAGCGTCCACAGAGTCTGGAACGTCCACGGAATATCCTTCGCGCTTAAGCGACACCAGAACGTTGTAGAGTGATTCAAACACCGAGAGATGAGCGGCGGTTCCGGTACTTCCCCCATTGGGAGGAAAATTGAACAAGACAACCGCCAGTTTTCGCTCAGCTCGATCGGAGCGGCGAAGGGAAACCAGTTTGCTCACCCGCGAGGCCAGCATCTGTGCGCGCTCAGCATGCGAGCACATATCCCGTTGACGGCCTTTTGTTGCTGCTTCAGATCGGCCGCCGAACAGCATGGGGCCGGTAGCCCCATCGAGTTCAGGGATTGCCACCATCATCGTCGCTTCGACCGGCATAAGACCGTGTGCGGAGCGCTCCCAATGTTCAAGAGACTGGAACTCGACGGAATGAGCAGCAATGAAGGGAACGTCCAGTGCCGCGAGAATCTTCTCAGCCGCGCCTGCATCGTTATAAGCGGGCCCTCCGACGAGAGAAAATCCGGTCAGCGAAACGACGGCGTCGACCTCGGCTTTTCCATCCTTTAGGAAGTAGTCTTCGATCGCCGGGCGCGCATCCAGGCCGCTTGCAAATGCTGGAACGACCGCGAGCCCGCGATCCTCTAAGGCACGAATGACCCCGTCATAGTGGGCCGTATTGCCTGCCAGCACGTAAGACCTCATCACCAACAAACCAACCACGCCTTGGCTCATCTTGCCCCGCGCCGGCAGCTTACCCAGGTCGCGAGTCACGCCACCTTTGATGTCGGGATGATACAAACCCACTTCAGGATATTCTGCGGGAGCGGAAATGCGGCGAGTGCTTCGCAGGGCACGGCGCGGTCCGTCGGCGTATCGCGAAATGAGCAGGCGGACCATATTCACCAAGTTCTTTTCCGAGCCGGCCAGCCAGTACTGAAATGTGAGAAAATAATTGCGGGCATCTTGCGCGCTGCCCGGTATGAACTTCAAGAGTTTGGGTATGCGCTTTAGCATTGCCATCTGCTTCGCGCCCGAGCTGTTTGTGCTGCGCTTGTCCGAGCTGCCCCGCAACCGCTTTAGTAAGGCAAGTGGACCTCGATCGGCCCCGCTCATGGTGAACCCGCCCATACGGGTCAGGCGGATTATCTCGCCCGCCGACATGCAGCCCACGATCGCGTCACAATTATTCCGGCGCGCTTCAAGCGACGGCAAGATGGCTTTGATATGATCGTCCATGAACAACATCGACGCGATCACAATATCGGCGTTTCCGATCTCAGCACGACAGTCGTCCAAAGAGTCCGGGTTTGTCTCCCACTCCGATGCAGCGTGCAAGCTCAATGATAGGCCCGGATAATCCTTCGCCAATTTTCGATGAGCACGTTCAACAGTGCTTGCCAAGTGATTGTCGAGCGTAACGATCACGACACGGATCGGCACGTCTGGGTTCGTTTGCCGCTTAGCGGCCGAAGTGCGCTTTGGCATCGTACAAAGTTTCTACGGTGATTGAATTTACGCCATGTTCACGAGCAAAAGTCTCAGTATTTCGGCGGGCTTTCCCCCGCACAAAGAAGGGTATTTTGCGAAGTTCTTTTTCAGCATCCGTCGTCCAGCCGACAGTGGATTGCGATTCGGACGTTGCGGCGGGCTCGATTTCCTCTCCGGAGGCTTCGGGCAGGGGCCGCTGTATCGATACATGATTTAGGTGAGAGGGACCGGCCTCGTCATTGAACTCGAAGTCTTCCCGGAACATTCCCAGAAGGTGCTCTTCTAGCCCCATGACAAGGGGATGCACCCAAGTGTCAAAGATAACATTTGCCCCTTCAAACCCCATCTGCGGAGAATACCGGGCAGGATAGTCTTGAACATGAGTGGGCGCCGAAATCACCGCGCACGGAATTCCCAAACGCTTCGCGATGTGGCGTTCCATCTGTGTGCCGAGGACAAGTTCGGGCTGCAACTCGCTTACCCGCTGTTCGACATCGAGATAGTCGTCGGTGATGAGCGCATCCACGCCGTACTTTTCTGCCTCTGCACGAACATTTCGGGCGAACTCGCGGGAGTAAGTGCCCAATCCGACGACTTCGAAGGCAAGTTCCTCATGGGCGATCCGCGCTGCAGCGATGACATGGCTCGCGTCGCCGAAGATGAAGACCCTCTTGCCCGTCAAGTACGTAGAGTCGACGGATCTGGAATACCACGGCAACCGTGACGGCGCCTCAGCCAAAACGTGATCGGCGTCTACACCTGCCACTTGAGCCACTTCTTGGACAAACTCTTTTGTCGCGCCCACGCCGATGGGAACCGTCGTCACCATGGGCTGCTTAAAGGTGCGTTCGAGCCACCGGGCGGCCGTGCCTGCAATCTCGGGGTACAGAACGACATTAAAATCAGCCCGATGAATCTTGCAAAGATCAGCAGGCGTTGCGCCGAGCGGGGCGACCAAATTCACGTCAACGCCGAGACGATCAAGGAGCCCTGAAATCTCGCGAACATCATCCCGGTGGCGAAAGCCCAGCGCGGTGGGCCCGAGTAAGTTACAAAGCGGGCGGCCATGGGCGCGCTCGGACGCCGGATCAGTCTCGTCAGAGCTCTGATCTTGGCCCGCGAATGCCCGCACCAGGTGATAAAAGGTTTCCGCCGCACCCCAGTTCTCTTTTCGTTGATAAGACGGAAGCTCAAGAGGAACCACAGGAACCGGAAGTTGCAATGCCTTTGCCAAGCCCCCCGGATCATCTTGAATCAGCTCTGCGGTGCAAGAAGCTCCGACAATCATTGCCTGCGGTTTGAACCGCTCATAGGCCTCTTGCGCTGCAGTTTGAAACAGATCGGCCGTATCGGCACCAAGATCGCGCGCCTGAAATGTCGTGTACGTCACGGGCGGGCGTTTGGGCAAACGTTCGATCATCGTAAAAAGAAGATCTGCGTAGGTATCGCCCTGCGGCGCGTGCAGAACATAGTGAAGCCCTTCCATAGCCGTCGCAATACGCATTGCACCGACATGCGGGGGCCCTTCGTATGTCCATACCGTCAACTGCATTCCGGCTAAACCTCCAAGCTTTCTTTGCGGAGGAGCGGACGCGCGAACAGCTCGGCTAGATCGGCGGCTTGCTCGTAGCCATGGATCGGTGAGAAAACCAATTCGATTGCCCACTTCGTGGTGAGTCCTTCAGCCTCAAGAGGGTTCGCCAATCCCAAACCGCACACCACGAGATCAGGGCTTTCCAAGCGGCACCGGTCTAATTGTCGCTCGACATCTTGACCTTCACTGAGTTGGACATCTTCCGGCAACTGAGAGAGTTCTCGTTCCAAATGCTGGCGCTGCAAGAACGGTGTGCCAACCTCGGTTAAGTGCATGCCCAGCTCTTTGTGCAAGAACCGCGCGATCGGAATCTCTAGCTGGGAGTCGGGGAAGAAGAAGATCTTTTTTCCGCTTAACTGATCGCGATAACGTTCGAGCGCGCGCGAACTGCGGTTCCGCCCTGGTTTCGTCACATCCTGAAAATGGGCGTCATCAATGTCCCATGCATCTGCCGCCGCTTTCAACCATTGGGTGGTGCCTTCGGCGCCCAGCGGGAAGGGGGCGGCGAGCCGCTTCGCTCCCCGTTCCTCAAGAGCTCGGGCGGTATCGTTGAGAAAGGGTTGCGCCAAAAGGTAATGTGTGTTGGGTCCGACCGCTGGCAGGGATTGAGAATCGCGCGAGGGCAGATAGTGCAAAGGCCCAACACCCAGAGCACCGAATAAGCGCGTGAACTGATCTTCGACCACATCGGCCAGAGCGCCTACGACAAGCAGTGATCTTTCTGCACCTGCTTCCGGCAATTCCGGAACCAGCGACGCCAAACAAGCATCTTCCCCTTGGGTGAACGTGGTTTCGATTCCGCTGCCTGAATAACTCAGTACACGCACCTGAGGCGCATAAGTCTTTGAAAGCCTTTGTGCGGCGCGCGTCAAGTCGAGCTTGATCACTTCCGAAGGGCATGAACCCACAAGAAACAGCAGACGAATGTCGGGTCGGCGATCGAGGAGCTGTGCCACGGTCTTGTCGAGCTCTTCATTGGCGTCGGCCAATCCCGCCAGATCCCGCTCTTCGATAATGGCGGTTGCAAAGCGCGGCTCCGCAAAGATCATGACCCCGGCGGCCGATTGGATCAAATGCGCGCATGTTCTGGACCCGACAACCAAAAAGAATGCATCTTGGATCTTGCGGTGTAACCAAACAATGCCGGTGAGGCCGCAGAAAACCTCCCGTTGTCCGCGTTCACGCAGAATCGATCGGTGTGTAGATTGAGCGTCGGCGACTGACTCGTCCTGAACGACGACACTTTGTCTGGACTCACGGCAGGGGCTTGGCATCATTGGGCGGTCTCCGCGGAAAGCACAGCCAAGTGATCGTCACTGTCCGGTTTTTGAAGTCGCGCCAAACGGAGTTTCCACAGGAACTGACCGGCGTTTATAACGTACGCTGAATAGGCAAGGAGAGCCAAATACATCAGACCTGTTTGGCCCAGCCAGCCAAAGAACAGGGCAAGCAAATATGCCGTGTGAAGGGCGAGGACAAGAATGCTGAACACGTCCTCCCAGAAGAACGCCCGTGCGAACAGATACTTCCCGAAGACTTCTTTTTCCCAAATGGAGCCCGTGATCATGATCGCATAAAGCACAAGCGTTTTGATCACGATCGACGCGGTGGCGAGGGCGTAACCTTCTCCCGTATTCAGATACCAAACGACAAGCAAAAGACTCACCATAAAGACGAAGAACTGCAGTGGGGCGAGTATGGCTTGGACCAGGGTCCACGCCGACGCATCTCTTCGTGCGCGTTCTTGCTCAGTATAGATAGGTTGCGAACCTGGCGGTTGGGCTGTTTCCAGCACCATGACCGAACTCCTCTGATTCTCTCAATCGTCGAGCTCAGCCTATAATCGACCAAACCAAGTGTCAATCAAACTTGACGTCAATAATACTTGACATCTTAATGAGGGTATTTGATAGTTTGATCTCCGCTTTGCCTTGCCAAGGTCAGCCTTTCATGTTCAGCTGACGGTTGTGCGGGTGGAGATATCTGCGGCTTTTGCTTGTGACCGTGAGGGGTCAGCAAAAGTTATTTTGGAGGAAGGAAGAGGAAAGCTTCAACTGCACAAAAAGAAAACGGTTGGAGAGGAACAAATGGTGGTGCCCAGACAGAGTACCGAAAAAGACACTTCTATGAAGATTGAAGAACATATCGGTTCTGACACTTCGAACGCGATGAAAGCGCCTGTCCCGAATCGTCCATGTGAAGAGGATCATTCAAAAGCAAAAGTTTCAGATTTCACCGGTTTGTCCGCAGACAGTTTGGAAACTTTCAGCAAAGCGTCTGAGCGAGAACAAAATAAGGACATTGCCGCTATTATTGAAAGTGAGATTATCCCTCGATTGATGTTAGCCCACGAAGAAATTCCAATATCTCAGAAAGCCGTGAGGCCAGCGGTCGCTCCGGTCGCGAATCGAATGATCGCTGAGTTGGCGGAGGTCCTAATCTCTCACGACGTTGTCACGGCAACGGCGTTTGTCGACGATCTGATGGCAACCATGGAAATGGAGAATGCCGAGCAGGTGTTTCTCGAAGTGCTTGGCCCTGCCGCGCGCCGCTTAGGAGAGATGTGGGAATCGGATGAGCGGAACTTCGTCGAAGTCACGATCGGATTGGGTCACTTACAGCAGCTTTTGAGAGTCTACAGCGCCCGATTCGACGACAGCGGCGTTTGGGAGAGCAGCGATAGGAGTGCCCTGATTGCACCGGCCCCCGGGGAGCAGCATACGTTCGGTATGTTTATGGTTGGAGAGTTCTTCCGTCGAAGCGGCTGGGCGGTCAGCGTTGAGACCTCTTCGACGAACGAGAGCTTAGTGGCACTTGTCAAAGAGTATAGTTTTAGCCTATTAGGTCTTTCGCTTAGCGGGGCGAGGTGGATCGACGACTTGGCGTATGGAATTGGGGCGGTGCGCGAAGCGTCATGCAACCCGGATATCATCGTTATGGTCGGCGGACCTTACTTTATTGAGCATCCGGACGAAGCCGCACGGATATCCGCCGATGGCACAGCGTTGGATTGCAAGCAAGCGGTGGAGCTGGCTGAAAAGCTGGTGGCAGGAAAGTCTGCGGTCGCGGTGTAATTTGGTGATCGCGAAATCTTGGTCAGGAGTTAGGATTGGGCGCGGAGGTTGTGAAGCAGTTTCAAGCATCGGGACGACACCTGAATGATCTCGACGCCCGAGTTGCCGCGACGATTGTTGGTGCGTGCTCTGATATCGCGCTTATCATGGACGAGGGCGGAATAGTCAGAGATGTCGCGTTAGGCTCAGAAAGCTCTCTGTCAGCGGATCAGGCCAAATGGGTCGGGCGGCCATGGTCGGACACGGTGACAATTGAGAGCAAAGAAAAAGTCGACCAGCTGTTACACGATGCGGGACTGGGAACTGCCAGCCCGTGGCGTCAGGTGAATCACCCAATTAAGTCCGGTCTTGATGTGCCGGTGAGATATTCAACCGTGCGACTGAAGAAGAACGGGCGAATATTGGCGCTTGGCCGGGATATGGCGGCGATTGCCGGGCTTCAGCAACAACTGGTCCAAGCTCAGCTTTCTGTAGAGCACGAATATGCGGATTTGCGCCAGAGCGAGCGCCGATATCGGGTTTTGTACCAAGTCGGTCCTGAGCCTGTAGTCATATTGGACGCATCCAAACTGAAAATTGTTGATGCCAATCCCGCAGTGGAGAAACTTCTGGGAATCGAAGTCGGAAAAGCCGTCGGCAAGACGGTGACATCTTTGTTTGCCACGAAAGAAAAACAAAGGCTTCAGCAATTCCTGTCTGCCGCAGCATCAAATTCTCTGTCAGATGAGGAAGTGTTTGAGCTTGCTAGAGACTCACAGCCAATTACTCTGTCTGCCTCCCTTTATCGTCAAGATCGATCATCTTACCTGTTCGTCAGATTGGCGTGCGCGCGCGAAGCCGCGGATAACATCACGAACTCTGAGCGCCATCTGCTCGATGCCGTCCAACATGTTCCCGATAGTTTTGTCGTTACCGATTCGCGTTTTCAGATCCTTGCTTGCAACAATGGCTTTTTGCGCATGGTGCAACTCGCGAGTGACCGTCAATGTGAAGGCCAGAATTTGGATCGCTGGGTGGGCCGATCGAACATCGATCTAAGCGTACTAAGCGCTAACTTGGGCAAAGACGGGTCGGTTCGTAACTTCGCGACAATTGTGAGAGATGAGCTGGGATCGACTGAAAACGTAGACATCACAGCGGTGGCCTTCCCGCAGGGTGAGGAGAGTATTTTCGGATTGACGCTGCGCAGCGTAGTGCCTCGGCCCATAATCGAACGTCCCGTGAGGCCTAATGCGACAAGTTCTATGGAGCATTTGACCAAGCTAGTGGGCCAAGTCCCCTTAAAGGATCTTGTTCGCGAAACGACAGATATGATTGAGCGTCTCTGCATTGAAGCGGCTCTGGAGCTAACGGGCGACAATCGCGCTTCAGCGGCCGAAGTTTTAGGTCTCAGTCGGCAAGGTCTCTACGCCAAATTGCGCCGCCACGGTTTAGACACACCCTAAACGGCCAAACGGTCCGTTAAGTCAAGCCAAATGTAATCTCAGCAAACGAACTTAAGGCGCTGTGAACCTCGTGGCGTCCTGCAATAGTGGTCGATTGCGTGTAAACAAGGGCGAGAATCGAGTGTCAAGTTAGGTTGACACAAGAAAAAGACAAGCCTAGTTTACAGGGATGGATCGTACCATCTCATCGTCTTCCCTGTCTCCCGAGCGCCCCTCATTGAGCGCAACGCTGGAATTGCTTAAGCCCATCACGTGGTTCGCTCCGATGTGGGCGTTTGGATGTGGCGTCGTCTCTTCAGGTGTGGCGGTAACGGATCGATGGCTCGTTATTCTGGCGGGGATCGTACTTGCCGGACCGCTCGTTTGCGGGGCGAGCCAAGCCGTCAATGATTGGTACGACCGGCATGTAGACGCCATCAATGAGCCGGACAGACCAATCCCGTCCGGACGAATTCCGGGCCGGTGGGGATTTTACATTGCTCTGATTTGGTCCGGTCTCTCGCTCTCACTTGCTGCAATTCTAGGGATCTGGGTTTTTTGGGCCGCAGTCTTTGGTGTCATCCTTGCCTGGATGTACAGCGCTCCACCCTTCCGGCTGAAGCAAAACGGCTGGTGGGGAAATTCGGCTGTTGCCATTTGCTACGAAGGTTTGGCGTGGTTTACGGGTGCTGCCGTTATGGTCAGCACACTGCCGGACAGTAAAATCATTCTACTTGCTGCTCTGTACAGCGTCGGTGCCCACGGCATAATGACATTAAACGATTTCAAAGCAATCGAGGGGGACCGCAAGATGGGTATCCGGTCGCTCCCCGTCCAACTTGGCTCTGTGAACGCGGCGCGATTGGCATGCATCGTGATGGCTGCGCCCCAACTGATTGTGATCTCGTTGCTTCTATCGTGGGGAGCACCGGTACATGCAGGCGTTGTATCTATTTTGCTGGTCGCTCAAGGGATTCTCATGATCCGATTTCTAAAGGCCCCGCGTGAGCGCGCACCTTGGTACAACGCGACCGGAACGACTCTATATGTATGGGGTATGCTGATTAGTGCATTTGCTATTCGTTCGATGATGGGATGATGTAAGAATGGGACAAACGCTGGGTTGGGTGGGGATTATACGCCTTGGGCTCGTACAGACAGCCCTCGGCGCAATCGTTGTATTGACCACTTCAACTCTCAATCGAGTGATGGTGGTAGAGCATGCCTTGCCCGCCATGCTGCCCGGTGCCCTCGTTGCGCTGCACTATGTTGTTCAATTGTCGCGGCCGAGATGGGGATATGGTTCAGATATTGGAGGGCGGCGCACGCCATGGATTCTTGGCGGAATGGCCGTGCTTGCTATTGGCGGTTTTGCAGCCTCCGTCGCGACGGCCTGGATGGAAACCAACACAGCCGCAGGTATCGCGCTCGCGGTCGTAGCTTTTACTGCCATCGGAGGCGGTGTCGGCGCAGCGGGGACCTCGCTGCTCGCCCTTTTGGCGACCTCCGTCGACGAACGTCGTCGACCCGCTGCTGCCGCGATCGTCTGGATCATGATGATCTTTGGATTCGTTCTCACGGCCGGCATTGTCGGCGGATATCTTGATCCTTTTTCATCGGCGCGACTCATGACGATTTCGTTGATCGTCTCAGTCCTTGCGTTTGGTGTTGCCGTCTTGGCGGTCTGGGGTGTGGAAGCACCGTCTGTCCTACCGTCGGAAGCGCAAACAGCGCTGCCCGAGCATAGTCGCGATTCGGGGACGGCCTTCCGTACAGCGCTCAAAGAGGTGTGGGAGGAACCGAAGGCCCGCCGGTTCACGATCTTCGTGTTTGTATCCATGTTAGCCTACAGCGCTCAAGATCTCATACTAGAGCCTTTTGCGGGCGCCGTCTTTGGAATGACCCCCGGCGAGTCCACGCGGCTGGCGGGTGTTCAACATGGGGGGGTGCTGCTTGGCATGATTCTTGTCGGCTTGGCAGGAAGTACGCTCGGTGGACGGACGTTAGGATCAATGCGTCTGTGGGTCGTAGGCGGTTGTTGCGGATCTTCTCTGGCGCTGTTGGCGCTCGCTTTTGGTGGCCTTATCGGATCGTCTTATCCGCTACAGCTGAACGTATTCGTGCTCGGCTTTGCAAACGGTGTGTTCGCAGTTGCTGCGATCGGCTCGATGATGAACCTTGCGGGCACCGGACGGGAATCGCGAGAGGGGACCCGCATGGGGCTTTGGGGCGCCGCCCAAGCTATGGCATTTGGCCTGGGCGGATTTTTGGGAGCTGCGGCGATCGACTTTACTCGAATGATTTTTGCTTCAGTCGAAACAGCGTACGCAGCCGTGTTTGCCGCTGAGGGATTGTTGTTTTTAACTTCGGCTCTCCTGGCCGTTTACGTTACGCGGGACCAGCACTTTCAAAGCATCCGTAATCCCAGGCAGGCATTTTCAGATGGGCTCCTCCACGAAGTCTACTCCGTAAAAGGCGAGAGAATAGGATGAATCAAATGGACAATCAGCGCAGAAATCAGGAACCACAAGGGACCATTGAGGCTTACGATGTGGTCGTTGTCGGAGGAGGCCCGGCGGGGGCCACAGCGGCAACTGATCTCGCACGAGAAGGATATTCGGTAGCCCTGCTTGATCGGGCAGGCCGGATCAAGCCGTGCGGTGGCGCAATACCGCCGCGCCTCATCAGGGACTTTGACATTCCGGAAAAACTGTTGGTCGCTCATGCAACATCGGCCCGCATTGTCTCGCCTCAAGACGTTAACGTCGACATGCCGATTGAAGGTGGTTTTGTCGGCATGGTGGACCGCGACGTCTTCGACGAATGGCTGAGGGAGCGAGCGGAACTTGCGGGCGCCACTCGAAAGACCGGCACCTACCGGGGAATTGAACGCGATGAAAGCGGTTCCGCGATAGTGCGCTTCAAGCGAAAAGAGGACGAAGCCGAGGAACACATCCGTGCCCGCATTGTTATCGGCGCTGATGGTGCCAATTCGGCAGTCGCAAAAGACGTCTTCCCGAGTGGCAATGAAATACCTTATGTTTTTGCTTATCACGAGATTGTCCGTTCGCCCCAAACAAAACAGACAACTTTCGATGGTTCGCGATGCGAAGTCCACTATAGAGGCGATTTGTCCCCTGATTTTTACAGTTGGGTATTCCCGCATGGCGAAACGACGAGCATCGGGACCGGCACCGCCCACAAGGGTCAGTCGATGCGATCCGCGGTAAAACAGCTCCGAAGAACAACCGGACTTGACGAAATGGAGACGGTGCGGGGCGAGGGGGCTCCAATTCCAATGCGACCACGAAAAAAGTGGGATAACGGACGCGATATCCTTCTTGTGGGAGATGCAGCGGGAGTCGTCGCCCCCGCGTCTGGCGAGGGGATATACTACGCTATGGTCTGTGCACGAATGGCAGGAGAAGCGGTGAAAAAGTGTCTGCAAACCGGCGATGCCAAAGCCCTCGCTCAGACCCGCAAGCAGTTCATGAAAGAACACGGGAAGGTCTTCTGGATTCTTGGGATCATGCAGCACTTCTGGTACAAGAATGATAAACGGCGCGAGCGGTTCGTAAGTATGTGCCGGGATCCCGATGTGCAAAAGCTGACGTGGGAAGCGTATATGAACAAAGAGCTCGTGCGACGAGACCCAATGGCTCATGTGCGCATATTCTTTAAAGATCTAGCGCATCTGTTTCGGCTTGTTTCGCCGGGATGAGCGAGCGAACCTATGATCGCCGCTGGCTGCCGATTTTGGTTGCTGCCATGGCGGCCCTATTGGTCGCCGGTTTAGGAGCGACAATTACGGATCTGGGCCCATGGTATCAAAGCCTGGAACAGCCCCCCTGGAAGCCTCCCGACCCAGCCTTCGGTCCCGCTTGGACACTCATATTCGCACTTGCGGCTGCTTCGGCCGTCACCGCCTGGCGTCATGCTGAGAACCGCGAAACCAAAGAATGGATCATCGGGCTTTTTTCACTCAATGGGTTTCTCAATCTGCTTTGGAGTGGGCTTTTCTTTCGGGTTCAACGTCCGGACTGGGCATTTATCGAAGTCGTCTTTCTATGGGCATCTATCTTGCTTCTGATCGTTTTTGTGCGCCGCATTTCTTCCACAGCCGCTTGGTTGTTGGCACCGTATCTTGTTTGGGTAACATTTGCGGCTGCCTTGAATCTGGCAGTCGTGCGATTGAATGGTCCGTTCTGACGTCCGTGTGCCGTCTTTCGGATTCATAGCTGTGTCTGAGTTCTTTGCAAGTGGGAGAGTTGCCGACGTAGTTCTTGTACTGATTGGGGTTGAGGCCCTAATTCTCGTTGGCTTTTCTCACTTTACGGGACGCCCTGCGATTGCGCGAGAGGCGATGCCGATGCTTGCGTCGGGCTTTTTTCTTGCATTGGCGTTTAGGTTCGCGCTGCGTGACGAGCACTGGATGTACATGGCCTTGGCCCTCGTTTTCGCCTTGGCCGCTCATATCTTCGATCTCTTGCCGCGCCTGCGAAGCTGATGGATGCCAGCTTCGCAACTCCGCTGAATTTTGAGGTTATTGTCGCGATACCCAGAAATTTCCAGTGATCCGGATCGGGGAGGACGAGCGTAACTGCATCTATACGCACATAAATCGGTGCGGGTGAGACTTCATTCGTCCGCGCATGATGGACCGAAGTCTTCGTAATAAGAAACAAAATCTTACAATGAGGATAGCGAAGTGACCCAGCAAATGAACGGCATTCAATCACCGCGTTTTCGAATTGAAGATTACTTTAGCGGCCGTACCCAGGCGTGGGGCATTTTTCAAGATCGGTTCGGAAAGCCCCGCCGTCAATTCCAGGTCGATATCGAGGGGATTCCCTACGATGATCGGTTCGAACTCATCGAAGACTTTCTTTATGATGACGGGCAAACCGAACGCCGTGTTTGGACCATCACCAAGAAGGGCGAGAATGGTTATGAGGGGTGCGCTGACGATGTACTAGGAACGGCGTGCGGTATTGTGAACGGGAACACTTTGAATTGGCGGTATAAGTTTATGCTTTCCATTTCTGGGCGAAAATGGAAAGTGGAGTTTGATGATTGGTTCTTTCAATTGAGCGACGACATCTTATTGAACCGGGCAAGAGTAAACAAGCTCGGCATACGATTGGGAGAGGCGACAATCGTCTTTTCGCGCCTTTCGAATGCGCAAGGGAAAGAGGATGCGAATGAGAAGCGCGGTCTTCTCACAAGCCGGCGTGCGGCATAGTTCATTCGTTTGCCCCGTGCACGGAGCCACATCCTGCTAGTTTGGGAGTGGCTCCGGCCGGAGTGAACACGAACACACATGACCGGCGAGTGTGTTCGCGTTCGTCTTGGTTACTGTGAATTCTCAATAATGTATTGGATAACATCAGCGCGCTCTTGAGCATCTTCAAGGGGTCTGTAGCCGAGGCTGAGCATCCGCCCACCCGTGACGAGCGATGTCGGATCGGCAATGTACTGATTTATCTTTTCCGCATCCCAGACCAAACCCAGATCCTTCATCGATTGGGAGTATCTGGATTCAAACCCTTGAGCGGTGCCCGCCGTACGGCCGATTATGCCGTGAAGTGATGGCCCGAGCCGGTTAACGTTGGGATCAAGGACATGACAGCGCAAGCAGTTCTTTAGATACACCCTATTGCCGCGTTCTGCATCCCCTTCAGGCATGGCAGCCATCTGAACGCCGGCATCTTGCGAGGATTCTTCCGCTGCTGCAGTCGTCTCAGCGGCAGCTTCGCCGTCGCCCGTTTGAGCTTCCTCCGATGCGGCAGCCTCTGTCGTGGCAGCCTCCTCAGTCGCGGATGCCTCTGTCGCGGATGCCTCTGTCGCAGCTGCCTCCGGTGCGGTTGTCTCCGTCGCAGTTGCCTCCGTCACCGTCGCTTCTTCTGTGGCTTCACTCTCTTGGCTGGCTGGGGCGTCTTGTGCAGAGGCCTCGGGGGCTTCTTCTTGGGACGCAGTTATCTCGGTTTCAGCGCTTTGACCCTCTGGCTCAGACTGTTCAGTGACTGCATCCGTCTGCTGCGCTGATTCGGCTTGAGCGACTTGCTGATTGGATGACTGAGACGGCTCGACCACGTCTTCGCTCGACACGGCCATGTTGTCTTCGCCCTCATTTGGCTGCGGATCGGACTCCAGTGCGGCTGTGGTCTGACTGCCTTCGCCAGACGCCGGGTCCGTCGACAGCGTTTCGGATGCCTGAGAAATGCTCTCCGATGCCGCCTGTATTATTTTCGTTGCTTCTGAGATATCCTCTGCAGCTGCGGATATATGCTGCGCAGGCGTCAACTCGCCGTCTTCACCAGCTTTGGAGGAACTTTCGACCTCAGTCTGCGTTGCTGCGAGCGCACTTACCGCGGTTTTAGCTTCAGAAATGGCCTTCTCGGCTTCTGAGATCGCGCTTTGGGCAGTCAATACGGCGCTTTGCGCTTCGTTCGCTCCCGCGTTTTCGTTTGTTCCAAAGTTAGCGTCTTGCGCCAACACCCCACTTCCGTTTACCGACACGGCCAACGAACACAATACAATTCCAATGACGCCTAAACGGTGCATAAATTCAGTTCTCCCTTAATGCTGACATCGAGGACTTTCTCGCAATCACTCCACTAGCGGAAGATATATTGCGATGATTGTCAACTTCGAAATTGGCGAAACTCCGCCGCTTACGCCCTCATTCGCATACAGTTGCGGCCAGGATATGGCAGAACACTCTGGAGTGCTTTAGGACGTCCTGGTCGGTGCATTTCAGTTGATTTTGACTTCTACTGAGTTAGCGCAGCAAGGCATCACCGCTCGCCCGTAGCCAAATCTTGGCAACCGGCCCCGATTGCGAAGCAAATTGCCTACAATTGACCACATTTTGGATTCGACATGCGAAAGCGAGCGATTGAAACAGCGAGATTTGTAGGCTGCCAGAATAGCAAGCGGTTATTCTGTATTCATAATCCGCGTGAGGCTCTCATATCGCCCATTCGTGAGGGCCTACATCCTCTCAGGACTTCCAGACAGCCTCCTGATCCTTCACACAAGTCACGGACAATACCCTCGTTGGGGTTCTGGGGACCCACTCAAACGAGACGCAGTGCTGCGCAACTCGACAGAATCGTCTTAATCGGCCCCCCCAAAATGCGTCTAGCGTCCCCGTCTTTGCACGAGAAGACCGCAATATCTCGGGACCGAAACTGGACTGCCCGAACCACCAACAAGTCCGCTGTAACCTTGCTCGTCGCGTGCGAAGGATGGGTAAATGCTGTTTTTCAGGGTACCCGGCGTCCTTCTCGCCGGCATAGTGTGCATCCATCTGATCACGACACGGAACGATAGGCTGCGATGATGGGTTCCAACTCTGATGGCGTTGCGCCGTGTAAGATAACACCGTCGCAGCCAAGCGCCATTTGGTTCTTCACGGCCGCAATACATTGCTCGGGAGATCCAGTCGCAGACGGAGCCAACCATTCTTCGGGGATCAGAGTAGCGATATGTTCAAACTGCTCGGTGGTGGTTTGCGTCCCGTCGATGGCACCGGGGAAGCTGCTCACCATTGGGTCTGCCCTGAAGCGTTCCAAAACCGAAGGGTCCCAATCATTCGTGCGCACCATTAAATCCCCGTATGCTTGCAGATAGGTGGCAAGGCGGCCGACCGACTTCTTGAGTCTGAGAGGTTCCGGAATATGATCACCGATTGTCGCAAAGCAAGACCAAACTCTTACTTGGCCCGGGTCTCGCCCTGCCTGCTCGGCGGCCTGCTTGACGATACGCACACTTTTCTCCGTGGTCTCGTCCGTAAAGAACGTGTGCAGAATGATATCATCGAACACGCGCCCCCCGAGCGCCAGAGAGTTGGGGCCAAACGCCACCAGTCCAAGGGGAATATCTTCATCATAGCTTGGATCGATTCTCAGAAATGGATACTCACCCATGGGCCCCTTGTGACCCATAATCGTTTCCCCGCGCCAGAGCCGGCGCATAACCAGAGCGAAATCTTCCATTTCCGCCGTCTTGATCCGCGGAATGCCAAGCGCATCCTGCAAAAGGGGGACCCCCCGGCCGATCCCTAGGGTAAATCTACCGCCCGTCAGAAAGTGCATGGTTGTGGCGAAAGACGCCGTCACCATCGGGTGCCGGGTATTGTGGTTCGTCGCCGCTGTAATGATTCGCATGGTCTTGGAAACCGCACCTGCCGCCCCACTAATGGTGGCTGCTTCCTTTTTGTCGAAGCGTTCTGAAATGAACACGGCACCTAACCCTAAGTCCTCGGCCATTTGCACCTCGCCGATAAGGTCGCGGGGCGACTTCGGCGCACCAGCCAGCGTGTAGAACCCAAGCTCTGGAAACATTCTTAGTCCTCCATCCGATGATCACAGCGTCAATCTTGGTATATTTTTGCGCGGCTGCAAACCACGTTGGGCGAAAACGTGGGATATCACCTCAATTTATTTGGCGAAGGGAGACCTCCCCAAGTAGAGTGACCGAATGCGGAAAGTATCTTCGATTTTAGGCACGCTGATCCACGCTGCCGAATGCGGACGGATCGAAATCTTAGAAGACGCGCTGATAGAGGCGTCTCCCTCTGGCTCTATTGCAGACGTTCTTACTCCGGAAGATAAGGCGTATACGGATAGGCTGGCTTCGGCACGCGAACAAAAGGGTTTCCTGGAGCTTGAAGATGGACAATACTTACTGCCCGGAATGATCGATCTTCATATCCACGCCCCCCAATGGCCGCAACTGGGCAAGGCGTTGCACTTGCCGCTTGAACAATGGCTTCAAAAGCACACGTTTCCCCTCGAAGCAAAGTATGCAGATCTCCAATTCGCAGAAACGAGTTATCGGTCCTTGGTTTCAACTCTGTTGGCAAATGGCACCACGACTGCGGTCTATTTCGGCACCATTCATCTAGAGGCGACGCAACTGCTCGCGGACATCTGCCTTGATTTGGGACAGCGCGCCTATGTTGGCAAAGTTGCGATGGACAATCCGGATCAGTGTCCAGAATTTTATCGCGACGCCGGTACGCAAAAGAGCCTCGAGGAAACAAGAGCATTCATCGATTATGTGCGGTCCCTAAATCAGAGAGGTGGCGACCTGATCCATCCGGTAGTGACGCCGCGCTTCATTCCCAGCTGTACTGACGATATGCTGCGGGGGCTGAGTGCCATTGCGCAGGAGTTCGGGTGCCACGTACAAACCCATTGTTCAGAAAGCGACTGGCAACATCAATATGTCCTGGATCGACATGGGAAAAGGGACACAGCTAGTCTGGATGCCTTTGGTCTGCTGACGGACAAGACGATTCTTGCCCATTGCACATTGGCAGACAAGGGGGATATGGCGTTGATGAGGAAACGGCATGCGAGCGTCGCTCATTGTCCGCTCTCAAACTACTATTTTTCAAATGCTGTGTTTCCGGCCCGTATGGCCCTAGACGAGGGCGTAAATGTTGGTTTAGGGACGGACATTGCCGGCGGACCCAGTCCAAGCCTCTTGAACAATATCGCCGTCGCGGTCACCAGTTCACGGGCTTTGGAGGAGGGGGTCGACCCATCATTGGACGGTGCAATGCGAGGTTCCTCGGGCGCCCGGATTGATTTTCGCGAGGCGTTTTGGATGGCGACGGCGGGGGGCGCGGCCGCTTTGGATTTGAAGGCGGGTCGATTTGAGCCGGGCTATTGTTTTGACGCCTTCATTGTCGACATCAAGTCAGCACACTCGAATATTGTCGGCTGGCCCTCTTTGGACGGCCCAGAAGACATCCTTCAAAAGATCATCTACGGGGCGGCACCCGACAACGTTACCGCGGTCTGGGTTCAAGGGCGACAGGTCCGCTAGCGCTTGTCGGATCGGACTCATTCGGAGTCGCTGGCTGTCAGCGTCTCCGCAAATGTCGAAACCCGGTCTTGGATTTTGGCCCATCGTTCTTGATGGGCGGACACGTCAAATGTCAGAATTTCGCGATCCTTGACAATGATCTGTCCATTGACGATCGTTGTTTTTACATTCGTGGGATAGGCCGCGTAAACGAGAGTGGCGTACACGTCATAGTTCGGCTGCATGTTGGCGGCTTTGGTGTCGATCAAGACCAAGTCGGCGAGCTTGCCAACCTCGATCGATCCGATTTCGTCTTCCATATCGAGAGCGCGCGCGCCGCCCAAAGTCGCCATTTCAACGAGCTCAACGGGTTTAAAGGGTTTGCCCGTACCTTGGCGGATGCGTGCAACTCTGGCGCCATATTGCATAACGGACAAGATATCCATCTGATTGGAACTCATAGGCCCATCCGTACCCAATCCGATAGCTGCCTCAGACTTATAGATTTCCCAGCCTGCCGCGAGGCCCGACATATCTTTGGTATTGGCTTTGGGATTGTGCGCGACGCCAACGCCCCTGTCCTTTAAGAGGGCGACATCGGTTTGATCCGTATACACGACGTGAGCGCCCAAAAGGCGGTCGCTCAAAAAGCCAATACGGTCCAGATACTGAATAATCGTCACGTCCGCCGGAATCTCACCGAACTCCTCTCGCGTACGCTGGCGCTCATCCTCGAATTCACTCATATGCATAAGAATCGGAACATCGTACTTGTCCGCAAGCGCTTTTGCCTCCAGGAGCTTTTGCGGCGACACGGTATAAGGGGCGTGCGGTGCGACGGCCGGTGTAATGAGATCGTCGTTCAGATACTCTTGAATAAATTTCTCCGCATAGGCCAGCCCGCCATAGGGCTCCGGCGCATCAACGACGGGAAAGCCAATCACGGTTTCGCCAAGTACGCCCCCCAAGGCCATCTCCATCACCGCGTGACGGGCGGATACGAAGATAAGCTCTCTGTCGAGAAGCGCTTTCTCGAGCGGAAAGAAAAAATTGAACAACCGCTCGCCGACCGTATAGCCGTCTTCGGCCAAACCGCGAAATGCGACCATGGGTACATGATTATGGAGATTGATCATGCCAGGGATCAAAATGTCGCCTTCGGCATCGATCGTTTCATCAGGTGTGTACTGACCGGAAATATTCGCATCCCCAACCGCAATGATTTTGTTCTGACGTATGACGACAACACCGTCTTCGATAATGTTCCTATTGGGATTCATCGTGACGACAAGCGCGTTCTTAACCAGGAGAGACGCAGGTTCGGCAGAAGAGGCGGCTTCCAAGCCGCCCCATACAACGGTGAGCAAGAACACGGTGAGGCTCTGTAAGAGGAAAGAATTCATAGTTCGTCTTGTGGTTAGGTTTCCAGCAAGGAAAAGCTCTGAGGCGTAAATCTTGGCATGCAGACCGATTGGAAGATCAAATCAGTGTCTCCGATGTTTTTGATGCGTTGGGATTCCCCAGGGGCAATCTCGACGCAATCATCTGCAGACACTTGAATCGGCGGAGCGCTCCCAAGTTCCAAGCGCCCCTGACCCTCAAGGATTAGGTACCATTCCGTGACGGTAAGGGAGTGCCACCTGGTCTGCTTGCCGGCGGGCAAGCGGCAACGAGCGACGGAAACACGGTCATTTTCCGGACTGTTCATCAGCTCTTTGACAAAAAGGCCTTCTTCGAACCAATACTCTTGTGTGTTAGGGTTTTTGAAGATCATGCGCGTGACGTTTGCCTGTCTATCGGACGTAAGGATCAGATATCGGATCGAATTGGACCGACACGTACTTTCCGCAATTACCTGACGGTCGTCAATATGTGGGCCAATCACACTTTGGCGCAATAAATGAGAGGTTCCTCTATGGGATTTGAAACAACTCACTTTGGTTTGAAGGATCGTTGGGCGCTTGTGACAGGTGCAAGTGGCGGCATCGGCAAAGGGATTGCCGCTGATCTGGCGCGCGCAAAAGCAAATGTCATTGTGCATTATCGCTCGGACTCCCAACGTGCGGAAACGGCGGTGAGTGCGGCGACCTCTATTGGTGCAAAGACGCGTCTTTATCAAGCAGACCTGACCGAAACCGGTGCGATAGCTGCAATGTTCGACGCTCTAGAAGATGCGGGCGAGTTTCCCACTATGGTCGTGAACAATGCAGCGCTCCAACCAATATCCGCTTACGCCGAATTGCCGCAAAAGGAATGGCACGATGTTCTTTCTGCAAATCTGACGGCATGCCATCTGATCATTCAAGAGATTTCAAAGAGGTGGATACGGAGGAAAATTACGGGATCGATTGTGAATATAGCCTCGATTGAGGGCATGGATCCCGCTGTCGGGCACAGTCATTATGCATCGAGCAAAGCAGGACTACTAATGCTCACACGGGCGGCGGCGCTTGAGTTAGGAGAGCATGACATTCGTGTAAACGCGGTATCGCCTGGCCTGATCCACCGGGAGGGACTAGAGAACCAATGGCCCGAGGGTGTGACCCGTTGGAAGGAGAAGGCACCTTTGACGAGACTGGGAAAACCGAGTGATATCGCAAATGCCGTACTCTTCCTCTTGAGCGATGCGGCGGAGTGGATCACCGGATCGAATCTGGTGGTCGACGGGGGCATGTCCGCGCAAAGCCGATGGTAAGCCGTGCCCTCTCTTTGGTAACATTGGTCGTGCCGGACTACGACAGCGCGATTTCATATTTTGTCAGCACACTCGGCTTCACTTTGGTGGAAGACACGCCTTTGAGCGAAGACAAGCGCTGGGTGGTCGTGTCGCCCTCAACAGATGCTGAAACCAAGATTCTCTTGGCTAAGGCAATGACGCAAATCCAAAAGGATCGCATTGGTAGCCAAACCGGGGATCGCGTTGGACTCTTTCTGCAGACGGATGACTTTGACCGGGACTATGTCGCATTTCTGGCGAGCGGCGTCCACTTCTTGGAGGAGCCGAGACAGGAGGCCTACGGCAAAGTCGTCGTTTTTGAAGATGAATTCGGCAACAAGTGGGATCTGATCCAATACTCGAACTAGCGCGAACAAGTGGCAAAGACGCGCAATCCAACGGCCAAAAAGTGTGTGGCAACTGCAACACTTCGCCGGTTGTTACCCACTGAGGGAGCGGATTTCTCTCATTGATGGAGCTTTCCAATTGACGAAATCGGTTGAGATGGAGTGTCTTGGGAGCTGGTTCTGGTGAAATTTTTGGCAGTTTTTCTCAGAATGCATATCAAAAGATGCTCAACAGACAGACGCGTTCACTTTTATCCTCCAGTCGTTGATCGTGGTTGCACGGCAAAATCTAATTGTTGACGGTGTGGAAGCCGGATTGTTGACAATCCAATTGGGGCGGCGTCAGTATTGATCTGAGCGTTAACCATGAAACAAATGGTGTCAGCATCTTTGGCGAGGTGCGGCAAAAGCCATAACGTTGGTGATCGGCAAGGTGGGCAAGACCGGAAGCCGATTGAAAGAAAAAGGGGAAAATGGTGATAGGTAAAAGGTTTCGAAAGTTTGCGGTGGCGTCAACCGCAACCGCAGCGCTTCTGGCGGGGTCCGTTGGCGTCTCCTTCGCACAGATTGATGAAATTGTCGTAACGGCGACGAAACGGGCGGAGAACGTTCAAGATATCCCGGTTTCCGTTGCAACGGTAAGCGGCGAAAAGTTGGACGTTTTAGCGTCAGGCGGATTAGATATCCGTTTTTTGTCCGCACGCATTCCTAGTTTGCAAATCGAATCGTCCTTCGGCAGAGCGTTTCCAAGATTCTATATTAGAGGACTCGGCAACACCGATTTCGACCTGAACTCATCCCAGCCCGTTTCCTTGGTCTACGATGACGTCATCCTCGAGAACCCAATTCTCAAGGGCTTCCCGCTTTTCGATTTGGAGCGCGTCGAAGTTCTTCGGGGCCCTCAAGGCACGCTCTTTGGACGGAACACGCCGGCCGGTATCGTGAAGTTCGATTCGGTCAAGCCCAGCCAAGAGTTCAGCGGCTACGGTAAGGTTGGGTACGGAAGGTTTAACGCAATCAATGTAGAGGGCGCTGTCGGCGGTCCCTTGAACGATGTTACATCCGGCCGGGCATCCGTACTGTTCCAACGCAGGGACGACTGGGTCGATAACGTAGCGGTGGGATTTGAAGAAGAAGATGCCTTAGAAGGGTTCGATGAATTCGCAGCTCGGCTTCAATTGCTGTTCGAACCGAATGACAAATTTTCCGGCCTGTTCAATGTCCACGCAAGACGTCTCCGCGGTACAGCGCGGGTGTTCCGAGCCAACATTGCGGACGGAAGTGATGATGGGATCGTTGATAGTTACCAGGTAAATCAGACCAATCCTGGATTTACAGGCGGTACGCTCGCCGACTTTGAGCGGGACGAAGTCTATCAGGACAGCCCCAACTTTCAGGAAGTCAACGAATTCGGCGGTATCGCCAATTTGGAGTATGACTTCGGCTCCGTCACGCTAACCTCAATTTCAGGCTACGAGAACGTTGAAATCTTCACTCGCGGCGACATCGACGGCGGTATCGGCGATTTGTTCGGCGACGGATTTGAGGCAACGCCTCCTGCCGTCGGTGGTCCGGGGATTATCCCCTTCCGAGCGGACACCCAGGACAATATTCCGCACCTGGATCAATTTACCCAAGAGCTTCGGCTCTCGTCCAACGAGTGGGGCCGAGTTGATGCTCAAGTAGGGTTCTTCTACTTCTATGAGAACGTCGACATCGAGACTTTCGATTTTGGAGACACAGCCATTCAAGCCGGTGTCGAAGATCCCGTCGCTGAAGCCTTCCAGAATCAAAAGACGAACTCGTGGGCAGTGTTTGCCTCGGTAGATATCGATCTAACCGAACAGCTCAATCTGCGCGGCGGCGTTCGGTATACGGATGAAACGAAGGATTTTGAGGCGTCCCGGCCTATAGATACAAGGCCTGCGTTCTTGGAGTTTGGCGGCCCGATCACGCCTGCTCCTGTAGAGACAGACGATGAGGTCATATCGTGGGATGCAAGCCTCTCGTACGAAGCCACTGAAGATGTGCTCTTATTTACTCGTGTCGCCAAAGGTTTCCGCGCGCCCAGCATCCAGGGACGGATCGGTTTCTTTGCGGCGGACCTAAATGCCGATGGAATTCCCGACTCCCAGGACTTGGTCAACGCGTCCATTAGTGTGGGCGACACCGAAACAATCATGTCTTATGAAGCTGGTTTCAAGGCGGACTTGTTTGGTAATCGCGCCCGTCTCAATATGACAGGTTTCTATTACAAGATTAACGATCAGCAACTGACGGCCGTTGGTGGCGCCGGTAACTTCAACACGCTGATCAATGCTGACGAAACAAAAGGGTACGGCTTCGAGTTGGAAGCTGAGGTCGCTCCTCTTGAGAATTTGTTCCTTACCATGGGAACCAGCTATAACTTCACCGAGATCGATGATCCGAATCTGACCACTGCTCCTTGCGGAGCGCCGATCACGCCTTGCACGGTCTTGGATCCGCTCGACGTAAACGGTAACGCAATTCTTGACGGCAACCGCCTCCCGCAGGCGCCAAGATGGATTGCAAACTGGACGGCGCGCTACGGCATTCCGGTGAGAGGTGGGTCCAGCGAGTTCTTTATGTACACGGATTGGGCGTTAAGAACCAAAGTGAGTTTCTTCCTTTATGACTCCGCAGAGTTCAACGATGGCTTCTTGTTAGAGGGCGGTCTTCGCGCAGGCTATGCCTGGAACGAAGGCCAGTACGAAGTCGCGGCGTTCGGACGAAACATCACGAACGACCTTTCTCTGACAGGTGGTATCGACTTCAACAATCTGGTTGGCTTCATTAACGAGCCTCCCACCTGGGGAATTGAATTGAAAGGCCAATTCTAGTTTAGGACATCCTATCCTTGCCCTTTTTCCTCTGGGCAAGGGTCATAGCCCTCTCCGTGCGGAGATCAAAAGGGGTTCGGTTTTCCGGACCCCTTCATTTTAACCAATCGTTGGGACGCTAAGGAGGGTCCCGAAAATGGCAAAGTCAGGCTCTCTTTTTCAATCCTTGTTCCGTCGGAACTCAGGAGACAAAAAGGATGGCGGGGGGAAGCCCAAACTCCAGATGCCGCTTGTCGAACTCCACTGTCACATCGAAGGATCCGTTCGCCCCGCCTTGGCGCAAAAGCTGGCGGAGCGTCATGGGGAACGTATCGATCGTTTGTTGGATGACGAGGGCAGGTATAAGTTTGCCGACTTTATGGAGTTCATGGACGTCTATGACGCCGTGGCAGAACTCGTGCGCACCGAAGAGGACTATTTCGACATCACCGTTGATTACCTCACGCGTTCTGCGGAGGTGGGCCTGAAATATGTCGAACTCGGCATATCGTCCGCACACGTGGAACAGCGCGGATTGTCTTATCACGGGTTTCTGAATTGCTTGGAAAGCGCCGTCGCCGAGTCCAAAAAGACCCATGATGTCGATGCCCGGTTCATCCTGACCGTGGTCCGCCATTGGGGCGTGGAAGGAGCGTTCGATACTGCCCTAAAAACTGAAACCAATCCACATCCCCTGGTAACCGGTCTTGGAATCGCGGGGGATGAAACGTACCGGGACCCGCGAGAGTTTCGCCCGGCCTTTGAGGTTGCCCGCGGAGCGGGCCTGGGTCTGACGGCTCATTCCGGCGAGATCGGTCCCAACTCAATCCGGGCCACACTGGATGCCTTGCCCATTTCACGTTTGGGCCACGGCGTTCGCGCCATCGAAGAACCGGATCTCATCCCTCGCATTCGGGGGGAGGGCATCACTTTGGAAAATTGTCCCAGTTCGAATGTCGCGTTGGGGCTCTTCCCGTCCATCGAAGCCCATCCCGTCGCCCACTATCTCGAAGAGGGATTGAATGTTACGGTGAGTACGGACGACCCGCCCTTCTTCGATACACAAATCGATGTCGAATACGACAGAGTTGCAAGAGCTCACAGCCTGGCACCGGCCCAAATGATTCAATTCACGAAAAACGCCATCGAAGCGGCCTTTTGCGAGCCAAAACTCAAAGACAAACTGCGCCGGGATGTCGCGGCGTGGGAGAAGATCGCGGTCTGAGACAACTGCGATCCGTCACCGGCACTCTGCGGGTTCGTCGCTCAGCGTTCAAATCCTGGGCTGTTCATTGATTGAACATTGGTACAATCAACCCGTCAAATTGTGCACAATTTATTGCTTTTCCCGAATTCGGATGAAATAGTTCCCGAAGCATAACGAAATGCGAAAGACACATGTCTCGATTGACGACCCATGTATTGGATACCTCCAATGGTTTGCCTGCGGAGGGAATGGTTGTTCGCCTCTATCGCAGGTTGGGCACCGGAGACATCCAAAAGCTAGCAGAAACGTCAACCAACGCTCAGGGACGCACGGATCAACCCCTTTTGGAGGGGGCCGCCTTCGAGACGGGCGAGTACCAGCTTGAATATAGTGTTGCCGATTACTTCCGAGGCCTAGGCTTGAAACTACCGGAACCGCCTTTTTTGGATGTCGTGAGCTTACGCTTCGGCGTTCACGATACGGCCTCTCATTACCATGTGCCTTTGCTCGTTTCCCCGTACGGATATTCGACATATCGGGGCAGTTAGAGAAGAGGTGACCGGATGAGCGATGCCATAAGGTTTCTTCTCGGCGGAGATGTCCACACGGTTAAAGACGTTAATCCCACGATGACGGTTCTGGATTACGTCCGTCAAACACTCGGCCGCACTGGAGCCAAAGAAGGATGCCGGGAAGGGGATTGCGGCGCGTGCACGATGGTCCTTGGTGAACTGAGGAACGGCCGCGTCCAGTACAGGGCCGTGAACACGTGCATTCTGTTTTTGCCTGCGCTCGACGGAAAAGAGCTGGTCACGGTTGAAAGTCTGAGCGCAGGCGATGGGTCGCTTCACCCGGTTCAGCAAGCAATGGTGGACAAACACGGTTCTCAGTGCGGCTTTTGCACGCCCGGCATCGTTATGGCGCTGTACGAATTATATCTGAACGACCGAACGCCGGATCTCGACACGGTCAATGATGCCTTAGCGGGAAATTTGTGTCGTTGCACGGGGTATGGTCCGATTATCGCTGCGGCCCAATCTATGGGGACCTACACGTCCAACGATGCTGAGCCGAACGGCGCCGCGCTGAAAGACATTCAAAGGGACCGTCCTCTCACCATCACCCACGAAAGTGCCGACACGGAGCAAACCTTCCATTATGTCGCGCCTCAAACGCTGACCGATTTACATGACCTCTTAGAGAAGTCACCGAAGGCGACAATCCTGGCGGGTGGCACGGATGTCGGTCTATGGGTGACGAAGCGTCTTAAAGATCTGAATTCGATCATCGATGTGACACGTGTCCGCGAACTCAAACAGATCATCGAGTCAAAACGGGATCTGACCATAGGCGCAGGTGTTACGTATACAGACCTATTCGCAGCGATCCAGTCCCTGCATCCCTCCTTCGGTGAGTTGGTGCGGAGACTAGGCTCCGTGCAGGTCCGCAATTCAGGGACGATGGGCGGAAACATCGCGAATGGATCGCCGATCGGAGACTCGATGCCGGCGCTCATTGCTTTAGGGGCGACATTGATCGTCAGCTCAAAGAATGGCACGAGAGAACTACCCATCGAGGACTTCTTTATCGCATACGGCGAGCAAGATCTCCGGCCGGGCGAAATCTTGGAGCGGATCCGTATCCCCAAGCCAAGCGCTTCCGACAAGATATCCGTGTACAAGATATCAAAGAGGTTTGACCAAGACATCTCCGCGGCATGCCTGGCCGTCCGCGCAACCATCCGGCAGGGTACAGTTGCAGATATCCGCATCGGCGTTGGAGGATTGGCGGCGATCCCCAAGCGGGCCCCTGCGACCGAACATGCACTGAGGGGCGCAGCTCTCGCAGACCTGGATATCGAGACAGCTTGCCGAGCGCTGCGAAACGAATTCGATCCAATTTCGGACATGCGAGCATCCGCGGAATATCGGCTTAAAGCCACTCAAAGCTGTCTGTATAAAGCCTATCTTGAGTGGACGGGCGAGAGCCAAGCTCTCGGCGTCATTGGACGGGACCATGCGCATGGATAGCTCCGCCAACCCAAAAATACGCGGTGGGGTAAGACAAGCTCTCACGCACGACAGCGCCGCTAAGCATGTTTCCGGCGGGGCGATCTACATCGACGATATGCCGGAAGAGAGGGGTCTGCTTCATTTGGCCTTCGGCAAGAGCGAGATCGCCAACGGCAAGATTGTATCCATGGACCTCTCTCAGGTTAGATCATCTCCCGGTGTAGAGCTGGTACTCACCGCGGATGATATTCCGGGAAAGAACGATGTTAGCCCCATCGCTGGCGATGATCTGTTATTCGCGGATAAAGAACTGAGTTTTGTGGGACAAAGCCTATTCGTTGTTGCGGCGCGAGAAAGAGATCTTGCCCTTAAAGCCGCCCAGCGCGCAGAGATTGTTTACGCGTCCGGCGAGCCCGCATTGACAATAGCGCGCGCATCCGAGCGTGGCTCTGTCCTTGAAGATCCACAAGTGATGGAGCGAGGAAACGCGCCGGCGGCTTTACAGCACGCCTCCCACCGCCTCGCGGGCAAGCTGTGCATCGGCGGCCAAGATCACTTCTACTTGGAAGGTCAGGTGTGTCACGCCATACCTGACGAGGACGGCGGAGTGCTGGTCCATTCCTCGACCCAAAATCCAAGCGAAGTGCAAGAGATCATTGCCCGTGTGCTTAGCATCCCGAGTCATGCGGTTGCCGTCGAAGTCCGGCGTATGGGCGGCGGGTTTGGGGGAAAAGAGACCCAGCCGGCCCTGCTGGCGGCGGCCGCTGCATTGGTTGCCGTGAAAGCAAAACGTCCTGCCCGCTTTCGTCTGGATAGAGACGATGATATGATCATGACTGGAAAGCGGCATGATTTTGAGGCGGCATACGACGTAGCATTCGATGAGAGCGGAAGTCTCATGGCCGCGGATATAACGCTTTCGTCCCGGTGCGGGTGCTCGGCCGACCTGTCTCTAGCGGTCAATGATCGGGCGATGTTCCATTCCGACAATGCGTACTATATCCCAGATGTGCGCATCACATCCCACAGGTTCAAAACCAACACCGTTTCCAACACGGCGTTCCGGGGCTTTGGCGGGCCCCAGGGTATGATGGTAATCGAACGGATTATGGATGAGATCGCCATGTATCTGGAGCTCGATCCCATTGAGGTACGCAGAGCAAATTTCTATGGGAAGTCGCCGAGGGATGTGACGCCCTACCACCAGAAGGTCGAAGAAAATGTAATTGGTCAGATCGTGCAGGAATTGACGACTTCGTCGGATTATGTTCACCGGCGGGACGAGATCAAGGCTTACAACAGTGAGAACGCATTCACAAAGAAGGGAATAGCGTTGACGCCGGTTAAGTTCGGTATTTCCTTTACGGCTCGCCATCTCAATCAGGCAGGCGCCCTCATTCATTTGTATAAAGATGGCAGCGTTTATCTGAATCACGGCGGCACCGAAATGGGCCAGGGACTGTTTATCAAGGTCGCGCAGGTTGTTGCCGAAGAATTTCAGATCGACATCGACAAAATCAAGATCTCTTCTACCACCACCGACAAAGTTCCCAACAGTTCGCCGACAGCCGCGTCTGCAGGGTCCGATCTGAATGGCATGGCGGCGCGAGATGCGGCCACAACACTCAAGGCAAGACTGATCGCCTTTGCGGCCGAAAAGTATGACTGCGCGGCCGATCTCATCAGCTTCAATGACAATCAAGTCCTCATAGGAAACAATGCGGTCCCGTTCGAACGCCTCGTGGAAGAGGCGTACTTCGAGCGCGTGTCACTCTCGGCGACCGGTTTCTACCGTACACCCAAAATCCACTACGACCGGGACACTCATAGCGGCCATCCTTTTTACTATTTCGGATATGGGGCCGCCGTCTCCGAAGTCATCATTGATACCTTAACCGGCGAGCACCGTGTTCTGCGCACAGATATATTGCACGATGTTGGAAAATCGCTCAATCCGGCCATCGATTTGGGTCAGATCGAGGGCGGATTCGTGCAGGGCATGGGGTGGCTCACAACCGAAGAGCTCTATTGGGACGACCGCGGCGAATTGATGACCCATGCCCCGTCGACCTACAAGATTCCGGTGTGCAGTGATCGTCCAGCGGTTTTCAACATGGCGCTTTGGTCAAAGGGAAGGAATCCCGAAGAGACGATCTATCGCTCAAAAGCCGTGGGAGAGCCGCCGCTCATGCTCGCGATTTCAGTCTTTTCCGCATTGACCGATGCGGTCGCGAGCGTTGGGGCACACCGTAAGATGCCCATGCTCGATGCGCCGGCAACGCCCGAGCGTGTACTGATGGCCGTCGAGGAAATGCGGTCGCTTGCGGCGGAGGCATCTTGAATGGACATAGATTTCGTTTCATGGCTGAACCTGGCATTGCGTTGGGTCCATGTCCTTGTCGGTATTTCATGGATCGGCACGTCCTTCTATTTCGTCTGGTTGGACAACAATCTGCGCGCCGCTGCCACGGCAAAAGAGGGCGTAAGCGGAGAATTGTGGGCGGTTCATGGCGGCGGATTCTATCACAATCAAAAGTACATGGTTGCGCCCCCCGAATTGCCGGAAGACCTGCACTGGTTCAAATGGGAGGCATACTTCACGTGGATTACGGGGTTTTTGCTGCTGTCGCTCATGTATTATTATGGCGCGGATGCCTTTCTGATCGATAAGTCAAAAGCGGATCTGTCACAGTGGCAGGCGATCGGTATCGGCTTAGGCGCTCTCGCAGGCAGTTGGCTCATCTACGACGCAATGTGCCGTTCCGGCATGGGGAACGACAACAAGATCTTTGGCGTCATGTGGTCAATCGTGATGCTGGGCGTTGCGATCTGGCTGAGTTCAGTTTTTTCCGGACGCGGAGCGTTCATCCACGTTGGCGCAATATTGGGAACCGTGATGGCCGCGAATGTATTCTTCGTCATAATTCCCAATCAGCGCAAGGTCGTCGCGGCCCTAAAGGCCGGTGACACGCCGGATCCTGCACTGGGCAAAGCCGCCAAACAACGCTCCTTGCACAACAATTACATGACATTGCCGGTCGTGTTTATCATGATCAGCAACCACTACCCCATGACATTCGGCAACGAATTCGGCTGGGTCATTCTGGCGGGTCTTAGCCTGTCGGGATGGTATTTCAGGCATTTTCTCAATCGACGAAACATCGGCAAGGTTGAGTATCACCTGTTGGTCCTCGGCTTCGCTGCCTTTTTGGGAACGATGATGTTTGCAGGCGTATCGCAGTCCCGGCAAAGACTGGCCCCACTTGACGAAGAGATCTCCTTTGTTGAGGCCCGCGGCATCGTCCAGACCCATTGCGTCACCTGCCACGCGTTTAATCCGGCCAACCGCGATCACGGGCCAATTCCCGGAGGGGTGTCCTTAGAAAGTGAGCGCTTGATAAAGCAGCATGCGGCGAAAATTTATGAACAGGCCGTGGTAACGCGGGTCATGCCGATGGGCGGGGAGATTCTCATCACGGACGAAGAGCGTCAAAAGCTCGGGACGTGGATCATTCAACATTTGGGCAAAGAGCCTTAAGCTTCTCCTTTAGGTCGGATCGTCTTGAAAGAGCCGGGCGATACTGTCAGGCTTACCCTCTCGGATTTCTTTAACCGTTAGTCCATGCAGTTCGTGCGGAAAGACCAGCCAGTCATCCGTAGAATGAACATAGTAGTCGGGAACGCGCTCGGTTTTGCGTTTGCCGGGCTTGTAGTAGACCGTCCCAACTTTGATTGTCTCCGGCGTATTGCGGCGACACTTCTCTCTCAATTCCCGTAAGACGGCATCAATACTGAGACCTGTGTCAAAAACATCGTCTAAGATCAGCAGGTTATCATCGTAACTGATATTATCGATAATGTATCCCAGGCCATGAACGCGAACGCGGGAGCTTCTTTGGGCAATGCCGGTATAAGAAGACGTTCTGATTGCGATATGGTCCGTTTCTATGCCGCGGTAGTCCAGATACTCTTGCACCGCAATTCCCACTGGTGTGCCGCCGCGCCAGATGCCAACGATGTAATCGGGGCGGAACCCGTCCTCCAAAATGATTTCAGCCAGCTGGAAGGAGTACTCTAAAAGAGAATTCGCATCGATGAAGATTTTTTCCATAAGTCCCAATCACTCGCATTCAATCCCGGAAAGGGCAAGTTTGGTACATGGCTTCGCGGTCTATGGCAAGCCAAGGCGGTGGGTTGAACGACGTTAACCTGAAAGCGGATTTTTGTGGTTTGCGCCGTTGGACGGTTGAGCACTGATGCGCCGCAAGAACTCCGTCATCATCGTACTGAAGTTATCGAGGGCGCGGTCCGCATTTTCCATCGTATCCTCGTGCGTGATCTCGTGGTCGGCGATCCCGGCAGCCAGATTCGTGATGACGGACAATCCGGCGACCCTCATACCGCAATGCCTGGCGACGATACATTCCGGCACAGTGGACATACCCACAGCATCCGCGCCGAGTGTTTTGAGCATTCTTATTTCCGCGGGCGTTTCAAAGCTCGGTCCGGTCAGTTGCAGGTAGACGCCTTCTTGTAAGTCGATAGATTTTTCCTTCGCGACTTGATGAAGCTCCGCGCGAAGCCCGGGATCATAGGCATTTGTCATGTCTGGAAATCGGACGCCAAACGAATCGTCGTTTGGGCCAATCAGTGGGTTGTGCCCTGAGAAGTTGATGTGATCTGTAATGACCATCAGTCCACCGGGCGTGAGGCCCTGTTTAATCCCACCCGCAGCATTGGTAATAATGAGGGTCTCCACTCCCAAAGAATACAGTGTACGAATGGAAATCCCAAGACGCTGGGCTTCATAACCTTCGTAAAGATGCATTCTCCCCTGCATGCAAGCAATCGTCACGCCTCCGGCGTTCCCAATCACCAATCTTCCTGCGTGCCCTTGAACAGTTGATTGCGGAAACGTGGGTATCTCCTCGTAAGAGATGATGGTGCTTCCCTCCAGTGTATCGGCGAACCCGCCTAGCCCACTTCCCAAAATAAGCGCGGTTTTGGGAAACGCATCTGAGTACTTCTGACGAATAGCGGCGGCATTCTGTTCAATTTCGTTTTGACTCAAGGCTTCGTGTCCGTCTCTTAGGGGGTGTTAGTTTGAACTAGCAATTCGATAGAGGAGTGCGGAATACCGATTTCAAATCATCCGATTGGATGTTGGCGCGCTTAGCGAGAGAGTTTTTACACGCCTCCAAATGTGATTTCATCAATTCGGCCGCTTTATGGAAGTCGCGTTTTTCCAAAGCGGCGCATATGTCCATATGCTCCGTGTTGCTGCATGGATTTAAGCCAACATGGCTGTAAAGAGCGATCGCCAAGGACGTCTGGGTGATGAGCTCATTGAGAAATCCCACCAAAAGTCGGTTTCCGGACAATTGCGCGATTTGAACGTGGAACTCGCCCGACAATCTAATCCACCCGAATTGGTTTCGCGCCTGGATGAGCTCATTTTCTTGTTCGACCAGCTCTCGCAAATCCGCGAGAGCCCGGCGGGGAAGCTCTGCCGGAAGCGAGCCCACAATGGAGTTTTCCAGGACGATACGGGCGTCAAAGACCATACGCGCTTCCTCTAGCGTGGGCTCGGCAACAATCGCGCCGCGGTGAGGACGAAGCTCGACAATCTTTTCGTACGACAAGCGCGCAAGCGTTTTCCGAACGATCGAGCGGCTCACACCAAAAATGCCGCTGAGGCTTTCTTCCGTCAGGCGGGTCCCCGGCGCCAATCGTTGTTCAAGAATCGCTTGAATGATTTCCCCATAAACGATTTCTTCGGCGCTATCACGGTCCGCAGGAAGGGACGCATTTTCCCTACTTGAGTGCTTTGTCAAGAACTTGGCCCCCAACCGTCGCCGAAACCTAACAATCGCAGCAAAGTGAGAGGTTTCTGGCAATTTCTTGTCGTTGAAGTCTTCTAATCCCTACAATATCGTGTCAGTTTGTAAACAATTTTTCTCGTTTTTGTGTTGGGTATAAGGGCGATCAGGTGTCCGTCTGCCTGGAGGGTTCAATCCTGAGTACCCGTAAGAGCTGGTTTAGGAAGAACGAAACATGGCCCGGGCCATTGTAGCGGTATTGGACTCGCTTGGGGTAGGGGCAAGCCCTGATGCCAAGGCGTTCGGTGACGAGGGGGCCAATACCTTTGGTCATATCTTGCAATGGTGCGCGAATGGACGCGCTGACCGGGCGGATCTGAGACAAGGGCCTCTTTCGGTCCCCAATTTGGCGCGTTTGGGGTTTTTGGCGGCCGCGGAGCAAGCGGCAGGGATCTCGAACGGCAAAACGGGCGGCGAACCTTTCACCGCAAAGTATGGATTCGCACAGGAGCGCAGCTTCGGCAAAGATACCCCCAGCGGTCACTGGGAGATGGCGGGCGTTCCAGTCGAGTTTCATTGGGGGTACTTCACGGACCGGGAGAAATCGTTTCCGGCAGAGCTCTTGGAGCGAATTAAACGGGATGCGGACGTGCCTGGGTTCCTGGGAAATTGTCACGCCTCGGGCACGACAATTATTGAGGAATTGGGGGAAGAACATGTACGCAGTGGGAAACCGATTGTTTACACCTCCGCCGACTCCGTCTTTCAGATTGCTGCGCATGAAGAGTATTTTGGATTGGACCGATTGTACGAACTCTGCCTAACCGTCAGGACCCTGGTGGACGAGTACAACATAGGGCGTGTCATTGCGCGCCCCTTCATCGGATCGTCGCCTCAATCATTTCAACGGACTGGCAATCGCCGCGATTATTCGACACCTCCTCCTGCACCAACCATCCTTGAACAGTGTGCAGAAGGCGGAGGGTCTGTCGTCGCGATCGGCAAAGTGTCGGATATATTCGCACACAAAGGAACCACCCGTTCGGTCAAAGCACATGGAAACCGGGCGATTTTCGAAGCTCTTCTGAGCGAGATTAGGGGCGATGCGCCGGCAGATATTATCTTCGCAAATTTCGTGGACTTTGATACGCTGTATGGGCACCGGCGAGACGTGGCCGGTTATGCGAGCGCTCTCGAAGAGTTCGATACTTATGTCCCCATATTGTCGGATGCTCTGCGAAAAGACGACCTCTTGATCTTGACGGCCGATCATGGCTGCGACCCGACGTGGCCCGGTACGGATCATACCCGGGAGTATGTTCCAGTGATAGCTTTGGGCCCAAGCATTGAACCTCAAAACATCGGCCGGCGGGATACATTTGCCGACATTGCGCAATCCATGGCCAGCCATCTGTCCATGGCTCCTATGCCGATTGGGACATCCTTTCTCTAGGGGGCAAAGCGGTAGACGGACGAACATGGAACATATGCACCAAGAGCCCAATGAAACGTCTGAAAAAGTCCATTACCTGGATCAGGGATCAAATCGCGGTATTCCTTTCGATGCTAAGCTGATTGAGACCATCCGAGTGAATCGGTCTGCTGCGGATCGGCGCATCGCTTCATTGTCCGGCCGCAGATCCTTAAAAAAGGAATGGCAGGCGGCGTGGCTGCTCAAGGCGATAACTTGCATTGATTTGACCACTTTGGCTGGAGACGACACCGAAGGACGTGTGCGCCGGCTGTGTGCCAAAGCGCGCAATCCAGTTCGATTAGACTTACTAAAGGCCCTCGGCATGGCGGATCGTCAGATCACGACGGGCGCTGTGTGTGTCTACCACGAAATGATTGCTGCAGCTGTTGAGGCCCTGAAGGGCTCGGATGTTCCGGTTGCTGCGGTCTCGACAGGCTTTCCGGCAGGTCTTTCACCGTTCAATTTGAGACTGGAGGAGATCAAGCACTCTGTCGAGGCAGGTGCAAAAGAAATCGATATCGTCATCTCCCGCCGCCATGCCCTCAAAGGCGACTGGCAAGCGCTCTATGAGGAAGTCTGTTCGTTCAAAGAAGCCTGCGGTTCGGCCCATCTCAAGACGATCCTCGCAACCGGCGAGATTGGATCCTACACAAAGGTCGCCAAAGCGTCGATGACTTGCATGATGGCAGGGGCGGATTTCGTGAAGACATCGACCGGCATGGAAAGCGTCAATGCCACACTTCCCGTCAGTTTGGTCATGATGCGAACCATACGCGACTACGAAACACGCACGGGACATAAGGTCGGGTTCAAACCGGCCGGTGGTATTCGCAATGCGAAAGACGCGTTGACTTACCTTATTCTTGTCAAGGAAGAGTTGGGCGATATGTGGCTTAGTCCACACTTGTTTCGTTTTGGTGCCTCCGGTCTTCTTGGCGATATCGAACGGCAACTGGAACACTTTGTGACCGGACAATACTCCGCGTCCAACCGCCACCCCCTAGGATAAGAACAAGAAGGACGTCCGCCACGATGAGCGTTGCCGAGATATTCGATACAATGGCCTACGGTCCTGCTCCCGAGGACGCCACTTTTGTCCGGGATTGGCTGGGTAAACAGGACGATCCGATTGGGCTGTTCATCAACGGCACTTGGACCAAGGCCAGCGAGTCCAATCCAATCGACGCGGGCAACCCCGCAACCGGAGAACGGCTTGCGCGCTTCAGTGCGGCAGGAAAAACAGATGTGGACGGAGCTGTTGGAGCCGCAAAAGCCGCCCACCAAAGCTGGTCGTCGTTGGCACCCTTCGAGAGAGCCAAATACCTTTATGCCCTTGCCCGGCAAATTCAAAAGAGCAGCCGGTTCTTAGCGGTCCTTGAAAGTCTGGACAACGGCAAGCCGATCCGGGAATCGAGGGATGTGGATATCCCCCTTGCGGCGCGCCATTTCTATTATCATGCGGGATGGGCGCACCTGGTCGCCCAAGAATTCCCGCGTTATCAGTCGTTGGGCGTCGTTGGACAGATTATCCCGTGGAACTTTCCGTTTTTGATGCTCGCTTGGAAGATCGCACCGGCTTTGGCGGCCGGCAACACGGTGGTCCTAAAACCCGCCGAACAAACCAGTTTGACGGCCCTCTACTTTGCAACGTTGTGCCAAGAGGCGCAGCTCCCGGAAGGTGTCTTCAATATCGTGACTGGCGATGGGGAAACGGGACGCCATCTTGTCGATCACCCAGACATTGCAAAGATCGCGTTTACAGGCTCCACCAGCGTGGGAAAATATATCCGCACGCAAACAGCTGGTTCCGAGAAAACACTGACGCTCGAACTCGGAGGAAAATCCCCCTTCATCGTTTTTGACGATGCGGATTTGGACGGCGCCGTGGAAGGCATGGTCGACTCGATTTGGTTCAATCAAGGGGAAGTGTGTTGCGCCGGATCCCGTCTGCTCGTCGAGGAAAGTGTCGCCGAGGCGTTCATCACAAAGATTAAGCGCCGGCTCGAAACACTGCGCTTGGGCGATCCTCTGGACAAGTCCGTGGACATGGGCGCGATCGTGAGCGAGGCGCAGATCGAGCGCATCCGCGCATTTGTAAACCGTGCGCAGACGGAAGGCGCCACGGTCTGGCAGCCTGATAATCCGGCGCCCACGTCCGGTTACTATTTCCCGCCCACCCTATTGCTGGACGTCGCGCCGAGCTTCGAGGCCGTGTGTGAGGAGATATTTGGCCCTGTCTTGAGCGTCATGACGTTCCGTACGCTTCCGGAGGCCGTCACGCTTGCGAACAATACGCGGTATGGCCTGGCGGCCAGCGTATGGTCGGAGACCGCCAATCGGGCTCTCGACGTGGCATCGCGTTTGCAGTGCGGCGTCGTTTGGATCAATACGGCCAATGCATTTGACGCCGCCTGCGCGTTTGGAGGCTACCGTGAGTCCGGTTTCGGACGGGAAGGAGGAAAGGCGGGCATGCTCGAATACATGGCACCAAAAGACGAATGGCTGTCGGCGGCAACACCTGAGGCCGTCTCGAATTCCGGTCCCGCCTCCTCCCGCTCTCTTTCTGATCAAATCGACCGAACGGCCAAAAACTACGTTGGCGGAAAACAGTCGAGGCCTGACGGTGGACGTACAAGACATGTTACGGACGCAAACGGTAGCGTCATTGGTCGCGTGAGTGAAAGCAACCGCAAAGATGTGCGCAATGCAGTCGAGGCGGCGCGACAGGCGGCGGGATGGGCGTCCGCCACGGCGTTCAATCGATCCCAGATTCTATACTTCCTCGCGGAGAATCTCGGATATCGGGAATCGGAGTTTGTGGATAGGCTCAAGTCTTCGACGGGCATAACGAAGAAGGCCGCGCAACAAGAAGTGAAGGCATCATTGTCACGCCTCTTCACCTACGGCGCTTGGGCGGACAAACATGATGGGGTCACACACACACCACCCCAAAGAAACACTGTTTTGTCTGTAAACGAACCGGTTGGAGTGATAGGAATCCTATGTCCGGACGAACATCCGCTCTTGTCTTTTGTGTCTCTTTTTGCGCCCGCTTTGGCGATGGGCAATCGCTGCGTCATCGTGCCGTCTGAACGATACCCTCTGGTCGCCACCGATTTCTATCAAATCTGGGAAACGTCGGATGTTCCCTCCGGCGTGCTGAATCTGCTGACCGGCGACCGAGACAGTTTGGCGAAGACACTATCCGAGCATAATGACGTGGATGCCGTGTGGTACTTTGGCTCGTCAGCCGGAAGCAAGATGGTGCAAGAAAATTCGGTTGGCAATTTGAAACGAACCTGGGTTAACCTCGGCAGAACAAGAGATTGGGCGTCGCCGAACGCTGGGGAAGGGGAGACGTTCTTGAGACGTGCGACCCAGGTGAAGACCATTTGGCTGCCGTTTGGGGATTGATCTGCGCGGTATGGAGCTTCTCGGAATAGGTGAATTTGAATCGATGATCGAGAGCGGCTATTTGGGGGTTGCCATCATTTTGTTGGCCGCTTTCGTCCTGTCCGAAAAAAAGACGGCTATAAACATTCGAACGGTTGTGTCATTGCTTGCCCTCCAGGCGGGTATCGCGGCCTTCGTGATTCTGACGCCGATTGGCGAAGTGGTCCTGTCCGTCACGGCGAATGGCGTCAATCAAATTATCACCTATGCGGACGAGGGTATCATTTTTCTGTTCGGAGATCTCGGCGATCCGTCCAAGAACTTTATAATCGCGTTTCGCGTTTTGCCTTTGATTGTTTTTGTCGCTTCTCTGGTCGCTGTTCTCTACCACTTGCGGATTATGCCCCTCTTCATCAGGTGGATTGGCGGGTTCTTACAAATCATTTCCGGCGCATCAAAAATAGAGTCCGTAAATGCGGCCGCCGCAATTTTTGTGGGTATGGTCGAAGCGCCCCTCACAATTCGTCCGTACATCCCCAAATTAACGCGGTCACAACTCTTTGCCGTGATGTCGACCGGTTTGGCGACAGTGACCGGCGCCATTCTGATCGGATATGCCGGATTGGGCATCAGCTTGGACTACTTGATCCCTGCGGCGTTTATGGCGGCCCCGGGCGGTTTGCTCATGGCCAAGATTCTGGTGCCTGAAACGGAAGCGCCATTGGAGCCGGACCCCAATGCGCCGCCCACATCGATCACGGAAGATAAGGCAGCGAACGTAATTGAGGCGGCGGCCAACGGCGCCGCGGCGGGTCTTCTTATTGCGGTGACCGTCGGCGCCATGCTGCTGGCCTTCGTCTCTCTCATCGCTTTGCTCAATGGAATTGTGGGCGGCGTCGGCGCATTGGTCGGATTCCCCTCGCTTTCCTTGGAGCTTATCTTTGGGTATCTCTTTGCGCCAATCTGCTACATCATCGGCATCCCATGGGAAGAGGCAGTCACCGCGGGCAATTATCTGGGTCAAAAGGTCATTCTCAATGAGTTCATCGCCTACGCGAATTTGTCTCAGGTTGCAGATCAATTAAGCGATAAGACAAATGCGGTCTTGACCTTCGCACTGTGCGGGTTTGCAAATTTGAGCGGGCTCGCCATCCTGCTTGGCGGTCTGGGGAGCATGGCACCAAGCCGAAAGCCCGATATCGCCCGCCTGGGTTTGAAGGTTGTCCTCGCCGGTACCCTTGCGAATCTGATGAGCGCGGCGCTGGCCAGTCTCTTTTTATCGTTCGCGTAGAACAAGCGTAACAAAGAATGGTCGTGTCAGACAAAGTAAAAGACATGTACACGGAGGAGGTGTTTCAGCCTCATTCTGCCGCGTTTCGAGCAGACCCTTACCCAACGTACGCAGCGCTCCGGCAATTGCCGGGTCTTTACTACTATGCGCCATGGGACATGTACTTGGCCTCGCGGCATGCGGACATACGACAAATAGCGTCTAGCGAGCAATTTGTGAGGCAAGCGCCCGAGGCCCTTAGGTCAAAACTCACGCTTCAGGGTTCTCCGGCGGAAACGCGTCCGAACATGCCGTACTTCGAACGATACGTGGCAAGCAACCTCCTAGAGAAGGACGGACGAACACACCGGAGGCTACGCCAAGCGGTCTTCACCGATTTGAAGCTCAAGAACATTGAGTCTTTGGAAGGACGAATAAGAGACATAGCGTCCAAGAGACTGTCTTCACTTGCACATCAAGGTGTGATGGACCTGTTATCCGATTTTGCTGTGCCGGTCAGCGTTGCGGTCATTGCCGAACTCTTGGGCGTTCCGGTGCAGGACCAAGATAGTCTAAGGATGTATGCTGATCAAATCACCAAGGCGTACGAACCTGAGACCGAAGAAGGCGCGCTTGTCGATGCGGAGGCGGCTGCTAAATCTTTCTCTGAGCTGATGACCGAACATGTGGTCGCACGTCGGAAGGCGCCTAAGGATGATCTGATTTCGCGGCTCGCGGCCAAGGTCGGCCCAAACCAAGACGAGGATCAGATCTCTTTGGACGAGTGCATCACCATGTGCATCTTTCTTCTGAATGCAGGTCATGAAGCGACTGTAAATGCATTGGGAAATGGCGTTTGGGCGTTGATAAATCATCCCGATCAGTTTGCAGCGCTGAGTGAGGGACAAGTGACCGTTTCGGCGGCAGTTGAGGAAATGTTACGCTTCGACGCCCCCCTGCAGCTCTTCCATCGTTTTGCCGGACACGACACAGAAATTAGCGGGACGCATTTGTGCGCAGGAGATAAAGTTGGTTTGCTGTATGGCTCGGCAAATCGCGACGAGATGGTGTTCAAAGATCCGAACTCTTTTGACATCACGCGCGGCGCGGCCGATCATATGGCGTTCGGTATCGGAGAGCATCTGTGCCTTGGAATGCACTTGGCGCGGCTCGACCTAAGGGTGATGTTGGAAGTCTTGCTGGAACATACCGATTTCCTTGTTTCGCCCGACACGACAGCAGACTATAGAGACAGCATTGTATTCCGTGGACTGAAGGAATTGCCGCTAGAATGCTAGAGAGACAAGCGAAGAGTGGCTAGAGAGAACAAGAAGATGCACGCGGAGTATCCGCGAGACCTAAAGGGGTATCGTGGTGCGTGGCCGGACCCCAAATGGCCGAACGGAGCCAAGCTCGCCGTCCAATTTGTGCTCAACTATGAAGAGGGCGGCGAACAATCCATCCTTCACGGGGACGTTGGCTCCGAAACATTCTTGTCAGAAATCATAAATGCTGTTCAATTCGAAGGGGCACGGCATCACAGCATGGAGTCACTCTATGAGTATGGCAGCCGGTCAGGGGTGTGGCGCCTTCTCGCTCTGTTTCGAGATTATGAAGTTCCCATTACGATCTTCGCGGTGGCTAGCGCGCTGGAACGATACCCGGAACTGGTTCAAGTGTTCAAACAAGAACGGCACGAGATCTGTTCGCACGGCTACAAGTGGATAAACTATCAGCATGTTGGCGAAGACGAGGAGCGCGATCACCTACGTAAGGCGATGGACATCTTCACAGCCCTCGGAGAGACTCCCATCGGGTGGTACACGGGCCGAACCAGCCCAAATACAAAACGTCTCGTGGCGGAAGACGGTCGCTTTCTCTACTGTGCTGACGATTACAACGACGATCTGCCGTATTGGGAAAGCTACGACGGAAAACCTCTTTTGATTATTCCGTATACTCTCGATGTCAACGATATGCGCTTCGTAAATATGCATGGGTTTGTGCAAGGGGATGATTTCTTTACCTACCTCAAGGATACGTTCGACTTCCTGTATAGGGAGGGCGATACCTCACCAAAAATGATGTCCGTCGGACTGCATTGCCGGCTGGCAGGAAGACCGGGGCGTGCTGCGGGCCTCAAGCGTTTCTTGGAGCATGTCAAACAGTATCCTGATATTTGGTTGTGTACGCGAGCGGAAATTGCCCATCACTGGCAGGCAGTGCATCCATTTCGCCGAACATGAAGAAGAAGCTTCAAAGCAACTCTCTCGAATAGACCTGCGAAAGAGATTGTGCTGATGAGAAAGGAAAAAAGGTGCCGCTACCGAAGAACTCAGAAGAGTTTGTAAGCGCATTTGGTGCCATATACGAAGACTCTCAGTGGGTCGCCGAGCGGGCGTGGGCTAAACTGGATAACGAGGTAGGGCTTGAGTTTGGCGAGATTTCGAGCGTTATGAAAAACATCGTCGATGATGCCAGCCGGGAAGAAAAGACCGGCTTGATTCGTGCACATCCACACCTGGCGGTCCGCGTCTCCTTAGGCGAAAGCTTATCCACATTCTCAACTGAAGAACAAGCGGGAGCGGGCCTGAACAGTTGCACACCGGAAGAGGGGGCGGAGTTCCAGACACTGAACACGGAATATGACCTAAAGTTCGGTTTCCCATTCGTTATCGCGGTTAAGGGATTAGACAAGACGAGGATTCTGGAAGAATTTCGTGAGCGGATTAAAAACACGCCATCTAGGGAGTTTGAAATCGCCATCCAGGAAATACACAAGATCGCAAGTCTCCGGCTGAACGAGTTGGAGCAGCGTCTCGGTTGGAACTAGTCATGGAGAATACGCCGAGCTTTGTCGTCAAATATGCGAACGTCTTAACCCCGCGTCTGGGCGCAAAAGTAGTTCATGCGACGGACGACTTCTTCGCGCCGAAAGAGCGGTTGATAGACCCCTCCGATCCACAATTTATTCCGGGAAAGTACGATGACCATGGTAAGTGGATGGACGGCTGGGAAACCCGCCGCAGGCGCGAACCTGGGTTTGATCATTGCATCATAAAGCTCGGGGGCGCCGTGTCATTGGCCGGCGTTGACATCAGTACCAAGCACTTTACTGGCAACAGTCCTTTGGCCGCATCTCTTGATTCGTGCCACACGCCGGGTATTGATTTTCCTAAGGAGGAAGACTGGACAGGATTGATACCTCAAAGTCCACTAGAGCCCAATTCATCGAATTATTTTGAGATTCTTGAATATCACGAGCCCGCCACGCATGTCAGGCTGAATATCTTTCCTGATGGCGGGATCGCCCGGCTGCGTTTGCACGGCATCTTTACTCCGGAACCGGATCTCGATTCCGCCAGCGGCGCGCACGACCTCGCCTGCCTGCTAAACGGAGCGCGCGCGGTGGCATGCAACAATGAACATTTCGGCAGTATGCACAACATCACCATGCCGCCACCCGCAATCAATATGGGCGACGGATGGGAGACCCGCCGCCGAAGAACGCCAGGCCACGATTGGGCAATTATCCAATTGAGCCGCCCCTCAAAAGTTGAACGCCTGGTTGTGGACACAAGCTTCTTTAAAGGCAACTTTCCGGACCGGTGCTCCGTCCAAGCAGCGTTTTTACAGCAGGAGGATACGAACGTTATCGTGAATGAGTCCCAATTTTGGCCGACAATACTTGCTGAACAAAAACTGCAAATGGATTCAGCGCATTCCTTCAGTCGGGAGATTGAGTCTCATCCGATTGTTACGCATATTCGGCTGAACATTTTTCCCGATGGGGGCATTAGCCGGATCCACGTTTATGGAAAATAAGCGGGAAGGGGGCTTGGTGTACGAATTGAAGGTGGAGCCGTTGCGACAGGATCAGTTCCTGGGGTTCGGTTCGGTCATTGAAACCGAAGGCCGCTCACACACTCAGATTAATGACGGTCGGGCAAAGCGGTTTGACGCTCTTGCCGACGTCCAGGTGTTGGATCGCCAAGGCCATCCGGCGGTGAGCGTGTTTGAAGCGTCTCCAATAACGCTGCCCTTTCATGTCCGCACGCTCGAACGCCATCCTTTGGGGTCCCAAACGTTTATTCCTCTTTCTCGTGCGCCATTCTTGGTGGTGGTTTCCGATGCGAAGGACGAAATACCTGCTTCTTCCGTCCGCGCCTTCCTCACAAATGGCGAACAAGGGGTGCATTATAATCCTGGGGTTTGGCATCATTCGCTGCTTGTTCTGGGAGAGCGCCAGAAATTTGTTGTCATTGATCGGGTGGGGCCGGGTGACAATTGTGACGAAGCGGTGCTGGACGCCCCGCTTGCGATTTCGTCGGTATAAGGCTTGAGGCGCGGCGAATGAGTGAGAAGAGGGCCCAGGCGAGATGAAGATATTGGTCACGGGAAGCTCGGGCCATCTCGGTGAGGCAATCGTTCGCACGATCTCATCCACGCACAGTGTTCGCAGTCTGGACATTCTGACCTCGGAGTTTACTTCTGATGTTGGCTCGATCACAGACAGATCGTTCGTTGCCGACTGTGTTCGTGGCGTAGATGCGATCATTCATTGTGCGACTCTGCACAAACCCCATGTGGTAACCCATAGCGCTCAAGACTTTGTAGACGTAAACGTGACCGGCACACTGAATCTTCTGGAAGAAGCCAGCCGCCAGGACGTTGGAACGTTCGTCTTTACAAGTACGACCAGCGCATTTGGGCGAGCACTCAGTCCGGATGCGGACCAGCCGGCAGCATGGATCACCGAAGACGTGGTTCCCGTGCCCAAAAACATCTATGGGGTGACGAAGGTCGCAGCGGAAAATCTCTGTGAGCTTTATAGTCGCCAACGGGGCCTAAAGTGCTTGATCCTACGGACGTCGAGATTCTTTCCGGAGCAGGACGACAGTAAGGCAACCCGTCAAGCCTATGCGGACGACAATGCCAAAGCGAATGAGTTTCTGTATCGCCGGATCGACATCGAAGATGCCGTGAGTGCTCACTTATGCGCGCTGGACAAAGCCGAAGAACTCAGGTTCGGTCGGTATATCATCAGTGCAACGACACCGTTTAGCAAAGACGATGTGGAAGGTTTAAGGAAGAATGCACCCATCGTGGTACAGCGTTATGCTGAGTTCGGTCCTCTTTATGAAGAGCGTGGATGGTCGATGACCCCTTCTATTGACCGGGTTTATGTCAACGCCAAAGCACGCGAAGAACTGGGTTGGCGACCCCAACATGACTTTCGGGCTGTGCTCGAAAGAGTGGAACAAGGCCTCCCGCTCTTGAGCACCTTGGCCCAACAGGTTGGTTCAAAGGGCTATCATCAAGAAAAGTTTGTGGGCGAACAGCCATTCCCGGTGGACGACTCGTGAACGCCCCGTTTGCCGCTCAGCGCACCAAGGGTTCAATCGACCTTCGGTTTTCCGCCGAGGCAGATACAACACAAGTGATGAAGGCCTTTCAATCAGGAGCTGGTCGCGTTCGATTTCCGAGGAGTGGCGACACTGAGCAACTGCAAGCGATGTTGATCAACACGGCAGGTGGATTGACGGGAGGGGATGAATTCCTCCAATCTGTGCGGCTGGAAGATGGCGCAGAAGCGGTCGTTACAAGTCAAGCGTTCGAGAAGTTCTACCGGTCTTCTGGCCCCAGAACGTCGATCGAAACACGATTAAGCATCGCCTCGAAGGCCACTTTGTTGTGGTTGCCACAGCCGGGTATCTTCTTTAATTCGGCGAATCTTGGACGGTACACAGAAGTTAGTTGTACCGCGGACAGCTCCTTCATTGCCCTTGAATCGATGATATTTGGCCGAACTCGAATGGGGGAGATCGTCCGTAGCGGCATGTTAAAAGATCAGATGCGTCTCATCAGAGACGGCAAACTTGTCTTTGCAGATACGTTTTTCGCCCGCGGGGATTTGGACCGCACATTTCAATCTGTTGGAACGCTTCGTGGGTCTAAAGCGTACGCAACTGTCATCGCCCAATGTTCAGAAAATGAGCAAATCTTAGAGCGCTTGGCTTTAGTGAACGCACAGTCAAACCAGAGCATGTCGGGGAGTTGCGTGAACGGTATAGTCGTGATCAAAATGCTAGCGGAGTCCGGACTGTCTCTCAGCCGATTGGTTGGCGCCTGCCTCAGCGAGGTCTTTGCGGTAAAGCTGCCGCGCATTTGGCAGATTTAGGAAGACGAATGAGAGAGGTAACCGTGTGAACTTAACCCCCAGAGAAAAAGACAAGCTCATGATCGCGATGGCGGCAATAGTAGCGCGGCGGCGCTTGGAGCGCGGTGTTAAGCTCAACTACCCTGAGGCCATAGCTCTGATTTCCGATTTCATAATGGAGGGGGCCCGCGATGGTCGTTCGGTAGCGGACCTTATGGAGGCGGGTGCTCATGTCGTGTCAAAAGATCAAGTTATGGAAGGTATCCCCGACATGATCCATGATGTGCAAGTTGAGGCAACCTTTCCGGACGGCGTAAAGCTCGTCACGGTGCACAATCCCCTACGCTAGCGATCAAGTCCGACCTATTGAAGGAGAATACAGAATATGAACAAGTTCGTGACATTTGCACTCGCGGCCGGTCTAATCAGTATAGGAACGGCAGCCTTCGCACATTATGATTCAACTGCCCATGTGCATGTGAGTGATGGCGTTGCAATCCCGATGGCGTTGTTCGTGACGGCAACGGCGATTGGCCTCACAGTGACAACGCTTTCTTTGAATGCCCGCAGGAAGCGCGCTGTGAAGGTTCGCTCTCCGCGCCCGAGAAGAATGAAATGAAACCAGGCGAAGTTATCACGCCCCAAGGCGACATCGAGTTGAATGCGGGCAGTCCGGTCACGACGCTCACCGTTGGAAATACCGGTGATCGTCCGGTTCAGGTGGGGTCCCATTACCATTTCTTCGAAGTAAACGATGCACTCTCGTTTGATAGAGAAAAGACAAGAGGCCTCCGTCTCGATATCGCGGCGGGAACCGCCGTACGGTTCGAACCCGGCCAAGAGCGTGAGGTGAGATTGGTTCCTCTTTCCGGGTCTCGGACCGTATACGGATTTCAACAAAAGATCATGGGACCGCTTTAGCGGCAGTCCATCGAAAGCCGAACCTCATGCCAACAAAGATCTCAAGACGCGACTACGCAGCCATGTTTGGCCCCACGGTAGGGGATAGGGTAAGGCTGGCCGACACGGAGCTCTTCGTCGAAGTCGAAAAGGACTTCACAACGTACGGGGAAGAGGTCAAGTTCGGCGGCGGGAAGGTGATCCGCGATGGAATGGGGCAGTCCCAAACGACGCGGGCGGCGGGCGCCGTCGATACAGTGATCACCAATGCGCTCGTCATTGACCACTGGGGCATCGTTAAAGCGGATGTCGGTTTGAAGGACGGGCGCATTGTCGGCATCGGCAAGGCGGGGAACCCTGACACACAACCGGGTGTGGATATCGTGATCGGTCCGGGCACGGAAGCAATCGCTGGTGAAGGCAAAATTTTGACCGCCGGCGGTCTGGACGTCCATATTCATTTCATTTGCCCACAACAGATCGAGGAAGCCCTCATGTCCGGCGTCACCACCATGTTGGGCGGTGGAACAGGGCCAGCGACGGGCACGAATGCGACCACGTGCACACCGGGTCCATGGCATATCGGGCGCATGTTGCAATCGGCCGATGCGTTTCCAATGAACTTGGCGTTTGCCGGCAAGGGCAATGCGTCAAGACCCGAAGCGCTGGTCGAACAAGTCAAGGGCGGAGCGTGCGCCCTTAAGCTGCATGAGGATTGGGGGACGACACCGGCGGCCATCGATTGTTGCCTTTCCGTTGCTGATGATTATGACATCCAGGTCATGATCCATACGGACACATTGAACGAGAGCGGATTTGTCGAGAATACAATTGCCGCCTTCAAAGATCGGACCATTCACGCATTCCACACCGAAGGCGCCGGAGGGGGACACGCGCCCGATATAATCAAAGTGTGCGGACTCCCAAATGTCCTGCCCTCATCAACAAATCCCACGCGTCCCTATACGGTCAATACAATTGATGAGCATCTGGATATGCTGATGGTTTGTCATCATCTGGATCCGAGAATAACGGAAGATGTGGCGTTCGCCGAAAGCCGGATCAGAAAAGAGACAATCGCGGCGGAAGATATTCTTCACGATATGGGTGCGTTCTCCATTATCGCGTCAGACAGCCAGGCTATGGGCCGCGTTGGCGAAGTTCTCATCCGCACATGGCAAACCGCCGACAAAATGAAAAAGCAGCGTGGGCGACTGCCGGAAGAGACCGGAGACAACGATAACTTCCGGGTAAAGAGATATATTGCGAAATATACCATCAATGCTGCACTTGCTCATGGGCTGGCGGAGCACGTGGGCTCGATCGAAGTTGGCAAGCGGGCGGATCTGTGTCTATGGGATCCGGCTTTCTTTGGGGTGAAGCCGGCGTTGGTCTTGCTCGGAGGGACCATCGCCGCCGCCCCCATGGGGGATCCAAACGCCTCGATACCGACACCTCAGCCGGTCCATTACCGTCCCATGTTCGGGGCCTATGGCAGGTCCGTTCAAGTTTCGAGTGTCACGTTCACCTCCCAAGCTGGGCTGGAGGCAGGGTTGCCAGAACAGCGGGGACTGGAAAAAGAACTCATCGCCGTCTCGAACACACGAGGCGGACTGACAAAGGCGTCGATGATTCACAACAACGCAACACCTCATATGGAGGTTGATCCGGAAACCTATGAAGTGCGTGCAGACGGACAAGTGCTGATCTGCGAACCGGCCGAGGTTCTGCCGATGGCGCAGCGTTATTTCCTTTTTTGAATGAAGGGGGCGGCGCCGATGTTGAGAGCCACCAGAGTTGCTCAGGCCGGTACTTGGTCGGAAAGAGCCGTTGACTGGGTCGCGCTGGATTACACCGACCGCCATCGTCGCCGGATGAAATTAACAGCCGAAAAAGGTCTGAGCTTCTTATTGGACTTGCCCCGGGTGCCCGATTTGAAAGGTGGAGATGGGCTTGTCCTCGAAGATGGTAGAATCATCGCCGTGGAGTCCGCCCCCGAAGTACTGCACGAATTCACGTGTGAGGATCATCGACATCTGACAAGAGTCGCCTGGCACTTGGGAAATCGTCATCTGCCCACTGAAATCGGAAGCAAATCGCTCCGTATTCGGAAAGATCACGTTGTGGCCGAAATGGCTGAGAAATTGGGAGCAAAAGTGCGCGAAGTCTCAGCGCCTTTCAATCCGGAAGGCGGGGCCTACGGGAATCACGCCGCGTCCAGCCACTCCCACAATGCCTCGGCGGTAAGCCATCATGACCACGATCACTGATCTGACGACACTTATGACGTGGCTGTCGCCGAACTATCCCGTCGGCGGTTTTTCGTATTCGCACGGTCTGGAATGGTTGGTCGAAACAGGCGATGTTCGCGATCTGACGACATTCCAGGAGTGGCTTCACGATATACTGGTGTTTGGAAGCGGACGAAACGACGCGATCTTCTTCGTAGAGAGCTATGAAGCGGCCCGCCAATCGGACGATGTTGAATTGGAGAAGATTGCGGAGCTTGCCGCAGCATTTTCTCCGTCGGCGGAACGGCATCTGGAGACGATGGGGCAGGGGGAAGCCTTCCGGAGAGTAACGCGAGACGTTTGGCAAGTGGCTGAAAAGGGTTCAATCTATCCGGAGAGTGATCAAACCTTGGCATTTCCCGTTTCCGTTGCCCTTGCGGCCGCTTACCGCGAGATTCCGCTCAAGCACGGTCTCGCGGCGTATCTTCACGGCATGTTCGCAAATCTCGTGTCCGCAGGCGTGCGGCTCATTCCTCTCGGCCAAACAGACGGCCAACGAGCCCTCGCGCATCTCTTGCCGATGTTTGACGGCGTTATCGAGGAAGCTTTGGAATCGACCACCGATGATTTGGGTGGCTGCACCGTTATGGCTGACTTGAGCTCCATGTACCATGAAACCCAATACACAAGGCTTTTCCGATCATGACAGACTCACATCTTCAAAAAAATGCTTCGTCCCCCAACGGACCCCTGCGGGTCGGCATAGGCGGTCCTGTCGGTTCGGGCAAGACAGCGCTCATGGAATGTTTGTGTAAGACATTTCGGGACAAGTTCGATATTTGTGCGATCACGAATGATATCTACACTAAAGAGGATGCGCTCATCTTGACCCGCGCTGAAGCGTTGCCGGAGGAACGAATAATGGGCGTGGAAACGGGTGGATGTCCGCACACGGCAATCAGAGAAGACGCCTCGATCAATCTGTCGGCCGTCTCCGAGATGCAAAAGAAGTTCCCGGACCTGGATATCATCTTGATCGAGTCGGGCGGTGATAACCTAGCGGCCACGTTCAGCCCGGAACTCGCCGATCTCACCATTTATGTGATCGATGTGGCCCAAGGGGAAAAAATTCCGCGCAAGGGCGGGCCGGGCATCACGCGTTCCGACATGCTCGTGATCAATAAGACCGACTTGGCGCCCCATGTGGGGGCTTCGCTCGAAGTTATGGAGTCGGATACTCAGCGCATGCGCGGCGAACGGCCTTACTCTTTCACCAACCTCAAGAAGGGAGAGGGCGTTGCGAACGTCGCCGAGTTCATTGTTGAACAAGGCGGCCTGTAGCGGAAGGCGCCAGTTTTCGGCAAGCAATCGGGCATCCGATACCGTTCGCGCTTCCCAAATAGCTCGGTCATCCCGGATACTTTGCGCCGCGCCCATGTCGGAAGTATGATACCCCTCAAGCAAGAAACGAAGGGAGAGGGGAATGCAAAACAGGCAATGGTTGATCAATGGCAACCCGCGCGGACGCGCCATGCGCAGCGATGATTTCCTGCGGAATGAAGTGGAGCTGTCGCCGCTTGGCGAAGGAGAGGTGCGGATAAAGGTCGAGTATTTGAGCTTTGATCCCTCCCTCAAAGGACAGATGGAAAACATCGGCTACGCCGACGCCACCGCCCTCGGCGAGGTGATGCGCGCGAGCGGCGTGGGAGAGGTTGTTGAGAGCAAAGCGGCGTTCGTGCCCGTGGGGGCGAAGGTTATGGGGCTTCTTGGATGGCAGGACTATGCGACGCTTCCCGGCGACCAGGTGGAAATCATCGAAAACCATGATCTGCTCACGGCCTATCTAGGCCCCTTGGGCGGGACCGGATTGACGGCGTATTTTGGGCTCCTGCACAACGGTAAACCCAAAGAAGGTGACATGCTGGTCGTCACCGGGGCCGCGGGAGCTGTGGGATCCATGGTCGGTCAGATCGGCAAGATCAAGGGCTGCGATGTGGTGGGCGTTGCGGGCGGACCGGAGAAATGCGCCTGGATTGTCAATGAAGTCGGCTTTGACGCAGCGATCGACTACAAGAACGATGACGTCAAAAAGGCGATCAAAGAGCATTGCCCAAACGGCATCGACATCTTCTTCGATAATGTGGGTGGGCCCGTGCTCGACATAGCGCTTGCCAGAATTGCGCTCTATGCCCGCGTGATCATTTGCGGCGCCATTTCCAGGTACGAGATGGAAAAACCCCCGCCTGGCCCCGCAAACTACTTCAACTTGGTGTTCAAGCGCGCCCACATGATGGGCATCCTTGTGTCCGACCACGCCAAAGAGTTTCCGCAAGCCCGAGCCGAAATCGCCGAATGGATGCGGCAGGGAAAAATCACGTACAAAGAGGATATCCAAGAAGGGTTTGACAATATCCCTGCGACGCTCAACCGGTTGTTCTCCGGCCAGAATTTTGGCAAGCAGTTGTTGCGGATGGACTAGGAGGGTCCCTAAAAGTCGTGTACATCGCCTTCGCGTGCGATCAGGGCGGACGGATGAATACCAGTCGCGACTTGAGAGAACGCCTCTAAGTCATTGTATCGCGTAGAAAAATGCGTAAAGACAGGTGCGACCACGCGGGCCTGAGAGGCCAATTGAGCGGCCTCTTCAATCGTCATATGGGAAACGGTTTCGTCAGGCCGGTCTTGCGCGTTCAGATAAGTCGCTTCCAGGACAGCAAGATGTGCGTTGTCGAGAAGCCGGCGCGCCGCCGGACAAGATCTGGTGTCTTGAACAAAAGCGAATACGGTGCCTGGTTTCTCGATGGAAAAGTCTCTCAGCTTGAAGACCTTCCCATCCACGGAGAGGGAGCCTGATTGTTTGAGCGCGCCTATTTGCGGACCGCTCAGACCGGCCCGCTGGGCTTTCTCGGCGTCAACGGACAATTTGCCTTTTTCTTCAACGCGATAGCCAAAACACTCGACATTGTGCTCAAGGCGTTCTGCGTAGATCGCAAGCCTTTCCGATTGCCAAACCGGTCCGTTCGCTGAAATAGGGCAGGGACACAGATTGGTCCGATCATGGAAATGGGACGCGTACCTCAATCGTTGAAAGAACGCTTCGCCGGAAGCTGGATAGTACACCTCGACGACGTGCGCGACGCCGTCGTTCGACAAACGTTGGATGACGCCCGGCAATCCCAGGCAATGATCGCCGTGAAAATGACTGATAAAGATCTTTGTGATTTGGCTTGCCTTGACGCCATATCGGAGCATGTGCTGCTGGGTGCCTTCACCCGGATCGAACAAAAAGCCATGCTGCTGCCAGCGCACAAAGAAGCCGCTGTGATTGCGATCGCGTGTTGGCAGTTGTGACGAAGTTCCCAATATGGAGAGCGAGTGTGCGGACATGGACTGACCAGAATTGATAAAGGTCTGTTGACGACAAGTGGAACACAATCGGGAGAGATGGGGTGAAAGTGGCAGGTTTGCCAGGACTCCAAGTCCGAATACCCAATCAGCGCCCCCTAATTGTTCAATGTATCCGGCCGGATGCCCATTACGTCCAAGTCCGTCAGGGAAAACAAATAAGTCTCATTGCAGAATTCGCAATTGGCGCGGACCTGGCCTTCATCTTCAACGATGTCTTGGATATCTTCGGCACTGAACGTGCGCAAAATATTTTCGATGCGTTCTCGTGTACAAGAACATCCAAAGCGCACCGGCGAAGGGTCGTACACACGCACGCCCATTTCATGATAAAGCCGGAACAGCAATGCGTGGGAATCCACGTGGGGATCGAGTAACTCGTCGGCCCCCATCGTGTCCAATAGTGCGCTCGCGGCTTCCCAGTCATCGAGCGCCTGATGTGTGGGCTCTAGGTGCCGCTCTTCAGGAGGCGGAAGTTTTTGGATCATTACGCCGCCCAAGGACCAGCTCGACGCCGAGGACGAAGGGGCCGATGCAAAAAGCTTCAAATTCGTAAGCGTTTGCTCGGATTTGGAGAAGTAGCTCAGTGTCGAGGCAATAACGCCCCTTTCCGATAATTCCACAATCCCTTGATATCGGTCTTTAGCTGTGCCCGGGTCAATGGTAATGGCCAAATGTCCTCGTCCAAGAAGGTCTGACTCGTTTTGGATGTCCGCATTTGTACAAAGCGTCTCGTCAAACTGGGCAAAGCCGCGCACGGCGCCGTCATGTTCGCAGTCCGCCACCAGCAAACGAACAGCACCCTCACTCTGGGCCTGCACACTGACTTTTCCGTCGAATTTCAGTCTTGAGCCGAACAAAGAACTCAATCCGATCGTTTGGGCGAGCAAGACAGAAACGTTTTGCGGGTAGTTGTGTCGGGTCAGGATCGCATCAAGACTATCCGAAAGCCGAATAAGCTGCCCGCGCACGTGAGTGCCTTCGACTTGAAACGGCTGGACAAAGTCAGCTTTTATGATGGTAGATTGTGAGGCCAAAGAGAGATCAGTGCCCCAAACACCAAAGTAAGATCGCCTTTTGTGCGTGCAATCGGTTTTCCGCTTCATCAAGCACGACGGAATTCGGACCATCTAGGACGTCGTCTGTAACCTCCTCACCGCGATGTGCGGGCAGGCAGTGCATAAAGACCGCGTCGGCAGATGCCGCAGACATGAGCGCGGCGTTCACCTGATAGGGGGACAGCAACCGCCGCCGCTCAATCTCATTCGTGTCTCCCATGGAGACCCATGTATCTGTAACGATACAATCTACGCCATCAGCCGCGAGGCGAGCATCTTCCGTAACGGTAACGCGCGCGCCCTTGTCCTGTGCCCATGAAACAAGCGAAGCGGACGGCCTCAGTTTAAATGGGCAGGCAAGCCTCAGCTCAAAGTCGAATTGGACCGCGGCATGAATCCATGATGTTGCAACATTGTTGCCATCGCCCAACCACGCCACCGCACGGTCCTTGATGCTCCCTTTATGTTCCTCAAACGTCATAATGTCGGCCATGATCTGACAGGGGTGGCTCTTATCCGTCAGCCCATTGATAATCGGAATGTCCGATGCGTCGGCCAGCGCAGAGAGCGCTTCGTGTGAGTTTGCCCTCAACATCACAATGTCCACATATCGGGACAAAACGCGAGCCGTATCCGCGATTGTTTCGCCGCGTCCCAGCTGCATGTCGCCGCTGTTCAAAACAATCGTTCCGCCGCCAAGTTGACGCATGCCAACGTCAAACGAAACCCGAGTGCGGGTGGACGGTTTCTCAAACAGCATCGCAAGAACCTGATCCTTGAGCGGACTATCTGCATCCAGCGCGCCTTTAGGAAGTCCTGATCGCTTCTGCTTGCGGGCAAGAGCCGCGTCCAAGATTTTGCGCAACTCCGCCGGATCCACGACATCCAGGTCAAGGAAGTGTTTTGCCGTCGTCATGAGCTCTGCCTTGCTTCGGCGGCCCTGGCCCCGTCCCGCACGGCGGCGCACGCGCGCTCTAGGCGTCCAAGTGCATCAACGATGTCGGCTTCTTCGGAAATCAAAGGCGGCAAGAGCCGCACGACGTTGTCCCCTGCAATAGCCGTAAGCAGATTTTCTTCCAGAGCCGCTGAAATGAGCTCCGTATTCGGACAAACACACTTTAGGCCTACCATGAGACCGCGGCCTTTGATGTCGTCAATGACTTCGGGAAATCTGTCCTTAAGCATTGCCAGTCCTTGCGACAGCCGGTTAGCTGATAACTGCACGCGCTCCAGGAAGCCATCCTCACTCATCACATCCAAGACCGCCGATCCAACGGCCATGGCCAGAGGATTGCCGCCAAACGTCGAACCGTGCGAGCCTGCAATCATACCGGCGGCCGCATCTTTTGTGGCGAGGCAGGCGCCAGCTGGGAAGCCACCACCGAGACCCTTGGCGAGGGCCATAATATCCGGCTCGATGTCTGTCCATTGGTAGGCAAACAATTTTCCCGTGCGGCCCATTCCTGACTGGACTTCGTCTAAGATGAGCAGCAAACCCATCTCGTCGCACAGCTCTCTCAAAAACTCCAAGAAGCCATCCGGCACAACATTTATTCCGCCTTCACCTTGAATAGGTTCGATCAAGATACCCGCTGTAAGATCTCCAATCGCGGCGCGTGTTGCGTCTCTATCTCCGAAAGGCACCTGGTCGAAGCCATCCACCTCCGGACCGAAGCCCTCCAGGTGCTTGGGCTGCTTGCCGGCGGAAATCATGGCGAGAGAGCGGCCATGAAACGCGCCTTCGAACGTGATGATGCGATAGCGCTCGGAACCATGATGATGATGAAACTTCCGCGCAACTTTGACGGAACATTCAACCGCTTCGGCCCCTGAATTATTAAAGAAGACCAGGTCCGCAAATGACAGATCGACCAATTGCTGGGCCAGTTTTTCTTGGTTGGGAATGCGGTAGAGATTGGACGTATGCCAAAGCCGCTGCGCTTGGGACGCGAGCGCCTCGACAAGGCGCGGATGCGCGTGGCCCAGCGCGTTGACCGCGATGCCCGATCCGAAGTCCAGGAACGGTGTCCCATCGTCGGCGTATAGGAAAACGCCCTCGCCGCGGACGAATTCGATATCCGTCCGCCCGTATGTCGGCATGATGGCACTCATGACCCACAAATCCAGATTTCAGAAACAAAAACGAGGTCACCTCAGATCATCTCGGCGACCTCTTAAACGCCTATTATTTCAGCCCGGTCAGTCCACGTCAACTGCCTGTGCGTGGCCTCAAGCTTTCAAGCGATAGCCCGTTTTGAACACATAAAAGCACCACACGGTGATAAGCGCGCAAAGGCCGCTGATTACGAGCACGCCTGCCATTAGGTTCCCATCCGCAACGCCTGTAAATCCATAGCGGAATCCATCGATCAAGTAGAAGATCGGATTGAGCTGACTGAACTGATAGAAGACACCCTCCAGCATTTTGACCGAGTAGAACGTGCCGGAAAGGAAGACCAGAGGCATAATGAAGAAATTAGTGATAGCGGCAACATGGTCGAATTTTTCGGCCCAAACTCCGGTAAGAATGCCAATCCCGGACATCAGGTAGGACGCGCCAAACGCATAGAACAAGACCGCCCACCAATGAGCGATGGAGATCTCGACGAAGGGGATCATCGCGAGTGCCGTGGCCGCGGCGACGATGATCCCGCGCGTCACGCCTCCGGCAATAAATCCGACGGTCAACTCCAAGGATGACAAGGGCGGCATGAGGAAATCGACCGAGCTGCCCATTATCTTCGCCATCAGGAGGGAAGAGGACGTGTTCGCAAAAGAATTCGTTAGAATCGCCATCATAACCAGCCCGGGCGCGAGGAACTGAGAGAACGGAACACCATTGATGTCCGGGCGGAACGACCCCAGCGCAAGCTTAAAGATAAGCAGGAACAGTATGGATGAAACAACGGGAGCGGCGATCGTCTGAAAGCCGACCTTCAGAAACCGGAAAATCTCTTTCTTATAGAGAGTCCACAACCCCATCCAATTTGAGTCCGCCAACTGAAGACGAAACACCGTCTCTGTCTTTGGCTGAGTTAGGGGGCTTTCGGTTTGAACACTCATCAATCAGTCCTAACAAGGTCAAGTATGCGCAAGGCTTCCTCCTAAAGGCAAATCGCCCCGAACACCAAACTGTTCAGATTGAACCAGACATGTGCTGCCCGGCAAAGAGGCCTTGGAGATCATATGACATTCATCTCGTACGTGCACGGCAAACAGCCATTTTTTGGTAGATCCACACGTGTTCTCGTATATGGTGACTCAGCCTGAATATTTTCCACAAAAAGGCGAATCGGCCATCTTGTATTAGATGGTAATTTTAGTACGATATATTGTGCCTGTGAAAAAGTCGGGCTCAGGCTGGTAGATGCTTCTCTAGAGGCAATTGAAGCGAATACCAGATATGCGGCGGACAAATTAGTTGAGAGGTCATCAAAAATGGCGTGGACAGAAGAGCGCGTGGCGCAACTGACCAAGCTCTGGTCAGAAGGCTTAAGTGCGAGTCAAATAGCACGGGCGTTGGGGGATGTAACACGGAATGCGGTCATTGGAAAGGTTCACCGGCTCGGTTTGTCCGGCCGTACCAAGACAATCCGATCGGATCGCCCACGCGTTTCGAGAAAGCGAAAGCGCTCTCCCATCCCTTTGATCACCATTCCTGAGACGGTCGAACCAGCCGTTTTGCCCGACGGCAGCCATGTGACGGTGGCCACGCTCAACGATACGATGTGCCGGTGGCCGTATGGCGATCCCACGTCGCCCGGCTTTCATTTCTGCGGTCGGAAAGTGGGCGAAAATGGCCCCTATTGCGAGGCGCATGCTCAGGTCGCGTACCAACCCTCGTCAAGGCGGTACGGCGGATCGAAACAGCCAGCTGTTGCGCAAAAGGCGGCCGGTGCTGACAATTCTACAGAGGCCGAGGCAACTCCAGCCGAACAAACCCCAGCGCAAAAAACTGCTGTCGGTTAAGGGAGCCCAGTAGGCAAAGCTTCGCAAGAGGGCGGCTTGAACTTACTCAGGTCGCCTCTCGGTGCGAACGGGGATTTCGCGAAAAAGGCGCGGTCGCCGACGCCGATGTCAGTCAAAGCGGTGTCGTAGCTTAAGATCGGCAGGGCTGGGGACTGCTCATCATCGGGAAATGATCAGCGAGCGAAGCTCTCATCCAGGGAGTAACCAGCGGACCTCACCGTTCGTATCGGATCTTTTCCTTGCGTCTTGTTAAGCGCTTTGCGGAGCCGGCCAATGTGTACATCCACCGTTCGCTCTTCCACATAAACATCCGAGCCCCAAACGGCATCCAGAAGCTGTTCTCGGCTGAACACGCGGCCGGGATGTTGAATGAGATGATCAAGAAGACGAAATTCGGTGGGCCCCAAATGAACATCCAGTTCGCCGCGCTTGACCCGGTGACAAGATCGATCGATCACGAGTTCGCCGTACGTGACAACTTCTTCGGCAAGTGCTGGACGAATTCGGCGCAGCACGGCACGAGTCCGAGCCATCAACTCAGACAGTGAGAACGGCTTGGTCAAGTAATCATCAGCACCGGTATCCAAGCCGCGAATTCGGTCTGCTTCTTCTCCTCGGGCGGTCAGCATAATGACCGGCAAATTGCGCGTTTTGGTCCGGTCTCTGAGGCGCCTGCACAATTCGATTCCAGAGAGTTTGGGAAGAACCCAATCAAGGACGACCAGATCGGGTATAGTTTCTTGGATACACAGCCACGCCTCCTCGCCGTCTCTTGCCGTAATGACAGTGTATCCTTCTTTCTCGTAATTGTATTCGAGCAGGGTGATGATGGCTTCTTCATCTTCAACGATAAGAACGACAGGATTGTGGTTCATGATTCACTCGTGCTTTTGAGTTTTGACGGACGATCTCTTCCGCTGGAATCCTCGTCTTGGCGGTCATCGTCATCTGTGACGGGTTCATAGTCTTCGGCGATTTGGGTATGCGAAGTTCCCGGCTTACCGATCTTAATGGCCGTTAAGCTGGTCACGTCATTCTTCGGCCGTCTGTCGTCGAGATGATGTCCATTCACCAAATAGAACACAATCTCGGCCACATTCGTCGCGTGATCGCCGATCCGTTCAAAATTCTTGGCGATGAACAAGAGGTGCGTGGCCAAACTAATGGTTCTTTGGTCTTCCATCATATAGGTGACCAATTCCCGGAACAGTGAATTGTAGATTTCGTCGAGCTCGGCATCTTTCTTCCACACCAGCAAAGCCCGGTCTGCCTCTCGCGCGGAATGCGCGTTCAACACTTCTGTCAGTTGACCAAGTGTTTGCAGACCCATCCGCACAAGATTTCGCGTAACGGGCATCGGCGACTGGCTCGATAGGACGAGCGAGCGTTTTGCGATATTTTTCGAAAGGTCGCCGATGCGTTCCAGATCCGTCGACGTCTTGATCGCTGAAATGACGTTCCTGAGATCGTCTCCTTTGGGGTCGAACTTTTCGACGATCGCAATAGCATGAGCTTCGATGCGCCGTTCCAGGCGGTCGATCAACGTGTCGTCGCGTATCGTTTGCTCCGCTAAGGAGATGTCGCGCCGTTCGATAGAATGAATGGCATTGGTGAGTTGTTCTTCAGCCAACCCGCCCATCTGGGCGATATACTGGTTTAGATCAGCAAGTTCGTCCTTTGTCGATCTCATCGCAGACTATGTTCAGTTAGCGTCGGTTTCCAAGGCCTGTGAGCGGCATACCGGCTCTCTAGCCAAAACGGCCGGAGATGTAATCTTTGGTGCGTTCATCTCTCGGATTGTTGAAAATATCAACGGTATTCTCGTACTCAACGAGCACGCCTAGGTGGAAAAACGCAGTTTTCTGGGAAATCCGCGCGGCTTGCTGCATATTGTGTGTGACAATAATAATGCAATAGTTTTCGCGCAATTCATCGATTAATTCCTCAATCCGTGCAGACGCAATCGGATCAAGGGCAGATGTCGGTTCATCCATAAGGATAACTTCCGGATTGCACGCGATGCAGCGCGCAATACAAAGCCGCTGCTGTTGACCGCCAGACAATCCCGTACCTGGTTCATGCATGCGGCTTTCGACCTCGTCCAACAGGCCCGCCCGCGCCAAACTGCCTTTGACAATGTCATCGAGTTCCTCGCGCGTGCTCGCCAATCCGTGGATACGAGGACCGTAGGCCACATTCTCATAAATGCTCTTGGGAAAGGGGTTCGGCTTTTGAAACACCATCCCAACGCGGGCACGCACTTGGACAGGGTCAACCTCGCTGCTATTGATATCCTCCCCATCAAGATAAATACGCCCGGTGACTTTGGCGATATCGATGGTATCATTCATCCGATTGAGGCAACGCAAGAACGTCGATTTCCCGCACCCGGACGGGCCAATAAACGCGGTAACGGACTTGTCAAGAATTTCCATCGACACATTGTCGATGGCTTGTTTGTCGCCATAGTAAACGTCGACTCCCTCCGCAACCATCTTCACCTCGGTCGATGTTGCCACTCCTTTTCCAGGAGGGATATCGACATTGCTCGAGTCGAATTGTTCTGCAAGCGCCATAATTATCCCGTTCAATTTACCATCTGCGTTCGAACCGCTGACGCAGCAAGACCGCTAGAATATTCATTACAATCAAGAAACTCAGCAAAATAATGATGGCCGCAGACGTTCGTTCTACGAAGGCCCGTTCCGGGCTGTCAGCCCACAAGTAAATCTGAACCGGAAGCGCTGCTGCGGGCTCCGTAATACTTTGCGGTACGTCGGCAACGAAAGCCACCATTCCAATCATCAGAAGCGGCGCCGTTTCTCCGAGAGCTTGCGCCATGCCGATAATCGTGCCGGTCAGTATGCCCGGCATCGCAAGGGGCAGAACGTGATGAAACACGGTCTGAAGAGGCGAGGCGCCAACGCCAACGGCCCCTTCGCGGATTGACGGAGGAACAGCCTTGAGGGCGGCGCGCGAGGCAATGATAATGGTGGGAAAGGTCATCAGGGCAAGCACCATGCCGCCCACGAGGGGTGCAGATCTGGGCAATTGCCAAGTGTTGAGGAATACAGCCAATCCCAGCAACCCAAACACAATGGAGGGGACAGCAGCAAGGTTATTAATGTTCACTTCGATGAAATCGGTGAAACGGTTTTTCGGCGCGAATTCTTCCAGATAGATGGCAGCCATCACTCCGATGGGAAAGGCAAGAGCCAGCGTGACGACCATGGTATAGAACGAACCGATGACCGCCCCCCAGATACCCGCGAGCTCAGGCTCCCGGCTGTCCGAATTAACAAAAAGCCGTCGGTTGAATTCTCGCTCTATGAGACCTTTGTCTTGCAAAGCTCGAACCCAGGCAATTTCCTGATCCGAAACGCGCCGGTCACTCTCCGGTAAGCTTGCATCGATCTGCCCCTTAAGTAGCATATCGATATCGTCGGAGACTGGAACGTGCAGCACGACTTTCGAGCCCACCTGATCCGGGTTCGCCAGAACATACTCGCGAAGCTCAGTGACCGCGCCGGTTGAAAGAAGCTTGGTCAGTGTGCGCACATCCCGCCGCTCGGTGACTTCGGGAAACATCCCTTTAATGTAGTCACGTACAATGGTCCGGTAGGGCGCCCGGCGGAGGGTATCCAGATCTCTTGTGCCCTCGGGATCAATTTGGGCCTCATCCAGCTGGACTTCCAGTTTGATGGAGTGTTGCCAAAACGCAGTGACACCAGCGCCGGCGATACTGAAAATAAGTATCCCAAGAGCGGCGAGCGCAATCAGAACGGCAATGACGCCATAGGTCTGAAAGCGGCGTTCGGCATTCGCGCGTGCTTTCCTGCGCCGGGCGGCGGCCTCAGACTGGTGAACGCGCGTCTTGTCGATGGCTTCTGATGACGTATCAGTCATATCTTTCCCGGTACTTCTGAACAATGTTAAGCGCGATGACATTCAGAACGAGTGTCACGAAGAACAGCGTAAGTCCAAGCGCGAAAGCAGAAAGTGTCTTGGCACTGTCGAATTCTTGGTCGCCTGTCAGGAGGGCTACGATTTGTACGGTGATCGTGGTGACGCTGTCCAATGGATTGAACGTCAGATTTCCTGAACGACCGGCGGCCATGACAACGATCATCGTTTCACCGATGGCCCGGCTCACAGCCAGCAAGACCGCACCAACAATGCCCGGCAGCGCTGCGGGCAGAACCACTTTGCGGATGGTTTCGGATTTGGTTGCGCCCATGGCAAACGATCCATCGCGCAGCGATTGCGGAACCGAATTGATCACATCGTCCGACAAAGAAGAAATGAAGGGGATCAGCATGATGCCCATAACGGAGCCAGCGGCGAGCGCACTCTGCGCCGGCGTTGCAACACCCAGCGCGTCGGCTGTGTCTCGAATAAAGGGAGCCACCGTCAAAAGAGCAAAAAACCCGTACACGACAGTCGGCACGCCCGCCAAAATTTCGAGCATCGGCTTGACAAATCCGCGTACGCCGGGTCCGGCATACTCCGAAAAGTAGACGGCGGACATCAGCCCAACAGGCAACGCGACCGTCATGGCAATGATTGTGATCAAGAACGTACCGGCAAAAAGCGGGACGGCTCCAAAGGCGCCCGATGCACCCACTTGTTCTGCACGAAGCGCTGTCTGGGGGCTCCATTGCAAGCCGAACAAAAAGTCCTGGATGGGGATTCGGTTGAAGAAGCGCAGGGACTCGAACAACAGGGAGAGAATAATACCGACCGTTGTCAAAATCGCGATAACCGAGCAGACGATCAGCAGACCCATGATCACGCGTTCGACCCAATTGCGCGCGCGCAGGGTCGGCGAAACCTTGCGATACGCAAACGCAAAAAGGAAAACGCTCAAACTCATCACGAAGGCAACGAAGGACCACGTACCAAGACTTTTGAGGGACGTATAGTGATCCGCCGCCGCCTCGTGGTCCGGCGTCACTTGGCTCGGCACACCCTCGGTGGCAATCGCAACCACATCCCGATAGAACAAATCGACCCGTTCGGGCGGAAGCTCGCTGACCGCGGGGCCGACATTGCCCATTACAAAGGCGCGTAAGATTTGAGGCTCTAGGATTTGCCAAACCACAAACAAGAGAAAAGCCGGTAGTGCCGTCCAAATCGCGACATAGAAACCGTAATATCCGGGCCTGGAGTGCAGCTGATGCACTTCTCCGCTGACACTCGCTACCGACTTCGACCGGCCCATGTAATACCCGATGACCGAAAGCACGGCGAGTGTTACGATCAAAGCCCCGGTCATACTCAATTCCCCAATCGAACTTTATGATTTCTTAAAGCCTGTCACGGAGTGATGCGGCCAGGTCGAAAAGGATTTACGAACGTTTCTTGACACTTATGTGACGCCCGAAGAAGCCATGCAAAACGGCTGTTTATGCGTTGGTCGCTGCCTCAGATTTTGCCGGATCGATGTTAAGTTCGACGAGTCTTGGAGAAGTTTCGGCCTCGCCTGGTAGGACCGCCTCCCGGCGCCTTGGCAAATAAACTGTGAACGTGCTTCCTTCACCCAATTGGCTGTCGATCGTCAGCCAACCCCGGTGGCGGTTGACGATATGTTTGACAATGGCCAAACCCAACCCGGTACTTCCCTTTTTGATGCTGGATTTCGAATCAACCCGGTAAAATCGTTCCGTCAAACGAGGAATGTGTTCTTTGGGAATGCCTTCCCCCTCGTCGCGAATACTGACATACATGACCGCCGACGAGCTTGAGGCCCGGCCTTTACCCAGTTCCACAACATTAGATCTATCGGAGTCGCTGCGTTGTGGACCGGTTGGCGTGCCCGGGACACCGTTCCCAATGTCAATATGAATAGCGCCCTGCTCGCGTCCATACTTGATCGCGTTATCGATCAAGTTTTGGAAGACTTGAATAAGTTCGTCCCGGTCTCCGAGGATTTCGTCGGCGAAAGCCCGATCGTTATCCGTCAATGGCCGGGTCTCGAAGCTCATCTCGATTCTGACGTTTTGTGCGAGCATAACGGGAGAAAGAGCGGTTATGCTGTTTCTCACCAAGTCGACCAAGCGAATTTCATCCGTAGGCGCTACATGCTCGTTCATTTCAATGCGGCTCAGGGATAAGAGATCCTCAATGAGACGCCGCATCCTGTCCGCTTGCTCCTGCATAATCCCCAAGAATTTTTCCCGCGCGGGCGCATCTTCCTTTGCAGCACCCCGCAGGGTTTCAATATATCCGCTTAGGGAAGAAAGCGGCGTCCTTAGCTCATGGGATGCATTCGCCACAAAATCGGCGCGCATTTGCTCTGTCCGTTTTTCAGCCGTCAGATCCCGGAAGGTCACAAGGAGCGAATCTACCGGCTGCCCGTTCTCATCGCTCTTCGCGGTCGAAGGATGCACGGGCACGACCATGACTCGCAGATGCCGCTCTATGGGCGCAAAAATCGAGTAGTCAACGCTTCTCTCGTTTCCATCCTGCTGGGTTGAAGAGATCGCGTCGAGAACGGCGGGCGTGCGCACGACCGACGAAATATGCTGTCCTGTTATGCCTTCACCCACGTAGGGCGCTGCTGCCTTGTTGGCCCGTATAACCTGCGCTTTGTCTGTAAGGAGAATAACCGGATCCGGCATTTGTTCGATTGCAAGGCTTGCCAGTCCCTCAAACGTCTCTGGATCGGAAGTTGCGCCGGATTGAGCGGGTATCTCTGCGTCCTTCGTTTCGCGGCGTGGTTCAGCTTGGGAGACGAGCCAATAGGCTGCGGCAGCGCAAAACGCGGCGAGAACAATACCTCCCGTGAGAGTTACGAAATTCGTTGCCGTCAAAACTGTGACTAAGCCAAGGCCAACCACTGTCACGATGGCAGGAGGGCTTAAGAGTGAGGTTTTGGATCGCACAAATTGCATATCTTGGTCGGGCCCATTGCCCGTAATTTCACGTGTCACATATATCCAAATCGGATAGGCAGGGACACCGCATTTTGAGTCGCGGCCCCCTTTCCCATGAAAGACAATAGCGAAATGGGAGAGCCTGCGGAGCCTCTCCCCAAGAATTCTTCTGTGGGTTGTGACAGAATCGTTAAATTCCCTTGTGAGGGAATCGTAAGCTAGAACGCCGGCAAGCTGGGGTGGCGCTCCAACGCGTAATAGAGGAAAGCGCCATAAGCCAGGAGCATAACAAGGCCTTCCAATCGGCTCACGGTTTGACCCGTGGTCATGAACGGAAGTAGAACGGCCGAAGCTGCGAACAGGGTCCACAGATCGTAGCGGAAGATTTCGGCAATACTGATCGCTTCGGCTTGACCGAAGAACTGGGTCAGAACGGCCGCCCCGCCTAATACACCCAATATGTTGATGATGCTCGCACCCATCAACGTTCCGACCATGAGGTTGGTTTGACGCCTGAGGCCTGCGGCCGTGATCGCGACCAATTCGGGCAAGGCGGTACCGAACGCAAGGACGGTCAGACCGAGGACCGCATTACTGCCGCCAGACCAAGCGCGCCCCACTTCGACTGAGGCATTGATAAGATACTCGGCCCCGAAAAAGAGGGCCGCACCACCCAGACCGGTGAACACGAGCCCCAGGATGAAGCTGACAAGCGAGCCATCTCCGCCGCCGCTGAAATCCCCGTCTCCGCCGCGTTCCATGAGAAATGACACATAGACGTACACCACCAGGCCGCCCAGCAAAAACCCGCCATCGCGGACGCTCAACACGTCGCCGTCATTCAAGCTGCTCCAAATCAGTGCGCCCGCCGCGAGAAGGAGCGCGACCCCGTCTCTGATGATGGCATTGCCTGATATGAGGATGGGGCTGAGGACGGCCGCCAGGCCCATCAAAAGCAAGACATTGATCAGACTACTGCCAATAACAACACCAACACCCACATCCGACGCCGATTGTCTAATCGACTCGAACGCCAAAATGAACTCAGGAGCGGACGTGCCGATTGAAACGATCAGCAGGCCGACAAAGAGCTTTGAGATCGAGAAATAGTTGGCGATGCTGATCGCGCCGCGAACGAGGAATTCTCCCCCGATGAGAAGCAGGAAAAAGCCGATCGCAAAGGGCTGAAGCGCGATGACCCAATCTTGTTCAAAAAAACCCATAAGCTTTAGCCGGCCCCAATAATTCGCTTACCCCAACACGATGCCTTCTGCGGGCATCATCTCCGCCGGGCCATCGGCTCGGAAAGATAGCATACATGGCAAGGACAAGGCGCAGTTCAGTCGGGCCTTCAACCTCAACTGTGCCCCGCCTGTATCCTCTCCGCAACAGATGGGGACAATCTGGGCGAAACCTCGCCGGCGCAGCCAAGGCGGCCAACAATACAGGATCTTAAAGAGTGCGCAGGAAGCGGTCTCGTCTAAGTCTATCGCAGCTTCGACCAATCGGTAATGGTGCCCGCACAGCTCCATGCCGCACTCGATGTATCGTAGGAGAACACCACTCCGTCATGTGCGCCGAGTTTGCGCTCAAGCTGGTAGCCAAACGCGTTTGCGATCTTGGGCATCAGATCGGCATGGCTGATGGCGACAAGGGTTCCGCCTTCCATGGATTTGTGCGTACTTGCCAAAAGCTGGTGGCTTTCCTTAGCCGATCCTCCGGCCTTCACGGGGGCCAAGGCTGATGTGAAAGAGGGCGTCGTCTCCTCACCCGATAGGCCCGACGCTGTTTGCTTTGCCCGGCACACATCGCTTGAGAGGAGTGTGGTTACCCCAAGATCGGCGGAACTCAGAGTACGAGCTATTAGATTTGCTCCGTCAACTCCATTTGGGTTTTTGCCATTTGCCGGTGCCAAGATCCAGTGTCGCTCGAATGGATTGGTCGCGTTTTGCTGATCGCACAGGGGAGCAGGAATAAGGCCCGGATCGCTTACGCTTAACGCGTCCCCGTGCCGAAGCAACAAGATGGCACTTTTGCGTCCAGAGGCTGTCTGCCGTAAGGCCTGCCAAGCCGCTATTTGGTTTCCTTTGCAGACTTTGCGTTCACTGCTTTTTTTTTAATCCCCACCGGTGTCATGAGCCGGCAATTGGGGTCTTCCTGCGGATCATATTTTGCGGAAGCAGCGCCGGTAGGAAAGAGCGCGTCGTCAAACCGAGCCCGACGCTGACTGTAAACTCTCTCAGTCACAAATCGGTTCCGCAGATATTCCCAGGCCTCTTCGTATTCGGGTCCTTTGGAGACGGTGACCTCCGCCGTCGGATTATATCCCACGTCCAAGGTCACAAACTGCATATCGCTATCACCACGACAATAACACTTCTTGTCGCCGGCGGCGCATTTGCAATAGCTCTTCTTGAAGTCGGCCCATTCGGTTATCTGCTTAAATGATCCCCGGCTGACGTTTTGCTTCTCGTCCACCAGCCATCTATATCTGACTTTGGTGTTTCCCTCTGCCCAGACACCTGACGCACGCTGCGCTTTCCCCGCATCCAGAACTTTCTTGAAGGAGCCGACAACGTCCTTCCGGGCCAAATAGAGCCATTTTTCGTAATCAGGCCAATGAGTTTTCCACTCGATCTTGTGAACTTCTTGACCCCCGGCGCCCCCATAAGAGCCGTTGGTCGAGGCGCGGCATTGCGCGTTGCCTGACGACTTGCCCTTCGGTTTGCTGCCTGGAGCGGACTCCCGGAAATAGTACCGCGCATACACAGCGAATTGGTCGTGGACAAAGTTCTCGATAGAAATATGGTCGATGCAAGCTTCTCCAAAGCTATTGGGAGTGTATTCTGACAGCTTCTCGTCTTCCTTTGCTTCAACGCTGCCCTTTCGAATTCTGCCTGCGTCTAATTCCTGCTGAACGAAATCGCGCGTATCAACAATCACCTGGGTGCACGGCGTGTACTCAATCGTGATCGTGGGGATGGTTGGTCCTGCGCCGTCGCCGGTCCGCAGAAAAATCGGCACAATGTCAGATTCGCGTGCAGACTGTTTGCCGGCTTGGAACAAACGGCCTGCCGTCGGTCCGTCCAGCCAAGGGCAGCGTTGACGCAATTCGGCGCGCGCGGCCGGCAGTTTTCGGACCATCCGAGAAAGGTGTTCCATCAATTGAGTTGGCGAGTTCCCGAGAGCTACACCGTGAATAAGGGGCCAGCCGGCATTTTCAACGGGTTCCGCAAAGCTAAAACTATCGGCGCTCAGTATACTGCATTTTGCCGGATGTTGATCTTTATTGGGATCTGCAAAAATCTTGTCGTTCTTCACAAGCGCCCGGCCGTCGTTAACCGGCTCAACTTGCGTAGGTGCGGCGTCCTGTTGCACGCCGGGTGTAGTCGCACCCGAATTCGCTCCAACGTCTTCAGAGTTCGTGTTTTGGGCACCTGAGTCTTGTTCTTCGGTTACCGCTGCCTCACCGGAATTGCTTTGTGCAAAAACTTTTTTGAAGTACTCGGCATCGCCCTCGGAATTGTCCTTAGCTGCTGCCGGTGAACTCACAGCGGCAGCAAAGCAACCAAGCACAAGCACTACGACTGATCGCCGTAAGCGTTCTTTCAATCTGTATAAGCCACTCATCACCATCGACCCGAATTGCAGGCTCGTTCGAATCGCAAGCCCACCGGTAGTATAGCCCTTTTAGTTAAGGCCAAAGAGCCCCAAAACAACATCCAAAAGCGATATTGTTGCGGCTCTGATTCCATGAACCAAACTGACTGCCCAATCTGCGCCGATCAAGTAACAAAGATAGATCAGCAACAATCCGATCAATACCATACCTTCCACGACGGAAAAAGTACCGCCCGATTGCTCCGGGTCGGCCTCATTCTTCTCTCTTGTGAGGAAAAAGACCCACAACAAAATGCTGCCGAGCAAAATAAAGAACAGGTGCGGGAACAGGAAATCAAAGTCCAAGAAGACCGCAATCTTTTCACCTCTGACGTCCGTGCCTCCAAACAAATCTGCGATAATGATGCCCAGTCCAGCAACCACGGACAGATTCAGAATGCACGCAGTCAAGATATTGCCGGTCGTTAGGCCTGTTCCCGAGTTTTTATCTTGCGCATAGAAAATGCTGCTTACCAATTCCGGCATCGCCACGACGAATCCGATGAAGAAGCCAAGACCAAAGATTTCGGCGCGCACCAGATCTTCGTTTTGGAGCATTTCCAAGCTCAAGCCATCGATGGCCGGAAACACCAAACTCTGAATAAGATAGTAGGAGACAATCCCTACCATCAAAATACCGGCCGAAATCAGCAGCATGTTCGGGCCGGTAGAAGAAGTCTGCCCATAATTGGAGTCGCCGCTCGTGCCGCGCCGCTCCGTTGCCGTCAATATTACAACGTAAGCAAACGAAAAGCCGATAAGCAGCCACCCCACATTGACGGGAACGACAGTATCTACGTGCGTGTAGGCAGTGACGAGAAGAATGATTGTCGCGGCGATCAAAAACAGAACATCGCGAAACACCACGCTTGAACGGACAACGAAGTTGTTCCCTCCCAGAGATCGCGCAAATCGCGCAATTGGCATAACGAACAGGAGATTGATCGCCGTACTGCCTATTATGATTCCATACGCCAGAATGTTGGCTTTATAGCCAGCAACCAACTCAAAGAAGTTGGCGGACTCGTACAGATTATTTTGCGATGCGATACCGACAAGGATCATTTCCGGCAACGTTGTCCCGAGCGTAACGACCAGAACACTGACAAGAAACGGCACACTTGCGAACCGCGAAAGCCCCGACATAAAGAGGATTGTGCCCGCGACGAGCATCGCGATGGCTATAGCGAATGGCAATCCGACGATATTGGACCACAAAGCCTCGCGAATTGCTTGCGCTTGTGGGTCCGCCAACTCGGCGATTACACTTGGATCCATCGCACGCCCCCTTTACGTCACAGGATCTCTGCAGCACGCGCGCCCCCGTCGAGCGAAAAGCCCGTGAAACGGGCAATGGGCTGCTGTTAAAACGTAACATCACTCATGTCACGTGTCGAGCGCTCAGGATTAACAACCTACAGTTTTTGTGCTAGCTTGGGATAGGAATCGAGACTACACAGCATTATGTGTGGGGTGGCGGTTTATGAAACCGCTACATCGAAACCATTATGGTTAAGAACGGCAATGGGACAAGCGTCTTGCTGGGACCTGAGCCGAGTGGGTTGTAGGCAGGGGTGCAATTCAGTGCGAGAACAATATTCTTCGCAGCGCACATGGGGGATATCCTTCTGGTTCGTCTTTCTCTTGGTGTTGGCTGCTCCGGCGAACGCCAATTTTGCCCAAGGCCAGCGTCTGTACTTTGACGGCCGGTACGCCGAAGCTGTGGAACACTGGCGCTCCGCAGGGTGGGTCGAAGACGACTTTATGTCCCAGGTCACGTTAGGCGAGTTATATGACAATGGTACTGTCGTGCCTCGCGATCATGTGGAGGCCTATGTTTGGCTATACCTGGCGCTGATCAATCCGTCCGACCTCGGACGAACTGATGCCGCGATCCAGACAAAATCGGCCGCACTGCAGCGCGTCATAAAGCGCTTGGACGCTCTCTACTTCCCGATGTCCAAGGCCGAGCAGGAAGATGCCGGCAATCGGATCGTTTACATTTTGTCGTCTAGAGGGGCCGACGGCTTCTTCAGGTTGGGCGAAATCTTCCAAGACGCGTCCGCCCACCAGATGTGCGGAGCAACCGGCAGCGCGGTCGCCCCGAGCAGACAAAATCCGCATTATTGGCTGTTTTGCGAACAAGCGACAGCGTCCGGGAGCATGAATGCTCTGCGTAAGAATCATGTTGATTCCCTGGCGTACTTCACCTTGGCGGAGCGCGAAGGCAATGCCATTGCCCGCACAACCATGGACTCTTACGCGGCGGCGCTCTCAAATGTTTTGAGAGGTGAGGGGTGCAGTGAAACGAGTACGCTCCCTTATCCTATAAACTGTCGTGACGAATCGTTCTTCCAGGAATTGAAGGTGGCTGCCAAACGCCGGGCCGACACGTGGGTGCCGCCTTTCGAAGTCTATCCGAGTAGCCATTCCGATCAGTCCACCGACGAAATTGAGGATATCGCAGCGCTGAACCGCATTGAAGAGTTGCGCGTTTCATCCATCCAAGAAGCGCTCGCCTTTTTGGGCCATTATCGAGGCACAATTGACAATGCGTATGGTGAGCAAACGAAACAGGCGATCACCAAGTATCAAGCTTCCATTGGAGCTAAGGTGACGGGAACGCCTACGCCGAAACAAATTGTCGGCTTGATCAAAAAGGTGGCGAGTTCCGGCCATGCCAACACACAAGTGGCGTTGGGCACAATGTATTTCCATGGCTACGGCGTCGCGCGAGACTACCGGCGCGCGCGCATCTGGTTTGAGCGGGCGGCGGCCCAGCGCCATCCCTACGCCCATTTGAATTTGGGGGTCATGTACCGCGATAGTTTAGGTGTGGAGAGCGATGATCAACGTGCCGCGATCCACTTCAAAACCGCAATGAATCTCTTCCACCAACAGCCGGAGCGCAGTTTGGTGGCCAAGGAATGTGCAAAATTAGTCGGTCGATCGAGGTGTAATTGATGCGGGCCATACCAAGGGGACGTCCCATGACGAAGCGTGCAAAAGTATTTAATGGGTTTTCGGCGTCAGTTGGAACGACGCTGACGCTCGTCACGGCGGGGATCCTCTTTACGGCGGCGTTTGCCACCTCAGCCTGGTCGAATTGTTGTGATGACGCTGTCACCGTACTGCAGCCTTCCACGGTATACGGTTCCTCCGGTGGCGGCACTGCCAAAAGCGGCGGCGGTGGTGGGTACACGAGCTCCATCGTTGTGTCCTGTCCCAAAGGAAAGACGTGCACAAACAAAATAGCATCCGCCGTCCGTGCGGTCCGGCCGGGTGGGCACATCACGGTGCGCCCCGGCAATTATGTGGAAACGGGACCGGTGGTGATCAAAAAGCCCCTGACCATAGAGGGCACGGTCCCGCCGTTTACCGATGCAACATATTATGGCACACACAGAGAGTATTTCCTTCGAAACCAGGATCATCGGGCGGCAAGTCCGGCCCGCTATGACGAATTGGCTACGGCAAACAACAAGAGCGGCCGCGACAAGCGAGGGGACAAGCCTGCCGCTGTTGCCGCGGCCACCGCAGCCGTGGTCAAGTTCAAAGACGGCGGAAGGCCTTGCGTCAGAGTGGACCTTGGCAAGAAGCGCAACGGAACCGTTCGAATCCGCCGCCTGAAGCTGGAACATGCGGGCGGTCCACGAATTCGTCCGTGTGTGGATGTAAACTCGCCTTTGTTTGTGATGGAGCATAGTTGGGTCGACGCGAACGGCCGGACGAACGGCGCGGATCCTTATCGCGGCATTGGCGATGATGCCGTCATCGTGCGCAGCGGCCTGGCTCAAATTTATGGGAACTTGATCGAAGGCGGCAAAACCGGCGTCCGCCTGACTGGCTACTATGAGTACCAAGGAAGCCCCCAAGGCCACGGTATGATCTACACCCGGTATGTGTGTTCTGTGGTGCCGTATGTCGTATACGAAGCGGCCTATCGCCCGCCGATCGCATGCTCGGGCAGTGCCTCCGACGTTGCAGCCTCCGGTTATATTGCTGGAAGCCATTTGCTCCTCGACAATCATATCGGGTCTAACTTGATCGGTCTTGAAGTTGATGGGAGAGCAAAAGTCTTCGCCACGCGCAACCGCATCGCTCAAAACCTGCAAAGCGGCGTCACAAATCTGGATGGCGGCGGGTCCTATACGGGCAATCACATCACCGACAATGGCGAAGGAATCAGCTTTGTTCTGACGACCACCGGTGAGCACTCAACGCCGATTTGGGGTGATCCCAATGATCCGTACACGGCAGCCTCGCTGAGGTCTATTTCCAAGTGGCCGCTCAATATGCCGATCATCACGGGCAACTTTATCAACAGCAACAACGGTGCCGGCATCCAGGTGGTTTCCGCCTTGGATTGGCGGGCCATCGATCGCTCGGGCAGTTTCGGTTTCGACGACGACGAGCGATATCAAGTCTACGTGGAAATGATCAACAAGATCGGCACCGTGTGGGGCAACTGCATCATGGACAACACTGGACGATCCTTTGAGATCTTGGGCACCAAGCACCGCGATCCTAATGGTGCCTTAAGCGGTGGCGGCCGAGGTCCTTTCGGTCATGAAGGCTGGCCTAGAGATGCGCACCACGAAGAGCTGCCGCGCAATTTCCGCTACGACAATAAGGGGGAACCCTGGCTCCAGCGGAAAGTCCAGAAACTGACGAAAAAGAAGTACTGCGATTGGAATGACGCGGGCCGCAGAAATGCCGATTCGGGCCGCGGCTTTGTGACAAATTTCTAGGTGACAGGTCTGAGTCTCGCACTCTAGAGCCGTTTTGGTTTTGACGGAAACACAAAACGGCTCCAGATTCCTTGTTTTGCGCGTTTCCTGACGGTGAACCGGATTCCACTTCACCTGGAAACCCTCTAGTCCAATTGGTACTTTTCGAACCTCGCAACAAGCAAGCATATGCTGGCTCTGCACAAGTCCTATTCCGAAGCGCCTTCTTCTTCCTCGTCCAGTGGCTCAAGCAGATCTTCCAGAGGCCGGGAGAGCTGCTGATACTTGAACTCCGGCACCTCAAACACCCACCCCGCCAATCGCTCGTTCAAATCGTTCGCTTGATCTTTGGAAGTCAGTTGCACTTCTTCGGTTTCCTCCGCTCCCAGAAGGTTTTCTATGATGTTTCCGCTAGATTCACTTTCTTCTTCCACCACAGAGTCTTCACTTGTCACATTTTCGATTGTCTCCGAAGAGCTCCCGCTCGCTGTGTCCACAGTCTCCGCTTCATCATCCGTTTTAGGACCAGCCTGTGGATCTACCGCCGCAATATTCTCCCCCTCGGCGTTTTCATCCAGGGCTGCTTCGCCTTCGGCATCTTGCGACGGCACCTCCTGTTCAGATCCCGCTTCTTCTTCAGATAGCGTTTCTTCTTCAGACCCTGCTTCCTCAGCTGGCGCGTCTTCCTCAGAACCCGCTTGCTCTTCGGTTACCTCTTCTTCAGATCCCGTTTCTTCTTGTGGGGGAAGGATCGGTTCGCCCTCTTGCGCTGCAAACGAGGCATAATACTTCTCGTCTTTGGTGCCGAGGGAAAGCGTGACCTGTGTACCGTTATAAAGCGTGTACGTCGTTGTCGTTTCAGGCTCGAACGAAAACGCTTCGTCAGAGACCACATCGGCGATGCTCAATGTGGGCAATGCATAGGCGACGGAATTGATTGAATATGGCGGTTTGGAACGCCGGCCTTCGGGAACGGCATCAAGGGAGAACGCATCGCTGCCCTCCGAATTCCTAGTGAGGACATAGCTTTTCTCGTCCCGAGACGTAACACGAACGGCGTACACGTCCTTTCGAGCAATATCGAACAAATCGGTTTTGATCCAGCTGGACGAGTCTCGCTCAACCGTCAGTCGTCCGCGCGCTAACCAGGTTTGGTCTTCATCAGGTTTGCGAACATAGATCACCGAAACACCGGCCGTACTGCTTCCCCGATGGCGGTCGCCCACGACAACGGACGCAAACTCGGCCCCACGCTTGTCGAAAGCAGAGACTTTCACGCCGCTGCCACCTGCACCCGGGTCTCCCAAGCCAATTTGCCGGTGCAGCTCGGCCCGCGCCGTTTTGGGCTCGATCAGCCTCAGATCTGCAAGCGCGAGAATGAGTTGCCGGATCGCACCTTCGTCGGCCGGAAAATTTCTCTTCGACGGCAAAGTCCACCCGGCATCAGGGTCAAATCGGATGTCAAATGTATCCGACGGCGTCTCAATATCTATACGCGTAACGGAGTTCACTTGGTCTGCCAGTTCGGGAAACATCAGGACGGGAACGAAGTCCGTTTGTACAGCTTCATCACTTGAAAAAACGGTCAACAGAGCCGTCAAAACTGCAGCAGCCGTCAGTCCCGCGAGAATATACAGATTGCGCTGAGATCGCGCACTGAATTCAGACATCAGGCTCCTCTCCTCCTCGCCTTCCGCCGATTGTTCCTTCGAGAGAGGGCAAGAACAATCGCAAACACGCCTATAATGATCGGCATCAAGCCGATATTGGCAAATCTCACGACATTCTGGAGATCTTCGATATCACGTCGAAGGTCTCGCTGCACTTCGCGCAGCTCCTTGCGAATTTCAACATATCTCTGCGTAAAGCGCTCGAGTTCCTGCTCTTCTTCGGCAGAAATGATCGTCGTGCTCAATTCGGCGCCCGGCTCGGCCTCGACCGATTGGCTTTGCAGTTCGGTCAGCTTCTGCTCGGTCGCCGCCAATTCTTGTTGGAGACGGTTTTCGCGTTCTAGAAATCGGGCATTGGCCTGACGCCGAAGATTCTCGATGGCGGTCAGCGGACGAAAATCCCGCCCCCGGCTACGCAGGCTAATGAGATCGCTCGATCCCATGAGATTCTCAACAGCGTTCACCACAAACGTCCCATTGTCGGCAGTGGGAATCAGCATTCTCTGACCCAAAAAGTCTTGAATGTTGATCCAGAAGCGATCATCGAGAATATCTGTGTCCGCAACCACAATCACGTTGATGGGGCCTTGAGACTCACTCAAATGCGGAACCTCCGCATCCGGACTTGCATCCTCAGCTTCTGAGTCGCCATCGGGATCAGCCTCAGAAACGACATCCTCCTCCGGCCGACCTTCAGGGTAGGCCGTTGTGGCAGACCCGGAAACTCGCGCGGCGATCACGTACGTATCCGGAGATGGACGAAAATCTAGAATGAGGTCGTTGGGGTTGAATCCCATATCCACGTCGGAGCGGTCAATCAGAGACGAATTCGCCGATGACATAATCAGAGGAGCAAATGTTGTTGCCGCACCGTCTTTCTTGAACAGCGCCCCCACCGACCCCAATTGCAGGGCTTGGAGTTCAGCCGTCACAAGATCGAGCGCATCCAGATCTTGATTTTGGATACCCAACCAGACGATATAGTCCACAATCTGTCCGCCTCCGGCTCCCGATTGAACACGCAGCGCTCGGTCCAAATCTGCGACCACATCTTGCGAACTGTAGGTGATGCCCCAATTGTCAAAGAGCGGATCAAGACTGGAGAAATTGGGCGGTCCCGACGGGGTGGGCATACCCATCGGCGAAGGCGCCTGCACCATCTCCGAGAGCGGATCAACAAAGATCAGAGCGTGTCCGCCGCGCAGAACGAATTGATCAATCGCATACAAGGTCTGAGACGATAGCCCCGTGGGATGCACCAGCATCAGCGTCTCAATGCCTTCGGGAATGACCGTCAAATCCTGATCCAGATTTTCCACTTCGAAACCGGTCAAGAGTTGGTCGTAGATTACATAGGGTTGCGCCCGGCCCTGCGCCGCGGCCATGGGCCCACCCACACCAAACTCGAGCGGAATCGTGCTCAGTATCCCCAACACCGGCTTATCGCCTCGGCTTAACTCGTAGATGAGCGACGTGAGGTCGAATTCCAGATAGGGTTCTCGTTCGATCGAGAAGAATGGAATTGTTTCGCGACCATCGATAGAATTCGTACCCGCCAGACCGAAATACAGTTTGTCGCCTGTCTCTGTTGAAACACCGGTAATCCCAAGAGCGACGGCATCGTCCTCATCTTCTGTAAAGGGCTCCGGATTAACAAATTTGAGCTGAAGTTTTCCGCCCGATCGCAACTCATACTCAGTCAGCAAGTCTCTCACCCGCTGACCGTAGACCCGGTATTGCGGAAAGGACGACGCCAGATTCTCAGAGAAGAAAAACTGCAAGCGAACCGGCTCATCCAACTTCCGCAACACACTGAGGGTCCCCTCGTTGAGGGTGTATTGCTTGTTGCCTGTGAGATCGAAGCGCAAAGTGCGAAGAACGTTATTTGAAATAACGTTGATCGACAGCAATAAGAGCAGCCCAAGGACGATGGCCAAGGCAACCCCGGAAGATCGTTTAAGGTCTAACATCGTCCAACCCCTTACCCGGCCCTATTCGCATCAACGAGCAACCAATTGACCAAAAGCCAAAAAGCGATGAGCGATGTAAAGAAAATCAAATCGCGAATATCGATGACGCCTTTTTGGATGGAGTCAAAGTGCGACAAGAAGCTAAAAGAAGCAATCACATCCACGAGGACTTGAGGCGCCCAACCGGAAAAGAACTCCAAGACCAAAGGCAAGCCGCTCAGCATAAAGAGGAAGCACACAACGACACTTACAACAAAAGCAATCACCTGATTTTTTGTCGCCGCCGACATGGCGGACCCGATCGCCAGATACCCGCCCGCCATCAGAAAGCTTCCCAGATAGGATCCAATGATCACACCATTGTCGGGGTCACCGAGATAGTTGACCGTAATCCACATCGGAAATGTCAACGCAAGGGCAATGCCCGCGAACACCCAGGCCGCAAGGAACTTTCCAAAGACCGCCGCCCACAAGGGTATCGGCAGCGTAAGGAGAAGCTCAATAGTTCCTGACTTTCGTTCTTCCGCCCACAATCGCATTGAGATCGCGGGAATGAGAAAGAGGTAAAGCCATGGATGAAAGAAGAAAAAGGCCTGCAGGTCGGCCCGGCCTGCACTGAAAAAATTGCCCACGTAAAAGGTGAAGATGCCGGTTGCAAACAAGAACACCACAATGAAGACGAACGCGAGCGGCGTCGCAAAATAGCCGGCAAGTTCGCGTCGAAAGATCGTCAAGGCAAGGGACATGGGTTAACTCTCTGCAGGCGCGCCACTTGTTGTGCCGGACGAAGGAACACGGGGCGCGTCGGATGCCGGAGCCTTGTCGGCTTGCCCATCAGGGGTGGTCACACTTTGAAAAACATCGTCCAGGCGACCTTGATCGACGAAAAGCCCCTTAACTTTCCAAGCTTGGTCCGAAAGGATTTTGGCGACATCGTCGCCGAGCAGTTCGCCATTTTTCGGCACCAGGGTAAATCGCACGGTGCCCTCTTCCTCCAGGGTTTCGTCAAGCTGCTCGACCCCCTTAATGCCCCTCAGCTTGGGGCGTGCATCCTCTGCATGTTCCGACGCGAGAATAAGGCGCACCGAGTTGTGATAGCGGGACTTTTGCACAAGTTCATCGGGCGTGCCGTCCGCCACAACCGTTCCCTTATCGATAATGATCGCCCGGGAGCAAACAGCGTCGACCTCTTCCAAAATGTGGGTAGAAATGATGATCGCTTTGTCCTGCGCCATTTCTGAGATCAGGTCGCGGACGACCGTTTTTTGATTTGGGTCGAGACCATCGGTCGGCTCATCCATGATCAAGACCGCTGGATCATGCAGAAGCGCTTGGGCCAATCCGACACGGCGCTTAAAACCCTTCGACAAGGTCTCAATGGGTTGGAAAAGAACATTCTGAAGTTGCGATCTTTCGATTGCTTGATCAACCGCTTTGCGCTTTTGCTCGCCGCTGAGTCCGCGCACCTCAGCAATGAACTTCAAGAACTGGATAGGGGTCATATCGGAGTACGCCGGCGCCCCTTCCGGCAAGTATCCGATCTCGCGCTGAGCATCAAGCGGATCCTCGCGCACGTCATGACCACACACAACGATCTTGCCCTCCGTCGGTGGCAAGAAACCTGTGATCATCTTCATGGTCGTGGATTTTCCCGCTCCATTTGGGCCAAGAAAGCCGAGAACTTCGCCCTTTTCCACTGAGAAAGTGACACCCGAAACGACTGTGTGATCATCAAAGCGCTTAACCAGGTTTTGAATATCAATCAGCGTATCGGCCATATGCCCTGCGCGCGCCTCGCTATGGGGTCAAATTGAGTGGAAGGGTTGGTCTGGAGCCAAAATCACCGCTCCACATAGTTGATCCCAAGCCGACAATCAAGAGAATTGGGCCGTTTCTGAATCAACCAGGAGGAGCCCCCTCTTTTCGAGATCCGTTTTGCTGTGTACGGTGGAAAACTGATTCAATGGAAATGTACAATGGACGCACCCGCTCCGGAAGGCGCCACAAAAGTTGCGGAAACGGTTACCACTGAAGAGGTAACGGTTGATGCAACGCCCGCTGCCAAAACCCATTGGCTGGCTCTTTTTCCAACGAATGCTTTCACAATCGTTTTGGGCCTCACTGGCCTCGGCCTGGCTTGGCAAGCCAACTCAACCAACGCTTTTCTTCAATCGGTTTTGGGGTACGGGTTGGTCGCATTGGGTACAATCGCTTATGTCGCCATCCTCGGCACATACCTGTGCAAATCCATTGTTCATCCGCAAGCAACCCGCGATGACTTTGATGACCCGGATGCCTCCAACTTCTTGCCAGCCGCTTCAATGGGACCCATGCTGATTGCAGGCGGTATCGCATCCATCTTCCCCACAATTGCGGAGATCCTGTGGCTCGCGGGCGCAAGCTTCCATCTGGTTCTAGCGCTGCGCCAAATCCGATATTGGATCATCCGGAACTTCGAGATTAAGTCGACCAGTCCCGCCTGGTTTATCCCGATTTCGGGAAGCCTTCTGGCGCCGATTTCAGGAATTGAATTTGGTTACGTAGAATTGAGCTGGAGTTTGTTTGCTCTGGGCCTTGGGTTTTGGATTGCCCTTTTTGTGATCGTGCTCAATCGCATCATATTCCACGACAAGTTGCCTGCCAAATACATCCCAACGCTCTTTCTCCTTATGGCCCCTCCCTCGCTGGCCTTTATGGCGTACACCCAGTTGAACGGAGGTCAGATCGATACGTTCTCGCAATTCCTTTATCATTTTGCTCTGGTGGCGAGTGTACTGGTGTTTTCTATGGCGCAACTGTTTCAGCGCCTTCCCTTCACCCTATCATGGTGGGCCTACACGTTTCCGTTGGACGCCATTGCGCTCGCGTCCTTTGTGTACGCGGACTATCAACAAAGCACGACCATGTTAATGATTGCATACGGACTATTAACTGTAGCCTCGTTTATTGTTTTGCTCGTCTCGGTCCGAACCATATTGGCGCTGCTTTCGGGAACATTGATCACCCGGAACGACTAACCCCCCACCAAATGAGTTTCCAATGGGTTCAGACTTTGCCTTGTCGAACGAGTTAGTTTCCTACATCCAAAAGATGGGCGTGCGGGAGCATCCGATCTTGGAAAAGTGCCGCCTGGAGACCGCCGTAATGGGGGACATCTCGCGAATGCAGATCGCCCCCGAACAGGGCGCACTCCTGGCGCTTCTTGCCCAGCTCACCGGAACCAGGCGCTATCTCGAGATCGGCGTCTTCACCGGCTATAGCAGCCTCGCCGTGGCCCTTAAGCTTCCCGAGAATGCCCGTATAACCGCGTGCGACCGAGACGAGGACTTTGTCGCCCGCGCGCAATCGTATTGGAAAGAGGCGGGCGTAAGCGACAAGATCGAAACCCGTCTTGGCCCTGCTGTAGGGACGCTCGATGCGATGATCGCAGAGCAAAAGGAACCCTTCGATATGGCCTTTATCGATGCCGACAAGGGCAACTACCAAGGCTACTACGAAAGGGCCCTAAAGCTGGTGCGGAATGGGGGCTTAATCGCGATCGACAACGTGCTGTGGTCAGGCAACGTCGTTAACCCTGAAGATCAGTCGCCCGCGACAAAAGCCATCCGAGCGTTCAATGAAAAAGTCCAAACAGATCAAAGAGTTGATACCTGTTTGGTGCCGATCGCGGACGGACTGTTTTTGTGCCGAAAGCGCTAGTGCACACCGCCTCTTGAAAAGACGAGAGTTTCGGGCGATGCTTCGCACATGTTCACGGAGGATCCCGATAACCAGCCCTCTCGCGCTGGTTTAGCCCGACCAGCGCAAAACACTTCCGCGCAAAGGAAATCAATCGTCACGTTCCATCGCAAGGAGCTCACGACTATTCTGGGCACATACGGAATGGGCGTAGCGAACGGCGAATGGCGGGACTACGCGATAGACTATCTCAGCGACGCGGCCGTCTTCAGCATCTTTCGGCGCAGTGCGGAGTTTCCCATCTACCGAATCGAAAAGCGTCCAAAACTTGCTCAGCGCCAGGGCGCCTTTCAGATTCTGTCGCCGTCAGGTCAAATCTTAAAACGCGGCCACGACTTAAAAACCGTGCTGCGTTTCCTCGATCGCAAACTCTTTAAGGTGGTCGAGAGCTCAGTTTAGGCTGGCGGCAAACCCGCACATACGAAAAAGCCCCGGCAGCTTGCACCACCGGGGCTTGTTTCATTTTGGCGTCGAAACGCCTTAGTCGTTGTTCATGATCCCCAGCATGTTGAGGATATGAATGAACAAGGTCACGAACGAACCGTAAAGCATGAACGCGCCGAAAATCGACTTCTGCTTTTGAGCGGCAGTTCCATCGCCCGCGTAATAGAACTCTTTGATCATCTGCGTTTCCCAAGCCGTAACGCCTGCGAAGACGAGCACAACAAGCGCAGAAACGATGAAGCTCATAAGCTCACTTTGAAAGAAAAACACATTGAGAAGCATCGCGACGATCAACCCAATGGCTGCCATGAAGAAAAACGTGGCAAACGGCGAAAGATCACGCTTGGTCGTGTAACCAAACAAACTCATCGCCGCAAACATCACCGCCGTGATCATGAAAGCCCGCATGACCATCATCGGATCAGTACTTAGAAAGAAAACGACCATGGGCGCAATCAAGAGCCCCCAGAGAGCCGCATAGCCCCAATAAGCTGCATGGGCAACAAGTGCAGAGCCACCCATAATCAGCCGCGGAGCGAAGAATCCCATCCCCAGGACACCGGCAAAAGCAACCCATTTCATCGGGCCCATTGCCAAGGTTTGTAACAAGGCCGGATTAGATCCGAGCGCCACAATAACGAGCGCGGTAAATGCCACACCCAACGCCATATAGTTGTAGACGCCGAGCATAAAACTCCTCAGGCCCTCATCAACCGCAACACCGCCAGCCGTTGTTGTGGAGGCTTGTTGGGCAAACCGTTCCTGGTAGTCAGCCATATTCTCTCACCTATTCCTCAGTTAAAGACACAGATACCGGGGATATTGTAGAAAGCAGCCCGCATTTCAAGAAAAACCGAGCCAATCCGGTATTTTTCAATCTTTTTACGAACCCCTAGGCCACACGGATTACTGATTCCTTAAGACGTGGGCAGGCTTCTCGCGAAGGCTTTGCCACGTGCCGATCAAACCGAGGCTAATTGTGACAAGGGTCGCAATAAAGACGGTGCCGAACAAAGTACCGGGGAGGAAATACCATTCCCCTTCCATAGCGAGGGTAACAATGAGATAGGCGGCAGCGCCGCCAACGATGGCCGCGACCAATGCCGTTCCCAGTCCCAACAGAAAGAACTCAAGCATATAAACCGCAAGGACATCTCTGCGGCGTGCCCCCAAGACCTTCATCACGACCGCATCGTAAGTCCGCCGACGGTGACCCGAGGCAAGCGCGCCCGCAAGCACCAGCACACCGGCGATAAGAGTGACCACGCTCGTTGCCCGAACGGCGAGCGAAAGGTCCTCCAAGAGATCGCTGACCGCCTCGAGGGCCTCTTTCACCCAGATCACGGACACGTTCGGAAATGCATCTGCTATGTTGGTGAAGGTTGCTTCTTCATCAGCCAGCGCCACTCTCAGGCTCGCCACATGCTGCTGAGGCGCCCGTTCAAGCACCCCCGGTGAGAAAACAAGAGAAAAGTTGGGGCCCTCTTCTTCCCACTCTTGCTCTCGGATATTGCCAAGTTGCGCTTCGATTTCCCGCCCTAAGACATTGAAGGTGATTGTATCCCCGACTTGCAGACGCAGGCCGCGCGCAATGTCTGTATCCAAAGACACGAGAGGCCCGCCCTGGTAGTTCTCCGGCCACCATTCACCGTCCGCGACTTTGGCTCCGGCTGGAAGCACAGCGCTATAGGTCGCGAAACGATCCTCTTCCAGTATCCAGCGCACATCTGGATCGACCGCGTCCGGATCGGCGGTTTCACCTTTCAGTTTGGTGATCGAAGTCTGCACCATGGGAATCCGTCGATACTCCGTTGCACTCGGAATATCGGCAACCAACTGATCGAAGGCATCCACCTGGTCCTTGCGAATATCAATAACAAAGAACGAAGGAATGCGATCCGGCAATTCCTCAGCGACCTGACGAGCAAGATTACCATCGATGAGCGCAATCGTAACGAGGAGGGTCAACCCTAAACCCATGGAAAGGACCACATTGGCGGTGGGGTTCCCCGCACGATAAAGATTTGTGAGCGCCATACGCAAAATGGGTTGCCTGGGGCGGCCGGCCATTTTTGCCAGTTGGACGAGACCCAGCGCTTCGGCCCTCAAAACAGCAAAACAAACCAGGGCTCCCAGGATGAAGAAGAACGCAAAGTCTTTGAACGGCGTTGTTCCGATCGCAAGAAGCGCAATTCCAATTGCGGCCCCAACACTCACCATCCAGTACGCAGGCGCTGCCTTGCCGACTGTTCGGGAGATCACATCGCGAAAGAGCCGCGCTGGCGGAACATTCTGGACTTGGGCCAAAGGCAAAATCGTAAATGTGACGGTGACGAGAATGCCGTAGACCGCTGCGATCAAGAGCGCCAAAGGGTAGACTGTAAGTGCCGGTGGGATCGGAAGAAGATGCCCAACGAGACCCGCAATCAACATGGGCGCAAGGCTGCCGACGATCAGCCCTAAGCCGATTCCGAACGCCGCCAGCAACGCAACTTGGATAACATAGACCCGGAAGACGAAATCGCCGCTCGCCCCCAAACACTTGTAGATCGCGATGGCTTCAATCTTTGTGTCGAGATAATTCCGGATCGCATTCGCGATCCCCACCCCTCCGACCATCAGCGCCGTAAGCCCAACAAGAGTAAGAAAAAGGCTAACGCGGCCTATGAATTCTTCTGTTCCAAGAGCGCCCTCTGCCGGATTTCGAAGAACCCAAGGCGCCAAAGGAAAACGCTCAGCCGCCTCCGCACGCCACGCCTCATAATCGAACTCAGCCCCTTTCAGGAAGCGATATTTGTAGTCGACCCGGCTTCCCACCTGCACCAGATTGGTCGCCGTAAGCGCCTCGTGATACATGAGAACGCGCGGCGCCAAAACGAACCCGCCCCCGACCCGGTCCGGTTCTTTCTCAATGATTCCGCGAACATCAAAAACCGCAGCCCCCAATCTGATCTTTCCATTTGCACTCATCCCGAGACGCGAAAGAACAGCTGGATCGACCGCAACGCCCCATATCCCATCCTCTTCCTTGAGAACATCCGCAAGCGGAAGATCCGTGTTTTCAAACTCGACGTTGCCGTAGAGCGGATAAGCCTCGTCCACCGCCTTCATTTCGACAAGCGTGCGGGCATCCGTTTCTTCGCCGCGCGCCATCCCATTCACTTCCTGGATGGCGGAAACGGGCGATTGCGCCATTACCCAGGTGCGTTCCGCTTCCGTGAGATCCCTCTGTTCGAGTTCGATCTCAGCGTCACCACCAAGAATAACGACGGCCTCCGACTGCAGTCCGCGTTGAAATGCGGACGTGAGCGAACCCACGGCCGCGATGGCGCCAACCCCGAGAACGAGACACGCAAGAAAGATTCGAAAGCCCTTGAGCCCTTGGCGCAACTCGCGAAAGGCAAACTTGAGCTCCGGCGCCATACCGGTCAGTCCGCCAATTGCATTTCAGGTAAGTCAGCCGGGGCTGAACGCGCACGTTCGCCGGCATGATCCGACACGATCTTCCCATCCGCCATACTCACCACACGGTCGCATTTGGCGGCCAGGCCTTTGTCATGGGTGATCATAACCAGCGTCATTCCCCGCTCTTCATGCAAACGAAAGATCAACTCGACAACACGCTCGCCTGTTGAACTGTCAAGGTTTCCGGTCGGCTCATCGGCCAACAAGAGTTGGGGCCGAGGCGCCAACGCCCGCGCAAGCGCAACCCGCTGCTGCTCACCGCCGGAAAGCTGACTGGGATAATGCTGCAAACGGTCTGCAAGTCCCACATGAGCAAGTTCCTTTTCCGCCCGTGTAAAGGCATCCTCGTGTCCAGCAAATTCGAGCGGCACCGCCACATTTTCGAGCGCGTTCATCGTCGGGATGAGATGAAAGGATTGGAACACAATGCCTATATGGTCCCGGCGAAACACGGCAAGCTCATCTTCATCCATTTCCGTCAGCACACGGCCCTGGCATGTCACGGTCCCCGAAGAGGGCTGCTCCAAACCCGCAAGAACCATCATCAATGTGGACTTGCCGGAGCCGGAGGGACCGACAATGCCGAGTGACTGAGACGAGTCGATCGTGAGATCAATACCGCGTAAGATCTCAACGGGTCCCGCATCACTCGATAAAGTAAGAGTAATATCCTCCAATTGGACGAGATGAGACGTTGCGTTTTTGGCTTCGGTCATTAAGTCTAGCTTCCTAACGGCGAGGATCCCTGAATTGCATATGTCACACAGTTTAACGGGCTGGGCAGTACTGTGGATTGCATGCCTAATTTTAGCGGCAACCGCATCAACATTTAGTGATGCCGCCGCCGAAAACGAAGGGCAGAACAAAGAACAGCCCTATGTGCTTGTGGTCCTGGGCGACAGCATCGCCGCCGGCTTCGGTCTTGAACCAGAGGATGCGCCACCGGTGCGACTGAACAAAGCTCTTTCGCAGAGAGGCTACAACATCGAAATTCGTAACTTTAGTGTCCCAGGTGACACCACATCAGGGGGAACCGAGCGCATAGATTGGTCGCTGGACGATGATGTGGATGGCGTTCTCATCGAACTGGGCGGCAATGACGTGCTTCGCGCCATCTCGCCGAAAGAGACGGAACGCAACCTCACCAAAATGATCACAGACATCCAAAATCGCGGCATGGAGGTTTTCTTGGCCGGCATGTTGGCCCCGCCCAATCTCGGCGAAGAGTATGGCGCGGAGTTCAATCCGATTTATCCGCGTTTGTCGGAGAAGTATAACGTACCCCTGTATCCGTTTATCTTGGAGGGCCTGATCGGCTCGGAGGCGCACTTCCAAAAGGATGGCATCCATCCCAGCGAATCAGGGGTATCGATTATCGTGGAGGGACTCTCCCAGTTTCTGATCGAGGAAATATGGGAGAGCACAGGAACTCATCCATAAGTGGACCTATCGCAGAGGGTGTTTGCGGATCCGCTGAAGCAACGTAGAGTGCGAATCGCCCACACTTTGGGCGGTGGCAAGAGAGCCGTCACGATCCCGTCCCGGAAGAAACGCGATTGAGGTCCATGAAACGTTTGTTTGTTGCCATTGAGATTCCCGGTCACATCAAAGATCAGCTTTCAGCCTTACAAGCCGGAGTGCCTGGTGCGCGTTGGCGACCCGCTGAGAACTTTCATCTTACATTGCGATTCATAGGAGAAGTGGACCGCCATCAAGAGCGGGACATAAAGGCGTCTTTAGCACAGGTCGAGGTACCCGCATTCGACCTAAAACTTGAAGGCACGGGCCAGTTCGGCAAAGATCGACCCCACACGCTCTGGCTGGGCGTTGCGCAGAATCCAGCCCTTCTCCATTTGGCAAGCAAAGTGGAAACTGCCGTTCAGCGCGCCGGCCTAGAGCCAGAGCGGCGCAAATACTCACCACATGTGACACTCGCGTACCTAAAGAATCCATCCGTGATCGACTTAAACAGTTATATTGCCGATCACGCCGCTTTCACATCGGAGCCTTTCTCCGTAAACGAATTTATCCTATATCAAAGTCGAATGGGAAAAGGCGGGAGCCATTACATCAAGAACGAAGAATATCCACTGCGAAATTTTGAGTACGAGGCCGAAGAGTGGGAAAGTATGAGCGTATCGTAGTTTTAACCGGTGCCGGGATTTCAGCCGAATCCGGATTGGGCACTTTTCGCGACGAAGACGGGCTTTGGACAAAATACGACCTAAACGACGTTGCCACGCCGGAAGGGTTTGCCCGCAATCCGCACATGGTACACGATTTCTACAATGCCAGGCGGAGGAACCTGTTGGACGCTAAGCACAACGAGGCCCATACGGCCTTGGGGCAACTTGAAAAGGAACTCTCCGGCGAAGTGCTTGTAGTGACCCAGAACATCGACACCCTTCACGAACAGGGGGGTTCAACCAATATTATTCATATGCATGGGGAACTGCTCAAAGCGCGTTGTGGCGCGTGCGGCAACGTCAAGGACTGGACCGAAGACCTCTCGACTGGGACCAAGTGCACCAGTTGCCTCGAAACCGGCTATATGCGCCCTCACGTCGTCTGGTTTGGAGAAATGCCTATGCAAATGCACGAGATCGAACGGGCTATTTCAGTCTGCGACCTATTTGTTTCAATCGGCACAAGCGGCAGCGTCTACCCCGCGGCGGGCTTTGTCATGGACGCACGGCGCGCCGGAGCGGACACGGTCGAATTGAACTTAGAACCTTCAGAAACAGAAAGTTTGTTTGCTGAGAAGTTATATGGTCCGGCGACGGAGATCGTTCCCGCCTATGTCGAACAGGTTTTGAACGGCTGAGATGCGTGCCCCTCGGACTCTCATCTTGAGAACCATGAAGCCCCTCATTGGTCTGCGCCACGCTCTCATCGGTATGGCCGGTTTCAAAACCGTGGGTGCCCGAGCGTTAGCGGTAAACACGGATGACGAGGTCCTTCTCGTCAAGCACACCTATATGCGCGGCTGGTATTTTCCAGGAGGCGGCGTGGACCGCGGCGAAACACCAATCGATGCCGTAAAGCGCGAACTGATCGAGGAAACGGGCTATGAATGCACTGGGCGCCCTGAACTCATCGCCGCCTATCACAATCGTATCTTTGGTCACGATGACTTTCCGCTCCTCTTCTTGGTCAAGGATCCCGTGTACAAACACGAGCCGCTGCACACCCACGAAATTGCCGAGATCGGCTGGTTTCCAATCGATACCCCGCCAGACGACATTTCTCCTGCTACCTTTAGATCCCTCGCGGAATACCGGGACGGCACAGAACAGCGCGAACGGTGGTGAACAGCGATTCTCTCATATGTTGACCAGAGTAGTCCCGTGAAGCCCAGTTGGACGGCACCTAAGTATTCCTGTTAGAATTCTCCAAAGACGGAGCGCGAACAGTCAGGGCAATCTTGCCCATCTCCAAGAGGATGCAATCAACGATGCCAAAGAAACTCTCAGACACAGACAAAAAGTCCTCCCTCGAATCACTCAACGGTTGGTCCCTGGTTGACGGCCGGGATGCCATTGCTAAAAGCTACAAGTTTTCCGACTTCAAGGAAGCCTTCGCCTTTATGACCCGCTGTGCGCTCAAGGCAGAGCAAATGAACCATCATCCTGAATGGTTCAACGTCTACAACAAAGTAGAGGTGACGCTCACCACGCACGATGCCGGCGGCCTGTCGGAGCTCGACATAACGCTCGCATCCTTCATGGACCAGAGCGCCGACTAATCGATCTGATCTCTAGACCAACTATAGTTAGGAGAACCCCGATGGATCGCAGCGAGTACGCGTCGTATGACGGCATGGGATTGGCCGAACTTGTACGCGACAAAGACGTTACGCCCGCCGAACTCGTTGAACTTGCCGTTGAGCAAATCGAAGCCTTTAACGGTCAATTGAACGCTGTCGTGCACAAAGCCTACGACAGCGCGCGGGCGGACGCAAAGGCCGGGCCGTCCGGTCCATTTGCCGGTGTCCCGTTTCTTATCAAGGACTTCACTCTGCGTGTGAAGGGCATGCCGCGCACCGACGGCAGCAACTTCTCCAGCCCGGAGCCGGATACCGAAGACGATCTCCTCACGGAACGGTTTCGAGACGCAGGTTTGGTGCTCCTTGGCAAAACCAACACACCGGAATACGGCATAACGGGCACGACGGAAAGCCGGCGCCTCGGTCCATGCCGCAATCCATGGAACACAGATCATATTACGGGAGGCTCTTCAGGCGGAGCGGCCGGCGCCGTCGCCTCCGGCATTGTTCCGATGGCTCATGGCGGCGATGGTCTCGGCTCTATCCGCATTCCGGCCGCCTGCTGCGGGTTGGTAGGGCTAAAGCCCACACGGGGTCGCGTTCCCATCGGCCCCCACCAAGACGGCGAAGTGACAGTGGGCTACATAGTCAACCATGTCCTGACACGGACCGTGAGAGACTGCGCCGCGATGCTCGATGTCGTCGGCAAGCCCGATCCGACCGATCCAATGGATCAGCCGCGCGACGGGGGCGGCGGATTCTTACAGTCTGTTTCCGAAGCTCCCGGCCGCCTCCGCATTGCGTTTTCCGACGAAACGCCCAATGGAAAGCAGATTGAGCCAGGAATCAAGGAAAGCTTAGTTCGCATTGCCAAGTCCCTAGAGGACCTGGGCCATCATGTGGAAGAAAAGGGCTTAGGGATCGACTATCGGCCCATGTACGCGGCCTCCGCCGCGGTCATGGGCGCCCATTCCGCCGGCGCCATGCTGGAGCGGATCGAACAATTGGGCCGCGAGCCGGGGCTTGACGATATCGAGCCGCTGACCATGCGCAATTGGCGGGCTGTTCAAAAGGTCACCGCCCCTCAGGTCGGCCGGGCCCGGCGAACACTGGCAACAATCAGCAGACAGATCTTATCCTTCTTTGAAGGTGTCGACATCTATCTGACGCCGGTGCTCGGAACAAGCGTTCCCAAAATCGGCACCATTGACCCGGTTCATATGGACCCCAAAGACGTGGACAAGGCTCAAGCCCGGGCGTTTCCGTTCACACCTCCGTTCAACGTGTCGGGTCAGCCGGGCATTTCCTTGCCACTGGCAGAAGATCAAAACGGGTTGCCCGTTGGGCTCATGTTTCATTCCCGCTTTGGCGATGAGAAAACGCTCTTCCGCCTTGCAAGCCAGCTCGAACAAGCTATACCCTGGCAGGACCGGCGGCCCAAAGTTTGGGCGGCGTGACGGAGTCCCTTGTTTGGAAAACGACAAGGCTCCCTGACGGGTGCAAAGTCGCACTAAGTCAATTGCCCAAGGGGCTTATCCCTTCGACCGAAGAGTTTGACCTTTTGTGGAACCTCCACCCGCATGAACGGCCCGTCATCAAGATCCATGGGCGTGAGGTTGCAATTCCCCGCTATCAACAATCCTATTTGCGGGACTACCACTTTTCCGGCCAGATCAGTGCCGCCGCCCCGCTGCCGCTCCCTTTGGAGCCGCTCGCCCAATGTCTGAAAAGGATTGATCCTCGTCTGAACGGTCTCCTTCTCAATTGGTACGAACCGGATCACTACATTGGTCCGCACCCTGATTCAGAAGCCGGCCTTGTGCCCGATTCCGATATCTACACGCTCACATTGGGTGAAGGCCGGCTCATGCGGTTTACGCACATCGCCAAAGGCTATACCCGCTTTGATATCCCTCTCAGGAATGGCTCCATTCTGAAGTTCTCACTTCAAGATACGAACAGTCACTGGAAACACGGCGTACCCAAACGCAAGTGGAAGGGCCGCCGCATTTCCATCACCGCGCGAGCATTTCTGTAGACACGCACAGAGCTCCGAAATCAGGGCGACCCTTACACCGACGCGGCTCAACCGCAAAAACCGCTCCGTACAAGGAAATTACGCAGCACTAGATAAGAAACCCGCACTCTCCCGGGCACACTTCGCTTGCCGGCGGTTTTCGGCAATTTCCCGCACAACGGCTTCGACATCCTCACTCATATCGTCCTTCGCGGCATGAAACTGAGAGCTGAACCCTTCAGCGATGAATTCCATCGGGCTGCGGCCTTCAAAAAGACCAAGCGCAGGAAACTGCGGTTCATATCCCATAAGTTGCTGCACGCGGGGAGAGAGCTCACGAACCCGCTCCAAGGGAACGGACAGGAATTGATTCTCGTACTGCCGGAGCCAGCCCAAATTGTAGCCCATCACAATCCCAATTCGCGGATCCAAAGACCCGTTTGCACCGGCTCCATGAACGAGCGTGCCTGTATAGATGAGGGCCGATCCGGCCTTCATCTCGGCGATGAGAGTCTCTGCTTTCTGAGAGTGAAACTCTTCTTCAAATCGTTCCTCCGTCCAATGGTTGCTCTCCAAGACCACTTCGGTAGCGCCATTGTCTGCTGTAAAGTCACTGATGGCCCACATCACGTTCATGATCTTTTCGCCATCGACCTGACAGTAGGGAAACATGTTCCCATCCCGGTGCAACATCTGCGGTCCTTCGCCGGGCATCACCGCGATCATTTGCGAGATATGGAGCTGATAAGACGAACAGTTCGGTCCCAAAAACCAATCCATCACCTCCAGTATCTTTTCGTCTTCGACCAAATCAGCCGTCTGCGGAATTTTTCCCAACAGACCACCCGTCCTCTTGGTTTGATCGCCGACGAATTGACCGTGCCCGCAGGGCACACGATCAAGCATGTTTTGTGCCGAACATTGAATGACCTCCAGCACAGTCGGCCGCACCAAATCCTCGATAATGACTGCACCCTGGTCCTCGATCCCGGCGATGATCTCATCGACAGGATGCGAAGCTGAGTATCTCGTGATCTCCATTAGGCCGCTTCCTTCCCATGGATCAGCTCAAGGGCAACACGATGCGCCTTTCTGAGCTCCGGCCCATACTGCTCACAAAAATCCATCAACATCGGCCCAAAACAGTCAAACAAGAAGTCTAACTGTTCATCAGTATATGGAATGAGTATTCCGGCAATCTGGTTCGATAATTCACCATCGGGAAGCCCTTGGACGTCAATACGCATCCCTTCCGACATCCGGTGCTGAATGGCCGACATATACATCACACCGGTATAGGCTTCCACGCCCAACGCGACACCAACGCCAAAACAACCGCAGAAAAGCTCCTCGCTGACCTTCTCTTGGTCGGCTTTATTGACATTGTCCAGATCCAAGACCGCACGCGAACTGTCGTAGATCAGCTCTGAACGAGGTACGCTACCCACCCCGGAAAAGAGATGCGGAAATACATCAGATGACAGACTGGGCAGCATCGAATGGCTGATGCGACTGCCCCCTAAGACATTTTCACCGGAATCGTCGGTTGCCAAAGCATAGATCGTATGATGCTCATCAAAACGGTCTTTTTCTCGGCCACTGACACTCGTCAGCCCCTTCCACCCCAGGCGCTCAACAAATATGCGGTGGCGCAATTCATAGTATTGCTCAAGTAATTGTATACTTTCTGCATACGAATCAGGTACTATTACTCTAATCATCGTCCAACTCCTTTACCCAAAGACCAAAAGCCAGCCTTTAGAAAATTGAAAACGATGACAATCCCAAGATTTTGGGACGAGCGCTGATTTTTTTAAAGGAATATGATGTGGTGGCGAGCCGCTTTAACCACTGCTTCTGTGCGATTGGAAGCGTTTAGTTTCGCCTTTGCTCGCCGGATGTGGGTAACCACGGTATGATAACTAACGCCAAGCCGGTAGGCGATTTGATAATCCGACTCTCCCATGGCAACCCACTGCAAACACTCGCGCTCACGCGGCGTGATCTTCGCAAACCCTTCTTCTTCAACAATCCGGGATCTGATGAGTGTATGTGCGGCATGGTACAAAGACATGCCGATGAGATTAAGCGCAGACAGAGCATCAGTATCTGTCTCAACAACGGGCCCCCCGAAATTTATAGCACACAGAGATCCATTCTTGCCGGTGATTGGGAAGGTTACCCCCTCTGCCAGGCCGCACTCAGCTGCCTCATTCATGATTCTCGTTTGCAGGGTGTTGCCTCCCAATCGAGCCTTCACATCCGACCAAACCACCGGTTCTTGACCGAAATCCATAATCGCATGCAGAATAGGATCGCTCGCCATGTACTTTCGAAGCCACGGCACCCATTCCTCGGGATATTCGTTGATATTCGGCAGAATCGCGTCGGGATCGGGATTAATTTCCGCCACGGAGAGATAGCGGATGCCAAAGGTTTCTAGGTGCTCTTTCGTATAATCCGTCAGCTCACCCATGGTTTTCTTCGTCCGAATATCGTGACTGAACTCCACAGCCTTCACCGACAGCCGCTCCCGCCTGTCCATAGCTTTGTCCTCTCTACTAAATCTGTGCACTGATTGGTCGCCAGACCGACCAACAACTGCTCCAATATAGGAGACCCTCTATTCCACGCGGGGCCTGCCCAATTTCTTCCCATTTAAATTTACGCGGCGCCCGGCCGTTTGCCAACATCCGAAGCTCACGAAGAGCGTAATTTCCTTTCCAGTATTGCGAAACGGTCAACAAATTGTACGCACATGGAACACTTCGAACAATTTGTAACAAAACAAATGACAGTTCGACTGCACATTATTGGCCATCGGATCTCCCAATCCATCAGACACGCACACGAGACCAAGCGCAATCCACTTCGAGTTGTATTATAAAACGTCAGCCAACCTTACGGAACTCAGAGTAACCCAAAGCGCTTCAATGAAGAGCTCATGAACCGTCCATCACGGACACCGACATGGTTTGGCTTGCGGACGCAAGCAACCGCCCGCTTTCGCTCCACATAAGGCAATGGCCGTGGGCAATCCCATTGCCGATATAATCTGCCCGATTTTCCAAAAGGACCCATTCATCCCCTTCTGAAGTATCGGTCTGCGCAAAACGAATGGTATTGTCGAGACTGGAACAACGGACCCGGCGGCCAAGGGCGTTGCCAACACAAGACGGCATATAGTCTGCCAAGATCGAAAGCCCCGCTCTGTCCAAGTGTACACCGGGCATCCGCACCCAGACGAGGGAACGTTCGTCCTCGGTTGCCTTCCCATCGCCTGTGAAGCCGAACATGCCCCTGGCCATGCGCAATTCCATATGGTCATGAAGACGTTCTTCCCCCGTCTGATGAACAACGGGCACGCCTTGCCCAGGCGCACCTGCATCCGGCATGGAATCCCAGCATTTAAAGAACAGTTCTGTGCGGTTACCAAGTGCCCCCATAATGCTGATGACGAGGTTTTCCCCTTCTCGTCCCTGCACTTGCGCTTGGGTAATCGAACGGCCTTGGGCGGGCCGCGTGACCTCCAGTGAAAGGTCAAGCGGTTGCTCCGTGGTGGAAATGTATTGCGCCGTCGCCCAATAGGTCGGCAGTCCGGTTGCGTATTCCATCGCAAGAATGCCCGCAGCCAGACCAACACCTCCAAAGAGAGATTGACGCCCACCCGTATGCTTCGCCCGCACAGGCAATGTCCATTGCAAGGGACCGGCTTCCTCACGAATGCCCAAAAAGTCATGCGTACTGATCAATGACGTGCTCCTTAAACAAACAAAGGGCTCGCACCCGGCGAGCCCTTTGTCAAAGCCAATTGCACTCGCTTACCGCGGTGCCATACGGATAGAGCCATCGAGGCGGACAGTTTCACCATTAAAGTACCCATTGGTGCACATCTCACGGGCAAGAGACGCGTACTCCTTCGGGTCTCCCAGACGCGGCGGAAACGGCACTTGCGCACCCAATGCCTGCTTCACCTGTTCGGGCGCGCCCTGCAAGAGCGGCGTATCGAAAATACCGGGCAAGATGGTGTTCACCCGGACGCCCTCGCGAGAGAGGTCGCGGGCAATCGGCAACGTCATGCCAACAACACCGCCTTTGGAGGCCGAATAGGCAGCCTGTCCGATCTGGCCGTCTTCCGCTGCCACGGAGCCAGTATTGACGATGGCGCCGCGTTCCCCGCCTTCCAGCGGATCAAGGGACAACATGCCCGCCGCCGACTTGGTGATGCAGCGGAACGTCCCAACCAAGTTAATCTGGATAATGAGATCGAACGCTTTGAGCGGAAACTCTTTGATCTCGCCGGTTTCTTTGTCACGGGAGGCCGTTTTGATCGCATTGCCAGTCCCGGCGCAATTGATCAGGATGCGTTCTTGCCCGATCGCGTCTCGCGATTTGGCGAATGCCGCATTCACGCTCTCCTCATCGGTCACATTGGTCTCGCAAAAAACGCCGCCCAGCTCCTCGGCAACTTGGGGGCCCTTCTCTGCATTGAGATCAAACAAAGCGACTTTGACGCCATGGCTGGCAAGTTCGCGGGCCGTTGCTTCGCCGAGACCCGACGCGCCACCCGTAATCACAGCCGAAATTGAACTGTTCAGTTCCACCTTTCTTCTCCTTTTTGTGTCTGATGGAGGGCGTTCTAGTGGGTTTAGGGGCCCGGGGAAACCGCTTTTTCGAAAGGACATCGCCCTGCGTTTTGGCCTTTACGCAACTTTGATGTTGCAAGTCTTAGGCATTTCATATAACCATAGAGTTATGGAACTAAGTAGTTATATAAATGAGACACCTAACTTGGATGCTGTGTTCGCAGCATTAGCGGACCCCACCCGCCGGGCGATCCTGTCCAAGTTGGCCCATGGCGAAGCGTCCGTGAAGGAAATCGCCGAACCCTTCCGGATCAGCCAACCAGCCGTCTCTAAACACTTGAGAGTTTTGGAAAAGGCGGGCCTCATTGAACGCGACATCGACAAACAGCGCCGCCCATCCCGTTTAAAGGCGGATACTATGGCGGCGGCCGTTGAATGGCTCACAGGTTTCAAAGCATTTTGGGACGGAAGTCTCAATCAGCTCGAAGACGTCCTTATACAGATGAAATCGCCTGACGAAAAGGAAGACCACCATGAGTGATTTGCCGGAATTTGTTCTCGACCGGGAGTTTAATGCCCCACCCGCCCTGGTTTGGCAGGCCTGGACGGACCCCAAATTTCTGTCCCGTTGGTATGGGCCCAATGTCGAGACCGTTATCCACAAGTTCGATCTAAAGCCGGGAGGCGTTTGGCTCAATGAGATGAAGATGAGCGGCCGCTCCGATTTCAGCCGCATGGATTTCCAAGAAGTCTTACCGGAGGAACGACTGGTTTGGCACCACGCCTCAACGGACGCAGACTGGAACGTTGTTTCCAATCCGATGATGCCGGATTGGCCCCGCACACTCTTGACCATCGTTACATTCGCGGGAACAGGCAATGCCACAAAGGTCCAGCTCAAATGGATTCCCCACGACGCCAGCGAAGCCGAAATCACCTGTTTCAAGGGTGCAATGGACGGATTCGGCAGCGGCTGGGGCGCGGGATATGCGATCCTCGATGACATTTTGGAGGAGCTAAAGGCATAAAAGGAGAAGTCCGGGAATCGTGCGCCACTAGTAATCCAGGACAAAAGTCGCCATATTTCCAGGGTACCTTGCGACAAACAAACTTAGAGGGCCTCTGTGACATCGACGTCTGCGCCACAAATTGACATTGACGTTGCGAACTTACCAGCTGTTGTACGCCGGAATGAGCGGACGGTTCGCAGGAGTTTTTGGAAAAAAGTGGCGAAAGTAATTGGCCGTATCCCATTCGCAGACGATTTACTGTCCGTCTATTATTGCGCCATCGATCACAGGACGCCGCCCCGAGTGCGCGGTGTGCTCTTTGCGGCCCTTGCTTACTTTGTGCTCCCAACCGACATGATCCCGGACTTCATCGCCGCCTTCGGCTTTACGGATGACGCGACGGTTATCGCCACCACTCTCGGCATCGTCGGGAGTCATGTGAAGAACCGCCACAAGGAACGCGCAAGGCGAGTTCTCGACTTGCCGCTTCACGCGGAAGACTAACCTGTAGTCAATCAAATTGGAGAGTTGCGCCGACACCGGGTGGGCCGGTTCCGGCAATGGATCGTCGTCTAACGCGAAATTCATCAACTCGCTAAGGAGTGACACGGACGGATAGAGTGCTCCTAGTTTCGCGAGTCTTGCACCTTTATCGTTATTCGTCTTTACCGCACCTCTCCCGATCCCCCTCTTCGTCCCGAACTTGCACAACTTGCACATCCGCTCCGGTTTCTACGCGCTCGGAACCATCCGGCTTCAACCTTGCCTCGCGCTGCGTGATATAGAGCGTGGACCCGATAATGATTGCCGCGCCGGCCACCGTCCACTCATCGGGCACATCCCCAAACACCAAATACCCGGCCATGGCGGCAAACAAGAGACGGGTATAATCGATCGGCGCCAATGCAGTTGTTTCCCCAATGGAATACGCCCTTAGAAAACATCCCTGCGCGGCCACACCGACCACTCCCATCAGCAGCAAAAGCCCAAGCTGTTCCCAGGTCGGCTGGACCCAACCTGAAAAGGCCGGAACGGCCAAAAAGAGTGTCTGAAACACTGAGGAGTAAAACAGCAAAGTGGCCGAGCTGTCCGTGCGCGTTAAAATCCGTACACATATTATAGCGACAGAAACGGCGACGGCTCCGTAAAGAGCAACCCAGGCAGCCGGCTCCACCGCCCCTGTGGGGCGCAGAATAACGATGACGCCAACAAAACCGACGAGGGTCGCGAGGATTCGCCTCGGCCCCACCACTTCCCGCAACATCAGAATCGCCAACGGAACAATGAACAGTCCCCGCGAGAAACTGATTGCGGTCGCATCGGCCAGCGGCAAATGGACAATCGCGAAGAAGTTCGCGGCCAAACCGCTGCCTCCCGCAATGACACGCACGCCATGAAGCCACGGTCTTTGGGTCATGAAGGAACGAGGCCCCGCCCTCAGTAAGAAAGGCAGCGTCAATATCATCCCGGGAAAGACTCGAAAAAAAGCAATCTGATAGCTGTCAAAGGTGGACCCCAGGACCTTCACAAGCGTCATCATAACGGAAAAGAGAAGCGCCGCGAAAATGAGCCAAATTGTGCCGCGAATATTGGGCGACTGGCGCGTCCAGAACTCAAGCCAAGGGCCCGCGGCAGTCTCTGCAAATCGGCGAAGGGATTGAAAAGACGAGCTCAATTGTCCGAGCGCCTCATGAAGGAGTGCGTTCATGGGCCAGTTCTAACAATGATTTGGTGTCGCCGTATAGACACAGAGCGACTGTTTCACCGGGAAGGCCAGAACCGATCGTTATGATACTAAGACTTTGTTTACGACCTGCCGCCAGGGTCCCTCCCAATCCGGGGATGAAAGGATACGGGGATGACAAATTCTGCGAATAAGCGCGTTGTGCAATTGGACCAGCCCTTCGGCGAAGACGAAATCGAAACGGTTTCCGATCGCTTTGAAGAGGAACCGGCGGACTCAGCTTGGGTCGGCTATGGCTACGTGGAGCGCAAAAACAAACTGCCGACACAGCTTAAGATCTTTTACGCACCTAACGCGGACGGCCCCCTCACTCTGCGCCAGCCGTCAAAAGACATTTTTGAGTTGGTGAGCGATGACGGTGAGGTGGTTTGGACGGGCACGGATTTGAACGACTTCTTCATCGAAAACGCGGAAGACACCCACCACTAGCTTGACTTGAACGTCAAAAAGCGGCGATCTCGTTTGGAAAACGAGGAGCGCGCCCATGCAAAAGTGGCAGGTCGGTGATGTCACCATCACCAAAATTGTAGAGGTGGAAGGCCCCGGCGGCATGGAGTTTCTCTTGCCGCAGGCCACACCGGATGCCGTTAAAGACATTGAATGGCTGAAACCTCATTTCGTCACAGAAGAAGGGGTGCTGATCGCCAGCGTTCACGCGCTCGTGGTCGAAACGCCCGATCGCCGGATCATTGTGGACACCTGTATTGGCAACGACAAAACCGGACGCTCTCCTGAAGCCTGGAACAACTTGCAACTGCCCTTTCTTGAGGATCTCAAGGGGGCCGGCTTTGAACCGGACTCGATCGATAATGTGATGTGCACGCACCTTCACATCGACCATGTCGGCTGGAATACGAAGCTTGAGGGCGGGCAATGGATGCCCACCTTTCCGAACGCCAGATATCTGATGGCAGAAACCGAGTTCGCGCATTGGCGAACGCAAGAAGACGACGAAGTTCACAGAGCGGTCTTTGCAGATTCGGTACAGCCTGTATTCGATGCCGATCTGGTCGACTTTGTAGAGCCCACCCACAAAGTGTGTGACGAAATAGAACTCGTTCCCACCCACGGCCACACGCCTGGGCACGTCAGTGTTCTGATCGAATCGGGGGGCGAACAAGCCTTGATCACCGGGGATTTCATGCATCACCCCTGTCAGATTGCCCATTCGGAATGGTCAGCCACGGTAGATTACGATCCCGACGCAGCCCGTGAAACCAGAAAGACGATCTTTGAGCGCTTCGCCGACACGCCAACCCTCATTATCGGAACCCACTTCGCGGGCGCCACGGCCGGGCATCTGAAACGCGATGGAGAAACCTACCGCCTGGATGTCGCTTAGCCGGAATGCCTAGACATTGGAAACGTTCCGTCAGCGCGCTCATTGGCTTGGTACTTTGCTCTCTCGTGTGGAGCCCGGTGAAAGCCGAACAACCGAATGAAATGAAAGAACTCATCGTTTTGGCTGCTCCTCGGCACGAACAGCACTATTACGCTGACGTCGCAGACGACATCTTCGATTTCCATGTCGCCTTCGCACGGGAGATCATGAAACGCGATAACGTGCTGGTATTGGCGGATTCCCATTCGTACAAAGACTACGTTAAGGCGTTGGGCGAAGACGCTGTCGGGAAGGTTCCAGCAGAAGACATTTGGATCCGGGATTTCGGTCTTGCGAACCCAGCCCACCCCGTTCTGTTTCGCTATACGGCAGCGGGCCAGGGCGGCCGGAGCGAAGGCCAAGCCGAGGCCGACTTCGTGCAGGAACGTCTTACCCGGGTCATGATGGAGGCCGGGCTCACTTACAAAGCCATGCGTCTTTTCAACGACGGCGGCAACCTGGTCGAAGATAACGACGGCCGGGCCGTTCTCAGCCGGAAGTTTCTGCGCGACAATGGGCTCTCCGAAGCGGAAGCCCGAAAGGTTCTCAAGAAAGAACTGGAACTCAATCACATCGCTTTCATTGAAGCGGACGAGCAAGGCGGACTGGAACACGCGGACGGCGTCGTGGCATTCGTTGAACCAAACACATTGATCATCAATTCATACCCGGACGACCCCAACTATGCGGCAAAACTTCGAACGGATCTGAAAGCCGGCTTGCCGGGCGTCGACCTACACGAAATTGTCACGCCTTATGACGGAAGTGAAATCTACGACGAGCGCTTTGGCTCCGCCTGCGGCTTGTACACGAATATGCTGGTCACGCCCCACAGGATCTACTTTCCCCAGTTCGGCATTCCCGAAGATTCGATCGCCTTGGAACAGATTCAATCCGTAACGACCAAAGAGATCGTGCCTATTCGGTCGGACCAAGTCTGTCACATGGGCGGCGGCGTGCGCTGCATGTCGTGGCAGTTGAGGGGAGAGAATGTACAGAAGCTCTTCGAGCATCTTGCTGCTACAGATTGGCTAAATGGCGGTTGAGACGCGTGAATGGCTTGTTGCAATGCCGCACATGCCCACGATGCCACAAACACCAAACCTAAAACGGAGTATCAACATCTCGGCTGCCATGAAGGACGCGCACGACCGCCACACCTTCTTCATGAGGCATGTAGAAAACGATATATGATCCGCAAGGAAACGAACGGATCGCGTCACCGAGCTCAGGCCTTTCGCGACCGATCAGCCGATTCTCTGACAGTCGGGTAAAAACGGCATAGAGTTCGCCAAGATAAGCATCGGCGTGCGCTTCACCCCAATTCTCCAACGAGTATATGTACAGATCGGTAAGATCGGATTCGGCCTCGTCAGAAAGAACGTAGCGAAACACTACGCTTTCCGTCGAGCTTTCGCATGCTTCTTGATGTCTTCTGGGGTCGCGCGACTCACTCTGCCGTTTCGAACTGAGCGCACACCGGCATCGATGTCCGAGCGGAGCGAATCAAGCTTAAGTGTGTACTCTTCTTGCAACCGAAGTGCGTCACGAATGACTTCGCTGGCATTGTTGAAGCGACCCTGCTCAATCTGCAAAGCGACGTAATCTTCCCAATACTTTCCCAAAGAAAAGCTTGTCATCTGAAACACTCCACTGATCGCACACCGAAAGCATTGCAACAAATGCTAACTATTAACACAAACATGTTTGATCAGGAAATAGAGGACAACTTCAGACTTAGGCTTGGCGCGAGCCGAATTGATCAACTACCGACCAGCCCGCCTCGCCCGCGCTGCGACACAATACACACCGCGAACCCGGGGCTTGGAACGACAAGCCAAGGTTCTTTGAGCCAATTCCAACAAGTAACCAGACGGATCTCTCAAGTAGATCCTGGCGCCGGCCTCATCGTGAATAAGCTCGGAACAGAATTCGGTGCCCCGTTCCTTGAGGGCAAAAACAGCTCGGTCCAAGTCGTCGAACTCAAGGCGCAAGGCCTCTTCTTTGTTTTGGAAGCTGCGAGCACAATCCAGCTCACCCTCATTCTCGGATGAGTCCCCGTTCAAACGAAGATTCAGCGTTCCATTTGAAAGAACCGAGTTGGCTTGGCTTTGGTCCAATCGAAATCCCAGGTGATCACAGTAAAATGCCTCAACAGCACCGACCTCGTTATCGGCACAACGGATGTTCGCGGATCGCATGTCTAGATCTCCCACCACAGTCCAGCTGACAGGGTTAACGAAAAGGGCTTAATAATTGATTGCGAGACAGCACTCCCGCCTCTTGCCCCTTCATTTGAGCACAATGGAAGTTTGATTCAAGTGATCAACATCACTTTAGCTGTGACAAGTTTATGACCTATACGGCTGAATGTCAAATTAAACCGCATGCAGATCAGTTTAAAGACATTAGGTAAATCGCGCTGACCGACTTGAGCGGGTTCAAAGCTACCGCTTAATGATACTCAGCCTCGGCACGCGCAAGGCTTTCTGCATAATGCTTCCGCCCCCACCACAGCAAACCGACACCTAAAGGCCCAAAGATGCACGTCATGAGCATGATGGAATACCGAACGCCTTCAGGACCGGTAAAGATGTAGTCGCTGATAGCCCCGCCCAATGGCGGCCCGATTCCCATGCCAAAGACGGCCCCGATCAGAGCGTATACCGCAGCGATTTGAGCGCGCATGTGCGGCGGTGCGATCACCGGTAGGGCCCCGTTCGCGAGACCGAAGGGCGAGTTGATAAAGAATACGGCGGGCACGTACAGAACCCACGCGAGCCATAGCCATGGCGACAATTCGATGAACAGAATGACCGGTAAAACTAAGGCACTGCCCAAGAGGCCTCCAACGATATTGGAGTCCTTCCAACCTCGCTTGGCCAGCATCTCCGCCATCCAAGGCGCCCAAAGCACACCGAGCGTTCCCGCAAACACGTAGATCAACCCAAAGATCTGCGAAGCTTGTCCAGCCGAGACGCCATGGATTCGAGTAAAATAGGTGGGGGTCCAGAAAACGAAGGCCCAACCGACGAGAGCGATGGAGGTGAAGCCCCCGTGATGGGCAAGGACCGTTTTCCAGTTGCTTCTATAAAACGCAAACAGCTCGCCAAAATCCTGGGTGCGAAAACTCGACGAACTTTGTTTTGAACGGCGCTCCGGCTCCCTGACCGTCTGCATCAACAGCGCGACCAGTGCGCCAGGCACACCCACATAAATGAACGTCAATTGCCAAGGCTTCAGGACCCCAAAGACGCCCGCGTCGACGGGAGGACTGTTCTTGACCGCCTCAACCACAAGCCCGCCCACCAGAAAAGCAAGGCCGGTTCCAATGACCGCTCCCAATTGAAAAACACTCATGGCCCGCGGGATCTTGGACGGCGGGAAGTAATCACCGACCAACGAATGGGTGCTGGGCCCGAGTGTGGCTTCGCCGACACCGACCCCAATCCGCGCGAGCATAAGTTGGAAGAAGTTCCGCGACAGACCGCACGCCACGGTCATGGCGCTCCAGGCTAAAATCCCTATGGTGATGATCCATCGACGGCTCTTTTTGTCGGCAAGGACCGCAAGCGGAAGTCCGGCAGCCGCATAAAAGATGGCAAAGCCTCCATAAAGCCATCCAACCTGGGTGTCGTTGATCCCCAAGTCGGCCTTGAGAGGTTCCACAACCAGCGCAACAATTTGGCGATCGATGAAAGAAACCAGGAGCGCGAGGGTCAAAACAAACATTACCCACCAGGCGTAGCGTTCGCTCGGATAGGCGCGTGCCGATGGAGCGGCCTCGCTATCAACCGGTTCTTCGATTTGCGCCATGCACTATGTCCTCCCCCGCGCGAAGCGCCGAGCATGGCGCGGTTGCGCACCGGGTTCAAGGCTGACCGGTCAGGTAGGCAATGCTAATAAATCAAGTAGTCTTGGCGTTCATCGAGCCAAGCCTTCTCATCCGGCTGGGTGAGTTCGTCCAAATCCTGGGGAGACGCCTCCGCATTATCAACCCATTCTCTGAGGAGCGGACTGCCGTTAATGACATCGATCGCCAGCTTGTCCAGCTCATATTCGTAGGGAAAGTCGCGCCAAATTGGATAGTCCGGATAGAGCCGCCGGATGGCTTTAAACGAGAGCGCCTGGAGACGCCATGGTTTGAAGCGCAGGTGATCGTAGCTTTGATCCTCGACATGAATCTGCACACCATGGCAAAGCGCGCCAACATGCTTGTGAAATGTCGGTTCAAACCAGCAATCCCGCACCCGGCACCCTTCAAGCCAGTGGGGAGCTAAGTCCATCATTTCTTTGATGATCGCCCGCGCATCGATGTCCGGCGCGCCAAAAAGCTCCAGTGGCCGAGTGGTTCCGCGCCCTTCGGAGAGAGTGGTTCCTTCGAGCATTACGGTGCCAGCGTAAGCCCGCGCCATCCACAGGTTCGGGGCATTCGGGCTGGGATTAACCCATGTCCGCTCACCCAGCGGCCAGCCAAACCCAGGCGTTGCATCTGGTGCCCAGCCTTCCATTTCCACGACTCGGTAGTCTACATCCAAGCTTAGCTTACGGATGAACCAGTGTCCGAGTTCGCCGACGGTAAGGCCGTGCCGCATCGGCATGGGCCCCGCCCCCACAAAACTCTCCCAGCCCTCGCGGAGCTTTAGGCCCTCAACTGGACGGCCGGCCGGATTTGGGCGATCAAGCACCCAAACCGCTTTGCTCTGTTTCGCGGCCCCTTCGAGGATGTAACGCAGCGTCGTAATAAACGTGTAAATGCGGCACCCCAGGTCCTGCAGGTCCACAAGAATGACGTCGGACGTATCCAGCATTTCATCGCTCGGCCGGCGAACCTCCCCGTACAAACTAAAGACAGGAATGCCGTGGATAGGATCGTCAAAGTCCGGTGATTCAATCATGTTGTCTTGCTTGTCGCCGCGCAATCCGTGTTGGGGACCGAAGGCGGCTGTGAGATTTACGCCGTCACACGACGCCAACGCGTCGAGCGAATGGGTTAGGTCTTCGGTAACCGAGGCCGGATGAGCAACGAGAGCAACCCGCCTGCCCTCAAGCGGCGCACGCAACGCACGATCCGTAATCAGACGGTCAATACCAAATCTCATGAGCCATGTGCTCCTTGAATGCTAGGGGGATCGAGCAAACAAATGAACCCACCTTTGTGATGAAAGTCGGGCTTTTCAGACGGATGAATAAGAGCCCAATAGGATTTCTCACCACCCGTCTCTTCGATGACCGCTGATACGGCCACGCGCCACACCGACTCCTCCTTTAGAAGACCAGGAATTCCGAGCTCCTGATTGACGGACAGTTTATAAGTGTCTTGCGCTCTCTCCTGATGGAGGACCGGTGCCGCGAACTCTCTGGCCTTGCGCATCCCATCGCGGTAGTCAGTGAACGCGTAGCTTGCCCACTCACCTGACGGAGAGAAATTGAACTCGCAATAGGATCGGTCATCGCCAGAGGCGAGAAAAGCTTCAAAACAAGTATGCTGCCATAATCCGTCTACGCGCCTTCGCCCCGCAGGAGCTGGCCAAACAATCCGTTCGAGATCCCCCTCAGCGCAAAAGCGCACATCCAGTCCGCCGTCTCGCCGGTTAATGGTCGCATCAACAGCACGCAGCGCACGACACGGCGTCATAGGGTGAGGAACAAGCGAAAGATCCATGGCTACCGGATAGATGCAAGACCGTTAACAATGCACAAACATGTCAACGCGCTCAAGCCGCCACATGATCGGCCATTAAGTACGCGCTACGATATGAGCCGGGCTCGGCCACACATAAATGCACGTCGGCGCTGTTCCACCGTCCGGCGTGGACTCTTCGCGAACTTGGGAATTCGATGCCCCCAAAACTTCGTAGAATTGGCGGGCGTTGGAATTGTTCTCCAGCACCCAGAGATAGACCCCAATCTCTCCATACTCCGCACACAAATCCTCTGCGATACGCCGCATGAGTTGGCGGCCAATGCCGCTCCGCTGATGTCGTCCCGACACGTGTAAATTGTCGATAAATGACCCAAGCTGCGTATTATGGGCGCCGTAGGCACAGACAAAGCCCGCTAAGTCCGCCCCATTCATCGCTAGAATCACGCTCTGATTTGAAGCCGGCGCGGTGAGCCGCTCTTGCCACACGCGCCTGCGATCCTCGACAACGGCGCCGTCCAAATACTCGTCGGCATACGTGCCGCGAAAGTTCTCTCGCCAACTCGCTGCGTGAAGATGTGCGATGGCTTCAGCATCCTTCATTCCGGCATTTCGAAACTGCAACACAGGGTTATCCACTTTCGGTTTTGTACTCTCCCAAGGGTGACCCTTGGATCCCTACATATTCAACTTAGTCATTGCCGCACACCCAACAACGCTGAACAAAAATGTCTAACTTGGAAGACAGATTTCCGATTAGACTAGGAGAACCCGAAAATGAGCGTGAAAGAATGAAGGGACAGCGGGTAAGTGTCCGGACTTAAGTATCCACTTATTACATCACTCGGTTTTTCAGCGTTCATACTTTGCGCCTTTTTCCTCCATAGCTTGCTCCAATCTGACAGTAATTCGCAAGACCTTCGCTTAACCACTGACGAATTCATCTCTGCATCAGAAAAAGAGTTAGAGGCCCTTTCTCAGCTTACAGAAAGCTCCCAGTTTCTTGCAGAAACAAACCCCTCTCCGGAACTCCGCCAAGCCGCGCGTCAAGCTTTAGAACAAGCCCAACGCACACGTGGAACGCTTGCCAGAGAAGCTGCAATCTATCTGAAAGACAACCCCACCTCAGTTCAAAGACGCAGACTCAATTTCATCCGCACATTGAGCGCGCTTCCAACGCCCCAATCGGAATCGCTACGTCGCGAACTGACGGGCATCCGGGAGGCTCTCATCGCAAACTATCGTGACGCCGAGATTTGCAAGGATAGAACCGAGTGCCGCCCGCGGCACAGTCTGTACCGGATATTGCGAACGTCACGAAACACGCAAGAACTGTTGAGCGCGTGGCAAGAGTGGCACGCGAACAGCACACATACACGCGCACCCTTCACGCGGCTGGTCGAACTGTCAAATCTTGGCGCCCAAGAAATCGGATTCGCTGACGTGGGGGAAATGTGGAGATCAAGGTATGAGGTCCCTCCTGAAAAAGTTGAGCGAGACATCACGCGGATTTGGTCGGAGGTGCGCCCACTCTATGACGCCCTTCACTGTCATACCCACGCTCGGCTTCAAGACAGATTTGGAGCCGACTCTCTCCCCGGAGACCACATCCCAGCCCACCTGCTCGGCCATATGTGGGGACAGTACTGGACGGGAATTGAAGATCTCCTTGCACCGGAGGCGAACGCCAGCACCTTGAATGTCACGGACCTTCTCATCGAAAACAAAATCTCACCCATAGACATGTTTCAGATGGGGGAGCGATTCTTCCTTTCCTTGGGATTCGATCCGCTGCCCACGTCCTTTTGGCGGCACTCAGTGATTGAGGCGCCGACCACCCATCCGATCGCCTGCCAAGCCTCCGCTTGGCCGATCGATCTGGACAATCGCGACGTGCGCATAAAGATGTGTACGGAAGTAAACGCCACCGACTTTCAAACCGTCCACCACGAGCTAGGCCACATCTACTACTACCTCGCTTACGCACATCAATCGCCGCTCTTTCGGCGCGGGGCCGACCCAGCGCTACACGAAACCATTGGCGACACCATTGCCCTTTCACTCACCCCCTCCTATTTTCAGCAGCTCGGTTTAACAGAAGATAACATGCAACAAGACGATCTGGCCTTCTTGCTCAATACGGCGTTGGACAAACTGCCGAGACTGGCCTTCGGCGTCGCACTCGAACAATGGCGATGGGGAGTCTTTTCTGGAGAGATAACACCGAACAACTATAACGCATCCTGGTGGGGGATACGGGAGACCGTCCAAGGAATTACATCCCCTACTCCGCTTACGGAGGAAACATTTGACGCTGGGATGTTTCTTCACCTCGTGTTAGGCGCTCCTTATGAAAACTATAGTCTCGCACTTGTCCAACAATTTGATGTGCACCGTGCTTTGTGCAGAGCCACAGATCATGAGGGTGCCCTCCACCGCTGTTCGATTTTCGGAAACCAAACAGCTGGCAACACACTGCAGGAAACGCTAGCCATCGGAGCAACCCGTCCCGCACGAGAAGTCTATGAACAACTGACGGGGCGCCGACAAACAGATGCCCAGGCTCTCTTAGAGTATTTTTCGCCGTTGCAAGAATGGTTGGAACAAGTAAATCGACAACGACATTGTCCTCGCTAGCGAGCCAACGCTCTCCGCGAATGAGGCTCTCTTTTTCCGGACTTCTCTGTGTGCAAAGCAGCCGTCCGCGAACGACACACACATGACACGAAACGGCATTCAAGAACTCTCCCATTAGGGGCCTTACACTCCGTAAAGCGCACGTCCAGTGAGCCGAAACCTTGCGATCTATTTGTAATGAGGTCACATCCCTGCATCTTCTGCAGAGTGATGGTCTTTCTCAGATGTCACCGTATTGCGCTAGGACCTAGGCTCCCCTAGGCTGCCGCTGGTGAAAGAGTGCGAGTAGCGTTGGCATGTTGACGAGAGCACACCAGGCATCGAACCGGGCAAGCTCCCAGGAATGGGATCTCGATCTCGCGGTCATTGTCCCCACTTATTGCGAAGCCTCCAACATCACCGCATTGGTCGACGCGCTTACCGCCACGCTCCACGGCATCGCCTTCGAGATCATTTTTGTCGACGACCACAGCCCGGACGGCACGTCCGAAGAAGCCCGTAAGCTTGCGCGCAAGCATCAGAATATCAGGTGTTTGGAACGTATTGGCCGACGCGGGCTTTCAACGGCCTGCATTGAAGGGATCATGTCGACCGCCGCTCCCTTTGCCGCCGTCATCGACGGCGATCTACAGCATGACGAGGCGCTTCTACCGCGCATGCTGAATAAACTGAAAGAAGAGAGCTACGACATCGTTGTCGGCTCTCGATATGCCGACGGCGGAGAGATTGGCGATTGGACGCCTGGCCGTGCACAAGCCTCCAAATTTGCTACCCACATTGCAAAATTCGTTACCAAGACATCCTTATCAGATCCTCTGAGCGGATTTTTTATGATCCGCACAGATACCTTCCGCTCCATCGCGCCGGATCTGTCCGGAGTTGGGTTTAAGATCCTTCTGGACATATTTGCCTCATCGCCTACGGCACTCAATTTCGCGGAAATTCCTTATCGGTTCCGCGAACGCAGCCGGGGAGAAAGCAAACTCGATGCAAAAGTCATGTTGGAGTATTTGGAACTCCTCATCGACAAAACCACAGGCAAATATGGGATCCCAGCAAAATTCGTAATGTTCGGCCTAGTCGGTGCCTTCGGCGTCGTCGTCCACATGGCAACCTTGTCTCTTTTCTACGGACCGGCGGGCCTCTCGTTCCAAACCGCTCAAGTCATCGCCACTTTGATCGCCATGACATCCAATTTTGGTCTAAACAACGTCTTTACATATTACGATAACCGCCTGCGCGGGCTCGATTGGATCAAGGGCTGGATCAGCTTTTGCATCGCATCGTCCGTTGGCGCCATTGCGAATGTAGGAATCTCCGTATACCTCTACAAGCAATTCGACACATTCTGGGTTTTATCGGCCATCGCGGGAATCCTGGTGGGCGTCGTTTGGAACTACAGCATCACGTCCATCTTCACTTGGCAACGAACAAAGCGTTCATAAAGGGATATGGCCGGCATTCTCTCTCTTCGTATGCCCGCCCCTGCCAAGTTCATTGAGAATTTGAGGATCGTCTTCTCGGAGATCACGAGCGGCAACGCTCAAACCTATCGCAATCTCGCTCTGATGGTCCTCACGATACAAATCGTTCTCTGTATCGCGGCAATCGCTAGTCTGTTAATGCTGCATGCGGATGGCGCCTTCTTCGTCTTCGCGCTTGCCAGCGGCGAACCTTGGACTCTGAAATGGAGCGAAATCTCCGCAAGGGTTTCGGTTTATCTGCTCACGGTCCTCCCCACCCAGCTTTTGGCGGATCTATTCGATCTTGCACCTACTGCAAGTGCCCGCCTCAACGCCTTCTTCTTTTATGGGCTGCCCGCCCTCCAATTCGCCCTGGCGGCCAAACTCGTTTGGCAAAGCCGTCCCGAACTCCTGCTTTTTCCGATCGCAAACTATGTCTTTGCCACAAGCTTAGGCTACGGCTTTCCGTCCGAAATTCTCTTGGCGCCGGGCTTTCTTTGGATCGCCTTGTTTCTGATCGCAAGAGGCCGGGCCGCCTCCCCTTGGTTCCTAGCCGCATTGGCGAGCCTCATCTTCAGTCACGAACTGGCTTTGCCGTCCGCCCTAATAGCCGCCGGCCTGGCACTGCATCAAATCCATGGCCAAGACCGGAGCCGAAGCCTCCAATGGTTCGTCACTTTGGGGTCGGTGGCCGCACTGATCGCCCTGTTTTTCAGCACACTGCTGATGGGCGGGGCCGAAGGATCCAAGTCCAATCTGATCTACGTGGTCGATCCGCGGCGTATCTTCAACAATCCCACCCTGTGGCTGCTAGCGATCAGTGTGCCAATCGCGATCGCGCTGAACGTCAAGTCGCTCATTTTCTCATCCCGCTACAAGTTAATCGCTGGCGCCCTCCTCCTCGCCGCGACGCCACTAATTCTTCAACAACTCCTCCCCAATCTCGACTTCGAACAAGGCAGATACAGCAGCCGGTCGATCATCGGCGGCGCAATGTTTGTCTTGTCAGTTGTGTTCGCGTTCATGGTGGCGACGCAAGCGGGTCCAAAGGGGCGCTCGTCCGAGGAGGGTCCAAATCCGAAAGTTGCGGGGCTCCTGATTGCCCTCTCTGCGGCCCTCGCACTTACTGCAGGCTCGTCAATTGCATTCCTCAGGGATTGGAATGAAGCTGTTACCACACTGAATACAGTCATGGACGCACATGCGGGTGGTGGCCCCCAAATGCTAGCCTTCCAAGACGCCACAAAAGATCTGAACCAACGCTCAGCCGCGATCCAAGATCGGATCGACTTCCACTGGGTCCTACCCTTTCGCTCGGCCGTTCTCGCCAACGGCTCAAATGCACCGGTTCTTGTCTACAAAGCAGGCCAGGACTTCTCTATGCACTGCACCCGCTTGAGCCGGTCGAATTTTTCCAACACGAGCATTCCGCCCACCACCATAATCAAATTGCGAGACTTCACCTGCGCCCAGCCCATCCCGGAGCCCCTCGACACCCTATCGCGGCGCTGGTCCCGAAAGATTCGGCATTGGTTGTCCGGCGGGGAGGAATAATCCATCTGCTCGGCCCATCGTCATTACGGGGCCGTCCCCACTTCAGCGGGCATGGTCATCCATGGGCCACACTGAAAGAGCATTAGCCAAGTTCCGGACTACCAAACCGAAAAGGCCCTGAACCTCCAATAGACTTTGCCCTACCCTTCCGCTAATGTCCGCCCAAGTTTCAACTTGGGAGGGGACAATGATTCAATTCAAGACCGCGCGGGCAACACCGTTTATCTTCGCCGCAGTTCTGTTTTTGGCCGGTTGCGCCACATCGGTGGAGGTGAGTCAGCCCATCGACTCGCAAGTGCAAGCAAGCGTCGCTGTGCAAGAAGCGGCCGTCCAAGTCGCAGAAGGCGTTGCCGTCCCCGAAGGCACGGAGCAAAAACTCATCGATGCCGTGATGAAAGAGGCGGGTGAGCGAACGGCGGGCGAGACACCGGTGAAACTCAACATGACAATCACATTGTGGGAAGTCAAAGGCGGCGGCACCCGCGCTCTCGCCGGAGCTCTGGCTGGTTCGAACAAATTGGATATCGCTGTTGAAGTCGTGGACGCGTCGAGCGGTGACGTGATCGGCGCTTACAATGTCTCCCGCCGTGCCAATCCCGGCGGATATGGAATGTTTTACGATCAAGCCCAAGGCACAATCAACGAAGGCGCGGAAGGAGTGGTCGAGGGGCTGTTTGGCGAGGAGTAAGACGCGACGTAACCCTACCGCCGCCACGCCCCGCTTTCGTTCGAGGTGTACCCGGCACACAGATAGGCCGCATCGACGAGGGACTGGCCCCGCTCGTTGAGCAAGATCCCGAGCCCCATATTGTTCATATTGTACCCGAAACTAAGGCCGGCTTCCGGGTCCGCAAAGCCGATGGACCCGCCCATGCCCACGTGACCGAAGGCAGCGTCCCCCATGATGGCGCTGTCCGTCGGCGGAGTGGTTTTGAGTTTGCGATTGTCCATCGATTTCATGAAACCCAGAGCAAATCGTGAGGGCAACATGAGCGTGGCGTCCTGCCGCGTCGCCATAGACACCCGCCCCATTCGCGCAAGCGTCTTGGCGTCCACAAGGTCGCCGCCGCCGAGCGCCAAGGGCTTGTACATGTGCGCCAGACTGCGCCCGTTGGCCATGCCGTTCCCCGCCGGAATTTCCGCCGCCCGGTACTCCCGGCTGTTCATATCCGTGCTGCCGCTGTTGAAAACAAAAAGTGCGGCCGGCGACTGGGGCTGAGAGAGCGCCGTTTTGAGGAACAAGCTCTGCGGATCGCTGGCCTTTGGCAGATTCGGATACATGATCGCCACACGGTCTTCATAGGCCTCCGGTAAGCCGATCCAAAAGTCGAGCCCCAAGGGCGCCGCCACTTCCTTTTGGAAGAACGCACCCACGCTCATCCCCGACACCCGGCGGATAATCTCCCCGATGGTCCAGCTATAAGTGAGCCCGTGATAGCCGTTCCGGGTCCCCGGCTCCCAAAACGCCTCTTCGGCGGCCATACGTTCGGCCATCGCGTCCCAGTTGGTCACATCCCCGATGGGATCGCGCACCACCGGCACGCCGACGGAATGATCAAGCGTCATCCCGACCAGCGCATTTTCCTTGCCGTTACAGGCGAACTCCGGCCAGTACTCGGCAATGGGCGCATCCAGATCAAGCTCCCCCCGCGAAACCAAAATATGCGCACAGAGCGCAGCGGCGCCTTTGGTCGAGGAAAAGACCACGCTGATCGTCTTATCCGTCCACGGATCGGTCTTGTCATTGGTGGTGTGTCCACCCCAGAGATCAACAACGGTTTCGCCTTCGAACGTGACGCAGCAACTGGCGCCGATCTCGTCTCGGGCCTCGAAATTCTCTTTGAACGTTTCCAGCACGCGCTCGAACCGGCTGTCGCAATAGCCGTGAATTTCCGCCCCGCCGGCGCTGGTGTGAAAATGCTCCTGCCCTGCTGGTTTCATGTCCCTATCCCTCACCTAATCGATTCTAGTCCGTAACGAGCACCACACTGCCTGTCACTTTGCGGTTCATCATGTCCGTCAGAGCTTGGGCGGCGTCTTCGAGCGGATAGGTCTTCGTGACCAAAGGCTTGATCCGCCCCTCCGCCATCATCCCTACCAGTTCCGCTGTGTTTTTCGCGTTCGCCTCGGGAAAGCGGCCCGCAAACGCACCGTAAAACACGCCTGAGATTTGGCACTGCTTGAGCAGCGGCAGGTTAAGCGGAATGCGCGGGATCGGCCCGGCCGCAAATCCGACCACCAAATAGGTGCCGTCCCAGGCGATCGCGCGCAGCGCTGGCTCCGCATAATCTCCCCCCACTGGGTCGTAGATTACGTCAACACCTTCGCCGCCCGTCAGCTCTTTGATTTGATCCGAGAACGCCTTTTGCTGTTCACGCGAGAGTTCGCCCGTGGGATAGACAATCCCCTCATCCGCACCCACCTGTTTCGCCACCGCAATCTTCTCTTCCGAAGACGCCGCCGCAATCACGCGGGCGCCCATCGCCTTACCGATATCGATGGCTGCAACGCCCACACCGCCAGCCGCACCGAGCACAAGCAAAGTCTGACCTTCCTTAAGATGGGCGCGTTCTTTCAAAGCGTTGTAGGAGGTCCCATAAGTGGTCCAAAACCCACCCGCCATTTCAAAACTTACAGAATCCGGCAAATGAATGAGGCGCGAGGCATCGGCAAGCGCCAATTCGGCAAAACCGGACCATGGGGTTGAGGCGAGCACCCGGTCGCCAACCTTTACGCCTTTAACGCCAGACCCCAGCGCCTTGACCAACCCCGCAACTTCACTTCCCGGTGTGAAAGGCAGTCCCGGCTTGAACTGATAAAGGTCTTGGATAACCAGCACATCGGGAAAATTGACGCCGGCGGCTTTGACCTCGATCAGCACCTGCCCCTCGCCCGGCACCGGATCGGGGACCTCTTTCACGACAAGCTTTTCAGGTGGACCGAATTCCTCGCAGACAACGGCTTTCACGCGGCGCCTCCTCTTATTGTGCTATTTACGCTCCCGCCGTACACAATAGCTTCACCCGCCAAAATGCAACGGCTATTCGCCGAGGAGGTAGGCCATCAGAGGCTATTTCGGGATAGGCGCGGAGCGCATGAGCAAGCCTATGAATTTGGGCTCTCTCTTCCGCACGGCCAACGCGTTTGGCGCCAGCTTTGTCTTTACTGTCGGCGCCCACTACACGATCAAGGAAAGCGGGCTCTCCGACACGTCGGACGCCGTCGGCAACGTGCCCTATTTTCAATGGGACAGTTTGGCCGACATGCAAGTCCCAAAAGGCAGCGCCTTGGTCGGCGTCGAACTGATCGACGGTGCTATTGAACTGCCGCGCTTCAAGCATCCCAAAGCGGCCACTTACATACTGGGGCCCGAGCGCGGGGAAGTGTCCAAGGAAACGCTGGCGCAGTGCGACCATGTGATAAAGATTCCGACGAGCTTTTGCGTGAACGTAGGCGTGGCGGCCGCCATCGTCATGTATGACCGCCTGCTGAGCACCACCGACTTCGGCGAACGCCCCGTCGTCCCCAGCGGCAACCGGCCGGAGCTGCCGCCCCTTGAGCGCCTCATAAAGTCATAAGGGGCCCGCCACATTTATGTCGAACCCCTGAGACATAGTTTTCCACACATCTAGGCGAGCTCTTGCCGCCAAAAGAACCCTTTAACAAGGAATAAACAGCTAGCCCTGAAGTTAAGGTTACGTTAACTATTTGGTAAAATCTTTGACGCTAAACTCGAATCATTCAGTGTAGGTCATGGCGTAAGCGAGAAGAGGCGTGAGCACATGAAGAAGACGTATTTTTGCGGTTCTGCGTTCGCAGCGGTATTGACAACGTTGCTCCTATCGGCTGGAACGGCTTTTGGCGCAACCCCCGAAGAGATCGGCCGGTGGAAGGACTGGAGCGCCTACAGTTTGAAACAAGAAGACGGCCAACGGGTCTGTTTCATTGTGTCTGAACCCGTTGAAAAGCTTCCCCGCAACGTCAACCACGGCAGCGTCTTTTTCCTCGTCACCAATTGGCTCGATCGGGACATCTCGGGAGAGCCCAGCATCATGACGGGCTATCAATTCAAAAAGGGCAGCGCCGTCACCGCCGAGGTCGGCGGCAACAAGTGGGAAATGTTCACCGAACAACAAGGGGCCTGGGTCCGCAGCCGTAAGGATGAAAAGAACCTGTTGGATGCGATGCGAAAAGGCAGCAATCTGCGGGTGAAGGGCACATCCACCAGGGGCACCGCAACCGAGTACAAGATTTCTCTTCTCGGCATTTCCGCCGCTCTTCAAAAGATCAACGAGGGCTGTTCCTAAGCCTCCGCCCGCCCAAATCCATTCGTTTTTGAGGCCGGGTGTGCTATAGCGCCCGGCACGATGGATCAAATTCTAGAATATGAGCCGCCCCTGAACCACGATGGGGAGGGAGGTCTTGTCAGTCTCTTGGGGCTGACCAAAGCTCAACTCACCGAAGAGCTGTCGCGCTTTGGCGTGGAGCAGAAAGCCCTGCGCATGCGCACAGCTCAGCTCTGGCAGTGGATGTACCACCGGGGCGCCGCCGACTTCACCGACATGACGACCATCTCAAAGGACATGCGCCGCGAGCTAAGTGCGGTCTATTCCTTGGCGCGTCCCGAGATCGTCTCCCGGCAAATTTCCGAAGACGGCACCCGCAAGTGGCTCCTGCGCTCCGCGCCAGGCATCGAATATGAGACGGTCTACATCCCTGAAGAGAGCCGAGGCACCCTCTGCGTCTCCTCCCAAGTCGGCTGTACACTGAATTGCACCTTCTGTCACACGGGCACGCAAAAGCTCGTGCGCAACTTAACCCCGTACGAGATCGTTGCGCAGCTGCTCATTGCCCGCGACGAACTGGAGGACTGGCCCGAGATCGGCGTCGGCGCGGACGGCACCCGGGCCATCACCAACATCGTCATGATGGGCATGGGCGAGCCGCTCTACAACTTCGACAATGTCAAAACGGCCCTCGAAATCATCAGCGACGGGGACGGCTTCGCCCTGTCCAAACGCCGCATCACTCTCTCGACGGCGGGCGTCGTGCCGATGATCCCCAAATGCGGCGAAGAGATCGGTGTTTTGCTCGCGATTTCCCTTCACGCGGTACGCGACGAGACACGAGACAAGCTCGTGCCCCTCAACAAGAAATATCCGATTGCGGAATTAATGGAGGCCTGCCGGAACTATCCTGGACTGCGCAACGCCAACCGGATCACGTTTGAGTATGTCATGCTCAAAGGCGTGAACGACAGTTTGGCCGAAGCCAAGGAACTCGTTCAGCTCCTCAAAGGCATCCCCGCCAAAGTGAACCTCATCCCCTTCAATCCCTGGCCCGGCGCCCAGTATGAATGTTCCGACTGGGAACAAATCGAAGCCTTCGCCGAGGTCTTGATGAAAGCCGGTTACGCCAGCCCGATCCGCACCCCAAGGGGCCGGGACATCCTCGCTGCCTGCGGCCAGCTCAAGTCCGCGAGCGAGAAGGTACGGGCGTCAGCGCGGCGCTGAACGTTAAGCTGGCACCCGTCATCCTCGACAGCGCGAAGCGCGTGATCGAGGATCCAGTACTCTCCGAAGGACCAATAGGCTGCATACCTGAGCCGAGCGGGCACAGAATCCTGGATCCCCGCCTTCGCGGGGATGACGAATGAAATTGATATACCTCATCAGAAAAATCGACAGCGTCATCCTCGGGCTTGTCCCGAGGATCCTGGACGTTGCTTGCAAACAATTAAGCGCCCGCCACCGGGTGAGAGCTGGATCCCCGCCGCAGTTTACCCCCGCGAAAGCGGGTGCCGGGATGACACCGGAGTTTGTCGAAACAACACACCCCCTTGGCAAAGGGGCGAACGCCTGTTAAAGGACCCACCACCAAACGCAAAAGAGACGCACACGCCGTGACCTCTAGTCTGTCATCGTTGAACACCCTCGCCTTCCGGCGACGACGATGAGGCTATGACTGCGAGCCATCGCATCTAACTCTTGCGTCATCCCGGACTTGATCCGGGATCCAGTACCCACGAATAGTGATTGGAAGATCTGCCTTTCAAGCAGCGGCACAACTTCCTGGATCCCCGCCTAAAGCGGGGATGACGAGCAATTTGACAAGAACTTTGGCAATCGCAAATCTTGTCATCTTTGGAACTCCTCGAGGATGACAATCTTCAACAAAACCGTTATCCAAATCCAAAACCCAAAGAGAACTCTCATGTCCGACATCAAAAAAGTCGTCCTCGCCTATTCCGGCGGTCTCGACACCTCGGTCATTCTGAAATGGCTGCAAACCACCTACAACTGTGAAGTCGTCACCTTCACCGCCGATCTCGGCCAAGGTGAGGAACTGGAACCCGCCCGGCACAAGGCCGAACTTCTGGGCGTCAAAGAAATCTATATCGAAGATCTGCGCGAAGATTTCGTCCGCGACTATGTCTTCCCCATGTTCCGGGCCAATGCGCTTTATGAAGGCGTTTATCTGCTCGGCACTTCCATCGCCCGGCCTTTGATCGCCAAGCGCCAAATCGAGATCGCTCACGAAACCGGCGCCGATGCGGTCTGTCACGGCGCCACCGGTAAAGGCAACGACCAGGTGCGGTTTGAACTCGGCTATTACGCCCTCGATCCGGACATCAAAATCATTGCCCCCTGGCGCGAATGGGAACTCAGCTCCCGGACGACCTTGATCGACTTCGCCGAAAAACATCAGATCCCGATCCCAAAGGACAAGCGCGGCGAGGCCCCCTTCTCGGTGGACGCGAATCTGCTGCATACGTCGAGTGAAGGCAAAGTCCTGGAGGACCCCAATGAGGCGGCACCCGACTATATCTTTCAGCGCACGAACAGCCCGGAAGAGGCTCCCGACACGCCCCAGATCATCGAGATCGGCTTTGAAAAAGGCGACGCCGTTTCCATCGACGGGACGGTAATGTCTCCCGCCACACTCCTCACCAAGCTCAATGAACTGGGCAAAACCCACGGCATCGGCCGCCTCGACCTCTTGGAAAACCGCTTTGTCGGGATGAAGTCGCGCGGCATTTACGAAACCCCCGGCGGGACCATTCTTCTCACCGCTCACCGCGGCATGGAGGAAATCACCCTCGACAAAGGCGCGGCCCACCTCAAAGATGAGATCATGCCCAAATATGCCGAGCTCATCTACAACGGCTTCTGGTTTGCGCCCGAACGGGAAATGCTCCAGGCCCTCATCGACAAGAGCCAGGAGTTCGTCACAGGCACGGTCCGCCTCAAGCTGTACAAAGGCGGCGTGCACCTGATCGGCCGCGCCTCTCCTTATTCTCTGTACTCAGAGGAACATGTCACCTTTGAGGAAGACAGCGTCTACGATCAAAAGGACGCCGAGGGCTTTATCAAGTTAAACGCATTGCGTCTGCGATTGTTGGCTAAGCGGAGCGGGCAGTGAACTAAGCGGTCATCCCCGCGAGAGCGGGGATCCAGTAATCCGCAGTCACCGTAATTTCAAGGGTGACAATAGCTCGATCGGTGTTTCCTGGATCCCCGGTCTGCGCTCGCAAAGCTCGCTTGCCGGGGATGACGGGTCGGCAAAAGACTACCGCCGGTAACTATCATCCTCTTTATCAAGCGTCGCCAAGAGCGCTGGCCATTCCAGTCGCCCCATGCTTTTGAAGTGAGTCGCTTGCTCGGGCACTTTGTCGATCACCTCTTGGGGCAGCGGCGTGATTTCCACGCCGGCGGACTGGGTGGCTAATTGATACCTGCAGGCTTGTTCGAGGAAGAACGCATAGACATAAGCCTGGGCCACGGATCGTCCCACAGTAATCGTTCCGTGGTTGCGGAGAAACATCACCCATTTGTCGCCGAGATCCCGCGCCAGCGTTTCCCGCTCGTCGTCCTCTATCGCGATACCCTCATAGTCATGATACGCCGTAATATTCGTAAAATAGAGCGCCCGCTGATTAAGAGGCAAGAGACCATCCTTGAGCGACGACACAGCCGTTCCGGCAATCGTATGCAAATGAAGAGCCGAGGCGACATCGGACCGGCTTTCCAGAATGCCCCCATGAATGTTGATGGCCGCCGGGTTAAGATAAAACGGGGTCTGCGTATATTGGTTGCCTTCGTAATCTACTTTGATGAGCGACGATGCCGTCACTTGATGGAACAAGACGCCGTACGGATTGATGAGGAATTTACCCTCTTCCCCCGGCACCCGGGCGGACACGTGTACGGACAACATATCGTCCCAACCGTTGCGGGCAATCAGCCGGTAGCACGCCGCCAGGTCGAGGCGGGTACGCCACTCATCGGTGCTCACCTTCCCCTCAAGAGGAGGGATGTCATCAAGAGGAAAATGATGGGGATCTACGCGCTCCGGTGCAAGCGCATCTGTGGTTTGAACGGTGTGACTGGGCATGCTCTTGCTCCCTGTTGAAAGCCGAGTTTATCTCCTAACGCCGATCCGGAAAAGCCTGTCGAAGCCCTTACTTGCCGAGCAAAATGAACCGCCGGTTGACCGGCTGCACGGGCCGAAAATTACCGGGAAAGAGCTTGGCGAACGCCGCAATCTGATCGGCCGATGCACCGATCGGCGTCTTGTATACCGTCCACTGAACAATCTCCGAACAAGGCGGCGTCGTCAGCGAGCCCGCGTACCGAAAGACATCATCTCCGCTGCGGCCTCGGATTCGGCCCGTCTTGGGCAACAGACCATTGGGATCAATCACCGCTTCACTCGTGCCTTCGCCTTTTGTCTCTGGCATGACGCGCCAGATCGTGCTTAAGACCTCGTTGGCGTCGCCCTCCTCGAAAAAGACGCCGATCACGGCCAAATTATCGCCGTTCATTTCCTTATGAACGAAGTGTACTTCCAACGGATAGCGATAGCCGTTGACCGTATGCTCGCTCTGATGATGGAAGTGGAACTGCAGCAATTCGTATGCACGCCCATCAAGGCTCAATTGACCGGCGCCGGGCGTATTGACCTGGATCGTGTGACCGTTATTGACCACGGACCCCAAACGAACAGATGCCCACTCCACGAGGGGGGCGTCCACGTCGGCGGAAATCGCATTGGTCAGATCGATGGGCGACTGCTCGTTGCCGGTTTCGCAAGCACGATAGGATCGGCTCAAGCTTCCCCATTTGTCTGGCCCCCTCGAGCCTTCGTAAGACCAACTCGCAGCGTGAGCAGCTGAAACGCAAAGCGGACAGGCCGCGGCGGCCCCAAGCACAAATCTCCGTCTATCCATGATTTCGCCTCCACAACCGACAGCAGAATTGGTGTTACCAGTTCCCCATAAACGAGACACGGGACTCTTGCAACCTGGTTCCTAAAGCAGGATTTCCAGCTCCAGATAATCCCGGATCGGAATACCGTTGTCGGCAACGAGAGGAATCTCCGGCTTCAGCCGACGATCTTCCGCAACGGCATCGATGTGCAGTTTGGAGAGGCGAAAGCCAAACTTCTGATAGACGGTCAAGGCCTGCGCATTGTCATTGGTGGTGATGAGCCAGACCCGACGGCAACCCAAGGTCCGGGCCTCGTCCAACGCGCGCCCCATCAACAGGCGCGCCACACCTTTGCCCACAACAAAGGCATTCACACTGACAAATTCGCACGCGCCATTTTGGATGTTCCATGTGAGCGCCCCTACAATCTCACCCGCTTCAAGCGCAACCAAACCAGGCAGCTCAATCAACTCATAAACATGACCCAATCCGACCACGCGCGGCGCGCCCCAAGCTTCTTGGAACATGGTCTTCAATTCGGCACGATCCGAAGCCTCAATAGAGCGTACAGAGATCATAGCGAAAGAGTCCAACTTTGGATCTCAGTCTTTTGGAAGCGCTTTTCAAGTGCCTGATCCAAGTCCGCCGCCGGCAACAGACCGGATTGAGTGTCAATATGTGACACCACGCTCGATGCATTCACCGTGGCCGCCGCTAGCGCCCGCCGTACATCCTTATGCGCCACACAATAACTCGCAAACGTCGATGCAAACGCATCGCCAGCTCCGGCAGTGCCGGCAACCGGCGTAGGTAAGGTCGGCACGAAAAGGATTTCTTTATCCGTCCCCAGATAGGCCCCCTCCGTACCGTTCGTGATCAGCACCAGTTTTGGCCCCAAACGTTGCACCGCGGAAACAAAGCGGCTGAGGGACATGTGAAAGGTTCCCCCCGATAATCCCTGTGCCGCCAACCGGGGAAGATCTACACCCTCGAGCTGCGGACCGCCCTCACCCACATTGGACACAAGGGTCGGGAGTAATATTTCTGCTTCCGAACGATTAAGCGCGAGAATGTCGACTGCCGCCAAACTGGCCTCAAAGTCCTGCGCCCTAGACGCCAGCTGACGCGGCCCGGGGTTCACCGCAACAATCGCTCCAGCGGTCCGCGCCTTTTGCACAATTGCGGGAAAGCAGGATGCGGATTGATTAGACAGTGTGGAAACATAGACCAGGTCCACGCCAAACGCCTCGTCTTTCAAATCGGACAGATCAAGCAAAGTGTTCGCTCCGCGGAAAGTGAACACGGCCGCATTGCGATCATGAGATGACACCAGCACAGACGCCCCCGTGGGCGCCCCCTCGTCACGAGAGACCCAGCGTGTCGAAATCCCTTCGTCCATAAGTCGCGCCAAAATCGCTTCGGCCCGCTGATCCCGCCCCAGCTTCAGAATTGATGCCACATCGAACCCCAAGCGAGACATGGCAACAGCCGCATTAACGGCGCCCCCGCCGCAATGGGTGGAGATTTCGCCCGCCTCCGTCTTTGCGCCCTCTTGAAGCAACAAAAAGGAGGCATCCGCATTCAACATCGTCATGCGCTCGATGTGGTCGCTTTCGATGATGGCGATCGTATCGATCGTCGCGCCACCGATTGTGAGTGCCTTCATATTCGGCCCCTTGCCGCTTCTTCCACGCGCATCAATTGTCACCTATGAATGATCATGGCCGTGTTGGGCGATAGCTGGTAAACTAAACGAACCGCGTCATCAATTCGATAACGCGTTTGCGTAGTCTAACTGGGCAAGTGGGTATGTGCGGCTGAGCAAAGCAATGGGGGATAGAATGGCCAGCGACAAATTTGTGATGAAAGATCTTTACGTCGACCGACAATGGCGGTTTTACGACAATCCCAAAGGAGGGGCGATCCTCTTCTCCGTAAAATTTCTCCACACCCAACCGCCGGAAGGGCGCAGATGTGAAGAAGTCAAAATCAAGTATGACGGCAACACCCAGGAAATCGAAGTTGGCGAGGCCATTGTCCGCCGCGCCGAAAGGAAAGTCGATATCGACCCCGTGGACGGCAATGCGCTGGTGGATGTGGAAGTGCTCTACATCGGCAAACAGGGGTAACGGGATCCTGCCAAAAGCACGTTGGGGTTGGACGGGTCAGCCTGATGACCACTGTTGTGATCGGAGGTTGCAACACATCGGACAAAGGGCGACTTCGAGTGAGGTTCGGCGTCTCATCTCAAAGTTAGAGCAAGAAATAGTTCAGCATAGGACCCAAAAAATGGTAGTTGGCGTCCCACTCCGCTTCCGGCGCCTCAGCAATAATCAAAAAAACCTCGTCCCGCTCATCCCAACCGATTGAAATGTGGTGCACGACCGTTCTAACGTCGCCATTCAAACTGACAACACGCGCCAAATTCATCTCGACCGCTCCCCCATCGACAACACCTGAAGTAAGAACCTCAACATCGCTCACAACCTGGCCGATATAGGTCTTGGCAAATGCGGACGGCCGGAGATCGCTTTGTTGTGAGAACTCTGAAATTTTGTTGACGGAGAACCCAACGAGAAACTGGCCTTTCGCATCAATACTCTCGCGCGAGATGAAGAGTGCCCGCGTATCACCCCGCACCTCTTCTTTGATATGCCAGCCGGCGGGTTTCAGAAAAGTTCCCACTCCATTCTTCGCGTCGTACCACCCAAGACCTTCTGGTGGATCGGGAAGGTTGTCGGCAATCGCGAAGCTCGCACCGACAAGAAAAAGAAAGAAACACAGGATTGGATACCGGAACAATCTCATGACCTTCCCGATTTTGGGAAGACCAGACTAAACCATGCGTTGCAGTACGAAAAGGATAAAAAGGGGTTGAAGGGGGCATGCGCGCTGCGAATTTCGGCGCACGATCACACGACAGCAAGCGCCGTCATCCACGCACAAGTCCGGGTTCGGAGAATCCGTCCCGTTACAAAGTCTCCACACTAGATCAGCGCCTTATCGGGCGCAGCGAAGTCTCAGACTTCTTCGTCTAAAGCCTGGCCCGATTGAATATTTTTATCGGGGTTGAGCTCCAAAAAGAAGGCGAGCTGGCGAATAAAGTCTTCCGCCGGCCATTGATCGATAATCTCACCCGATGCTTTATCCACCGAGAGATAGAGGAATCGGCCCGTCGCGTCGTCTTGCGAAATCCGCAAACTTGCATTTTGACCGACAAGTTTGGAGGCGAGCTGATCAAACGTATCTTCCGATTTCAAAATATCAAGCGGGGTGGGCGAAACAGGTTTTGCGGTCTCATCCACGGCTTGTTCCTCCTCAGAGGAAATGACTGGTTCCGGCTCCGGTCTGCGGGGCTGCAATCTTGGCTGTTCCGTAGGCCGGATGTTGGGAACACCGTCAAGGGTGGGTATCCCGTTCATCTTTCTTCTCCTACAGGGGACTCCGAAACATGACTCTGTTGGTGCGGAAAAGGGGCCGGTTCAAAACCAGCCCCCCAAGTTTCCGACTATTCCGACTTATCCTACCGGAACAGTGACAACAGAGCGTTTGGCGCATCGTTAGCGATCGAGATCGCCTGAATAGCTAACTGCTGCTGGGCCTGAAGAGCCTCTAAGCGAGAGCTGTCTTTAGCCAAGTCAGCGTCAACCAGAGCACCAAGACCATTTGTCAGAGCGTCAATCGAACCAGAGATAAAGTTCTGCTGAAGTTCAACACCTCGATTGTCAGCACCCAACTGACCCAAAGCGCTGTTTACGGCATTTTCAAGAGCCGTGAAAGCACCAGTGGCCGTCTGCAGTGCGGCAACAACGGTAGCACCCGTTACCGAAACACCGTTGGCACCGATAGCCGTGTCAAAGGCAGAAGCCTGAGAGTCGATGTTCTGAGCACGAATTGAAATCGTTCCGCCATTCGTGTCGGAAAGGAAAGACGCGTTCGTGGTCGAAGACAAGACGTTCGTGCCGTTAAAGCCCGCACCGTTAATCGTCGTAACGATCTGAGATGTCAAAGCTTGCAAGTCTTCTTGGAACGCTGTCCGTTGAGTTGTTGTCAATGTGTCGTCACCCAGCTGAACGAGCTTCGAGCGAACGTCACCAAGCAGCGTAGACACCGATTCAGTTGCGGTCAAAGCCGTTTCGGCGACACCTTTAGCGCCACCCAAAGAAGAGCTAACTGCTTCTTGAGCCTTGATCTCACCGCGAATACCTTGAGCAACCGCGAACGTAGAAGCATCGTCCTTCGCGTCGGCGACACGAAGACCGGTGTTCACACGCTTAGAAACGGCGTCGAGTTCTGAGTTGATTTTACGGAAAGAAGCCTGTGCGACAAGAGCACCAGCATTGGTGTTAATGCTAAGAACCATTTTAATTCTCCATTCTGGATTATGTTTGCATTTTGCTAAAACAGGAGCATTTTGCTCCGTGGGCATTTTGCCCGCGCCAAAGGAGTGCACCTTGCGTGCCAGACCGCTCCGCACCCGGCAGTTTCTACCCGAAAGCCCGGAATTCTTTGCCTTTTAGATAATTTGTGCCGGGATAATCCGTAGGGTTACCGTCATCTTTACCTTGTTTCGGCAGTTATGTCCCGGCAAGATTTGCCGAGCCCGGCAACTGTTGCCGGGTATTGTGTTACGTCCATGAGAATTCGAGCCTGGACGGAAAGAACGGAGAAAGAATGGATCGGGACGCAAAAAAGGTGCGTCCGAGCCTCTTCAGGATCGGCCGCAAACCATTGAACGGTCAACGCGGTAGGCGCCTAGACCTTTGCCGTTACCCGGATCTCTAAGATCCCGCCCGGCACCGCGAGTTCCGTGATACCGATAGCGGTCCATGCCGGATACGGTTCTTTGATGAATTGATCTTTTACTTTCAAGAAGGCCTGAATGTGTTTTTGAAGCCCCACATGATAGGTCGTCATTTCGACAATATGGTCGAACCCGAGACCCGCCTCCTTCAAAACCGTTTCAACACCCTGAAACGCGAGTGTAAACTGCTCTTCCGGATCTTCCGGGGCGGAGCCGTCCGACCGAGTCCCGATAACGCCCGAACAAAAGAGAGTATCTCCCGACTTGATCGCCGGCGCAAAATGAAAGTTGTCGTACATCGCTTGCGAGGCGGCTGGAACAATAGCCTCTTTGGACATGGGTATTTCCTCCTCTCGAAGTGGGGCCGCTCGGCCCCATCTTTATATGCAAACGGATTAATAGCTGAGTTTGGGCTCAAGTGTCTTAGCTTGCTCCACCCACCTCTCCACTTGAGATTCGGCCGGAACGGCGCGAACGAGCTTTTTCTCCGCGTTCACTTCTTCCATTTTCTTCGTCAGATTGGCGGGCACACGCATCTTCAACTCTTTGACCGTATCGACACCGGCGGCTTCAAGCAGCTCTGAATACTCTTCACCAACACCGGAAATACGCATCAAGTCGGCCATATTAGCCCATTTGAGCAGTTCTTTCTCACTGAAGCCTGTTTTCTCAGCCATCCCTTTCCGGCCACCCGGATCGCAGCACGCATCAAGCAACTCATCAGTTGTGGTAATGCCCGCCGCAGTCAGTTTTTCAGACCGCGCCGGGCCAATCCCTTCAATCTCAGTAATTTTGTACGCCACGAGTTCACCTCCTTCGGTTGAATTAATCCCCTCCAACTACATAGCTGAGGAGGAAAGAATGTCCACATTCGTCGGAAGAGATATCCTCAGACTTCCTGGTCTTTTTGTGGCGCAACCCTCGGCTGCAGGGAACGAATAAGCCGTTAGTCCTTTAGTAATCATGTCTATTAAAAATTTAAGAAGATTTTCCCGGTAAATCTTGCCCTATTGGGAGGATGCAGGCGGACCCGTCAGGCAACGCCAACAACAATACAAATAATCGCAAAGCTCCCATGCGTGGTCGGATCTGGAAGAACCGACAGAACGACCAATATGCGCTAGCAGCTGGTAAATGGGAGCAGGAAGATGGTTGGACAGATTGTTTCGATGGCAGTTTCCTTTAGCGTCATGGCGGCGTCAATCGCACTGTATTTGATATACTAAGGCGTACGCGCCTCTCACGAAGGCAGAACTCGCGTCACCAAAGCCGCCTTATGCGGCTATCTAGATGAGATCCAGTCATCATCAAAACCAGTGATTCAGACCAATGATCGACGTTAAACCAAACGCCTCCGTCATTATTGTAGACAACGACCCAGCTGCCCGGAACTCTGTTCGCACACTTATGAAGTTTCTTCGCTTTGCGAATATTCGCGAAGTCGAATCCTGTGACGATGCGTTTAGACTTCACGAGCGCAGTCCCGCGGATCTCATAATTATCGAGCCGAAAATTTCCGAGAAAGAGGGCGTCCGCCTCATCAGGAAGATCCGCCACCATCTCCATGGCGCCGCTCAACGTGCACCAATCATTCTCCTATCCGAGATTATCAGCGAAGGTGAATTGAAGGCTGCCCGAGATGCGGGCGTAAGCGCCTGTGTTCTCAAGCCTCTTTCCGCACGCAATCTCTGTAGCAAAGTGGACTTCGTCGCGACAAGCGACCGAGCTTTCGTGGAAACGCGAAACTATGTCGGCCCTGACCGGCGTGTCGGCCTGACGCCCGACTACAACGGGCCGGACCGGCGCGGCACAGTCTTCCTCGACGACGAACTCGAAGCAGGAGTATTGTCCGAAGCCAGCCGAGAATGCCTGGACTCCGTGCTCGTTTAAGACGGCAAGATCTGTTCACTTCGGGAAATTTAATAGCTCATAAGAAGCATGCTCAGAATCTGACTTGCGAATCCCCTCCAACCTATTCAAATGTGCGTCAGTTTCTAACGCGGCAACCCCGAGAACGACGCATGACTGACTTTAACCCGTTTTCCGCAGACTCGATGGCTGAGCCTTCCATTGACTACCAATGGCTGCACGCCAACGCGCCGGTGCACTATTTCAGCAACTTTGATCCGCCCTTCTACACGCTTTCCAAATATGACGACGTCACCGCAGCCCTTCGCGATATCGAAACCTTTTCAAGTCATTGGGGGCAAGGACCGAAATTTACGCCGCCCATCAGCATGCTCTCCGACCCGCCGCAGCACACATACTTTCGCGGACTTGTCCAAAAGGCCTTCACCCCCGGCGCCATCGCCGCCTTGGCGCCGCAAATTGAAACGCTCGCACACGAACTATTAGATAAAGTAGAGACAGGTGAAGGGTTCGACGTCCATGATGACTATGGCTTTCCGTTGCCGGTCATTGTGATCTGCAGATTACTCGGTGTGCCGGACAACGATATAGATCAGTTCAAAGAATGGTCAGATGCCGCCGTGGAAGCCATGGGCGCGGAAGACCCTGCGCCATGGCAGAAAAAGCTCCAGGCATTCAGTGAATACCAGCTGAAACAGGTCCAACAGCGCCGTCATACCAAAAATCCGCCCAATGATTTAGTCACTCACCTGGTGAAAGCCGAACGAGACGGCAAGGCGCTGACGGATAGCGAAGTCTTAGGCGTCTTCAATCAGCTTTTTGTGGGCGGCAACGAAACGACAACGTCCCTCATCACAAACTGCGTTTGGCGTTTGCTCGAACACCAGAAGCTTTGGCAACGGGTGGTGGAAGACCCTTCACTGGTAGACGCAGCGATTGAGGAGAGTCTACGCTTCGATCCGCCAGTTCTTGGTCTTTACCGTTCCACCACAAAATCAGTAAACATTCGAGAGACCACCATCCCGGAAAACGCCAAAGTTTTGATTCACTACGCAGCCGCTAACAGGGACGCGGACATATTCGACGATCCCGACGACTTTCGGCTCGACCGCCCTCCACAACGACACATGGCCTTCGGACTCGGCGTACATTTCTGTCTAGGGGCCGAACTAGCGCGACTCGAGGCCCGAACCGCCCTCCGCGTTCTTATTGAACGCATGCCTGACCTGACCCTTGAGAACGTCGGCACACGCATCAAACCGTTCTTCCTTTGGGGGCGCCGGCGCCTGCCCGTATCCCGAAAGCCAATCGCCTCTTGATATCGTTCTTGCGATCGCACCCAGAAAGAGCCCCGAATGCACCGTAGCTTTAGAGACATCGAAGCGGACTTTCGCAAGGCCGCACCGACTGTTGCCTTTTGTTCCTTCCGCATAGAACGCGAGTTCCATGAATGGGTAAGCGTGGTTCGAGGCACACCCCAGCCAGTTTCAACGCAGACGACGCTTGGCGGTATGATCACGCTCTACACAAAGACGGGCTACGGTTACGCCGCGACTTCCGACTTATCCACTGAAGGGATTAGTGCAGTCATCGAAGAGGCCCTCCTCTGGGCCCAATTGTCGGAAGGCAAACTCGTCACTGAACTCGGCCCCCTGCCCGTTCCATCCGCAAGCGAACAGAATACCGAGTTGGACTTTCAAACGAAGGTATCCGCACCCTGGTCAACATTGTCTGTGACACAAAAGCTCGATGAGCTCAAAAACGCCAACGAACGGTTGAAATGCGATGATTTGATCTCCGATTGGGGCGCTGAGCTCTGGTACAGCGAGAAAGAGGTCGTCCACAGTTTTGCAGGCGGAGCCAACCATCACCAACACTTTGTTTCGGTCACGCCCAGCTTATGGGCAACCGCTCACAAGCCGGGCCTATCCCAGTCCCGCAGTTTTGGCCGCGACGGCGTGCAGCAGGGCGGGCTGGAAATCCTAGATCGCACCGGCTGGCGTGAAGCCCCGGACCGTATTGCCAGCCAGGCGCTTCAGCTCCTGGCTGCACCACCCTGCCCGACCGGCGACATGGACGCCGTTATTGCCGGCGATCAGATGGTTCTGCAAATTCATGAGTCGATCGGCCACCCTCTCGAACTTGATCGAATTCTAGGAGACGAGAGGAACTACGCAGGAACCAGTTTTGTCTCATTGGATATGGTGGGCACGTACCAATACGGCTCACCATACCTGAACATCACCTTCGATCCGGAAGCTGAGGGAGCCGCAGCAAGCTTCAAATACGACGAAGAAGGAACAGAATCTGCGCGCGAATTTCTGATCAAGGACGGCAGACTGATAAGATTGCTTGGCGGCACCTCCTCACAACAGCGTGCCGGCGTGCCGGGTGTGGCGAACGCGCGAGCTTCAGCCTGGAACAGGCCTCCCATCGACCGTATGGCCAACATCAACATGGAACCGGGCAGCTCGTCTTTGGATGAGCTCATCTCGGATGTTGACGAAGGTGTTTATCTAGAAACCAATCGCTCTTGGTCCATCGACGACTCGCGTAACAAGTTTCAATTCGGGTGTGAATGGGCGGAACAAATCAAAAATGGCAAGCGTGTAGGGCCTGTCAGAAACGCAAACTATAAAGGGATCTCGGCCGATTTCTGGCGCTCGCTCTCGGGCGTTGGAAACATCAGCACAATGAACTTAGGGGGCTCCCCCTATTGCGGCAAAGGAGAACCGAACCAAGCCATCCGCGTTGGCCATCGCACCCCCGCCTGCCAGTTCCGCAATATCAGCGTTTTTGGAGGAGCGGGATGACGGCAGAAGACATCGAAGTTTGGTTTAGTACCCTGGCCGACCATATCGGTGAAAGTACAAAGCCAAATCACACGGTCTTGCTCAACTACGCGGGCGAACGGTCCGATTTCATCCGCTTCAACAACAGCGCCATCCGACAGCCGGGTTCAGTGAGGCAGCACCAGCTGACCCTGCGTCTCATTGAAGGAAAGAAGCAGATCTCAGCGGATATTGTTCTCACCGGCCGCATTCAAGAAGACACGCAAATGCTTGCCGCTACGCGCAGACGTCTCGAAGCCGATATAACCCACGCACCGGAGGATCCTTACACGACCTTTAACCCCGAAGTCTCCAATACGCGAACCGTTCGATCAGGCTCCCTTCCGGAGAACAGCGATGTTTTGGACGCCATCCTGGGTATGGGAAAAGGCCAAGATATGGTCGGCCTCTATGCAGGGGGGACACAGATGTACGGCTTTGCAAACTCCATGGGCCAGCGCAACTGGCATCAAATCGAAACCTTCAATCTGGACTGGAGTTTCTATCTTCACACAGACAAAGCCGTAAAAGATGCCTGTTCCGGGACCCACTGGGACATCGAAGACCTGAAAGCAAAGCGGAACACGGCGATAGAAAAACTTCGCATCACCGACCGCACACCAATCACGTTGGCGCCTGGCGCCTACCGTGTGTATTTGGCGCCGGCCGCTTTGGAAGAGCTCATGTCGTTGCTCGGCTGGGGAGGATTTAGCGCAAGCAGGTTCGAAACAGGCCAATCACCACTCCAAAAGCTCAAAGACGCAAGCGCCCGCCTAGATCCTCGTGTCACCATGGTAGAAAACACTGCTGAGGGTGCCGCACCTCCCTTTCAGGCGGACGGATTTATTCGCCCCACCACCGTAACTTTTCTGCAAAACGGGGAGTGGAAAGAACCCCTGGTCAGCCCCCGAAGCGCCGTTGAATTTCATCTGAAGGCGAACGGCGCCAACACGTCAGAATCGCCGTTGTCCCTTGACATGCAAGGCGGAGACTTGAAGGAAGACCAGATCTATTCAGAACTTGGAACCGGCATTTACATCACCAACCTATGGTACGCCAATTTTTCCGATCGATACGCTGGCCGCATAACAGGAATGACACGCTTTGCAAGCCATTGGGTGAAAGATGGTCAGCCCATCGGCCCCATTAACCCACTAAGATTTGACGACTCGATCCTTGACTTGCTGGGAAAAAGTCTGGTCAAGTTAACCAGCGAGCGCGATTTCCTGATGGACCCGGGGACGTATGGCTCCCGTTCTAGTCGCAGTCTTCGGCTGCCGGGTGCGCTGGTGGATCCGATGACTTTTACGCTTTAGCGTAGAAAAATCGATAAAGTGAGCACTTAAATCCGCAACGAAGTGATCCAATATAGGTAGAAGTACGAAGAATTGGGTAGTGACGAGAGCTAAATCTGGTCAACACACTCAACGCGGGTTTGTCGAAACGAAGATGAAGAATGGTGGGCAGTTAGTCGGCGTGTCTCTCCTTAATTTAATGGCTCTTTTCGGACAGCTCATCGGGGTTTGCCTAGTTTTGGTAGGCCTTGTCCTGCTCCCCCTCCCCATACCTCTTGGTATGTTGCTAACCTTGATGGGCCTTACGATCTTGATCGCACTGAATAAGACCATCGCGAACAGCGTAAAGCGTTTTCGCACACGACATGGCCGCTTCGACCGGGCCGTGCGCAAGGTTGAGCGTTTTCTGCCTCCACTAAGAAATACCCAGCCCGATTCTGAGTCTTGACGGCTTCCCTTGGATTTGATGGTGCTTCAACGCCACGCACAAGAGGTCAGCATGTCCGAACGTCACTTAGAACTCATCAGCCACCAACCCGCAGAACCCACACATGCCCCGAGTCTACTCTTCATTCCTGGCGGATTTCACGGCGCATGGTGCTGGGAAGAAAATTTTCTGCCCTGGTTCGCGTCCCACGGCTGGCCAGCCCATGCGCTCAGTCTCCGTGACCACGGCCAAAGCTGGCAGAGCGGAAACATATCTCAGTGGCAGTTGGCCGACTACGTGGACGACGCCAAGAAGGCGATCAAAAATCTAGATGGGCCGATTATTGTTGCCGGTCACTCCATGGGCGGGGTGATCGCCCAGCGGTGTTATCTGGAGGACCCGCGAGTTGCAGGAGCTATCCTCATCGCTTCTTCCCCCAAAAGAGCGTCTTCAAAAGTTGCGGTTCGTATGGTCTTAAAAAGTCCCATACGAATGATATTGGGACGTATTTTAAAGAACGCGCGGCTGATGCGGCCTGCCTTCGTCTCCTTTTTCTTTTCACCCGATTTGGATTCGAACAAGCGCGATGCCTATGTCTCAAAGTTGGATTCTGAATCCTACACAGCCGTACAGGAATTGTTTTCCCGAAAAACCCTCAAACGGGCCTCTGATGATGCCCGGCCCTGTCTCGTTGTAGCAGGCAAAGACGACTGGTCCATTCCGCTCCGTGATCATGAAGAGCTGTGCAACGATTTTGCGGCAGAGCTCGAAATTTGTCCGGGGGCTCACGATCTCATGCTGGACACGCATTGGGAGGAAACAGCCTGGGCCATCTTGGATTGGCTCGGCAAGCAAAGGTTCTGAAATGGGCCAATTTTGCCGACCTGATTGCAAAGCTTGCGTATCGAAACGCCTATGCATAGTGTCTGCCCAATAATCAGAGGGAGACACCAGAGTGAGCATCTCATTTTATGAAACAAGCGTAGAAACCTACGGCCGCATTCTCGATAGTGTCGCAGGAATCCTTGAAAAAGGCGCGGCCTATGCGAGCGAGTCCGGCACAGATCTTTCGGAGTTCGTACAAGCCAGAATGCGCGATGATATGATGCCGCTACATTTCCAGATCGTCTCCACATGTCACCACTCTTGGGGTGCCTTGCAAGGCATGAGAGACGGAAAATTCACCCCGCCCTCCTTTGAGCTGGATAAAGACTATGGAGGCCTTCAAGCCCTCGTAGCAGAAGCGCGTCAAGGCGTATCCTCCATCTCCGAACAAGATGCTTCTGAATTGGAGGGCAAGTCGCTCATCTTCTCAGTCGGCAAGAACGAAATTCCGTTCACCAATCAGAACTTCCTCTTGTCGTTCTCTCTACCGAACTTCTATTTCCATGCAACAACGGCGTACGACATCCTCAGAATGAAAGGTGTCCCTCTTGGTAAAATGGATTTCCTCGGCGCCATGAAAATGGGGTAGTGGGAAAGCCCTACATGACCTTGCCACACCCTTCCGTCATAGGATCGCCTGCGATGCGGGAGTGATACATCACCCGTGGCTTCGACATGTCCCACGGGCAGGCCCGGTGCAGGAGGCAACGATTGTCCCAGAGAATGGCATCCCCGGGCGCCCAGTGATGATGATAGACACGGGGGTCCTGACACGCGAAATCGACAAGATCTTGAAGCAGCCTTTCCGACTCACCTGGATCCATGCCGGGGATCCCGTACGCATGCCGGCCAATGACGAGAGATTTGCGCCCGGTTTCGGGATGGACTTTGACAAGTGGGCGCAAGGACGGGTCCTGACCATGAAAGCCGTAACCACTATATTCACTATCCTTTTGATGTTCGTGTCCAATCTTTCCTTGGCTGTGATAGAGAGAATGATAGGCAGACAGAGCTTCCACCTGCTCCTTCGTCTCCGGCGGCAGCGCGTCGTAGGCCGCGCGCATATCCGCAAAGCCCGTCTCTCCGCCCTCTGACGGCACCACATGGGCGGTGAACACCGCTCCCTTGGCTTGAACCGGCATGTAGGTGCTATCGCAATGCCAGCCCATATTGCCTTTCAGGATCTTAACGACATCATCGCTGTCGTCATCCGGACGCAAGGTCCCATCGGCCTTCACATTGCTGATCGCAGCGATGTCGAACTCCATAGATCCAAACCGCTTTGCGAACGCAATTTGCTCCGCTTTCGATAGATATTGCTCTGGAAAAATCAAAAGCGCGTGCTCCAGCCACGCGTCATAAATCAAGGAAAACTGCTCCCGGTCGATTTCCGCAAGCCGCACGCCGGTAACCGTGGCACCGAACGACGCGTTCAAAGGTGCGATGGCTAAGGACATCGGTTTCCTCCGGTTTTTTGTTGTCTGTCCTTTGTTGTAGTCTAGCGTCCCACGCCTACTTTTGTGAACCCATCAGGAATTTGGTAACCTTTTCTTTCTACTGGCTGCAGACTCGAACTCAGCCCGCCGACGTTAGTGACAAATGGGGAAGAAAGTTATGGCTCTGAATCACGCTAGAACGCTAGGTTTCTCGCTTGTCTTAGTCGCGCTTAACAGCTTTTGGCTGCCCAGTCTCGCCGCAGCCGAAGACGCCATCGTCGTCCTGGACGCCTCTGGCTCCATGTGGGGCCGGGTCGAGGACAAAGAAAAGATCGTCATTGCCCGGGATGTGATTGGAAACCTCCTCAGCGACCTACCGGCGGAACGCAATTTGGGTCTGGTCGCCTACGGCCACAACCGCAAGGGCGACTGCAGCGACATCGAGGAACTGGCCCCTGTTGGAGCCGATCGCGACGCCATCCGCGCCAGCATGAACAAGCTGAACCCAAAGGGCAAAACACCACTCAGCGCCTCCGTCAAATTTGCCGCCGAAAAACTAAAGTATACGGAGAATAAGGCAACTGTGATTTTGGTCAGTGACGGAATTGAAACCTGTGACCTTGATCCCTGCGAAGTGGGAACCGAGCTGGAACAAGCAGGGATCGATTTCACGGCTCACGTCATCGGTTTTGATGTGGACGAAGTCGAACAAGCCGGACTTCAGTGTCTGGCGGAAAACACCGGTGGCAAATTCTTAAGCGCCGACAACGCCCAAGAACTCACAACCGCCTTGCAAGAAACGGTCGCTCAAGCCCCCGAACCCGCCAAGACGAGCGGGCTCGCGCTGCGCGCAACCGAGTTGGCCGGTGGCCCCGTCATCATCACAGGCCTGAATTGGAAGATCCAACAAGCCGGCGGCGGCGAAGTGCTCTTCGAGGCCCAGGACATCGGTGAAGCCAAAGCCGAACTGCCGGGCGGTGTCTACGACGTCTTCGTCGAGCAGCCGTCGACGGGGTTAAAAGGCGAATCCAAGCTGGTGGAGCTGAATACAGGCACGGAAAAAACCGTCACCATCCCACTCGAGTTTGACTTGGAAGCCACCGTGCGCTCCGTTCCAGAAGGAGAAGCACCGGTCAGTTCCGAGATCGTTGTCTATTGGACCGGACCAGACCGAATCTCGGACTATATTACCATCACCAAACCGGAGGATCGCGCGGGCGCCTACACAAACTATAAGTACACGAAGGATGGAAATCCGTTAAAGGTCCGTATGCCCAATACGGCCGGTGAATACGAAGTGCGCTATATGTTGAGCAAACCGGCACGAATACTGGCGAGAGTGCCGATCACGGCCACAGCCGTCGAAGCAACCCTGACCGCAGCAGGATCTGTATCAGCCGGAGCCCAATTCGATGTCAATTGGACTGGACCCGCCTACAACGACGATTGGATCACAATTGTCAAACCAGACGCGGGCGAACGTGCCTACACCAGCTATGCCTATACGAGGGATGGAAATCCACTGCGCCTCAAGGCACCTTTGGACCCAGGTGAGTACGAACTCAGGTACTTACAGGCCGGTCAAAAGATCATTGCGCGTATGCCCGTCACGGTCACCGGCGTGGACGCGACCATCACCGGCCCCCCCACTGCAATGGCGGGGACGTATCATGATGTGCGTTGGACCGGACCCGGCGCCCACGGGGATTGGATGACCATCACCGCTCCCACGGCCGATGAGAGAGCGTATACAGATTACAAATATATGCGCGACGGGAACCCTCTTAAACTCCGTATGCCACTGGAAGCCGGATCCTATGAGTTCCGCTACGTACAAGACGGCAAAAAGGTTATCGCCCGCCAGACCATTCAAATTACCGAAGCAATTGCAACTCTGACAGCCCCTGATGGCGTCCAAGCCGGACAGTCGATCAATGTGGCGTTCACGGGTCCGAATTCCAAGGGCGACTGGGTCACGGTCACCAAACCAGCAGACAATGAGCGCAAGTACACGAGCTACAAATATGCTCGTGATGGATCTCCCGCAAAGATCGACATGCCTTTGGAACCGGGAGACTATGAGCTCCGCTACGTGCTGGACGGCAAAAAAGTGGTCGCCCGACGCCCGATCATCGTATCGGATGTTACCGCCACCATCACAGCGCCCTCCTCTGCGGTCGCCACAACACAGGCCAGAGTGGAGTGGGAAGGACCCGCAAACTATCGCGACTATTTGACGATCGCCAAACCCGACGCGCCCAACAATTTCTCGGGCGGATATCGGTATGCTCGCGACGGCTCCCCGTCGCAGCTGAATGTTCCGCGGGATCCGGGCGATTATGAGGTTCGCTATGTATTAGGGGGCAAACGGATCATTGCTAGAGTACCGATTAAAGTCACACCTGCACCTTAAAATACATAGGTTGGACGGGAGGGATCGCGCAGCGACGACGGGCGTGAGCGGGCCCGGGACAACGTCTCTGGCGCCTATCCGGCGGAGAACTGAGAAATCACCAAGCAAGAATGGGGGCACAGGCATCTTAGGAAAGCCGCAAATTTCCCTCTGACTGTGCTAGCCTAAACGGATGGATCGCCGCACACAAAATCGGGTCGACTATGAGTCCACGCTGGCCAAGCTGGATACCCCCGACATTCGCGTGTTCGCATCCATGCCATGGGCGCCTTGTAAGTCCGCACTCTGTTTGTTCCTTATATTGATCACTTATTATCTGGTGATCGTCGCACTTTATCACTGGGTAAGTCTGCCGACAGCTTTTTCCGCAGAGTACCCGTTCTGGATGGAATTCGACACGGTCTTCGTCATAAGCGCTCTGCACGGCTACATCTACGCATCGGAAATCTATCAACGGCGTGGCGCGATCAAGGACATCGAAGACCTTCGAGACCATGTCAGACCCAGCGCAACACCGTCAGACCTCAAACCTATCGAACGGAAACTCATCACCCGCTCGCGCTGGGCCGCCGTCTTGGGATTTGTTGCTGGTCTGATCTACCTGGCGTTCTTTTCCGGCTCCGGCTCGGTACTGATCACTCAAGGCGAAATCCAACCGTTTCTTCTCTTCGGTGCGGTAAGCTTTCCGCTTCTGTTTGCGAATATGGGCCTACACGTTGTGACCCTAAGCAATGCTCCTCTTGCTCTGTTCATGCATCAGTTCAGGGACAACATAGAGATTGATGTATTCGATCGCCATGCGTACAGACCCTTCGTTAGCTTGGGACTGCGCGCCGCACTCCGTTGGCTGATTCTGTTCGCAATTCTGATGGTGCTCCTGTTGGACGAGGGGAACAATCGGACCATCTTCGGCTCTCTTCCAATGATTCTGGTCATGATGGGGATGGCAGCGCTGCTCGCCACTTACGAGTTTATCGCACCGCTATTCTCGGCCCGCAATCTCATCATTCGTGAAAAAAGCAAGGAACTCGAGTGGGTGATCGAGGATATCAAACGAGAGAGAACCGCCCTCCAGACAAACAAAGAGAGCAGTGCATCATCCGCACGGTTACCGGGACTCTTGGCCTACAAACGGGAGGTCGATTCTCTCCCCGATTGGCCGGTGGATTCGCCTGACATCGGCCGCTTTATCATATACCTGTTGATCCCCGCCATCTCTTGGTTCGGCGCGGCGGGAACCCAAGTCTTGGTGGAAACAATCGTCAGATAACTGACAGCGGCGGTTACTCCCTCTCCAAGAACGTATATTCCACGTCGCCAAAAGTATCGGCAGGAAACACATAGAGCAGTTTCAAAGGCACTCGCCCAATGTTCCTCAAACGGTGAATGCTCCCGCCCGGAATAAAGGCTGCATGCCCCGGTCGCATCTCGAACGTCTCCGCGTCAATCTCCAACAAACCCGTGCCTTCGATGAGATAGTACGCCTCCGGCTGCGGATGATGGTGCCGTTTGGGGACGTCGCCGCCCACCGGCACATCGGCAATACCCAGCGTGAGTTTCTCGCTGAACGTTCGGTCGCCGCTCAAAAGCGTTCGCCAACGCACGTCGGCGCCCCCGTCAAAGTCCATCTCCGATTCGTGAACGACCAAGGGCTTTGCGCCGGACGCTTTACTCGGCTGCATGTTTCACATCCTCGCCGGACGGCATGTTGGGATCGAAGATTTCCGGGCGTTCTCCTGCAACATCCATTTCCAAATAAACCGACTGACTGGGGAACGCAAAGTCCGTACCCGCCTCAGCCACAATCGACTTGATCTTGTACGCCAAGGTTTCCTTAATCGTGAGCCACTTCACCCAGTCTGTCGTTCGTGTGAAGCAATAGAGCATGATGTCGATCGATGACTCTGAAAATTGATCTACGCGCACAAATGTGGTGACCTCGGGGGGGTGGGCAAACTCTTCATTCTCAAGCACATAGGTCTCAATTTCGTTGCGCACCTGTGCGAGCTGCTCAACGGTCGAACCATATTTGAGGCCAATGACCCAATAAATCCGCCGATGAGTCATCCTGGAAAAGTTCGTGACCGCATTATCTGAGAGTTTGGAGTTGGGCACATGCACGGGCGCCTTGTCGAACCGCCGCACATTGGTCGAGCGGAAACTGATTTGTTCAACAGTCCCTTCAACGATCCCATCGACCTTGATCCAGTCGCCGCGGGCAAATCGGCGCTCGGCGATGATCAACGCGCCCGCAATCAAATTTTTAAACAGATCTTGCGCCCCAAGCGCCACGGCAACGGACAAAAGGCTAAGGCTCGCCAAGAACGGCAGCACGGGAACGCCCCACATGTCGAGTATTGCGGCAATTCCAACCAGAAAGAACACGGCCTTTAAGAGCTTTGCGATCCAATCGACAAAGGTTGCCCCGAACACCGAACCGAAGCTCGTGAGAAGCTCAATCGCCGGCCGCGAAATTCGGCTCAGCGCCCAAAATATGAGGAACACGAGAAGAGATTTCGTCGTCAAAAGAATGAGGGCTCGATATCGGTCTTCCAATCCCAAGACTTCTCCAGCGAAGAAGATTCCAGCGGCAATAGGAATGAGTGTGAGCGGCCCTTCGAGCGCATCAAGGACTTTGTCGTCGAAATCCGTTTCTGTTCGGCTTACCAATTTCTTCAGCATGCCGATAAAGACATGGGAAAGAAGATGCCGTAAGATGTAAAAGAGGACAAAAACCAGAAGCGCGGCAACGCCGCGACCGACAGGCTGTCCCAAAAAGCCGGTCTCATAAACCGATACCACAGCATCCCAGAAGGATTGTACGCTCTCCAACATTTATCAAATGCCCTTGTTCTGCGAATAGGCGCGAATGAATTAGCCTAACGCGTTGAATCGGCTTGCCGCAAGCGCGAGAAGAACTCGATCAAGAACGCTGTCGTGATACCAAATAACAACAAACCGTTTGCCGCGCACACGCCGGAAAGAAGCCGCCATTCTTCTGAGAGGAGAACATCGCCAAATCCCAACGTGGTAAAACATACAAGTGCAAAGTAGAGCGCCGGCTCAAAGGTATCGAATACACCAAGAGCGTAGAACGCATACGCCCAGATCCAGGCGCTTATGACCAGACCAAGAAACAACCACAGTGGCGCAACGCCGGCAATCAAGACCGTCTTGAGCGCAACCGGCGGCCCGGCGATCCAACTGCGAAACGACCGGTAAAAAATTATGACGCTGCCGATAAACAAAGCCTCAATAAAGGTCGAAACAGCGATAAGCCCAAATCCAATGACCAATTGCTCCGTCATAATACTTTCCCCAATTGAATGCACCTCTCAACATCTTTTCCGCAATCTGACCATCGACTCGTCAAATTTACGCTATAATCAAACTGATTCGCGACCAAAGAAGACACCGCCATGATAGCTCGCTCCATATGGTTTGTTGCCTTTTCGGTATTTGTTGTTCTGATTATTGCAACCCTCTCCGGTATGACAATCTGATACCGGCAGAATAGCGGCCGGGCAAACTGAACGTGGCCTGGCTCAACCGTACGCGGATGCGCGCCCTCAATTTTCATTGAGGGTGTATCATTAATGTTTTCTCACCATGATTTGCTGATAGTTAAGCAAGAAGAGCGGGCGGGCGACCATGCGCCATCGCCGTTAAGAGTGAGGAGAACGCCATGCATCGGGAAGACAAACGGGCATCGTTGGAAGCGCTTGAACCTGGCGCCAACGGGTCTGCACCGTGGCGAGCGGAAACGGAAGACCAACACGTTAGCTTGCTCCACCAGCGGCTCCTGAACGACTTCAATGACGAAGAGCTGGCAGAAATCGGCGTCAATAACGGCGAAGCCATTACCAAATCCTTACTGGACTATTCTGAGCATCGGAGCCCTGGAAAGTCTCTTGTCCGCATCTACAACCCGACCCAAAATTCGGATGGCTGGAGCAATCGCCATACCGTCATTGAAATCGTGTGCGATGAGCGTCCCTTCGTTGTGGACACAATTCTCGGAGAACTCTCAGCAAGGAATCTGTTCGTCTATGCCGTCTCTCACCCCATGATGGACTGGACGCGAAACGCGGACGGCAAGAGGGAAGCCCTACCTTCCTACGAACGCTCAGACGAAACACAGCCGCGCGAAATCGTGATTCACATCCAGACAGACCAGTTACCGGATCAGGATGCGCGCATCGAACTCGTTCAACGGATCGAGAAACTACTGCGCGATGTCGAAACAGTGGTTTCCGATTTCGACGCGATGCTTCGGCGTTTGGACGGCATGATCGAACATCTGGAACAAAATCCGGCTCAATTACCGGAAGATGAAATATACGAAGCCAATGCCTTTTTGCATTGGCTCCGCGACAACCACTTTTCGTTTTTGGGCTCGAGAGAATACGACCTGACCGGAGATTTGGAGACTGGGGACCTGGTTCCCGTCGAGGGAACAAGTCTTGGCGTTTTGCGTGATCCCAACCTGACAATTTTAAGGCGTGTTCAGAACAAAAGCCTAACGCCGGAACGCCGTGAGTTCATGGCCATGCCGGTTCCGCTTTTAATCACCAAATCCAATACCCAATCTCACATCCACCGCCGGGTTCACATGGACTATGTCGGGATAAAGAGATTCGATGAAAACGGACAATTGTGCGGAGAATGCCGTTTCGTAGGTTTGTTCACTGCCGAAGCCTACAACGAATCCGTCCTCAACATTCCATTGTTGTCGCGCCGGGTAAGAAAAGCGCTTGGATCCCCCAAGCAAAGAAATGCAAATATTGCGTACCGAGATCTTCTGAACATTGTCGAAAAGTTTCCGCGGGACGAGCTCTTCCAACTGACCGAAGACGAAATTTGCCGCTCTGCAACACGTATCCGCGACATCTATGAACGCCCCAAAACGCGGTTGCTGCTTCGCCCCGATCGCTTTGATCGGTATGCATCCGCATTGGTTTATGTTCCGCGCGACCGTTATTCTTCTGACGTACGTGAACGCATTTCCGATTGCCTCGTCCAGGCCTTTAACGGTCGTCTTTCGGCCTACTATCCCTACTTCGATGATTCCACATTGGCTCGTGTCCATATGATTATCGGATTCGACGAAAGACCTCCCGAGTCCGCATTTGACGAACCGGAACTCGAACGCCAGATAAGCGAAATCACACAAACGTGGTCCGACCGTTTGGAAATTGCGCTGCGTCAACAACACACGCGCCCAGAATCCAGAGAACTCCTCAGCAGATATCACAATGGGTTTCCTGCATCGTACACTGAGCATACAAGTACAAGAGAAGCTGTAACAGACATTGCGGTATTGGAAACTTTGCCAGCCTACCCGGAAATCACCGTCCGCTATTCCGACTCACCCGACGAGCAGGGCGTCACCAAGTTCAAACTCTACCGGGCACAAGAAGCCGCCCCCCTCAGCGATATTGTCCCGATCCTGGAGAATATGGGGTTCAAGATCCTTCATGAACAAGGCTATCGCATTTCCCGAGAGGACGACTGTATCTGGATCCATGAATTCAGTATGAATATGATCGAAGTGGAGCGCGCACACGGCAACGACGTCTACAAGAAACTCGAAGATACCTTTATCGCGGTCTGGAGCAGCCGCAACGAAAACGATGCCTTCAACAAGCTCGTGGCACGGCAGTCACTCTCGTGGCGATATGTCGGTTTGTTGCGCGCGCTATCAAGATATCTGCGCTTGATCGGGCTCGGACTGTCCAAACAATACACGGTCTCCGTTCTCAACAAATATCCCAAAGTGACGGGTCTCATTGTCCAACTGTTCAAAGAAAAGTTTGAACCTGAGGCAATCGACCGGCACACGCGCGAGAACCGCGTGAGAGAGGTGACCGAACAGCTAACCAATGAGCTCGATGCTGTAGAAAGTCTCGATGAGGATCAAATATTCCGACAACTCATCAATCTCATCGAGAGCATATGGCGGACAAACTTCTTCCAACTTGATGCAAAGGGCGAACCCAAGTCCTATGCATCGTTTAAGATTAGCAGCCAAAACGTCCAAGGGATGCCTCTGCCCAAACCGTTTGCGGAGATCTTTACCTACGCGCCGGACGTGGAGGGAATCCACATCCGCTTCGGCAAAGTCGCCCGGGGCGGATTGCGTTGGTCTGACCGCAGGGAAGATTACCGCACCGAAGTTCTGGGGCTTGTGAAAGCCCAGAAAGTTAAAAACGCCGTTATCGTACCCGTTGGTTCCAAAGGCGGCTTTGTGCCAAGAAAGCTAAACGGAAACCTGAGCCGCGAAGAGAGTCAGCGCATTGGCATAGAAGCCTATAAAACATTCATCTCGAGCCTGCTGGATGTGACGGATAACGTCGAGAACGGCCAACTCATCACCCCCCCGAAGGTCTTGGCGCATGATGAGAACGATCCTTATTTGGTCGTAGCGGCCGACAAAGGCACGGCCACATTCTCCGACATTGCCAACAGTCTGTCTGCAGATTATGGGTTCTGGCTCGACGATGCCTTCGCATCCGGCGGCTCCAATGGCTATGACCACAAAAAGATGGGCATAACGGCCCGCGGTGCTTGGGAAGCCGTGAAACGCCACTTTCGTGAGGAAGGCAAGGATATCCAAAACGAATCCTTCACAGTCGCAGGCGTGGGCGACATGTCCGGAGACGTGTTCGGTAACGGCATGCTGCTGTCCGAAAAGATCCAGCTCGTCGCGGCCTTCGATCACCGCCATATCTTCATCGATCCAAATCCCGATCCGGACACGAGTTTCAAGGAGAGACGGCGCCTTTTCGATCTACCCCGTTCGAGTTGGGCGGACTACAACACGGACCTGATCTCAGACGGTGGCGGCATTTTTTCGCGTACGCTGAAATCGATTCGTCTGTCGGCTGAAATCAAATCGGCACTTGACCTTGACACCGACGCCGTCACCCCCCATCAGCTCATGCGAGCAATCCTGCGGGCCCCTGTCGAACTCATGTGGTTCGGAGGGATCGGCACCTACATTAAATCCGAAGATGAACACGACACAATGGTAGGCGACCGGGCCAACGATGCGATCCGGGTCGGCGCTAACGAGGTGCGGGCGAAAGTCATAGGCGAAGGTGCAAATCTTGGAATCACGCAGCGAGGCCGAATTTCATTCGCGATGAATGGTGGTCGCATCAATACAGACGCGATCGATAATTCTGCAGGCGTTGACTGTTCTGACCACGAAGTAAATATCAAGATTCTTTTAACGTCCGCAATGAAGTCCGGAGGTCTTACGGTCGACGAGCGCAACCAGCTCCTCGTTGACATGACCGACGAAGTCGCAAGTCTTGTCCTCGAAAACAATTATGAGCAGACATTGACCCTGTCACTGGCTCAGCAAACGGGGCAACGCGACATCGACTCATACAAACGCCTTATAACGGATTTGGAACAAGATGGCGTTCTTGATCGCGAAGTCGAAGTATTGCCGAACGATGAGGAACTGTCGGAGCGCGTCCTAAAAGACGAGTGTTTAACCCGCCCCGAAATGTCGGTGCTCCTGGCCTACTCCAAGCTCCAAATATTTGAGGATATCTGCTCTAGCGATTACTTGAGCGGTTCTGATCTCGATGAGGAGATCATCAACTATTTTCCGTCTCGAGTGCGGGACAAATATCGTACCCAAATCACCGGTCACCAACTCCGCCGTGAAATCATCGCAACTGTTCTCTCGAACAGGATCGTCAACTATGGTGGTATTACATTTGTGAACAGAGCATCTGACGTGACGGGCGCCGGCACCGACGAAATAGTGCGAGCCTTTGTGATTGTCGACCGCATCTTTGCGATCGGCAACTTGAGAAGCGAGATCAATCGGCTGGACAATACTGTCCCATCCAAAGTGCAATGGAACTTGCACGGGGCCGTCATGGATTTTCTCAGGCGCCAAGTCAATTGGTTCCTGCGAACGCGTCCCGTGAGCGCGCGCACGGGGATCGCAGGTGCTGTCGATATATTTCAGTCCCACGTGCAAGAGCTGGCAGCCAATGTATGCAATTATCTCACACAAGAACGCAAAGAACGTGTCAGCCAGCATAAAAACAACATGGTCGAAGCGGGTGTTCCTTCCGAGCTAGCGACCAAAATTGCCACTCTTGACCCATTGCGAGCTGGGTGCGACATCTGCCGGCTGACAGAAGCGACCGGATTCTCAGTCGCCGATGTTGCAACTGCTTACTTTGAGATTGGCCATCAATTGGACATCAATGCGTGCAGAGACCAATCGATCGAAATGAAAGGCGCTGAGCACTGGGACAGGCTCACATTGCGCCGAGCCACAGAGAGTTTTGATGCTCTGCAGTATTCTTTGGCCGGATCTGCCCTGGCCTACGCAAGCACCAACGGAGCCAAAGCCGAGATTACGTCCTGGATGAATGAGAACCAAGCGGACATCAGTCGAGCCCACCGGGTGATAGAAACTCTTTCTCACTCCGGCGATTGGACGGTTTCGAAAATCATGTTGGCTGAGAGTGAGCTCCGGCAGTTGGCGGAACAGCTGAGAAAATAAAGTCGCCGACGGAAACGAGCGGGCATCCCGTTAGAGGGTGAAACATCGAAAAACAGTAATAATGCGATCGGCAATCCTCCTCATCTGTTTCATCTTCGCGGGCTCCGCCTTTGCGGGGTTTGACGAAGCCGCTGAGTACAACGCTGCAAATGAAGGCGTTTCCCTCGTCGTCTTACAAGATGGCACGATAGTTTTTGAGGACTATCCCAATAACGGCGCCGCCCAGACAAGGTGGGAACTCGCAAGCGGCACCAAGAGCTTTTCCGGAGTTTTGGCAGCTGCGGCCGTCCAGGACGGTCTCTTATCCCTGGATGAGCCGGTTTCTCAGACGTTAACCGAGTGGCAAAACGACCCCCGCAAATCAACGATCACAATCCGGCAATTGTTAAACCTCACAAGCGGCATCAAAACTCACCGGCCAGGCAACATCCCCACCTATGCAGAGGCCATAGCATCGCCTGCCCTGAGCCCCACCGGTGAGACATTCGCCTACGGACCAACTGCCTTTCAGATATTCGGTGAGATAATGCGCCGCAAACTGAAGGACCGGTATGATGATCCCGTCGCTTATTTGGACCAACGCATCTTCAAGAAGATCGAAATTTCACCGAGACGTTGGAACAAGAGCACCGACGGCTATCCTCGGCTCTCGATGGGCGCGGATCTGTCGGCCCGGGAATGGGCCCGGTTCGGGGAATTTGTTCGCCTCGGCGGAAACTGGAAGGGCGAGCAATTGATCGATAGGTCGGCGCTGGACGCTTTCACAAGAGGGTCCAAAGTCAACCCGGCTTACGGTCTGACATGGTGGCTCAACAAAGAAATCCCACCAAAGACGATAAAGGATGCGCGTGTACTCCGCCGCGCAACGGATCTTTACGTTAACCGCCAAGCGGCGGCGCGCTTACCGGATGATCTCCTGATGGCCGCGGGTGCCGGCAATCAGAGACTCTACATCATACCGAGCCGTAATCTTGTCATCGTCCGGCAATCCGGCGCCCTGTTCGGCCCCCGTTCGGGCAGAGACTTCTCTGACACCGCGTTTTTGACACGTATTCTAAGCGACTAAAGCGCTGTTCTCCGCACGGTGTTTTATTGCCCCTAGACCCTCACTCACATAAGGTCGTCCTGGAGAGGGGCACACATTTGACCGAGGGAACCACTGAAAAATCCGGCGCTTCGAAATTGGCGCGTCTTAGTTGGTCATTCTACGATTGGGCGGCCCAGCCCTATCATACTATCATTTCCACCTTCGTGTTCTTCCCCTACTTCGCGGCGACGTTCATCGGGGACCCGGTTCGTGGACAAGCCATCGTCGGCTACACCCTGGGCGCCGCCGGACTCTTGGTAGCCCTTCTCAGTCCCGTCGTAGGCTCGATCGCAGATGCGTCCGGACCTCGCAAGCCCTGGATCTTGGGGTTTTCGATAGTGTTCGTTCCGGCGATCTCACTTCTTTGGTTCGCAGAGCCAGGAGCCCTTGAGCGCCTGCCGCTTATCATCGCAGCGATCATCATCGCCACCATGGCCCTGGAAATCGCGGCAGTCTTTTACAATGCCATGCTCCCCACACTCGCCCCTAAAAGCCAAATCGGCGGATTGAGCGGCTTCGCCTGGGGGCTCGGCTATGTCGGCGGCCTAATATCGCTCTCATTCGTCTTAATCTATCTCGCCCTGCCCGGCGAAATGGAGGCTCCGTTTATCCCCGACACCCCATTGTTTGGCCTCAGTTCGGAACACGGTGAGCCGGACCGGATGACAGGTCCTCTGACCGGGCTTTGGTATTTGCTCTTTGCACTTCCTTTGTTTCTGTTTGTTCCCGACCAGAAACCTTCGGGCATATCGTTGACGGACTCCATCGGCAAAGGCACACGCCAGCTCTTGAACACGTTGAAGGATTTGCCCTCCTACGGCAACGTCCTCCGCTTCCTGCTTGCTCGTATGATCTACAATGACGGGCTCCTCGCCGTGTTCAGCTTTGGCGGAATTTACGCAGCCGGATTGTTTGGATGGTCCATCACCATGCTCGGCATCTTTGGCATTATTCTAGTCGTGTTTTCGGCAGTCGGCGCCTTCTTAGGCGGCTGGCTGGATCAAAGTTTCGGCTCCAAACCGACCCTCTATCTGGCTTTGACACTCTTAGCGGCTGGCATCTTGGGGATCATTTCAATCGGAAACGACACAGTCTTGTGGATAATCACAGTCGAGCCTTATCAAACGGGCGGCGCTCCCTTCTCCTCCGCACAAGAACAGTTTTACTTGGTGTGCGGGATTCTGCTCGGCATGGCCGCAGGGCCGATCCAGGCAGCAAGTCGGACCATGATGGCAAGACTTGCCCCCGAACACATGATGGCCGAGTTCTTCGGGCTTTTTGCTTTCTCCGGACGGGTCACTTCCTTCGCCGCCCCTCTGGCAATCGGCTTTGTCACGGACTTCTATCAAACCCAACAAGCCGGTCTCTTCGTCATTCTCGGCTTCACCCTGGCGGGCTTGGTACTTTTGATTCCTGTTAAGGAAACATCCCCCCAATTGAGCCCAAAGGTTCCGACGGGCTTTTAACTCATCGAAACAATAAAGGCGTCGGCCTCGCGAATGGCTGCATCCATTTCCGCGATCAGGGCCTCGACACGTTGCTCGATTCGGACCCGTTCCGATTCAAGCGAGGCAATCGCGCGGGCGTTCAAATTGTGCTTCAGAAACAGCACTTGATCACCATAGATCCCTAAGACTGGATCCATTTTCGATGCGGCACGTGTCATTGCCCCGACCAGTTGGTTGAACCGGGTTTGTGTTTCCTTGAGTTGGTCTTCACTGCGGCGTCTTAGGTTGGCATCTTGATATTGATTGAGTTCCGCTGTCCATTCCTTGAACAGATCTTCACCCACGTCTTCAATAGAACGAATTCGGTCCCGCACTTCCTGCGCTTGGTCGCTCGCATCGTCATAGGCATCAGAAAGGCGATTGTACTGCTTTTCAAGCTCGCCGCCATCGACAGAAACAACAGCCCGAAACTCATCCAAGGCAGACGAGAACTCCTCTTGAGCATCTTGTTGCGCTTCGCGGCCATCCTTCACACGATCAACCAGAATATCGCGCTTCTCGATACCGATCTGCTCCAGCGCACCATAATAGACCGGTGTACATCCGAGAGTGAGAAAGCTGAATGCCAGTACAAAACCCAAACCTCTCATGAATATCCTCCCCGTTTCGCTTTTCCTAAGCTAACCGCGTCTAATGTCTGAAATGCCGCATACCCGTAAAGACCATGGCTAGACCCGCATCGTCAGCGGCCGCTATCACTTCATCGTCACGAATGGATCCGCCCGGTTGAATGACCGCCGTTGCACCGGCCTCCGCAGCCGACAGCAAACCATCCGCAAAAGGAAAGAACGCATCGGATGCAACCACAGATCCCACCGCCAAAGGCTCCGTCAATCCGGCCGCCTCGGCAGCATCTTGTGATTTCCGCGCGGCAATCCGCGAAGAATCCACGCGGCTCATCTGTCCAGCCCCAATTCCGACCGTTGCACCATCTTTCACATAGACGATCGCATTTGATTTCACATGCTTTGCGACGGTGAATGCGAAGAGCATGTCTTCGATTTCTTGCTCCGATGGCTGACGTTTGGTCACCACCTTCAAGTCGTCCCGATTCTTAAAGACTTGGCCTGTATCCTTAGCTTGCACAAGCAGCCCGCCAGAGACCATCCGCACGACTGATCCCGCCTCCGCCATATTGGCCATTCCATCCGTCAGCAAAAGGCGCAAATTCTTCTTTTCGGAAATCACCTTCAGGGCATCGTCGTCGGCTCCTGGCGCGATCACCACCTCGGTAAAGACTTTCGAGATCTCTTCTGCCGCCGCCCCGTCAAGGGCCCGATTGAGTGCGACAATACCGCCAAAGGCACTCACGGAATCGCACCGAAAAGCCCTTTGGTAGGCTTCCTGAAGGGAATCCCCAAGCGCAACACCGCAGGGGTTGGCGTGTTTGATAATCGCAACTGCGGGCTGCCCCCAGTCGGCAAACTCGGACACCAACTCGAAGGCGGCATCCGTGTCATTGATATTGTTATAGGACAGCTCCTTACCTTGAACTTGGCGCGCTGACGCCACACCCGCGCCGCTATGCGCGAACGTATAAAACGCGGCCGTCTGGTGCGGATTCTCGCCATAACGCAACGTTTGCTTTATCTGAGCAGAGACCGTAACGCGGTCCGCTGTTTCGATCCCTTCTTGTTCGGCAAACCAGGCCGAGATTGCAGCATCATAGGCCGCGGTCCGGCCGTAGGCTTTGGCCGCCATCTGTTTGCGGAACAAAAAACGCGTTCCACCGTCATTGGCCTCAAGCTCGGTGATCGCACTTTCGTAATCCTCCGGCGACGTCAATACGATCACATCTGCATGGTTCTTTGCTGCCGCCCGGATAAGCGCCGGCCCGCCAATATCAATGTTCTCAATACAAGTCGCATAATCCGCACCCCGACGAACAGTTTCCTCGAAAGGGTAAAGATTGACGACCAGCATATCGATCGGCTGGATATTGTGCACCTCCATGGCACCCACATGGCCCGCGTCGTTTCGGTTGGCCAGAAGGCCTCCATGGATTTTTGGATGAAGCGTTTTGACTCGCCCATCCATCATTTCGGGAAACTCAGTCACATCAGCGACGTCAGTCACGCTGAGACCGGCGTCACTCAAAGCGCGCGCCGTACCGCCAGTCGATACCAGATCAACACCGAGTTCGCTGAGACGTTGCGCGAACGGGACCAATCCTGATTTGTCCGAAACGGAAAGGAGTGCGCGCCGGACAATGCGTTTGTCGTCTTGAGACATGAAAAAACTCCGGGACCGAAGAAACGGAAGGAAAGCTGGCTAGCATAGCCAGCCCGAAGCTGCAAACCCCCTTCAATCTCATAAGTCCGCTCAGCGCGGCGGCCAAGAAGTAAGGGAGTCGTCAAGGGTTGAGAGAGCGAACCCGGTTCTCCTCCTCCATACTGGTTTTCTCGGGAGTGTGGTCTGTGGAGGCGAGCGGCGTCGCATCATCCCCAACATACTCCGGAACGAGGGTCCGCAATATCCTCAAGACCGTTCCGTTTTCATAGTTGGTCGCCGCAGCGATCAGAGCCTCAAGAGACGGTTCCAGGCGTTCGTAATCGATGACCCTTGCAGCTGCCATCATCACCCCACTGGTGGGCGTCGGCTGCAGCTCTTCTTGGTCATGGAACAAGACCTCATGAAGCTTCTCACCCGCCCGGAGCCCGGTATATTTGATCTCGACATCTTCACCGGGCTTAAGCCCCGCCAACCGGATCATACGCCGCGCAAGATCGTCAATTTTGATCGGGTCGCCCATGTCAAGAACATGCACATGCCCAAGATCGGAGCCAGGCAACTCAGCAGAAGCGGCAGACAGAACGAGCTCGACCGCCTCTTTGGTCGTCATGAAATACCGTGTCGTTTCTGCGTCCGTAACCGTTACAGGGCCACCATGGGCGATCTGGCGCTGGAAGAGAGGGACCACCGAGCCCGTTGATCCAATCACATTGCCAAACCGCACGATGACAAAGCGGGTCTCATCTTGTTTTCGGGCCAAGGCCTGACAATGCAGCTCCGCCACGCGCTTGGTCGCACCCATAATGCTAGAGGGATTAACCGCTTTGTCCGTCGAGATCATGACCATGACGGGAACACCGCATGCGACGCAGGCATCGGCAACGTTCATGCTGCCATAGACATTCGTCAGCACACCATCAGACACATGTTCTTCGACAATGGGAACATGTTTCATCGCAGCCGCGTGAAACACGATATCAGGCTTAAAGTCTCGAACAATGGCTTCCAAGCGATCACGTTCTCTGACGTCACCAAAAATGGAAGCCACATCTTGCTCGGCAAAGCGCTCTTTGATCTCAAGATCGATTTCATAGAGATTGAATTCGCTGTAATCGAGGACGGCAATGCGCTCCGGTTTGAGTTGAGCAATTTGCCGGGTGAGTTCAGACCCGATCGTGCCCCCCGCACCCGTGACCAAAACTCTCTTGCCGGAGACAAAGCGGCGCATAGCGTCCCGGTCGAGTGCTTTTTGGCTGCGGCCAAGGAGGTCTCGAATGTCAACGGGCTGAATATTGATGGGCACGCCATCGCTGACATGCAAGTCCGTCAGGCGGGGCGTCCGCGCGAGCGGAAGCCCCAACCGTTCGCACTCGTCGAACAAGCGGCGCGCAACTTTTCCTTCAACGCCGCCTGTTATCACAACTTTCTCCGCGGTGCGCCCCTGTCGGCGAAGCGTTTCGATGATGGCCCCGATTTCGGAAACATGTCCCAATATCCGCAATCGGCGAATCTCCGCTCCGAGCTGATTGTCATCGACATCGACAATTCCGAGGATCAGATACGGAAAGCGTTGAGCCCCCAAACGCCCGGCTTCACGCACAAAGTGATCGACATTTTCCGCCGGTCCCACCAGCAAGATGGAAGTGACCTTTTGGAAGGGCGCATCACGCAAGCGCCCAAACGTCCTCAGTGGGAAGAACAAGTCCTCGGTCACGATGGCGCGATACAGCACCCGAGAAAAAACCATCAATCCCACCGCGATAGGCCATTGAATGAGCACGGCTCCTCGGGGAACAAAGTCCAGGCGGCTGACAATGAACATCAGCGGAACAAAGATGAGTGTAGCAAATGTAACCGCTTTCAGGATATTGCCGAGATCTTGGAACGACGTGTAGCGCCACAAGCCGCGATAGACCCCCAATCGCGCAAACACGCTGAGCGAGACCAGTGTGTAGAGCGCAACCGACATTACGAAGGGCTGCAGCTCCAACGGATCTCCAGCCGCGAAGTACCGCACGTAGATTGCGATCCCCATGGCCAACGCCGCCGCCGCAGCATCGTGCAACAACGACACCGCCATGATTGGTTTAAATGCGCCCTTCAAAACCCTCTCCCGCTACGGCTTTTTCTATACACCAATTTGGCCTTGATACGCGAACAAAGAATACGCGGCCCGAAAGTGCGCCTAATCCCAGAAAACGAAGCAACGGACAACATTCCGTCGCCTCGCGACGAAACTCTTTATCATTGCAATCCGACCTGCGGCCGTACTTCAGCTGCCAGCCTCATCTCCGGCCGCATCGGATTTGGCGCTCCGCTTCGCAAGAGCATCAGATTTGGAAGAACTCAGCGGCAGAGTTGGCTCATTGTCCATACGAACAAAGCACCAATCAATGGTGTTTATGGCCCCGGGCTGAACCGGTACCACTCCCTGCACCACCAATTGTTTGGTTTTCTTGAGGTGCGCCGAATCTCCCAAGTAGATGCTGTCGTCCAACAAGACTTTGTTGTTGTCGGCTCGAAAGCGCCATCCCTCCCCGTTTGGCAGCATAAGAATGGCGCTTTTTTCGTCGCGCGCCAGGTTCACGCGAATCTCTGGATGAAGGTGAAAGCGAACAAAACAAACCGTTTGGCTAGTTGACGGTGGTTGCTTCTTTCCGTCCACGCGCGTTTTGGCAAGGCATTCGAGACTGTCTTTTCCGCTGAGCTCAAACCCTTCTTTTGCAAGCGTCAGATCTCGCCGATGAGTAACGTGAAATGTCGGCTCATACCCGTCGTGACTGAGACGAAGGATACTGTAGTCCGCATGTTTTTCCTGCCGCGCGGAAACCTCCGAAGGTCCCGTGATGGCGGGAATTTCTCCGCTGCCGACCTCGAACACCGCAGAAGAACGATCCGCGATAGAAACGGTTGAATGGGCGGCCGTAGAACGCAGCAGGTCTTGCCAGGCACTCGCTTGCACGAGGGCCGCACCACAGTTGACGACAATCCGGTGTGGCCCGGAACTGAATTCAAACGATCCACAGCCCGCGTGCCCGAGAGCATCCGGCTGACCGGGCCGAAATCTTCCGCAATCAGCAATCACCGATGCGCGATTCTGGGTGAGCTTATGAAAACCGGTCGCGTCAGCACTCAAAAACAAGTCTTTGCGATCTCGATCCGTAGACAGAACAAGGTTGAGAACCACATTTTGTCCTTCTTCGCCCCCATTAAAGAGCGCGAGCCGCCCATCGCCGTGCTGAAACAATCGTACGACACGCTTCATCCGATGTATGGTCGAGGTGAGCCATGACGGAATGCGTTCGCCGCGAACGCACAAAACCTCAGCAAGGGCCAACAAATCGCACAGCACCGCCGTATGCAAAGAAGGGTTACGCGAGACGTGCCCGCCATCTGAATGGATCTGCTGATCCAGCTCTCGCCGCAAATAACGCATCCCGGTGCGGCGCAATGCGCGTCCCTCCGCAAAACAAGCGGACACAAGGCATAAAGATACAGCGCTTGTAATGCGCGCCGCCCCAGGCCGGATACGTGAGCGGGCAAGTGCGATGTGACGCGCCTGGCACAGAATAGAGTCGCTTACGGATTCCGCCCAACCGGCCTCTGCGTCGCCGAACACATCTCGCCCGCATTGGAGCCAAGATACAATGCGCCGGGCGGCAACATGTGGATCCCAAGCGATTTCGTCCCACCGGTCATAAGTCTCAAGCCAAGCAGAAATCATACCACGGACGGATTTGAGCTTTTCCGGATCCGTCTTAACGAGCATATGGCGAATCCACTCGAAGGAGTGCACAGACTCCATCCACGCCTGACTGGGAGGCGTAACGGACCAAGGCATTTCCCCCGGGGCCATTGTCTTAACGCCCCCTTGCAAAGCGTAACGGCCCGCTTCCAATTGTTCCGCGATTTTCAGCGAGCCAGACCTAAAATTCCGAGGAAAAGCGAGCACCCTTTCTGGAACGGGCCCGGAAAGACGATTTGCATATCGTCTGGAGCCCAAATACGCACGGCGCAATCGCGCACGGACATCGCGCGGATCAAGCGATGAGACCGGAAGTTTGAGACGCGCCAAAACCGCGCCCGACTTAGCTTCGTCAGAAGCAACACCAAGATGTTCACTTGCCGCTACATCAGTCATTCCACTCTAAGCCTCTTAACATTTTCCGCATACATCTCTTTTCCGCCCTTAAACACCGCACTCCCAGCAACCAAAACATCTGCGCCTGATCGGATCACATCTCCCGCCGTTTCCGGATTGACGCCGCCGTCCACCTCCAAAAGAATCTCTCGCCCTGAACCCTCAATGAGGGTACGCGCAGCACGGATCTTGTCTATTTGCGACGCAATAAAGGATTGTCCGCCGAAACCCGGATTAACGGTCATCACTAGAATGAGGTCAATCATGTCTAAAACCGGCTCAACAACTTCAATCGGCGTACCCGGATTAAGTGAAATGCCAGCTTTGATGCCTGCATCTTTGATCGTCTGTAGTGAGCGATGCACATGAGGCCCCGCCTCAGGATGAACGGTGAGAATGTCCGCGCCCGCATCGACAAACGCTCCAATGAACGGATCGACCGGCGAGATCATAAGATGCACATCCAAGGGTAATGACGTATGCGGCTTGATAGCTTTGATCACCGGAGGCCCGATCGTCATATTCGGAACAAAATGGCCGTCCATAACGTCCACATGGATGAAGTCCGCCCCAGCATCCGTCACGGCACGAACTTCCTCGCCCAAGCGAGCAAAATCTGCAGAAAGGATGGAGGGGGCTACGCGAATCACTCGACTCATAACGAAAAGTAAACAGCGAAGCCTTGCTTAACGCAACTTTTTCGTGGACGTGTGGACAAAGAATCGTCTCGCCATTTCGAAGTCAGGTCGATTTTCTCAGACGGGCTGCAAAGAACCCGTCAAGACCCCCAAGCTCAGCCCAATGACAAGGCAATGTCTGCAAGTGACCATCTGGTGTTACGAATTCTGGTGAAACGCCGTCGTCCGCTGTGATTGGGACATGTTTGAGATCACGTCGCGTCTGAAGAATGTGGTGGACTTGGTCAGGCCCCTCCTCGGCTTGCAAAGAGCAAACGCAGTAGACCAGCAAACCTCCAGGCGGCAGCTGCTCCGCAGCCGCCTTAAGCAAAAGGTGTTGTTGGGCGGCCATTTCGGCGACATCACGAACACTTTTTACAAATCGAATGTCCGGGTGGCGGCGCGAGATGCCGGTGGCGGTACAAGGCGCATCAAGCAAGATCGCAGGTGCCGGTTCAGGGGAACGAAAGTCAGCGGCATCACACGCAACAATATGGGGGTCAAAACCCGTACGCTGAAAATTCTCTTCCACAAGACGCAAACGGTCCTGCGAATGATCAACCGAGATCAGCCGAGCACCAGCCGATGCCAGTTGCAACGACTTACCGCCCGGCGCCGCACACAGATCGAGAACGAGTTTATCTCGAACATCGCCAAGCAGGCGAACAGGCAAGGATGCCGCGGCGTCTTGAACCCACCAATCCCCAGATTGAAAGCCGGGCAAATCCTCAACGGAACCACCCGGTGAGCATCGCACGGTCCCATTGGGCAGAACGGTCCCGCCCACGTCGCGCGCCACGCTGCTCTCTTCTCCCGTCACCCGACAAGTCAGATCGAGCGGTGCGGGCAGGGCCAACACTGAAGCAATGGATTCGGTAGTTTCATCTCCGAAACGAGCGGTCCAACTTTCGCGCAACCATTCGGGCAAATTCTCTGCGAAAGGGATATTCCGATCCAAGAGCTCTTGCCTGTTGTCAGCGACCCGGCGCAAAACGGCATTGACCAACCTCCGGTAGGGCCTGGTCTTTGGATCGGCGCTCGCAACGGCTACGGCCGAGTTCACCGCCGCGTGCGGTTGGCCGTCCAAGTAAAGGATCTCCGTCGCCCCCAACCTCAACAAAAGATCCGCCCGGCGCGCCGGCCAAGCCAGAGGCTTTGCCAAAAACTCGTGAGCGGCCTTGCCGGATTGACCAAAACGGCGAAGCGTACCCAACACCAAACGACGAACAAATGCTTGGTCCCGTGAATCAAGTCTGCCGAGATCACGAGCCCTCTCACGCATGGCCTGGTCAAGCGTCCGTCGTCTGTGGATCACAGCCTCTAGCAAACCAAGCCCTGTTCGCCGGGAAATTATCCCCCTATCAACCACCATGTCGTTGTCTTAAAGGACACTCCGCGAAGCGCCTATCTCTTTTTGCGCCCCGATGCTCTTTCGGAGCGCAGCCAAATCTCGGCCATATCGACCGTCTTTCTAAACCGACCGGTCTACGAGGCGGACAGCTTTTCCACAGAACCCGAATCACGTAGGTTAGACCGACCAGTTTGATTCTCGAGCATAGGACCATGCCCAAGTCAGGCACTCACAGAAAGGCCATCCTGCAAACGGCCATCAAACTCTTCAGAGAAAAAGGTTATGCCTCGACAGGGTTGAATGAGATCCTGAGCGAGAGCGGCGCCCCTAAAGGATCTCTTTATCACTACTTTCCGGGCGGCAAAGAAGAACTGGGGGCGGAAGCCGTTGAATCCGCCGGAGGAGTCGTCACACAAACTTTAAAAGCTCTGGCCGCACAATCGTCGTCTGCAACCACTTTCATTGCAGCCTACACCGACTTGCTGTCCCGCTGGATGGAACAGTCAAAATTCAAATCCGGCTGCCCGATTTCGACCACGCTTTTGGAGATGGCGCCCCACTCTCAACCGATTTCGCGGGCGGGGGCAGCCGCCATGAACGACTGGATTGGCGTGATCACCGGCGTCTATCAGGACACCAAAACGGGGCCAGGCGAGGCGCGTGAAAACGCCGTGGCCTTCATTGCAGCGATCGAGGGCGCGCTCATCATCGCCCGCAGCCTGAACTCTACCGAACCCATCAAAAGCGTCGCCGCCCGCTTCTCCGCAGCAACCTAGTCATATCTTTCCTTTGCGCTGCAAAACCGCTTTAATCGTGGCAAAGGGAGGAACTGATGAACGAACCACGCCCAAGCACGTCCGGCGCGCTTCCGAAAGACGATGCGCTCATTCGCGAAAAGCTCGGAGAAGCGCATATCCCCTCTCTTGCGGTCACCCTTGTTCACCTAACCGGCGATATGAGCCATTTGCGGGCCGGCGAAACTCCGACGTACGACTTTTGGGGCGATGGCCAAGGGGAACTCTCAGAGAATTATCAACAACAGATCAGAGACAAGACTCTCAGCGCCTTGATTGATGTGCGCGACAAGGGCGTAACTCCGCGAAGCGACTTCACCGCAGAGCAAATCGTTGAAATGATGAGCTATGTGGCCGGCGATGAAGTGCCGGAGCATTATGTTCCCTTCTTGCTCGAAGAACTCGCACTCGACAACAAAGACCACAAACAAACAAATTGGAAAGCCGACCCCACAACGATCAAAGAAATAAACTTCAGCGTCGCGATCATCGGCGCCGGCATGTCGGGGCTCCTCGCCGGAATTCGCCTAAAACAGGCCGGCATCCCTTTTGACATCTTCGAAAAGAACGAAGATGTCGGCGGCACCTGGTTCGAAAACGTCTATCCCGGATGCCGTGTCGATACGCCCAATCACATGTATTCCTATTCGTTCGATCCGTTCCACGACTGGCCCCACCACTACTCCACCCAAGAGACACTCCTGCACTATTTCCAACGATGTGCGGAGGAATATGGGCTCAAGGATCACATACGCTTCAACACGCATGTCAATGAAATGACGTACAATGATCAGGACGGAACCTGGACACTTCAAATCGAAACGCAGGGCGGGGCGAACGAGAGCGTGAGTGCCTCCGCAGTCATAACGGCCGTCGGACAACTCAATCAGCCCAAATTTCCCGACATTCCGGGGCAAGACAAATTTTCTGGCCCAAGTTTTCATTCCGCAAAATGGGATCACGGCGTCGATCTCGCAGGAAAACGGGTCGCGGTGATTGGGACCGGCGCCAGCGCCTTCCAATTCGTGCCCGAAATCGCCGGTGACGTCGCCGAGATGCATGTCTTCCAGCGCTCCGCGCCGTGGCTGGGACCGGCGGAGAATTATCACCACGAAGTGCCGGACGGTATGAAGTGGCTGCTCAACCATGTACCCTACTACGCCAAATGGTACCGCTTCTGGCTCTTTTGGACCATGACCGACGGCGTTTTGCCCGCCGCCACGGCCGACGACAATTGGCAAGGCTCTCCCCTGTCCATCGGCGAGGCGAGCGAGGAACTACGCCTGCTCTTGACGGAGTACATTCGCGGTCAAGCGCCAGATGATCCTGACTTGGCAGATAAGGTGGTGCCGGACTATCCGCCCGCAGGTAAACGCATGCTGCGTGATAACGGCCTCTGGATCGGTGCGCTAAAAAGGGACAACGTTCATCTCATCACAGACAGTGTGGCGGAGATCACATCAACGGGAGTCAAATTGGAGAACGGGAATGACATAGAAGTTGATGTCATCATTTACGGCACGGGCTTCCATGCCAGTAGATTCTTGTCTTCAATAAACGTTACCGGGCGAAACGGAGCTGCTCTGTACACAAAAGGCGAGGATGATCTTCATGCCTATCTCGGCATCACGGTGCCGAATTTCCCCAATCTCTTTTTGTTGTATGGGCCCAACACGAACATTGTCGTGAACGGAAGCATCATTTTCTTTTCCGAATGCGAGATGCGCTACATCACCGGTTGCTTGAAACTCATGCTCGAAGGGAGACACCGCGAGATGGAATGCAAATCGGACGTGTGTACTGATTTCATTGCGGAAGTGGACGCAGGCAACGCCAAAATGGCATGGGGTCAAAGGGGCCTCGACAGTTGGTACAAGAACAGTCAAGGCCGCGTCACTCAAAACTGGCCGTTCAAGCTGGTGGACTATTGGGAACGCACCAGGGAGCCGAATCCGGAGGACTTCGTACTCGGAAACGAATAGAAAATTGAGGTGCGAACCATGCTCCCCGAATTAATCCTTTTTCATCACCCAACTGACGATGTAAGCGGAGACAATCTGCTCAACAAACGCCCACGACAGAGCCGCGAATAGGATTGAAATGGGAACCATCCCCATATTCACAATGCCCAACCAGGTCAATCCAAGCGTTCCCAGTGTAAACCACAAAGCAGCAAGAAGGACAGTGCGAGACGTATTTCCGTAACGATCATAATACATCCAATAGAACCCCGTCGAAGCGATCACGAATCCGATCGTCCAGATGCCCCAAGATGCAAGTATGGGAAAAGACACAGGGGCGAGATCGGGGTTATCCGGATACGCCCCGTGCAACATGGGCTTCACCACGAAGAAGTAGCGCGGCAAACCCGATACATTGACCCAAATCGCATTGGCGAAAAAAGCTCTCAGAAACGGGTTGCTCTTAACAGGCGTCACCGTCGCTTCATGAACCATGTCTCGTGTCTCCTTCGCTATTCGCCAGAGCGCTCCCCAAGGGAGTAATCCCTACACACTGCGTTTGGCGCGGCCCCAAGCCTCGACCTTGAGCTTGATCACCTCCATCAAAGTGTCCGCTCTTTCTTGCACCTCTCGTACAGATTGGGCGCAGCGCGAAAAGGCCCACAATCCTTGAGCCGAGTAGGCAATAAAGGCGGCGAGTTCTCGAACCTGCTTGTGATGCTTCTTCAGTCCCATTTCATTCGACAGCGCATTCGCAAAACCGTCCGTGAGCCGGTCATAGTGGCTGCGGACCGCGCGCGAAATCTCGGGGTCCAGAGCCGCAAGCTCTGTCAGCGTGTTGCCCACAAGGCAGCCTGCACCGGGAAGGTCCATCGATCTGAACGTCGCCATTCGAACATCCAGAAACTCTTGGATGGCCTCCAATCCTGCCCCGTCTGCTTCTACTTGTTCAAATCCAGGCGTCACCGCTGCATCCTGATAGTGTTCAAGGCAGGCCAAAAAGAGGTCTCGTTTACCGCCAAACTCCGTATACAGCGCACCGCGTCCAACACCCGTGCTCTGCACAAGGTCATCCACGGATGTTGCCTCATATCCGTACTTCCAGAACTGACGCATGGCGTTTTCGACAAGGGCATCTCGGGATGGGGATCTGGGTCTCGGCATATTTCCCTTGTAATGGAATGAACGTTCCAGTACAAGAGAAATATTGGACTAATTGTTCCAAAAATCAATTGAACCGAGGAGCCTCCCCATGACTGCATCCAGCGAAAAACTACGTTATGAGAAAAAGTTCGCATCCATCCACGGAAAGAAAATGGCCTATGTGGAGGAAGGATCAGGCGATCCCATCGTTTTTCTCCATGGGAATCCGACATCGTCGTTTCTCTGGCGCAACATCATGCCCCACCTTGAGGGTAAGGGACGCTTAATTGCGCCCGACCTCATCGGCATGGGAGACTCGGAGAAACTCGAAAACAGTGGCCCAGATCGCTACACCTACGTTGAGCACCGCAAGTACCTCTTTGCCCTGTTCGAAGAGCTCGGGATCAAAGAGAACGTCACGCTCGTTATTCACGACTGGGGCTCCGGCCTCGGATTTCATTGGGCCCATCAGAACCCGGATGCGGTCAAAGGCATCGCCTTTATGGAAGCAATTGTTGCCCCGGTCCCCTCTTGGGATGGTTTTCCGGAGGGCGCTAGAGAAACCTTTCAAGCGTTTCGTTCTCCGGCCGGAGAAGAGATGGTCCTGGAACAGAACATCTTTGTGGAAGGCGTGTTACCCGGGTCCATCCTGCGTAAACTGACAGACACCGAAATGAACGAATATCGCCGCCCCTTTGCCGAACCGGGCGAAGGAAGACGGCCGACACTTACTTGGCCGAGACAGATCCCCATCGCCGGCGAACCCGCAGACGTCGTTCAAATCGTGACGGACTACAGTGCCTGGCTCGCCCAATCGGGCGTCCCAAAGCTTTTTGTCAACGCCGAACCTGGCGCCCTTATCCAAGGCCCTGTGCGCGACCTGGTACGGTCTTGGCCCAACATCACCGAAGTCACCGTAAAAGGCGCCCACTTCATCCAGGAAGATTCGCCGGACGAAATCGGCGAGGCCGTCCGCGCCTGGTACGAAAAGCTATAGGGCGTTCACTATCAAAAGACGCTCAAGAAGACTCGCCTGAAAATGACGCAATCGCTATAGAGGAGAGAACAACGACATAACACAGAGGGAACCGCCATGTATCCAGGAAAATACGCCGAGCTGAATCCGGACCGGCCTGCCTTCATCATGGCGAGCACCGGCGAGGCGGTCACGTATCGAGAGTACGAAGCCCGCACAAACCAGCTCGCCCATCTTCTGCGCCATCACGGCCTCAATCGATTGGATCACTATTCCATCTTTATGGAGAACAATAACCGGTATCTCGAATGCTGCGGTGCCGGTGAACGGTCAGGCCTCTATTACACGTGCATTAATCACTATCTTAAAGGAGATGAGCTCGCCTACATCCTCAACAACAGCGAATCGAAGATTCTCATTGTGTCACGAGAAAAACTCGAAGTCGCCCAAGAGGCCCTGGCTGACAGCCCAGGCATTTCACTGTGTCTGGTTGTCGGCGCTTCGAGCACCGACCTGCCATCAAGCGGGAGCGGTCCCGACTTCCAGCTCTTCGAAGACGCCGTTGCTGAATTCCCCACGACGCCTATCGCCGATGAGGCCCTTGGAACCTCAATGCTCTACTCTTCAGGCACCACCGGCCGGCCCAAAGGGATCCTGCGTCCGTTGCCGGATAATAAGCCGGAGGAAAACCTGCCGCTCTTCGATTTTCTAATTGGTTTGTGGCAGTACCGCGAAGATATGATCTATCTGTCGCCCGCGCCGCTATACCATTCGGCGCCGCAAGGCGCGAACGGTTTGACCATTCGCATGGGTGGGACCGCCATCATTATGGAACGTTTCGACCCGGAGGAATATCTCAACCTCATTTCAAAGTATAAAGTCACCCACAGTCAGCTCGTACCGACCATGTTTAACCGTATGCTGAAGCTTCCGGAAGACATTCGGGCCAAAGCGGATGTGTCGTCTCTCGAAATTGCGATCCACGCGGCTGCTCCCTGCCCGGTAAAGATCAAGGAGCAGATGATCGAGTGGTGGGGACCCATTATCTTCGAGTATTACGGCGCCACCGAAGGTCTAGGCTTCTCGGCCCTCGACAGCCACGAATGGCTGGCCAACAAAGGCAGTGTCGGTAAGATTCTAGTGGGCGAACTGCATGTCCTGGACGAAGACGGTAATCCCTCGCCGGAAGGCGAGCCGGGGGAGCTCTGGTTCAAACGCGCCAGCGAATTTTCCTACTTCAACGACACGGAGAAGACCAAAGAATCCACGTCCCCCGACGGCGCCATGAGCACTGTGGGTGATGTCGGCTACGTGAAGGACGGCTACCTCTATCTGACCGATCGCTCCACCTTCATGATCATTTCGGGTGGGGTCAACATCTATCCTCAAGAGACAGAAGACCTTCTGATCACCCATCCTAAAGTTGCCGATGCCGCCGTCTTTGGTGTGCCCAACGTGGATCTGGGGGAAGAAGTCAAAGCCGTCGTGCAACCCTTAGAAGGCATTGAGGCAAGCGACGAACTGGCTGAAGAGCTCATGGCCTATTGCGCTGAGAACCTCTCCCGCCAGAAATGCCCCAGCTCTGTCGACTTCGAAGCTGAGCTCCCGCGCCTGCCCACCGGAAAACTTTATAAACGTCTGCTCAAAGACAAATACTGGTCCGATCACAAAAGTGGAATTTTGTAGCTCATCGAAATGAGTGAATAAATCAGTTGTATTGGGGGTATGCGGGGCCGATCATGTGTTCGGATATGGAGAACGCAAGGCTTTCACGCACCCGATTGAACCAGTTCGCGGATTTCCTGAATTCCACGCGCTTGGGATGAGCGCAATCGCGCCAAGGTAACTGCAATATCGCGGATTTTCAGGGCCTATGCCGTTTCCAAAAAGTGGAGTAATATTCTCGAGACGATTTAAAAAAATGGGAGAAATCAGCCATGGCCGAAGTTGCTGCCATTGATGCCGCCAGAACCGCTCAAAACGGTGGAGTAGAAAAGTTAACAGGGGATCTCGTTTATCCGCCGGTCTTTGACAGCGTCGAAGCCGAGCGATTGGATCGAAAGCAGAAACTGGCCGCCACGTTCCGTCTTTTCGGCAAATTTGGCTTCGATGAAGGGGTTGCCGGTCATGTCACGGTTCGTGACCCGGAGCAAACCGACCATTTTTGGGTCAATCCTTTTGGACGCTCCTTTAAGCAGATGCGCGTGTCTGATTTGATTCTCGTGAATCATGACGGCGATATCGTCGAAGGCGAGGGACTGTTGAATGCTGCGGCCTTCGCCATTCACTCACGCATTCACAAGAACTTGCCGCATGTGACTGCCGCAGCGCATACCCATTCACTCTACGGCAAAGCTTGGTCCGCTCTCGGACGATTACTGGATCCGCTCACGCAAGACGCCTGCGCGTTCTATGACGACCACGTTCTTTTCAATGATTATACAGGCGTGGTGCTGGATACCTCGGAAGGGGACAGAATCTCAGAAGCTCTTGGAGATAAGAAAGCGGCCATTCTACAGAATCATGGATTGTTGACGGTCGGCACCTGTGTCGAGGAAGCGGCCTGGTGGTACATCACGATGGAACGCACGTGCCAAGCACAGCTCATGGCCGAAGCTGCTGGAACCCCCCAGTTGATCAGCCCGGAGGTCGCGGCGCTCACCCATACACAAGTCGGCGGAAATATCGCGGGTTGGTTCAGTTTTCAACCGCTGTTCTCCACGATCGTCGCAGAGGCGCCTGATCTGTTTGATTGACGGTCGTCCTTAGTCCTCACGGCACCAACACCACCCGGCCAACGATCTCCCGATTGCGAAGCTGGGCAAGCGACTCGGCCCCTTGTTCAAGGGGCCGGGTCTCAACATGCGAAGTGACGCGCCCAGCAGCAGCAAGATCGAGAATATCGATGAGCTCCTGCCGTGTCGCAACCGCCTGGGACAAAAGCTTAATGCCTTTGAACGCGCACGCGGTCATTGAGATGGGCGTCTCCCCGCCCGGCACGGCGCACAGGGATATGGTGCCACCAAATGCAACAATCGCTAACGCCAGCCGATGGGCGTCATGGGACGGCGCCGTGACAACCACCACATCCATACCAAAGGCCATAAGCTCCGGAAGCAGGCTCTCATCGGTTACGCAATAGGCTTTGTCCGCTCCCAGCTGGAGAGCCAGATCTACCTTAGACGGATCAATATCCATGGCAATGACGGTCGCACCCATCGTCTTCGCGAGCTGGATCGTATAATGACCCTGCCCACCTACGCCAATCACGCCAACGATTTGGCCAACACCCACCTTGGCATTCCGAAGAGCACCGAGCACACTCATCCCTGCACAGGCGAGAGGCGCAGCCTGCTCTGGAGTGACCCCGTCAGGAACAGGTACGACAAAGTCGGCCACAGCAATCACATACTCAGCATGGGACCCATCGTGGGACATGCCCAGTGCCGTTGCATTGGGGCAATGATTCTCCTCTCCCCGGCGGCATTGCTTGCATGTCCCACACGCCGAGCGCAGGAACGGCGCAGCGACCCGCTCTCCGACCGAGCGCTCCGTCACACCCGGACCCACCTCGTCGATGATTCCGATGGCTTCATGCCCGAGCGTAAGATCCCGCTTAATCTGGGCATCCACCATCTCCCAGTCACCGTCGCAGAGATGAACGTCAGTATAGCAAAGACCCGACGCTTCCACTTTGATGAGGATTTCGCCCTCGCCCGGCGCTGGCTTCTCAACTTCTTCCAGCGTCAACGCGCCTTTAGGTTCCGATAATTTTAGGGCCTTCATACTGCACCTTTTGCGGCAAAGGGAATGGGAAGCTCCGGATCATTCGTATCCAGAAGAGGAGGATTTGCATTTTTGCTGGTGGCATAACCGGCGATCCACGCCCGCACCCAGTCCGGATCGGGCTCCTGACGAGGATTATGGCCAGGAAGGGCGCTGCGGATAAGATACGGCAAGACAGCAAATGCGAAGGCGCCCGTGCGCTTCCAAAGCCGAAACCGCGAACTCAGTTTACCCCAAAGTCCATCGGCCTTGAGCATGGCGACTGTCCCCTTCCGGGACCACCAGAACACATGCCAAGATCCGGTAAAGACACCCAGCGCACGCTGCCAATAGTCTCCGCGCGCCGCCTGGTACACATCGTAAGCAACCCGCTTGTGCTCCGCCTCCTCGACAAAGTGCCAGAGAATGAAGGACGCGACCCTAGTATCGGACCCGCCGAAGAGCTTGCGCCGCTCCGACACCAACCAACTGGTGACACCCAAGGTCATAGATTCAAAGCCCGCGGAGTAAGCAAGCCGGTAGGTCAAAGAGCGCGTCTTCAGCTTTTCGTAGCTCTCTTTCATTGCCGCTTCAACCTCCGCCAACTGAGGATAGCCATTGGCTTTCAAGAGTTCGTTATAGCGGCGGTGGGTTTTGTAGTGGGTCGCTTCTTGAGCGATAAAGCCTTTGGCTTCCTCCCGGACCTCTTCGTCGTCGACGTCGACAATAGCTTCCCTGAGTGTCGCGATCAGAAACGGCTCCAGATAGGGCATAACCAACGAGGCGCCGTTCACCATATGCGACCATTCATGATGCGGGCTCCAAACCGGTTTCAAATCATCTGGAAACTCAAACGGGATCTGGCGAATGACAAGTTCACCTTCTTTGGGGATAGCACTCATGATACCTCCTGATCGAACATTCCAATGGTGAGGGTTGAAAAGAGCGCCGGCAACAGATCGTCTACGCTATGCCCCAGCACCAAAAAGCCACCGGTGTGGAGCGAGACAAGTCCGTGCGCAGAGGCCCAAAATAGTTGCGCCGTCGTCACGGTATCGACACGCAAACGGATGGCGGAAGACGCCGCCGCATCTTCAATAACCCGCTGGCACACGCCGAGCGCGCCCCATTTGGCCTCAACGAGTTCCGGATCGGTTTCCTCTTTGGCGCCATCTTGGGAGTACAGAAGTTCGTATATGCGCGGGCGGGCGCACGCCGCTTCCACGTAGGCGGCCGCAAGAGATCTCAAGGCCTCAAGGGGATCGGTTGCCGGGGCGGCAGCTTTCTCTAAAACGCCCTGCAGCCATTGATAGGCCCTTATGCGAAGGGCATCAACAATATCCGCCTTCGAACCAAAGTACGAATAGGGCATCGTATTGCTGCATCCATAGCGCTGGGCAATCGCCCGAAACGACATGGCCTCAGGTCCCCCTTCTTCGTAGAGGTTTTCGGCCACAGCCAAAAGCTCGCTCCGAACGGCCTCCACTTCCTCAATTTTCATCGCTGTTCTGGGCATGCGGTTATTTTTACAGCATTTATTTAATGATGTAAAGAAAATAATTTGCTCATCCATGCCGCTCTTCAGGGCTCCAGTGGCATCTCAACAATTCGCGATATGTGGCGCCTGTAGGCGTCAGCGACGAACCGCAAAGCGCATCCGTCGGACGACTAATCCGTCATCTGCCCGATAATCCCGCCTACGTACGGATGAGTTCGGGCTCGGTCGACGACCAAGCCATTTTCTTTGATGGATTCCTTCTCACGAGAAAGCGGCGCTTGCCAGCTTGCGTTCGCTTCCTGCTGGGTTCATGCTGGGCCTTTTAGGGGCGAAGTGCGCCGTGCTGAGGTTCGTTGTTCTTGTGCTTGTCGTGTTGTCCGCCTCTATTTGGTGGTTTCTTCTGGATGCGCGGGCGCCCGGCGAAGCCGCAAACCTCTTCGACGTGGATGTCTACCGGCTACTGATAGAAGATGACGAAGACTTGCCCACCGCCGTTCGCGTCGAATTAGTGGGGCAGGATTCGGCGCCTCGATTCGCAGGCGAGGCTGGCGGAGGTTTTTCTCAGTGGCCCCTCTACTACACGGCGTTCCAGATAGTCTCACCAATCACAACCACCGTAATTGGCGGCGCGGTCGATGATTTGACGGCGGTGGAAATAAGTCAATCGCCCAACGCTTCCTTTGATGCGGAAGCTTATGCGCGCCTGAGCGCCTCATACCGAACCGCGGACCAAATCTATATTACGCACGAACACGTTGACCATGTGATGGCCATCACGAGGGCCAAAGCGCCAGAAGCTTTCGCAGACAAGTTACGGCTCACAACGGCGCAGATCGAGGCGTTGCCAAGGTTTGCGCCGCCCGGTCAAGATCTCGCGCGTGTGCTGAAAGAATTAACGCCGTTCGATATTACCGACCCAACGCGTATCGCGCCCGGCGTGGTCGTTGCGCCCGCCGCCGGTCACTCCCCGGGCAGCCTGGTATTTTTCGTGCGTCGGAACGACGGCGCCGAATATCTCTTTATTGGAGACATCGTCTGGTTAATGACGAATATTGAGAATCTGAGCACGCGGCCGCGCCTTCTGCAGTATATGTTTTTTAGTCCGCCTGAAGACCGCGAAACCGTTCTGGCGCAAGTCCGCGCCCTCCATGATTTAGCAAAGGCAGAACCCGGACTCACCATCGTGGCCGACCATGACGGCGGGCATATTGACGGATTGATTGAGGCGGGTCTATTGGAGGCACAGTTCGAATAGCCGTTAATCCTCTGACGAAATCAGGGCGAACGAAACTTAGCCAAAACTTTCTCTTTCTTCTCCTTCGAAAACACACCGGCCTCCAAGAGTGACAGAATCGATATCACTGATCCGTAGGCCCCCCAACTGCCTTCCTCTATCACTCTGAAGTTGACCCACCAATCAGCGCCCGGCCGCTCCACGCCGTTTGCGTTGGCGAGCGCGGAAAGGGTCCGGTCGATGACTTCTCTTCTGACGTCAATTCCCCAGTCGGCATCCATCACCGCAACATCGACAACGGCCGCATCCGTAACGGAATGGGGGAGTAGTTTTCCCCCAATGGCGATATGGGTGTCGGGCAATTCCACGAAATGGACTTGAAACCCAGCCCGCGCCGCCTCATCCGATTTCCCCGTCTCCGGAACAAGGACTGCATCGGTAAGGGTTTTCGCCAACTCGGATCTTTGGTTTTGAGTAAGCCATTGCTCATTAGAAGTCACTGTAATGATGGTCATATGTCAAAATCTCTCGTATTTCATCAACCTGGGAGTCGCATCCATCGGCTCAATGAAAGTATGGCGACTCTTTGGTCGCATGACCACGCAGCGAGCCAGCCTAAAGCACCAACTTATACCCCGCTCCGCGGATGGTCTTTAGAAATTGCGGTTTGGACGGATCGACTTCGATCTTGCGCCGAAGCCGGGTGACACGCACATCAATCGTGCGGTCGAAAGCTTCATCCGCGCCGATCTCAAGGAGATCGAGCAATTCGGCGCGGGAGAGAACTTTGTTCCGATGTTCCAGCAACACATCGAGAAGCGACCTCTCCCCTTCCGACAGGTCGTGCTCACCACCGTCCGCATCTACCAAAACCCCTCGCGTTTCGTCGTATACGAGCCCACCGAGAGAGATCTGTTCGGTTTCGGCCTCCCCGGAAGTCGGCCCCTTGACCCGGCGCACAACGGAGTCGATCCGCATACGTAGTTCATCGAGATCAAACGGCTTGGTGACATAGTCATCGGCTCCGATCTCAAGGCCAACCACTCGGTCAAAGACATCTTCAGCCGCCGTCACCATGATGATTCCCATTTGGGACGAAGCACGCAACCGGCGCGCCAAGCTAAAGCCGTCTTCTCCGGGCATCGCGACATCAAGCAACGCCACATCAAAGTCTTGGTTTTCTATAAGCTGGTCGAACGTCTCCGCGTTTTCCGCTCCAACGACGTGGTAACCGTGAGCCGAAAGATAGTCAGTCAAGAGCTCACGAATTTCGGCTTCATCGTCGACCAGTATGATCCGGTTCACGGCGCTACGCTTTCGGGTTTAGACGTTTTGAGTTCGTGCTCTTCTTCCGCCTCGTCTCGGGGCAGCGTGATTCGGAAACAGGCGCCGCCCAAAATGGACTCCGACAATCCTAACGTTCCGCCGTGAGCTTCAATCATCCCCTGGCTGACGGACAAACCGAGACCGGTCCCTTTACCCACTTGTTTCGTCGTGAAGAAGGGGTCGAAGACGCGCTTGCGAATATCGTCCGGCACACCGGGACCACTATCCTCAACCGCCAGGACGATTTGATCACCGGCTTCCAGATAATCCGTACTGATGCGGATAAGACGTCGCGACTCTTGATCAGACATGGCGTGACACGCATTGACGATCAAATTGACCGTCACTTGCGTAATTTGATCCGGATCCAGGGAGAGAGTCGGCAAGTCCTCTTTCAGATTGAGTTGGAGCTCGACCGACTCCTTGGTCAAATTATAGTTGACCAATTCCACCGCCGCCGCGACAAGCGCATTCAGGTCCGACACTTCTTTTTGGATGGGCCGTTGCCGCGCCATAGCCAAGAACGACCTGACGATGCGCGCACAGCGTTGAGCGGCATCCAAGATCTTTTCGCCCGACGATTTGACTTTTTCGTCTTCCGACAAGTCCCTCAACATAGATGCGCGCCCGATCACCACGGACAAGGGATTGTTTAACTCATGCGCCACGCCTGCGAGCAAAGACCCGAGTGCGGCGAGCTTTTCCGACTGAAAGAGCTCATTGCGCTTGGCTTCAAGCTCCTCTTCCATCTCTCGCACACTGGTCATATCCCGCACTTGAGACGTATAAAAGGTTTCCCCGTTGGCTTCGGCCGACGTCACGGCAACTTCCACAGGAAAGACGGTTCCGTCCGCTCGCCGCATTTCCGTTGTGTTGGGGCGGCCGATAAATTCCTCCAGAAGGTTCGGGTCATGAGATCGGGGCAGAAAGATATCTCGATGCAGTCGAACACCTTCGGCGGTAAGGAAGAGATCCGCCACATCTTCCCCCAAGACTTGGTCTCTCGGCATCCCGAACATCTTTTCCGCCGCCGCGTTGTAATCCAATACCCGCCCCCCTTGATCGACCGTGATGATCGCGTTGAGGGCCGTATTGAAGACTGCCCGCAAACGGGCACCCACTTCCTGTTGCATTACCCGAATCCGGTTCGCAACGGTGATTGACAAGGCCAGCCCGGACACGGCGAAGCTTGAGAACATGACGTAAGAAGAAACACCGTTGGCTGGAACCAGACCGAGATCGATTGCGTTTCCGAAAAAACCTCCCACCGTAATGGTCGCATAGCAGAGGAAGTACGGCCGGGCCCCGGGGACGCGCCGATGAATGGCGAGAAGCCCGTTCACGATGGAAATCGTCACACCAATGGGACTCAGCACACTTATGAGAAAGTGCCCAAGCGGTGGATTAACAATCGCCAGCACAATCGTGAAACCGCACGGAATCAGGAATGCGACGAACAACTTGTCCATGGTCGGCAGATTCTTACGCATTTCGAGAAACGCCCGCGCAAACATCATCCCAAAGATGAAAATGAAGGCAACGGAAACGGTGATGAGGATACGCGTTGTTTCATCGCCGGCATATCCAATCACATCCCGCGAAATTCCCGAGCCGATAAAGGCATAGGCAAAGGCGGCGCAGATGAAGCCGATCAGTGTGGGGATGTATCGTCCTGGAACCAGCTGCCAGAGAACCGCCAGATAAGCGATCGCCGCCAACATGGTGCCAAAAATGATGCCATAAATCACATAATGTTCGTGGATCGTGCGCAATCCCGCATTGAGGTTCGCGACTTTGAGCGGCATATGGAGATAAACCGCCCCGCCCACACGGCCATAAACCTCAACCGTTTCGCCCGGGGCAAGATCGAACGACACAAACGGAAACCAATTCGTTGACAACGTCTGATCGACAGGTCGGAAAAAACCAATCTCGCCATCCTGGCGCAGCCCGTGCTCCGGCAGGAGATAGTAATCGAACCAGTCGATTCGGTCGTACCCAAGATAAAACGCCTGTTGCCGCGAATGATCGGTGTCATTCTGAACACGGAAATAAAACCAAAAGGCGGTCTCCGGCCCATCCGTAAACCGATTAATGGACTCAACGCCGGAACTAAATTGACCCTCGGACTTCAGCCTTTGGATGTCTTCAAAATCGAGCGTGCCTTCATCATCCCTAAACACCAAGGCTCTGTCGCGAATGTCCAGAGTGCGCTGAATCTCTGAGAGTGCGATTTCTTCCGAAGTTGCAAAGGCGGCTTGAGAGCAAACAAGAACAGCGACGACCAGACCCAAGAAACGAGCCAGCCTCAAGACACCTGGTCGGTGAGCGCAAGAAACTACGTGAACCACGTCATCGCCTCAATTCGCTGTAACGAACTTGTAGCCGATACCCCTGATGGTCAGCAAGGCGACAGGATTATTCGGGTCCGCTTCGATTTTCTTTCGAAGTCGGGCGATCCGGATATCTATGCTGCGGTCGTCCGGGGACCACTCCCGGTGATGGGCAAACTCTGCCAATTGGTCCCGGGATAACACCCGGTTCGGATGCTCAATGAACACCTTGAGAAGGTCAAACTCCATTGCAGTTATCGCGATCTCTTCGCCGGCGACATCGACAAGAGATTGGCCCTCCAAGTCCAAGTGGCACGTTCCAATCGGCACACGCGCCTCATTTTGTTTGGGGACCGTTTCTTCCAGGGCGTCAATGCGTGAAGGCAAGCGTCGTTCGAGACTTCGCACCCGGGCAAGCAGTTCCCGCGGTTCAAATGGTTTGGTCAGATAGTCGTCAGCCCCCTGCTCAAACCCTTTCTTACGGTCTGAGGGCGTTCCCATAGCGGTGAGCATCATGATCAGACAGTTTTGTGTCTCTCGCAGATGTTGAGCGAGGGACAACCCGTCTTCCCCTGGCAGGTTGACGTCCAAAATTGCGATATCAATGTCGACGGAATCCAGAATTTCTCGCGCGCGCTCGGCGTTCAATGCAGAAAAAATCGTATAGTCGAACGCCGCAAGGTATTGCGTGATGATGTCGACGATTTCGGGCTCATCATCGACGGTCAGAATAGTAACCGGGCGCTCAGACATAGGCAGTCAAAGCGCTAGCCGAGTTTGGGTGCAATTGGCAACATCCCACCCCAGGTCAAAAGCGCCGCACATCAACGAATACCGAGCAGTGCTCTCAGTCCGGACGCACAAAATCCAAGAGCGAATTTTCCGCCCGAACGCTTGTGGCGCTTCGGTTTGCGCTTAGATTTGCCAAATTCCATAGGTTTGTAGATTTTCGACCGAAATAGGATCATTTGATTATACATTCTGGGCTCCTGCTGTCTCAAATTCCGGTGCAAAGTGATCTCCGCGTTAAGGAGAAGGTAAAGAGCCAATATTTCCACTCGATTTCGCCGACTGGCCGATTCGTTTCAATTATTTCAATGTGAAACACGCAGCCGGACGCCAAAAAATTGGGATTACTGGAAATTGAATGGCGCTTCCAATGGCGGTATGAGTAAATAGGTACGGATGGAAAGGAACGTGACACTTGCGATTAAGGAGCAAGCAATGATCATTTGTCCCCGAACAGGATTAGCAAGCTGCGCGGCGCACTTGGCTCAGCCGTTACAGAAGCTTGGAACTCTATTGGTTTTGGCATTGGGTCTCACGGCGTGTGCAACGGCAACGCCCTATCAATCGGCCAGCAACCAGGGGTACGGTATTGTTGAAGAGCAAATCGAGTCCAACCGGTACCGCGTGTCCTTTGCCGGTAATTCGCTCACGAGACGGAACACCGTTGAAAACTACGTCCTCTTTAGAGCGGCCGAATTAACGGTGGAGAAGGGCCAAGACTATTTTGTGGTCGTCAATCAAAGCACCGACGAACGCAAACGGTACAGGTCCTACTACGATGATTGGGGACCCTTTGGCTATTATCCAGGCTTTTACTACCATCGCAGTCCGTTCTATTATCACCGGCGCCGATTCGCCTCGGCAGACACGGTGCAGATTACGAACTATACGGCCTCAGCTGACATCGTGCTTTATTCGGGCACGAAACCCGGCGACAATCCAGATGCTTATGATGCTCGGGAGGTGATGAAGAATATTGGTCCCAGCATCGTCCGTCCGGAAGATCTCACCCGGGGCTAGCTACTGGACTTGTTGGACCATGATTTGGCCGAACAGAACCGTTGCGCCTTTACTCTGCAAAGTGTGATCGGTGATCGCTTGGAGAGTCTGGCCGACCGCCGTCAGATCGGGCACCCGGTCGACCACAAGGTGATTGGTGGCAAAGACATTCATGTTGCGGATATAGGCATCTCGAAGTCGCGGCATAGCCGCCTCGATGTAGCGGTGCATTTCCGGTGAGCCTGCGATCAACCCGATCTCGAGCTGCAAAAAGCCGCGCACCTGCGCATCCTTGATGATGGGAATGGAGAGCGGGGCTACAGCAATGACATCATCGCTATCGCCGGACTCGCTTGTGTCTTTACCCCCGCCTGCCGCAACCGCAGGAGGGACACCCCACGATAAGATCGCGACGAACACCGTGAACGCAAAAGCTAGTCTCAAGAGAGGCAACAATCAGACCCTTTATTGCTGACGGAGCTAATTTACGGTGCTTTAGGTAAACGGTTTGCAAACACACTCGATATCTCAAAATTGAATGGTTTTGGATAGCTTTCCTTGTTCCTAAACCCTTGTTAACATTGAATATTCTTGACTTAAGCCTGCAATTCGGTATGCTGAGGAAATGATCCCAGCGTTCACATACGGATTGGCGGGTCTGAAGGCAGCCCGGACGAGTTTTGCGGCCCGATCGCAAAACATCGTGAACGCCTACACGCCAGGTTACCAGGCCGCAGAGCCAATTCAGACGGCAACGCCCAACGGTCCCATTGTGACCGTGAATCAGCCGCCCGCCAACCAAGTCACTGGCACCCAACCGCAAGCGCCGCTGGACCTACTGGGAAACAATGTCAATCTGCCCGAGGAAGTCGTTGGGAGCAAACTGGCCGAAATCTCCTACAAGGCCTCTCTCGCCGTTCTGAAAACGGCGAGCGAGATTGAAGAAGAGACCCTCGATCTGCTCGCATGAGAGCCGCTCCCAAGCGCGGCTAAACTTGCTCAGTCGAATATGCTCTTAAGCCCTTCGGTCAGTCCCTCGCCCAGCGTTCCGCCGCCCTCAACAGCGCCGCCCAACAAAGCCCGGATGCCTCCCGTTACGACTTGGGCCAATGCATTGGCCGTGACCTCTCCCACAAGCTCCCGTCCCAATTGAGCCGCCGTGACCCCGCCTGAATTTGCGCCAATGTTCCGCCGCACAATGGCCGGCAGATCCGAGGATGCCAACTTTCCGCCGCCGGTCTGAAACACGATTTCACCTTGGGTGATGGTCAATTTGTCGATGACAAACCGCATCTCACCGGAACCCGTCGAGGCCCCGCCGCTGCCCGAACTTGCATTGCGTTCAACATTCGCTCGGAGTTGGTCCACGTTGCTGCTACCACCAGAAAGCTCATACTTCACCACCGGCCGTAAGATCGTAAGTTCCTTCATGTAGATAACGGTCGGCGCGCCTAAATTGAGCATGTCCCCCGGCAGGTTCGTGCGGTCCGTATCCAAAACGACTCTCATGCCATCGATCGCCATGGCATTGTCTTTTGAGAAACCTTTGGGATTAGCGACCGCCAAGGCTCCGATGGTGGCCTGACCTTGTCCAAGCTTGATCGAAACCCCGTCAACCGCAACATTGGTTTTGGTGACTTGCGTGCCGCGTTGTTCGATCATGTTTTCCACAACGCTGTCGACATTGTTGTAGAGCCAAAAAGCTCCGATCCCGCCGGCAACGATCACAAGAAATAGGAGAGTTCCAACTGTGCGCATCACGATCCTCCAACCCAAGAGCTAACTTTTCATTTACCACGTTTTGCCTTCTTATGAGAACCGCGAATGAAGTCCAATCACCGAGCTGCTTGCGAAAGCGGGCAACTCGGCGTAAATCAAGTGGCCTCCTCCCCGAACGCGGCAAGCAATGACAAAGCGAGAGAATTCCGCATGCATGATATTTACTGGCTCATCAGCACTGTCATCAACATTTACATCTTCTTCCTCATTGGGTCGGTGATACTGAGCTGGTTGGTTGCGTTCAATGTTATCAACTTGAGCAACCAATTTGTCGCGGCTGTATACCGTATGCTGAACGCCATAACGGAGCCGGTACTCGCACCCGTTCGAAACATGCTACCCAATTTGGGTGGTATCGATATCTCTCCCATCGTCGTTTGGGTTGGGTTGATGTTTATTGACCGGGTGGCGTATACCTTACTTATCGGTCAATCTCGGCCCATCTAATTAAACCGGTCTCTTTGGGTAAATGGCAGCTCAGATCATTGATGGAAAATCCGTTGCCGCCTCGCTCCGTGAGCGGATCAAGTCATGTGTAGATGACTTAAAGTCCAACCATAGCCTGCAACCCGGTTTGGCGGTTGTGCTTGTTGGCAACGACCCGGCAAGCGAAGTGTATGTGCGCATGAAGGGCAAAGCCACCAACGAAGCCGGCATGCACTCCCTCGAGTTCAAAATGCCCGAAGACACCAGCGAGGCGGATCTCCTCGCAAAAGTCCGCGAGCTCAACGAGGATCCGGCCGTTCACGGCATCTTGGTGCAGTTTCCGGTTCCCGATCAGATCGAACAGCAAAAGGTGATCGAAACGATTTCCGTGGCAAAAGACGTGGATGGGCTCAGTCCTGTGAGCGCCGGATATCTTGCTTCGGGCATCCCCGGGTTGGTTCCGTGTACACCCACAGGCTGCATGATCCTGATCGAAGAAGTGCTGGGCAGTAAATTGGACGGCAAACAGGCGCTCGTCATTGGGCGCTCGAATCTGGTTGGCAAGCCGGTCGCACAGCTACTTCTGCAAAAGCACTGCACCGTAACCCTCGCCCACTCGCGCACGGCCGACTTAGCCGCAGAGTGCAAGAGAGCCGACATTCTCGTGGCGGCGGTCGGTGTTCCAAGGCTGGTCAAAGGCGATTGGATCAAACCAGGGGCGTGCGTCATCGACGTGGGCACAAACCGAATTGAGGCACCGGAAAAAGGACCCGGCAAAACCCGTCTGGTGGGCGACGTGGACTTCGACACCGCCTCCGAAGTCGCAGGCGCAATTACGCCGGTGCCCGGCGGCGTGGGACCGATGACCATCGCCTGTCTCCTACGCAACACAGTTATCGCCGCCTGCGCCCAAGCCGGCTTGCCCGCACCCAATCTATAAGGTTCGATCATGGAAACAAGACAGTTAGGCGCCCTTTGGCCCGTCAGTGAGCTGACGTTAGGTGGCGGCGGATTGGGCCAGCTCTGGGGCGAAACGAGCCGCGAAGAAGCAGCAGCAACGGTCAAGCTGGCCGTCGACCAAGGCATAACCCTTCTCGACCTGGCTCCCCTCTATGGCCGCGGCGAATCAGAAATGGTCGTCGGTGAAGCCTTTGGCGGCAAGCTCCCCGGCGGAGTCCGTGTGACAACCAAATGCTTGCTGGGGACGTTGCCTGCCGGCGATGTGCACCCGAAGTTCGAGCAATCTCTCACCCGCAGCTTAGAGGCCTTAAAGCTCGAACGCGTCGATCTTTTCTTTCTCCACTCCCAGATCTGTCCCGACGACTACACGTTTGAAGAGCACGCAGACACCCAGGACCGTTGGGCAACCAGATGGTCATGCTATACGGACGGCGTGATCCCCGCCATGGAAAAACTAAAGACACAGGGCCTGATCGGCGATTGGGGCTTGACCGGCACGGGTCTTCCCAAATGCATCATGGATGCTCTGCGAGCAGATGAAAAACCCGCCGCCGTTCAAGCCATCACCAACTTAATGGACAGTCCCGGCGGCATCCGCATGTATGAAGAACCCGCCGAGCCCCGCAACATTATCCGCACCGCCAAAAATAATGACGTCGGCGTGCTCGGCATCCGCGCGGTCCAAGCAGGCGCCCTAACGAACAAGATTGACCGAGACCTTCCCGCGGACCACCCGGAAGTCAAAGACTACGAAAAAGCGAAGCCCTTTAGAGATTTCTGCAAAGGCCTGGGCGCGGACCCGGCCGTGCTGGCCCACCGCTACGCCCTGCAAATGGAAGGCGTCGATACCGTCATTCTCGGCGTCAAGAACCGGCAAGAATTGCAACAGCTTATCGATGCGGCGAACCAAGGACCGCTCGATCCGGATATCGTGGCAAAGATTGATGCCCTCGGCCTCGCCCGCCAGATCCCTAAAATCCCTCTCGAGGCGGAGCTTTAACCACATTATAGGCGTAGACAGTACGGGATTCCCGCTTGTGCGGGAATGACACAGAGATTTCGTCATTGCGAGGAGCGAAAGCGACGAAGAAATCCAGACAACACATGCCCCTGGATTGCCGCCGCCAATCGCCGCTCACAATGAAAGTGCATCATAGGGGATGACCGAAGAGGCATTGTGGTTACCCTCGAATTCGTCGAATGGCTCGGCCTCACCAATGCTCCCCAAACGGACGAACGGTGATATCGTAAGTCCAGGCGGACTTGTCTTGATGCGCGAGGTGCCAGACCGTGTCGGCAATGGCCGACGGCTTGGTAAAGAACTCATCGGGCTTGTCGGCAAACGCCTCCCGCGTCCACGGCACATCGATGGCCGCATCGATCATGATATAGGCCACATGAACCCCTTTGGGACCGAGGTCCCGCGCCATGGACTCTCCTAGAATCCTCTGGGCCGCTTTGGTGCCCGCAAAACCGGCAAAAAAGTCTTTTCCCCGCGTCGCCGCCGTGTTGCCCGTCGCAATGATGGCGCCCCAGCCTTGTTCGATCATGTGCGGCGCCACCGCCCGGGCGAGATAGAGATAGCCCATCACATTGACTTTAAAATTCTTTTCCAGATCGATCGGGTCAATTTCCAAGAAAGTGCCTCGCGTTCCGCGCACCGCATTATGGAGCAGCACGTCCACCGGGCCGAGCTCTTTGGAAATCCGCGCGATCAGCTCATTGACTTCATCTTCTTCGCGGACGCTGCCCGGGTAGGCAAAGAGATTGTCTGACTCTGTTGCAATCTCATTCAACCGGTCTTCATTCCGCGCAATCATCGCGACCTTATATCCGCCCTCGGCGAACCGGCGCGCCATCCCCGCCCCAGTGCCCGGCCCCACACCCGTCACCACACACACTTTTCCCGTCACGTCTTGCTCCCGATTTCATGAGAGATCATCATTTGCTCCGCCTCAACTACATCTTCCGGTGTGTTGATATTGAAGAAGTGATCGAATTCCATCTCGCCAAAATCCACAGCTACGCCGCCAACCACGGAATGGAACGTCTCCACCTTGGCCTTGCCTTGTTCAATATAGGATTTCACCTTTGGCAGAACGCCTTTGGGCCAATAGGCACACAAGAAATGCTTTCCTGACGGACATTGAGCAAAGGAGGTGTGCGTATCGTTCTCACCCGCGACAGCTAACTGCTCAACGTAATTTGCGGGAATGAAGGGAACATCGCACGGCAGTGTCACAACCGCATCGTAGGTGTCAGGCGCACTCTCCACCCACAAAAGCGCATCAAGCACCCCTACAAGCGGGCCCTTGTGTCCGTCAACACTGTCTTTGATGAGAGGCAACCCAAACGCCGCATATCGATCCGCGTCCTCATTGACGTTGATAATGAGATCACTGACTTGCGGCTTCAGCCGTTCGATACCGTGCTGAACAAGCGGCTTACCGGCCAGAGGCACAAACGGCTTTTGCCGCCCCATGCGTTTGGAGCGTCCCCCCGCAAGGATCACACCTAAGGTCGTCGGCTCAGACATCGGACAATTTCCAAAGTTGGTTGGCGAATTCGCCAATGATCGATCAAACGGAAAGTAATGCGGTTTGCCCTCTGCTCAAACATCTAATTGACAGAGCATATTTATACATAGTATGTAAAATTACATATCATGTAATTATTATCGAGGATCCTGTGATGCTTCTTTCAATGCTCATCATCGCAAGTGTGGCCTTTCGAATTTTGATGGTTTGGTCCGGACTCGTTCATATGGCACTACACCCATCGCGCAGAATTGAGTGGGACCGATCCATGCTGATTGCCTTACCGGAACCTTTTGTACTTGCGGCATCCCTGTGGTGGGTTCTCAACACCAATGCCCTTGCGCCGGCCCCGTCATGGATCGCGGCGACCATCGGCGCCGTCCTTGGAGTCGCCAGCGTTGCCCTTTTCCTTTGGTCGTTTTTGGCCTATCGCCGCGTCGGCACCGGGCACTATGTGGATACCAATCACCAGGTTGTCAAAACAGGCCCCTACGCGCTGGTCCGTCATCCCTTTTATACCTCAGCTTTTCTGTGTTGGGCCGGATTGGCGCTGGCGTCGAACGACAGCGTAATTATGGGCCTTTTGGTTCTCTACGTGATACCGGCATACTGGTACTATGCAAAAACAGAAGAAAAGATGATGAGCGCTGCACTCGGCGAGACCTACGATGACTATCTTCGATCCGTACCAATGTTTTTACCCAACCCATTCGCCCTCAGATAAGTAAGGCATGACCACGACCCCAGCGAACTCGCAAAGCCTTCGTCAACGCAAGAAAGAGGCCCAGCGACGCGAAATATATCAGATCGCATTGGACAAATTTCGGGACCGGGGGTTTGAAAACGTCACTGTCCAAGAAATAGCCTCTGAAGCAAACATCAGCACGAAGACGTTCTTCAACTACTATCCTTCAAAACAGGCAATTCTCGACGAGTGCGTCCGACAACTACTTGTGAGTATGACGAAGGTTATCCGTTCCGTTCAAGACAAGAATATACCGTTCAGGGCGCGCCTCGATTCGCTCGTTGGGGAGATGGCCGACGCTCTCGAGAACGACCCTAAGTTTTGGTTGATGATTTTTCGCGATTCCAAGCTCTTTAACGCGTCCGGGCCAATCAAAGACGACGAGCTTGAAATCTACGAGCTAACGGCTCAGCTCTTCCGCGAAGCCCAATCAAGGGGCGAGGTCGTCACCGGCGCAGATGCTCTGCAATTGGCTGAAGTCTTCTTCAGCATCTACTATTTCACGACACTCAATTGGCTCTCCGGCTGGTGGCCAAAACAGGAAAAGCTCTCGGTACGCCTGAACGGCGCATTGAGCATCTTTTTCGACGGTGTCTTGGTCGGGAGTGAAATTTAGCGAACCACACCTTGCCCCCAAGGGAGATCGGGGTTTTCCTTAGGGAAAATTCACCACTTTCTTTGTTGGCGGACCCGCTTTCGTGTGCCGGGTCCCCGGCGGATCGATCGCCCACTCCGGACTTTCTTCCCAAGTATCTCCGTACACCAATTCCGCCATCGGTCGCCGGCGAACGGGTCCGTGTCCTCCTTGGGGCTTACCCAGCGTCAATGTGCAGGCAATAAAGACGTCTTCGGGGATCCCCAGCAGGTCCTTGAGCTCACCTTCAACGCCGCCGTGAAATCCGGTGATAACGCCCCCATATCCCAGCGCGCGGGCCGCCAAAAGAATGTTCTGCACGGAGGGATAAATGGACGCCCCTTCCATCGGCGACGGCTCCCGATAGCGGACCAGGCAAGGCAGAACAAGCGCCGGAACGGAAGCGAAATTGTCGACATAGCTTTGCATGGTCGCCGCCATCCGTGCCTTGGGCGAATTGGGATCTGCTCCCGATCGCTCATCATACTGATCGTTCTTGCGTTTCGCGCCCCACAGCGCCTGGGCCGACCCAGCGATAAGTTCTTTCGCTTTCCTCGCCTTATCGCTGTCCGTCAGCACGACAAACCGGAAGGGTTGCCGGTTCGACCCGCTCGGGCCCCGCGTGGCCGCAAAGAGAATATCTCTCAGAACCCGTTCGGGAATCGGCTCATCCCGGTAGCGGCGGATCGCCCGCGTGCTACACAGCCCCTCAAGGAGCCCCACCTGGTCTTCCGCGATATCGTATTGGGAGAGGTCAATGTTTTCGGTCATTTAGTATCTTTTCCATTTCTCGTAATCGTTCGGCAATCCACTTTACGCATGAACTTCAATCTAGTCCGATTGTTCAAAACCCCTGTCATCCTCGCACCCGCTTTCGCGGGCGTAAACTCTGCCGAGGATCCAGGGCATTGGGATTTACCAGACTAGGATAGAGATCGATCCAATCCGGATTATGCTCTTCAATAAGATTGATCTTCCACTGTCGATTCCAGTGTTTGAGGCGCTTTTCCCTGAGAATTGCATTTTCCGCATCATCATAAACCTCAAAGTAGACCAGTCGGTCCACGCCGTACTTCTTTGTGAAACCGTCGATGAGCTTGTTCTTATGCTGATAAACACGCCGGATAAGATTACTGGTGACTCCAATGTAAAGGGTGCCGCCCATTTTGCTGGCCAAGACATAGACGCAAAACTGCTTTTCTTTCACTTCTCAGCTTTTGTGTTTCCTGGATCCTCGCATGCGCGAGGATGACATGAGTGGTTATCGATGGGCGAAACCAAACTATGACACAGGCGGCGAGCGCGCAACTAAGGGAAGAAGCCGGATCTTATTGGATCGCTAGCGCATCCCGGCCCGAAATCATCCCAGCTTTGCCGCCACCCCGCTTGACGAACCCGTCCAATTGGGGCTGGATATCGGAAATCATTGAAGTAATGGGGTCAGACGTTCGAAACGCGGATCCTAGGGAGAAAACGGAGAAATCAATGTCAAATCAGGTCCCCCTCGTCGACTATCTGTCTTTGGGAGAACACCCGCACCTGGTGGCCAACGAGTGCACCAATTGCGGCGCGAGATTTTTTGACCGCCGCAACGCCTGCGCCAACTGTTCCGGCACCGAGTTCAAGAAAGTCGATATCGCTACTGATGGCGAGGTGCGCGCCTTCACAATCGTCGCTCATGCGGCGGCCGGCATTCCCACCCCGTTCGTATCGGCTGTGGTCGATTGCGGCGGCACATCGGTGCGGGCCAACATCATCAACACCGAGCCGGATCCGGATCATGTTTCCCTCGGCATGAAGGTCCGCCTCGCCACCTATTCCATGGGCAAGGATGCCAGCGGCACCGAGGCCGTTGGATTCGGTTTCGAACCGGCCGCCTAATTGAGCCAATCAAAGAGAATTCACCAAGGAGAAACGACCATGAGCGCAAGTGACGATATCTGGATCCTCGGCATCAACATGACCAAATTCGGCAAACATCCGGACAAGGACATTGTCGATTTGGGCGCCGAAGCCATCCAAGAAGCTCTAAAAGACGCTGGCGTCAGCATGAAGGACATCGGCGTCATGGCGGCCGGCAATCTGCGCGGCGCCGGCGGCATCGCCCAGCAGTTACAAAAACAGATCGGCCAGACCGGCATCCCCGCCTACAACGTCACCAACGCCTGTGCCACGGGAGCCACCGCACTGCGCACCGTGATCATGGCGGTCAAAGCTGGCGAATGCGACATGGGCCTCGCCGTCGGTGTTGAAAAACTGGCAGGCGCGGGCCTCCTCAGCGGCAATACCGCCAAGACCGGCAGCGATGAATGGGAACCCTCCGGCCGCTACGGCGCGGTGGCACCTGTCGACGGTCGAATCGGAACAGAAACCATGCCCGGCGTCTTTGCTCAAATCGGCATGGAGTACGGTCACAAATATGGCGGCACCAGCTTTGAACTCTTCGCCAAGATCAGTGAAAAGAACCACTTCCACTCGACCCTCAATCCGCTCGCGGCCTATACGAAAGCCATGCCGGCGGAACAGATCATGGAAGACGTCATGATCGCCTACCCCAACACACGGCCCATGTGCTCGGCCAACTGCGACGGCGCTGCAGCGGCGGTTGTCGTGAGCGGCGAGAAGCTGAAAACACTGTCCCTGGAGCAGCAGCGCCGGGCGGTGAAGGTGACCGCCTCGGTCCTGACAACCGACCCCTACGAAGAAGCCTGCCAGATCTTGCCCAACGTCAACACGCTGACACGCAACGCAGCCAAGACCGCGTACGAGCAAGCGGGCGTCGGGCCGGAGGATCTGGACCTGGTCGAACTGCACGACTGCTTCGCCACCGCCGAGCTTGTCCACTACGACAATCTAATGCTGTGCGACGAAGGCGGCGCCTCGGACTTCTTCCAATCGGGCGCCACGTGGCGGGACGGCAAGACCCCGGTCAACGTCTCCGGCGGCCTCCAATCCAAGGGCCACCCCATCTCGGCGACGGGCATCGCCAACATCTGGGAAGTCTGCCAGCACGTGCGCGGCGAATGCGGTGATCGTCAGATCGAGGGCGCCAAAGTGGGCCTCGCTCACGTTATCGGCCTGGGTTCCGCTTGCGGCGTTCACATCTTGGAAAAGAGCGGACTTTAGTCTTTATTCCGCAGACCAATGACAAAAGCCGCGGAGTTCTCCTTCGCGGCTCTTTTGTAAGTGAGATGCTTCATGCCGACTGAAACCCACCACCGGATCTGTCCCATTTGCGAAGCCGGCTGCGGCTTGATCGTCACAACCGACGGCAGCGAGGTCAAACAGGTCCGGGCAAACCCGGATGACCTCTTTTCTGAAGGCTACATCTGCCCGAAAGGCGTCTCACTCAAAGAACTCCACGACGACCCTGATCGCCTTCGCACACCGCTCATCAAACGCAACGGCAAGCACGAAGTGGCCGCTTGGGACGAGGCCTTTACAGAAATCGAAAAACGTCTGCCCCCAATCTTGAAGGACAACGGCCCGCTTTCGTCTGCGATCTATATCGGCAATCCGACCGCCCACAATTTCGAGTTGGGCTTGGGGCTAGGCCCTTTGGGCATGGCGCTACAATCCCCCAACATCTTCAGCGCCGGATCCGTCGACCAAATTCCCAAGCAATTCGCCTGCGGATTGATGTACGGTACCTGGCTCTCCATACCTGTCCCCGATATCGACCGCAGCGATTACATTGTGATGCTCGGCGCCAATCCCATCGTCTCCAACGGCAGTTTGTGGATGGTGCCCAATTTCCGGGGCAGACTCAAGCGCATGCAGGCGCGCGGCGGCCGCATGGTCGTCATCGACCCCCGCCGCACGGAAACGGCGGAGGCGGCAGACAATCATCACTTCATCAAGCCGGGCACGGACGCCTTTTTCTTGATGGGCGTCCTGAACGTTCTGTTTGCAGAGAACCTCACCGATACTGCATATATCCGCCCTCACCTAAAGGACTTCGAAAAGATCGAGCCCCTCACCCACACGTTCGTGCCGGAAACGGTGGCACCCATCTGCGGCATCGACGCCAACACCATTCGCGACATCGCCCGGGACCTCGCAATAACAAAGCGGGCGGCCATTTACGGCCGCATGGGCACGACCACCCAAAAGCACGGGGCTCTCACCAGCTGGCTCCTCGAGATCGCGAACATCGCCGCCGGCAACTTGGATGTAGAGGGCGGCTCGATGTTCGCCAAAGCACCTGCCTTCGCCGACAATGCCGTTGGAAGGCCAGGGATCGGTAAAGGCGAAACCGTCTACAAATACGCAAGCCGTGTCCGCGGTATCCCCGAAGTCATGAACAACTTGCCCGTCGCCTGCCTGGCGGAAGAAATCGAGACGCCCGGCGACGGTCAAATCCGCACTCTGATTACACTCGGCGGCAACCCCGTTTTGAGCATTCCCAATGGGGACCGCCTTGCTGAGGCCTTCGAACAGCTCGACTTCATGGTGTCCCTCGACATTTACTTGAACGAAACCACCCGCCATGCGGACGTCATCCTGCCCGGCACGTCTCCTTTCGAGAAAAGCCATTACGACTACTACTTGAGCCCCATGGCTACGCGCAATGTAGCGCGCCTATCCTCTCCTCTCTTCCCATCGGATCGTCCCACCGAATGGCAGGTGCTTTTGCAGCTGTCGGCCATTGCCGGCGGCCATGGTGTCTTGGGGGACAACGCCCTGGCTGCCATGGAAGACCAAATCGTTTTCGCTCAGATTTCTTCCCTAACGGCGGACGAGCACAGCTCCATCGCTGGACGCGATCCGCAAGAGATCTTCACATCTTTGGAAGCAGAAGGCGGCGCGGAACGCCTGACCGAAGTCGCCCTTCGAACCGGCGCTTATGGAGACGCCTTCGGCACGAAGCCCGATGGTTTGACGTACGCTTCTGTCGCAGAGTCACCCAACAGCGTCGATCTGGGTCCCCTAACACCGCGCCTTCCGGAATGTTTGCGCACGCCGTCCGGCAAGATCGAGTGTGCACCACATGAAATCATCACAGGAATCGATCAGCTGGAAGACCACCTAAATGCCGCCACGTCCAACAAACTCATGCTGTTCGGGCGCCGACAGGTTCGCTCCAACAATTCCTGGCTTCACAATCTGCCGGTCCTTGCAAAAGGCCCCTATCGCTGCACCTTGATGCTCCATCCCGAAGACGCCGCAGAGCTGGGCATTGGAAATCAAGAGCACGCGACCATTACCTCAAACCGCGGGCGGCTTGAGGTTCAAGTCGAAATCACGGAGACCGTCATGAAGGGCACCGTGTGTCTGCCCCATGGTTGGGGGCATGATCACGAGGGCACGGACCTCTCCATTGCCGCCGGCCGTCCGGGGGTGAATATGAACTTGCTCGCGGACGACACCCTTCTTGAGCCGCTCACAGGGACGGCAGTGTTAAACGGGATACCGGTGGAGGTGGCGCCCGCCCGCACACACTGATCCGTCATCGCGAGGCCGCAACAGCGGCTGCGGCGATCCAGCGCTTCCAATTCCGAATACCTTGCTATGGATTACGTCCTCGCGCACTACTCGCGATGACGTCTAAACGCCACCTATCCGAAATAATGCCCCGACGACGGATAAATGAGCTTCCGCCACCGCGACTCCCGGTGAAACGGTTGCCACTCATCGGTGGCTTGCGCCAACCGGTCGGCGACGGCGAAAAAGACGGACGGATTGATCCCAAGCCCGACATGACTGGCGTAAACCTCAATATTATCGGTGGTCTCGGCTTTGTTTTCGATCGCGTTTTTCCAGGGCACGATCCCATCCGACTTTGAAAAGACAGCCGTTGACGGAACATCTTCCGGCGGATGATAGAGCAAGTCGAAGATCTCTTGGATGAATTGCAGCGTCTGCGCCGGCCCAGCCAACTTTGTCAGCACTTTGCCCGCCCTCAACGCAAAGATATCGCCGTTAAAGGGACTGCCCAGCGAAATCACTTGCCGGACCTTTTCCGGATGCCGCTTTGCCATTTCCCGGGCAACGATGCCGCCCAAGCTCCAGCCGATGAGCGTCGCCTGCTGTTTTTGTACACTCTTAAAGAAGTCGAGAAAGCTGTACTCCGCGCGTTCAAAGTTTGCACCGATTGAGGGCACGCCCAAATTCATCCCCAAGCCCCAGGTTTCCGCCACATATCCGAGGTTTCTCAGATAGTTCCGCAACGGATAGAGGACCATGTCGGGCCCAAGAAACGGTGGAAACAAAAAGACGGGGTGCCCGTCGCCTTTCGGCGCTTTCCCGAGAAAACTCTTGCTGAGTGTGAGACTAGGCAGTCCGAAAGCCGCGCGATATTCGAGGAAAAGGTGATGGAGCGGCGGCGTACGTATCGGCTCCCTATCCTCAGCAGACAGATCAGACATCCACGCCCCTTTCTCGATTCTCCCAGGCCGAAAAGCTGTCACGACACATGACAATTGTCAAGCAGGCAACGTTGACGCAGCATTTGTTGCGTATGCAAATATTTTGCACTGCAATACGCTCCAAGCCCCCCTACCCTGCGGACCGCATCAACATCCCATACAGATCCCGAGGCTCATCCGGATCGGCCAGCATATCCAGATCGTCATAGAGCGGATAGGTTCTTAGAAGCCGTTTCACATAACGAAGCGCCGAAAAGTCTTCGATGGCAAAGCCGACGCTGTCAAACAGCGTAATCTGATCCGCGGACTGTCGCCCGGGTCCTTCGTCAGCAATAACCTTCCAAAGCTCCGTCACGGGATGATCATGTGGCAATTGTTGAATCTCACCCTCGATCCGCGTTTGCGGCTCATACTCCACATAAATGTCCGAGCGCATCAATATGTCCTTGTGCAGCTCAGTCTTTCCTGGACAGTCCCCGCCAATCGCGTTGATGTGGATCCCGGCGCCCACCATATTGTCCGTCAAAATCGTCGCATATTGTTTGTCCGCCGTCACCGTGGTGACGATTTCGGCTCCCTCCACGGCTTCTTCGGGAGAAGCGCAGGTCGCGATATGAAAGCCTTTTCCTCGTAAATTGGTCAGGCACTTTCGGGTTGCATAAGGATCGATATCGAACAGCCGCAAACGATCTACGCCGACGATTTCTTTGAAAGCAAGAGCCTGAAACTCAGCTTGGGCGCCATTGCCAATAATCGCCATGGTTCGAGCAGGCTTTGGCGCTAAGCATTTGGCGGCGAGTGCCGACGTCGCCGCCGTCCTCAGTGCGGTTAGGAACGTCATTTCCGTCAACAAAACGGGATATCCTGTGTAAACATCCGATAAGATGCCAAAGGCGGTAACGGTTTGAAGGCCTTCCTTGGTGTTCTTAGGGTGGCCATTCACATATTTGAAGCCGAACGATGTACCGTCGCTTGCGGGCATCAACTCAATGACGCCTTCGCGCGAATGGGAGGCATAGCGAGGCGCCTTCTCGAACAAGGCCCATCGGGCAAAGTCTTCCCGAAGACACTCGGCCAGCTCGGCCATAAACCGTTCGACACCGACAGCTAGCACAAGTTTCATCATATGATCCACGCTGACAAACGGGACGATGTTTACGCCTTCAGGCGGTGTGGGAGCGAACTGTGGTTTCATAATCCTTCATCCTCATTGCGGGTGGGTAAGTATCACTGCGGAAAAGCCTGCAAGCCAATTGGACAAGCAAATCGGCTGTACGACCATTTTCATCTTGGAGTGGATTGAGCTCAGCCACATCTGCCGAAGCGACCAAATCGTCAGCCTGGAGCACATCGAACAGTGCAGAAATCTCTTGGTACGTGAGGCCACCCATCTCCGGCGTATTCACGCCGGGTGCCAGATCGGGGTCGAGCGCGTCCACATCGAAACTGAGATGCAGATGCCCCCCCGAGAACCGAACTCGATCCAAAAATGCGTCCAACCGGCGCCATCCATGACCTGTGGAAAGCGCTGCTGGTTCAATCAGCTCTATACCCCGTCGCACAAGCCGCTCGGATTCGGCGCGATCAATCGCGCGCGCGCCCAACACACAAATGTTCTCAGATCTGACCGGCACAGCAAGGTCCGGGAAGAAACCCTCGAATGTCCGGCTACCGGTCACATAGGCTAAGGGCGTGCCATGCAGATTCCCTGATCGGGTGGTCTCTAAGGTATGAAAGTCTGCATGCGCATCTATCCACAATACAAACAGACCTTGGCGGGTTTCCGCCGCCGCGTGAGCAATTCCGGATAATGTGCCGGCCGCCATAAGATGATCGCCGCCGACAAAAAGAGGCACACCCGGCCGAAAAAAAGCATCGTAAGCAGACTTCTGCAAAATGCGGATCCACGCCGCACAAATGGAAAGGTCATGGATGACCGGATTGGAGATTGGGCTTAAGCGCTCAACACTCGATCCCCGCAAGAGATTGCCCCGATCCCATACCGGCCGGCCGGCCCGGCGCAGGGCTTGAACAAGCCCATGGTGACGCAAGGCATCCGGCCCCAGGCGGCATCCCGTTGAAGGACCGCCCTCACCGACGGGGCAGCCGACGAGATCGATTTGATTAACTCTGTTTAGCATTTTGCTCACCTGTTTCAATATAATGAGCAAAAGTGGGGAGAGTTAGGCTATATTATGTACAAAAGTTCATAATCTTCGCGCAATTTGACGTTTAAGAGGACCATAATGGATAAAACAGATCACGCCCTCATCGCCGCACTCCGCAGAAACGCACGCGCCTCGGTGTCTGAACTTGCCGCAGATCTCGGCGTTACCCGCGCAACCGTCAGGGCGCGTCTCGATAGATTGATCGAGCGCGGCGACATTGTCGGATTTACCGTTGTAACCAGAGGCGAGAATGCCCCGCTCCCGGTGCGGGGCATGATGTTGATCCAGATCGAAGGCAAAGGCACGAATCGCGTGACGGAACAACTGAAAGGCATGGCCGAAGTTCAGGTCATCCACACCACCAGCGGACGCTGGGATCTCATCATTGAACTGGGTACCCAATCCTTGCCGGAATTGGATTCCGTTTTAAGTCGCATCCGAATGATTGACGGCATCCGCAACAGCGAAACGAATCTATACTTATCAACAAAACTGAGTAATCGAAGTCAGGAATCCTAGAGCTATGCCAGCTCCAGTTGGTCGTAGCCACGCTCTGCCGCTTCCTTCAGCATGGACATATACTTTGGCCCGGTGCCGAAATAGGCCTGATAACGGACCTTGCCGAATTCGTGACCTGAAACATTCGAATTGTAACCTGTGAACCAGCCTCTACTGCGCCTGAGGAGCAATCTCTCATGAGCCCGGATCACTTCTTCCCGCCACGCCTCTTCCGCTTGAGCCTGGGTTTCAATGCGGGTTAAGCCCTTTTCCATGGCATGACTGACAAGTTCCGTCACCCAATTGACGCCACCTTCAATCGCACGCGGATAATTCGTGGACCCCGAGACACTTTGCGGACCAGCCACCATCAATAGGTTGGGGAACCCATGGGTCAATATTCCCATATAGGTTTGCGGACCGTCCCGCCATTTGTCCGCCAAACTCTGGCCGCCCATTCCGCGAATATCTAGACGATCAAACGCGCCTGTGACGGCGTTAAACCCGGTCGCATAGACGATGAGGTCGAGGTCGTAGTGAGCTTGTGCGGTCTGAATGCCCTTTGCCGTGATCCTCTCGATGGGCGTCTCCGTGATATCGACCAAATGTACATTGTCCCGGTTATAGGCTTCGAAATAGCGCGTCTCCAACGGCAAACGCTGCATACCGAAACCATGATCCTTCGGAATCAGTTTTTCAGCTGTATCAGGATCATTCACCCGTTGGCGAATCCGGTTTGCAACATAGTCGGAGATTTCCTTGTTCGCCTCTTGGTCCATAAAGATCTCGGTAAAGTTGCTGGCAAGCAAGGCAAAGCCCGGCGTCTCATAGAGCCGGTCCCAAAGCGCCAAACGTTCTTCCCGCGGCACGTTCCAAAAGCCGCGTCGGTCCGGGATATGCTCAAAACCGCCCGGAGACTTGGAACAATTGTCAAAGATTTCGTCATAGCGCGCACGGATTTCCGCCATCTCCTGTTCTGAAATTGGCGAATTGTTGAGGGGGGTGCTCCAATTGGGCCGCCGCTGGAAAACAGTCAGATCAGCCACCTTGTCCGCGATTTCGGCAATCACCTGAATGCCGGTCGCGCCCGTGCCAATGACGCCCACCCGGCGCCCCGCAAGCGGCACTTCTTCTTTGGGCCACCAATAGGTGTGAAAGGAATCGCCTTCAAAGTCGTCCATGCCTTCAATGTGCGGCATGGTCGGCACGGACAGAACCCCTATACCCGTAATTACAAAGCGCGCCGTATACGTATCACCGTTTTCGAGGTTCAGACGCCAGTGCCGTGTCTCTTCCTCCCAACTCATCGCCGTTACCCGCGCGTTGAAGCGCATGTGCCGTCGCAGGTCGAACTTGTCGGCGACAAAGTTGAGATAGCGCAAGTTTTCAGGCTGGGGCGAGAAGCGCTCCTTCCAGTGCCATTCGTCCAGTACCTCTTGCGAAAAGGAATAGCCGTACGTGTAGCTCTCGGAGTCGAAACGCGCGCCCGGGTAGCGATTGCGGTACCAGGTCCCCCCTAAGTCTTCATCCGCTTCAAGAACGATCGCATCAATCCCGAGATCGGTGAGACGCTTAATCTGATAGATCCCGGCAACACCTGCGCCTAGGACGATGACATCGTAGTCGGGCATTTCTTGTACCACAATCGAACCTCCTTACCGTGACGGCTTGCCCCGCCCCATACCTTGTGATCTAACCCAGCGCCAAAACACCGGCAATGGCTTCTTCCAGTGTCGCGTCAGGATTGGCTTGTTGATAAGCGCCGTGCAACCACAAAGTCGCAAGGCCGTGAACCGAAGCCCAAAGGGACGTGGCGAGCAAATTGGAATCGATCTCAGGCTTCCATCCTTGTTCTTGCGCCTGCCGCACCAACCACAAGAACCGGTCCGAAGCGCAGCGCCGTTCCCGCCGCAGGGCCTCATTGCTCAGCCCAAGCGTTCCTGTTCGAATAATGAGCGAGAACAATCCTGGGTTTTTGAGCGCGTAGTTCACATAGGCCAAGGACGCCTTGGCAATCGGATCTTTCGGATCAGCGCTATTTAGTCCGCGTGAGGCAGCTGCCCCAATTTCGTCTGCAACCATCCTGTAGCCGGCAGCCGCGACCTCCGCTTTGAGGTCTTCGACATTTTCAAAGTGACGTGCAGGCGCCCCATGGGACACCCCGGCCCCCCGCGCGACCGCACGCAAGGTCAGGGCCTCAATCCCGCTCTGCTCAAGAATATCGAGAGCAACGGAAATCAGCCGCTCCCGGAGGCCATCTCCGTTTCCCGTCGCACGATCCGCAGATGTTTGTGTTTCCATGTTGACACTGTCTACAGACCGGAGTAGACACTGTCAACAAAGAGAAGAAGATCGGAGCCCATTCGCCATGGCACACCCTGCTCTTCAGCTTGAGCGCCCCAAACAAGCCTACCGAAAGCCGGTTCGGCCGCACTATCTCGAACTCAATGATCCGGTGCCGACGGCCGACGAGATAGACTTGGACACTCTTGATTTGGTGGATCCTGAGATCTGGCGCCAGAACAAGATGTGGGATCGGTTTGCCCGCCTGCGCCGCGAAGATCCGCTCCACTGGACACCGGAAAGCGTAGTTGGTCCTTATTGGTCCGTAACGCGGTACAAAGATGTCATGACGATCGACACCGACCATACGCGGTTCTCTTCGGACGCGCGAAACGGCGGAATTGTCCTGGGCGCGCCTGCGCCGGAGTTCCAAGCAACCAGCTTTATTACCGCCGATGAACCGGTCCATTCGATACAGCGCAAGACGGTGCAGCCGGGCGTTGCTCCCAACATGCTGCGCGAGTACGAGCCCCTCATCCGGGGACGGACGCAAAAGCTCTTGGACTCTTTGCCCGTTGGCGAGCCCTTTGATTGGGTCGACACGGTCTCCATTGAACTCACCGCTATGATGCTCGCCACCTTGCTGGGCTATCCCCAAGAGCGCCGGCGCGAGCTTACCCATTGGTCGGACGTCACCACCAATCCCTTCGACCGGGACATCTGCCCCGGAGGCAAGGAACAGTGGATCCGAGAATTGGGGGAATGCCTGACAACGTTCTCGAATGTTTTCGAAGAGCGCAAATCTTCTCCTCCCGCAAACGACCTGATGAGCCTTCTGGCCCATGGCTCCGCCACGAACAACCTGACCTCGCAAGAGCTACTTGGCAACGTCCTCTTGCTGATTGTCGGCGGCAACGACACGACCCGAAACTCCATGTCCGGAGGACTGTACGCACTGAACACATACCCCGAGCAATATGCCAAACTGAAGGCGGACCCCAGCCTCATCCCCAACATGGTGGCGGAAATGATCCGCTGGCAGACGCCACTCTCGTATATGCGCCGTACCGCCCTGGAAGATGTGGAGATGCATGGCAAGACCATCAAAAAGGGCGATCAAATCGCCATGTGGTATATCTCGGCCAACCGCGACGAAGACTTCTGGCAGGAAGACCCGAACCGTCTCATCATCGATCGCGCCCAAGCCCGCAATCACCTGTCGTTTGGTTTCGGCATCCACCGCTGCGTCGGCAACCGCCTCGCCGAGCTTCAACTCCGCATCTTATGGGAAGAGATCTTAGAGCGCTTCGAGCACATCGAAGTCATCGAGGAACCCAATTTCACGGCCAATTCCTTCGTCCACGGATATACCTGGCTGCCGGTGGTGTGTCACGGCAAGGGGTGAGTGACAATCGCCGCCGGTCCGCAGCATCGGATCTCAATCCGCCAGCACCCGAACGAACAACCGCAAGCCGTCTCGGACGTCCGCACGCCAAGAGAGGCGGCACAAGATACACGAATCGTCTACTCGACTCTTAACCATTTGCAAACGAATTGGGCGGCGACAATAAGAAAAAAACTATCAAAAACATGGCTTTCATCGGATTGCGCAATCGAAGGAAAGACACCACGTCTCCATTGTCGCCGTAGGGGCGATAGTTAATTCACTTTAACGGAAGGAGACAACATGACCAGTACAGAGCAAGTTCAAGCCGAGCCCGACACACCCAGGCCATTCGAAAAGGTCGTGAAGAAATCGCGCAAAGTAACGAAACCGAACTCCAGAAAAATGGGAACCGCATTCTTGGCACGGAAAGAAAGGGAGCAACCGATCAGAAGAACGTTTAAAGGCTTAGACGTCTATGTCACTTGGAACAGAAGCGCGGAGTACCTTTCCCTCTCCTTGAACAGAGCAACAAGCTGGACCCCGTTCCAACTGGTCGATGTGATCGAATCAGACACACCCGATCTCCTCGATGGCACTGGCGAACGTCCCTCGGAATGGTTGTGCCGCTTCAAATTCGATGGAGATGCCTCACAGGCGATCCCTTACGTTACAAGCCTGCTGGACAGTGTGGAACAGGTCGCGCCATGGACCCTTTCCGAAAAAGTGATCGAGGAAACCGACGACCCGCTCGGGTTCGAAGCCCGTTCATGCAACAAGCACCAACTCTCGGCTCGCGACCGGCCCATCCTAAGGGCGCCCGAACCGCCCCCTCACCCGCAATAACACGACAAAACTGAAGTGGCGGACCCAATCCGCCACTTTGTCTTTTGGCCCAATTCGAAAGTGTGAATACGGACGACCTGATCTTACAGTTCGTCATTCAACTGGCCCGAACGGATTTGCATGAAGATTCGGGCCATCGAGAGAACTGCAACGCATCTCAATTCTGACAGACGCTCGTCAGTGAACAGACCTAGGGGGCTCCAGTTCTTTTCGTCCCGTATAACGTTCGACCTTGGCGCCTTTGATGGTGTAGCCCACCTCCGCCAAGATGGTTGAAACCGGTTTCGCAGACAAAGTGCCGGTCACGTAAATCGGACTATATAATTGTTCGAGTTCCAAGCCTTCGGCCTCGGTCACATACACGATTTGGTTGGCTGGCGGCGGCGGCACATGTAGGCACGCCCCGAGAAAGGGCACCAAAAGAAACTCGCTCACGACCTCCTCTTCAAAGCCCAGCGGCGTGACGTACCCCGGCACTCGGACGACTTTGCCGTCAAGTTTGTCGTTGAGCTTCGCTCCACCAGGCTGAAAGTCACGGTACGCAGAAATGTAGGCAATCTCCCACGCATAATCTTCGTCGGTCATACCCTCTTCACGCTCGGGCAATCCCAAGACCTCAGTTCCTAAGGGGAGAAACATCTGTATGCCCTCGCCTTCCGCCGGCACAAGATCCGACCAGCCCAGCGTTTCAACATCCGCGGATGCCGATACGGTCAACGATAGGGCGAAAAGGCCAAAGAGTGAAGCTGTGAGCTGGTTCAATCTCATAGGTAGATATTCCATTTGATCTCTAAACACACAATTAATTTCGCGGCCGAGAGTCTCAAGGCCAGTTCAACGGGCAAAGAAAGGCGCGAGGCCCGCACAGCGCGCATACAGCCGTCCAAATCAAAACTTCCATCACTCGCTATCGGATAAAACACGGCGAGCAAAGGGGGCCAGATCGCTTCCCATGAATTGTCCAACCGCAGTGACTTGGCCGTCTTCGTCCAGTCGCAAGACACCGATCTCACCTTCGGATAGATTTAGATCGCTAACGCGGAAGATGCTGCCAAAATGGCTTACGAGCGCAATGTTTGCGTCCGGAAGACCGGGCGCTAGCTCGGCGAGTAGGGCGCGCACTTCCTCTGCAGCCACATCCAGAGTGCGGTCCCCCTTTGGCTCATGATGCATGAGCCGCCGATCGGTCTCATAGTCGACACCAAACATATAGCGCGCGGTTTCAGCACTTCGGCACATCGGGCTGGTTATAACGCGTCCGACTTTGATAGAGAGGGCGCGCAAAACGACACCCGTTTCCTGAGCTCCAGCAACGCCGGCGATCGATAAGTTCCTTTGCACCGTGCAGTCGTCCGGTGCTCGCGCGTAATCATCTTTACGCGATGGCACCTCGGTACGCTCGTGACGGATGATGAGGATATGCCCACCCTCCTGGAGAGCTTCGATGATCTGCTCACGCTCCTTAAATGAACTCGCAAGCGATTGAGCCAAAACTGAAGTGCCGGGAAACGCAAGCCCAACAGCGATCATCGCCACGAGGAAGCTATGCCGGAGAAAGAGATTGATACGTGAATGCATTTATTTGCCTTTGCGGAGCGCCTGCCCAACTCGGGGTTCACAACGAGTGAAAGAGCGTGACCATATCGAAGCAAATGGTATGTTATAATATAACATCAACAATTTCTAGCGCAACGTGTGAACCCCCAGGGCGGAGCGGAGCCGTTCTTCCGCCTCTGCACTTGGCAAAAGTCCAAAGCGGAGATGGCGCGTCGACCAATCAAAACGCCGCGTGTATATGCCCGACTGAGCTAAGTGTTTCCAAAGCGAATCCGCATCCCGCGTCTCCGTGTACCGAAAGAGATCGCTCCCCCCTGAAACGGACAAACCACACTCGGCCAGCATCCGGTCCATAGATGCACGAGCAGAAGAAAGGCGTCTCCGTGTCTCTTCTTGCCATCTCAGATCTTGATACGCCTCTTTGCCAATTTCTAAGGCGATGCTGGAGATCGGCCACACGCCCAAATGCGCTTGCATGGTCTGCAGAACCGCCGTCGGCGCGATCATCGCACCAAGGCGAAGACCGGCAAGGCCAAAGAATTTGCCAAAAGACCGAAAGAGGATGAGGTTCTCGGCGCCACCCAACGAGGCGAGGCTGATCGAAGGGGAGAGATCAGCATACGCCTCATCAACAATTAGCCACGCCTTTCGTTTCTTTAGAGCATCATGTGCACGGCATAGCTCCGCGCGAGAAAAAACGATCCCATCTGGATTGTTTGGGTTACAGAGCACGATGGCATCGGCCCAATCAACGTAAGACAAGGGATCGGAAGTCAGCTTCAACTCGCAACCGGATGCTACCCATGCACGCTCATGATCGCCATAACTGGGGTTCAGAATCGCAACGCGTTTGGGCGTTATGATGGTGGGAAGGAGCCGGATAAGCAGCTCACTACCCGGGGCGAGACAAAGTGTCTTCGCCGGTGTACCCAGAGCCTCCGCCATCGCGTGCCGGCACGCTTCGTAGGCCGCTTGTGTGGGCAGGTGATGCAGGGTCTCCAGATTGATGCCCTTTGGTGGGTACGGCCAAGGATTTATCCCCGTTGAAAGATCAATCCATGGTTCAGGTGCGCCAGGGAACGCTTTGCGCACCTGGTCGAGAGCGCCCCCGTGGAGAAGATTGAGTGTCATACCCCCTCCAACGCTAAGACACCGATTACCAGACTGAGCAATCCAAGCAGTAGCGCGCGGAGATACAGATTTAGGCCGAGCGACAAATCATCGGCGCTGGGATCGGGCGCCCCTTCGTTCAACCACTGATCCCGCCCTGTTTGACCGCCATATGCTCTTGGTCCGGACAAGCGAACGCCAAGTGAACCAGCCATGGCGGCTTCAGGCCAGCCGGCATTAAGAGAACGATGATTGCCGGCGTCCTTGAACATCACGCCGAAGGCGCTGAATCGAAGGCTTACCAAAACGAAAAGGAACCCCGTCAATCGCGCCGGGATGAAATTTGCCAGATCATCAACCCTCGCAGCGAACCCGCCAAAGGCCGCAAATTGTTCATTCTTATGCCCAACCATGGAATCGAGCGTGTTTATTGCTTTGTAGCCCGCGAGGCCTGGAAGTCCTAAAATAACGCCCCAAAAAATGGGGGCCGTCACGCCATCGCTGGTATTCTCCGCAAGGCTTTCCAAACCGGCTCTGGCGATCCCCGCACTGTTAAGGTACTCGGGATCGCGGCCCACAATTAACGAAACGGCCGATCTCGCCTTATCGATGTCGCCAAGCACCAATGGTGCCGCAACGTCCGCCACGTGATCGTAAAGACTCCGTGACGCAATGAGACTGGAAGCTATCAAAGCCTCGACTCCAAATCCTAGCCACGTGTTCGGCATGACGTCTGAGATCAACCAGAAAGGCGCAACAAAGACACTTATTACGATCAGCGAAGAAACAATTCCAGCCACATAGCGCATATGGTGGGGCCAGGGCGTTCGATTGAGAAGTCGGTTTAACGCATTAATAAGGGAGCCAAGCCAAACGACGGGGTGCTTAATGTGGTCATAAAGACATTTCGGCCAACCGAACACAGCTTCGATAAGCCAAGCGGTCAACATGAGAGCCAGCGCACTCATGATGCGGACGGCGACCAACCAGGCTCAGCCATAACGGAAAACAGAGCCTCGACATTCACAGCTACTTCCACACCGTCGGCAAGTGACTCAATCGCTTTTTCCACTTCGGACTCATAGCTCAGTCCGTCATCGACAGCGAACCCCAGACCCTTCAACCAAGCTCGCCGGAATGTATCGCTAGAAAACACACCGTGCAAATATGTGCCTTCAATTCGGCCATCGGGACTCCGGCTTCCTTCATTTTCGTCTTTCACCAAGGCAAAAGGCGCCTGTGTATCCGGCCCGGTGGTTTGCCCCATGTGTATTTCATACCCTGTAATGGGTTCACCCGTTCGTGCACATTTTCCCTCAACCGGCGTTACACGCTTCGTGTCGGTCATGACGGTTTCTACATCAAGCAGGCCAAGCGCCTTTGCAGACCCTGATTCTCCGTCTACCCCCGAAGGATCGGATATTGTTTTGCCTAGAATTTGGTATCCGCCGCAAATGCCGATGATACGGCCGCCGGAACGGGCATGGGCGATAATGTCGTGATCCCAGCCCTGTGTGCGGATGAAATCCAGATCCCCGAGTGATGACTTGGTGCCGAAGAGCATAATCGCCTCTGCGTCCCGCGGGATTGAGTTTCCCGGAGCGATCCACTCAAAGTCTATGCTTGGTTCTAGTCTAATCGGGTCAGCGTCGTCGAAGTTAGCCATGCGGGACAGGATCGGCGCCACAATCTTGTGTCTGCCGGTGCTGGGGGGGAGAGGTCGCGACAACGGCACAGCGTCTTCCGCGGGCAATCGATGAGCATCCGACAGCCAGGGAATGACACCGAAACAGGGCCAGCTGGTTCGTTTCTCAATTTCTGTGATGCCTCGGACAAAGAGGCTCGGATCGCCGCGGAACTTGTTAATGAGAAAACCTCGCACCATATTCGCGTCTTTTGGATCGATGACGGTCTTTGTACCAACAATTGACGCAATCACGCCCCCTCGATCAATATCGCCAACGAGACATACGGGCACACCGGCTTCGCGGGCAAACCCCATGTTGGCGATATCCCGATGGCGCAGATTGATCTCCGCGGGACTTCCCGCCCCCTCTATGAGCACCAGGTCATACTGCTCAGTCAGGCGAGAAAAACTCTCCATAACAGCGTTCATCAATGTGTATCGGCGCTCCAGAAAGTCAGAGGCTGCCAGTGCGTCAACAGCCTTCCCCTGCACAACGACCTGCGACATACGGTCGGTCTGGGGTTTCAGTAGAACCGGATTCATATCCGTATGCGCCTCGATACAAGCGGCGCGAGCTTGCATGGCTTGGGCCCGGCCGATTTCACCGCCGTCGGCACAGGCGGCCGCATTGTTCGACATATTCTGCGGCTTGAAAGGCGCAACCGAAAATCCGCGCCGTTTTGCAATTCGGCACAAAGCAGCCGTTAAGACCGATTTCCCGACATCCGATCCCGTACCTTGCAACATTAGAACACGCGCCGTCATGATGCCCCTTCAATTTCGACCGTGACACCACTTACTTTTGCGCGCACTCCATAGACTTCATGTAGCCTTTCCGCAGAAAGCGTTTCTTGAGGGCTTCCATCTGAGACAACGCAACCCTCTTTCATCCAAATGATCCGGTCGGCATAACGAGCCGCCAGCGGAATATCATGGAGAACAATGAGAGCGCCGCCCCCCTTGGATACAAAGTCACGAACCAGGTTCATGATCCGGAATTGATGGCGGGGGTCTAGCGCGGCAACGGGCTCGTCCGCAATGAGGAGTGGCGCTTCTGCCGCAAACGCCCGGGCAAAGTGAACACGCGCCAGTTCGCCGCCGGATAGCGTATTGGTACTCCGACCAGAGAGGTGTTCAAGGTCGCACGCCCGAAGAGCTCGCCCCACCGCCGCAGCATCTCTTTCTTTCAGTTGCCCCAATCCAGCTCCAAAGGCAAATCGGCCAAGGGCAACGACATCGCGAACTAGGTTCGGCCAAGCCAAAGGCCGCGTCTGCGGCAAGTAGGATATGTACTTGGCGCGCTCCATCGGCGACAGACTTGAAATATCGATGTCCGCAATTGTGGCTTTGCCTGAGGTGCGGCTCTCGATACTCAGCGTGCTTCTTAATAAGCTGGTTTTTCCAGCACCGTTTGGGCCCAAGAGAGCGACCAGCTCGCCTGGTGAGAGGCGGAAACTTGCCTTTTGCACAAGCGTGGCATTCTTGGCCTCGACGGTGATATCTGAAACGATGAGTTCAGTCACTGAGCGCACGCCTCTGTATGGCAATCCAAATGAATGCCGGTGCTCCAATGATCGCCGCCACCACGCCGAGTTTCAGCTCGCTGTCTGTTGGCATCAACCGTACGCCGATGTCGGCAACAACGAGAATGAACCCAGCGAGTAGGGCCGAGGGAAGCACAGTTCGTGCAGGATCGTAATCCACGAACGGACGGACAACGTGCGGTGCTACAATTCCAACAAATCCGATCGCCCCCGCAAGCGCGACGGAAGCGCCCGTGACCAGTCCCGCGCCGAGAACGGTTAAGATCCGTTGATGCTGGAGATTCAATCCGACCGCGCTTGCCGCCTCCTCGCCGAGTGTCAACGCGGACAGGCCCCTTCGCGTGACCCATAATATGGTCAGACCAACGATCATAAAGGGTGCGACAAACGTAATGTCGTCGAAACTGCGGTTTGCCACTGAGCCAAGCGACCAACTGATCATATCCGCAAGCGAAAAGGGGTTTGGGGCGAAGTTCAAAAGCAGTGTCATCGTCGCGCCAGCAAAACTCGAAAGTCCCACACCAATCAAAATGAGCGTTACAACGGATCTTGTACGAACGGCTGCCAATGCAATGATCGTCGTTGCCAGCAACGCACCAATAATCGCGCTAATGGGCAGAGCCCATGGCGTGACCGCCACCACTCCGTAGTAGAGCGCGAAGGTCGCCGTAAGAGAGGCCGATGCCGAAACGCCGAGAACACCCGGTTCAGCCAGAGGATTGCGGAGCAGGCCCTGCAAAGCGGCCCCGCTCGCACCTAAGGCGACGCCAACGATAAAGGCGGCCAAGGCGCGAGGCAATCTGATCGACCATACAACGAGCCGGTCCGCCGGATCTGCGCCGCCGAAAAGAGCGTCCAGTACCTGGCCGGCCGGCAGTGGCGTTGATCCGAGCAAACAGGCGGCAAAAATCGCAATCGCGCAGGCAACGGCGAGACCTGGAACGAGCAAAGACCTTGGGGCGAGCGGCATAATCAGTCTACCGCCTCTATCGGTCCTTCAACCAGTGCCTCAATCGCATCGATCAGAAACCACGCCCCGCAGGACGTCCATGCCCCTTTGAGCATCACGACGGGCCGATCCCGCATTTGAGCGCGCGCTACGGGGTGCCTCGATGAGGACCAAGCATTTGGATGATCCGTTTCGGTATCAAAAAAAGCCGCTGCCACAAGGTCGGGATGATCGTATGCCAGTTTCTCTAAAGGAAGGGGATGCCAACCGGCTTGCGATTGAAAGTTTGCATACCCTGATGCCAAGAGCATCTCATGAACAAGAGAGCCCGGACCGGTGGTCACGCCGGTTGGCGTCATGTAGAGGGCTGTCTCGTCGGAGCGATCCTGTTCCAAGTCTTTAAGTCGTGCACGAAACTCCGAGATGACATCGTCTCCGCGTTCTTGTTCGCCAAGCCCCTCTGCGATATGTGCAATCATTCCAGGGATAGAGTTCATTTCGGCACTATCGATATCGGACGCCCATCCAACTTGGAGAACGGGTATGCCGGCGCGCTCAAAAAATCTTACAGCGTTGGGCCCACCTCCATAAGAGCGAACAACGAGATCTGGCTCTAAAATGAGAACATCTTCTGCGACCGGACGCACGGTTGCCAGTCCAATGGCCGCATCGCGCATGTAAGAGAAGTCGGCGGTTGCATCCGGCGACACGGCAAGTATGTGATTTCGATCCGCAAGCCTGAGAACATATTGATCAGCACAGTAATCAAGACTAATTATGCGGGTCGGTTTCTCAGCTTGAAGACCATTTAGGGGGACATGGGCGTTGCGACCAATGGCCTCAGACGTGTCTGCGTTGCCGCACGATGCGAGAAACAGCGCCAGAATTGCTACAGGGATCAGTCGCAACACATAATGCCCATTTGCTAATAGTTGAGGCGCACTCCAGCGCTGCCTGACAATCTGGGTGTGCCATATCCCAGGATCTGCTGGTAGTTCGCATCAAACAGGTTTTCGATGCGGCCAAACACCGCCACCGTCTCGTTGAACTGATAGCGCGCATTTACATCCACGCGCGTCCAATCATCCACTTTGTTAACACCCCTATCCTGCTCATTTCCATTGTGCCTAACCAAAACCGCACCTGACCATGGTCCGACCGGATCGATGGCAAACCGAACATCGCCGGAATGCTTTGGAACTCGATCCAGTTTTACGCCGTCCCCATCTTTCGACTCGATAAACGCATAATCAGCTGTAATTGTCAGCCAATCCGTTGCAGCAAACGATGCCGAAACCTCAATGCCCTGCGATTCTACAAACAAGATATTTTGATAGGTGCCAAGAGCAGAAATGAAATCAATCTGATTCTCGGTTTCTTGATTAAAGTACGTCATTCCCAAACTCGCTCTTCCATCGGGTGTGTAAAGATCGACACCCACATCAAAAGCTTCAGATGTTTCCGGCTGTAAATCGACGTTGGGCGCAGTCGCGCCTGAGAACGTACTAAAAAATGTAAGCTGGAAAATCGTAGGAGCCTTGAAACCTTGCCCCCAGCTGGCACGCAAGCCAAGAAAATCCGTGGGCATCAACGCGGCCGCAACGCGTCCCGTGGTCTCTGTTCCAAAGGTGGAATGGTCGTCCACACGGACGCCACCGGTCAATGTGAGCATGTCGACGGGCTTAACTTCGTACAACCCAAAGAAACTCGAGATTGAATTGTCTTCGTCCCGAGAAGTGGTGTCCTCGTGTTCCGCACCGAGTGCAAGTGTATTGCGTTGATCAATCTCGAGCGTTCCTTGGTAGCGAAAAACCATCCGGTCGCCTTCAGCGTCAAAGCTAGGCAACCCGTTCGTAAAGTTCTCGCGCATTATATCTGAGTACCCCCAGAACAACTGATTTTCCAGACGATCACCAAACAGGGGTATCTTCAGGGTTATATTGGCGTTCAGTTCTTCGGTCTCACTGACCTCGTCGCCGTCAGTAACACTGCCTTGAGCGCCACCAGAAAAGCTGTCAAACTCGCTGGAGGCGTCTGTCCAAAGAATATTTCCATCAAGCCGCGCGAACCCAATATTGAGGCCGCCTTTAGCGGACAGCGTAACACTATCGAACGCATCTTCTTCCGGGTTACCGTTGTCTTCGTCGGCTTTTGAAATACCGTCTGTGATCAAACCTGAAGCGGCAAGCCGGAAGTCGCCGATATCGTTGGCGCCTCCGACGGATGCACCGCCCCGGTAGGTGTTAAAGGATCCATATTCGCTAAACGCTGTGCCGCCAATCCCTTGGTCTGGTTTTTTGGTGATGATGGATACAACACCACCGATCGCGTCGGTACCCCACAAGGTGGATTGAGGGCCCTTTAATACTTCAATCCTCTCTATTTGCTCCGTATCGAGACGAGCAAAGTTGAAGCCGCCGCCGGGGGACGTTGGGTCATTGACTTGAACACCGTCGATCAGCACCAGGGTTTGCTCACTAGAGGCGCCGCGGATGCGGACACTGGCCGACCCGCCGAACGACCCGTTCTGATTGATCGTCACGCCCGGCGCCGACGCGATCGCATCGAGGGCAAAATCAAAGCCGAGCAATTCGATATCGTCAGAGGTGATCACACTGACACTGGACCCGATCTCTGAAGCCGTTTGGTTCAACCGTGTTGCTTCCACAACGATAACATCGACGTCCTCATCATAAGGTTTGTCAGAGCCTTCCGACTGAGAAAGTGCGAGCTGAGGAAAAGAAACAAGGGCCGAAACACTGACGGCCCCCAAAGCGAGAGTTTTCTTGAACATTCACGTTCTCCACCACCTGTCTCTGCCTAAAGACAGACAAAGTTCCAACGACAAGGCCCCCCACGAAGTGTTGGTGCTCCGCGTAGGCTGCGGGCCCATTCTTCATTGTCGTTTCGAAGGAAAGAACGTGTTCTTCGACTTTAAGTCTTTCCCACCCGCTGAGAACTATTCCCGGTCTCCAGGTGAACGACGCGATGGCAGGTCTCCTGGCTTGCCGATCCTTGCTATTGGCAACCTTCCCAGAGCGCTTTCGCTCTAGTGGTTATTTTTCTGCCAACAGCTCCTGGCTCACAGTTGCGGGTACAGCTCCGGACTTAAACCGGATTCCCTTTTGGCCCATGCACGGGCACCATCTACCCTCGCTGGTATAGGGGGGAAATGAGGTTGTCAAGGCAGCAAAATGATCGCCTCGGCTGGACCCGATTAAGAACCCATCCGCAACGCAAACTAGAAATCAATGCCGCGTTGGGCCTTGATACCGGATTTATACGGGTGCTTGATCTCGCGCATCTCGCTCACAAGATCCGCATAAGCACAAATCTCAGGTTTGGCATCTCGTCCCGTGAGGATAACGCTAACATCTTTGGCACGTGCCTTTAATCCGTCCAGAACGGAGTCCACAGAGAGATAGTCGTACCGCAGCACGATGCTAATTTCATCGAGCACAACGAGTTGGAAGGACGCGTCTTCCATCATTTCTCGCGCCTTCGCGAACGCAGCTTGGGCCGCCGCAATGTCGCGGTCTCTATCTTGTGTGTCCCAAGTAAATCCCTCACCCATCGTATGCCAATGCAGTTGCTCCGGGAACTTGGCAAAGAATTGACGTTCACCAGTGATCCACTTTCCTTTAATGAACTGAACGACGCCAACTTTATGCCCCCAACCTAAAGCGCGCGCCACGACACCAAAGGCGGAGCTCGACTTGCCTTTTCCATCGCCAGTATGCACAAGGACGAGCCCCCGATCTGGATCAACGGCCGCATCGACACGCGTGCGATGCTCCGCCTGGAGCTTCTTCATTTTTTCCGTGTGCTGTGCAGGTTTGTCCATCATTTGTCTTATTCGTCAGCTCTATTCTGGAAAGGACAGGCTTAAGGGATAGACATGGGATATGCACGTTCTTTTTGAGGTCTCTTCGGGCTCCCGACTCTGTCAGATGGCACCTGCGTACACGATCTATTTTTCGGGTGGGATGTTGGTGACAGGCTTTGCGCGCAGTTTGGGAACGAGCCCAAACGCCGTTGATCAAAGACTTGAAACACTTTGAAATCTGGAGCGGGCGATGAGATTCGAACTCACGACCCTTACCTTGGCAAGGTAATGCTCTACCCCTGAGCTACGCCCGCGTGAGAAGAAATGTAAGCGAGACT
>JANQPV010000008.1 GCA_028285305.1 Alphaproteobacteria bacterium | reverse complement strand
TGGTTTTGACGGAAACACAAAACGGCTCCAGATTCTTTGTTTTGCGCGTTTCCTGACGGTGAACCGGATTCCACTTCACCTGGAAACGCTCTAGGACGGCGCGTTGTTCATCGCCACACCGCTTGCTGTTGACACGCGAATTCATCTGTACGCATGCTAAAGGGCGTGGCGGACCGTGAATATCCTCTTAACCCAAGGAGATCTGACCATGCCGCATTACGTACTTCTCTCCAAACTGACGCCGGAGGGCGCGAAAACGCTCCATCAAGACCCCAGCCGGACCGGTGCCGTCAATCAGGAAATCAGCGATGCTGGATGCAAAGTTCTCCAGCAATTCGCAACACTCGGTCCTTACGATTTTGTTTCCATCATTGAGGCACCTGACAATAAAGCGATCGCTCATCTCAGCATCGACTTAGCGGCTCGGGGCACGCTCGAAATCACAACACTCGCAGCCATACCGATCGGCGAACTAATGGACGCACTGAAGGATGGCCGGGACCTGGCTTAGCTTGAATTTGTTCGGCCTTGGTTAGGCCCGGGACGGGGTGGGCATCGCCCTCATGCGAAAGCCGGCAACACAAAACTGCCGACACCTATAGTCTCGGCAGCTTCAATCAAACTGTGAATAGAAAAAAAGGCGTTGCCTCTAAGCCGCCGCCTCCTCTTGTGGGTCCCTCAGGACGTAGCCTCGGCCCCAAACTGTTTCAATATAGTGGTCACCGGCTGTGGCGGCAGCCAATTTCTTGCGCAGCTTGCATATGAACACGTCAATGATCTTGAGCTCTGGCTCATCCATCCCGCCATACAGATGATTGAGAAACATCTCTTTCGTCAGCGTCGTACCCTTACGCAACGATAGAAGTTCCAGCATCTGATATTCTTTGCCGGTCAGATGTACCCGCTGGCCGTCCACTTCAACTGTCTTCGTATCCAAATTGACTCGCAATTTGCCCGTTTGGATGATTGATTGAGAGTGACCTTTCGAGCGGCGAACGACCGCGTGAATGCGTGCAACCAATTCGTCCTTATGAAAGGGCTTTGTCATGTAGTCATCGGCGCCGAAGCCCAAGCCGCGGACTTTGTTCTCAATTCCCGCAAGGCCGGACAAGATCAAGATCGGTGTTCCGATTTTCGCCAAGCGGAGCGTTTTGAGCACGTCAAATCCGCTCATATCCGGCAGGTTCAAATCGAGTAAGATAATATCGTAGTCGTAGAGTTTCCCAAGATCGACGCCTTCCTCTCCCAAATCCGTGGTATAGACATTAAATCCCTCGGATTTGAGCATCAGCTCAATGCTTTGCGCCGTGGCGCTGTCGTCTTCAATCAGTAGTACACGCATCGGGTAATCCCCTCCCGGTTAGTCGCACGAATACCTATTGGTTCCCCTGCAAATGGTCCCCACAGGGTTAATATGCGACTCACGGTAAGGGCCAATTCCTTAATATTGGTTAATGAGATCAAAATTTTTATCTTTCGAAATGCGGTATCGATTTCAGCATTCATTAGCCGACATTTCGGGCAAGTTACCGCGAATAAAAGCAGCCACACAGCGCCCTAGTACAAAATACTGGATACGAACTGGATCAGACGGCGAGCCTAAACGATTCGGAAGATTTACGTCACCTTAATTGAAAACGGTAACGCTCGAAGGGGCGAACCTTAAGTGATTATCCAAGCCGAGCCGAGATGAACGACCTCATTCAATCGATCAGAGATTTACCGCGTTTGCGTGAGCGAGGGCGCGTTTCCTCCGTTCGCGGATTGCGGGTCGATGTTGTGGGTCTGGCGCACGTCGCCCGGATCGGGTCTCGGGTACGGATCATTCGCCCTCAGCTTGAGCCTCTCCTGTGCGAAGTCATCGGCTTTGAAGGCCGAATTGCCATGTGTTTGCCGTTTGGCCCGTTGGACAGTGTCGGGACGGGCTGCGAAGCTGAGTTCGTTTCCGCGCGGCCTGTGCTTCAACCATCCAACCGCTGGCTCGGACGCGTGATCAATGGTCTCGCCGAACCGGTCGACGGGCTTGGTGCGTTGCCATCCGGTCGCCACGCCTACTCAATTGCAAGCTCGCCCCCTCCGGCCCATGCCCGTACGCGGGTCGGATCGCGGATTGACTTGGGAGTTCGAGCCCTTAACACCTTTGTAACGTGCTGTCGGGGGCAAAGAATCGGCATCTTTGCTGGATCCGGCGTGGGCAAGTCCGTCCTGTTGTCCATGTTGGCCCGGTATACTGATTGCGATGTGGCGGTGATCGGTCTGATCGGGGAACGCGGCAGAGAGGTCCAGGAGTTCATTCAGGATGAACTCGGCGCCGAGGGCATGTCCCGAAGTGTAGTGATTGTGGCGACGTCCGATGAATCGGCCATTATGCGGCGTCAAGCAGCCTACACAACCTTGACAACGGCTGAGTATTTTCGCGATCAGGGCGCGCGTGTTCTGTGCCTCATCGACAGCGTAACCAGATTTGCGATGGCGCAACGCGAAATTGGACTTTCGGCGGGAGAGCCACCCACCACCAAGGGCTATCCGCCCACTGTGTTTGCCGAGCTGCCGAAACTTCTTGAACGTGCCGGCCCGGGAACGGACGAGGGAAGCATTACGGGTCTGTTCACTGTTCTCGTCGAAGGGGGAGATTTTGACGAACCGATTGCAGACGCAGTGCGTGGCATCTTGGACGGTCACATTGTTATGGAGCGGAGCATAGCTGAGCGCGGACGCTACCCGGCGATCAACGTCTTAAAGTCGGTTTCCCGGACTATGCCGGACTGTAACCCCCCAGAAGAGACTCATTTGATCAACAGAGCGCGCCGGATGCTTGCAACGTACACCGACATGGAGGAGTTGATCCGGCTCGGTGCGTATCAGCGCGGCGCCGATCCCGAAGTCGACGAGGCCATCGAATATATGCCCAGAATCGAGGCCTTCTTGAACCAATCGAAGCACGATCGCACAACGCTTACAGAGTGTTTTTCCCAGTTGGAACAACTGCTGCCTGTCGGCCAAGAAGTTGACGAAGACATGCCCGATACAAACCTACTCGGCAATGCCGGCGAAGCGGCTTAGCGACGTGAATGAGTGGCTAACATCCTAGGTAAGGCGGCCGAATGAAATCCCTCAAAACGCTAGTTCGGGTTCAAAAGTGGAATGTTGACAAAGAACGTCGTCACTTATCGAAGTTGCTCGCCCGGCAGCATGAACTTCAGGCGCTCGGGGACGAGTTGGAGCGATCGGTCATCGAAGAGCAAGACCATGCCAGTCAGATGGAATCGGGAGGACAGATCTTCGCAGCTTATGCCCAGTCTGTGCTCTTGGCCCGCCAGAAGCTCGCTGGTGAGCTAAATGAGATTCAAGACGATCTCAAAATTGCACAAGAAGCCGTTGCGGCTTCGTTCCGTAAGCTGAAAAAATACGAACTGATTGAAGAGGAAATTCGATTGCAAGAGCGGCTCGAACAAAAACACAAGGACCAGGCGGCTTTCGACGAACTTGCAGGGGTTCGGGCGTTTCGAAAGAAAACATAAACGCAACGATCACTTTTCATTCATTGTTAAGAGTTTGTTTAGGCCTTTCTAACGGGCCCTAAACTCTTTTTTGCCAGATTTAGTCTCCGATAAGAATTAGAGTTGGCAGCGGGCCTGGACAAAAATGTCTCTGACGCAAAAGAGCGGGCTAATTGGGGCGCTGGTTTTTGGAATCCACATTGCGCTTTCATTTCTGAGTTCCCCAATACAATATGAGTCCGTTGAAAGATGGGTCATAGAAGTCCTCCATGGATTTGGAGTCGGTCTCAGCGTTGCGGCCGCGTTCTTTTTTGCTGCGAAGTCCAAACGGTTAAGCCGGAACATTTTTACCGGGCCAACCAATCACCTGTTGGAAAGCATGTCCGCAGTCGCACAAATTGGCGGTTGGGAATTGGATATTGCATCCGGGCATCTCGTATGGACGGCCCAGACCCGGGCCATTCATGAGGTCGGAGAGAACTTTCAACCAACGCTGGAGAATGCTCTTCAATTTTATCCGGAGAATGCGCGTGCACGGATTGAAGAAGCCGTCCAAAAAGGGATCGAAGAGGGCGATGCCTGGGACCTTGAGCTGCCCCTTTGCACAGCGAAGGGCCGGAATATCTGGGTCCGCGCTGTGGGTCAGCGGATGGATTTGAATGGTGTCCCGACCAAAGTCTACGGCGCCTTCCAGGACATCACGCAACAGCGGGCGGAGCGCGAACAGCTGAGAAATGCATTGGCTGATGCCGATTCCGCACTCACGAATTTGTCAGCATATCAATCGGCTCTTGATCAGCATGCCCATGTGTCGATCGTCGATCCGCAAGGGAAATTCCTCTTTTTGAACGATCTCATCTGCCGCTCCCTCGGATTTGAGAAGGAAGAGCTCCTGGGAAGGCCGCAGACCATCCTGCAATCGGACAAACATTCAGGCGCGTTCTACGAGCGATACTGGCAAGCCGTGCAATCGGGTGAGACGTGGCATGACGAGATTAGCCTAAAGGCAAAAGACGGCTCTCTCTTTTGGATGGACTCGACCGTCGTGCCCATCTTGTCTCAATCAGGCCAACTCGAAAAGTTAGTCGCCATAGCTTTCGACATCACCGCCCGCAAAGAGCTTGAAGCATCGCTTCGCAAAAACCAGGCGTTCTTGGCGGAAGCCGCCGAAGTGGCAAAAATTGGGGCCTGGGAGCGAATTCTCGAAACCAAAGAACCAATTCTTTCCAAGGAAGCGCTCGCCCTGTTGGAAGTCGATGATGACTTCGTTCCGACGATCGAATCTTTGGCGCCCTACTTTAATCCTGAGGACATGCTTAAAGCGATGGAAGCCATGGATCGCTGCGAGGAGGATGGCACGCCCGTCGAAGTCGAAGTGCGTCAGACGACCGTGAAGGGCCGCAATATCTGGTGTTTGATTACGGGCCACAGGATTGAAACGGAAGACGGCGGCATTCGTGTTGCCGGTGCCGTGCAAGATATTACCGAGCGGAAATTGGCCAGCCTGGAACTCGAAAAGCAGCGCAAGCAAGCAGAGGCGGCGGCAATTGCGAAGAGCCAGTTCTTGGCCACAATGAGTCACGAAATTCGTACACCAATGAATGGTGTTCTCGGCATGATCGAATTGCTTAACCGCAGTGAGCTGAGCGATGCCCAACGGGAAAACGCCCTCATCGCAAAGGAATCTGCCAAGAGCCTTTTGGCGATCCTCGACGATATTCTCGATTTCTCGAAGCTTGACGCGGAACAGACGACCCTCGAGTCAATTCAGTTCGATCTTCGAACAGTTGCAGACAGCGTCGTTGCTCTTCACTCGATCAAGGCCCAAGAAAAGGGATTGCAGTTATCCTTGGCCATTGACGAGAACTTGCCATCCACCATAACCGGTGATCCAACGCGCCTGCGCCAAATCCTCACAAATCTGATCGGCAATGCGATCAAATTCACTGAAAGTGGTTGCATCGACCTGCGCATCTTACGTCAGGAAGCCAGCGGCACGTCGTTGCTGCGGTTTGAGGTCAAAGATACGGGCATCGGCATTGCGCCCGAGGCACGAGAGAGGATATTCGATCGTTTCGCGCAGGAAGATTCCACGACCACCCGGCGATTTGGCGGGACCGGATTAGGTCTGGCCATTTGCAAACAGCTCGTCACTTTGATGGGCGGCGAAATCGGCATCGAAGGCGAACGCGGAAAGGGCAGTACATTCTGGTTCACGGTTCCAGAGCGCGTCGAAAAACAGACCGAGACATGCTCTATCAAGCGTTCCGCCGAACAATCCAACCCTTCAACCGTCCAAAAAAAGCTTCGTATTCTTGTCGCAGAAGATCACAACACGAACCAAAAAGTGGTGAGCACGTTTCTCGATGCCGCAGGACACGATGTCCACATGGTCAACAATGGGGCTGAAGCGCTCTCTGCACTAAATTCCCAACCTTTCGATTTGATATTGATGGACATCTTCATGCCCGTCATGGACGGCACATTGGCGACGAGCGTGATTAGATCACTAGATACTCCCTACAAAGATATTCCAATTATCGCCCTGACAGCGAATGCAATGCAGGGGGACCGGGAAAGATATCTTGCGGCAGGAATGACCGATTACGTAAGCAAGCCGATCGATTACGACGAGCTCTTGGCTGCCGTCGCGCGGGCCACCGATCCGGGGAGGGCCAGCACAGAACAAGGTACGATGGCGCCAATTGCGGAAAATCGTGCCTGACCGACATCGCAAAAGTAGCTCGATCCTTGAGAGGCCATCCCCACTCGTGTCTGCTGAGTTTGACCGCGTGGCTGGACCTATTTTTGACCCAAAGCGGCCCTAAACACATGCTTCACAAAAGGTCTAAGCGGCAGTAGCATACTGCGCGCGTGGGGCAGGGGAACGTCCGGTGGAAAAGAAGACGCTGGAAGAGAACGCCTGGCTAACCGTTACAGAGTTGCCATTAATCGGAGATGGGGAACATGCCGGAGAGCTTATCGGCCTTGCTTGCCGAAGCGTTCGACGCTGTAAATTCAATTCAGGGAATAATGATCGCCTTCATCACGATGATGGTCATGGGGCGATATCATCACATCGTCTTCTTTGCCGCCGGAGCCTTACTGATAGATCAGTTCGTAACGCTTGCATTTAACAACACCTGGAACACAAGCATCGAAGACATCGCTGAACAGTTCTGGGACAAATTACTTGATCTCGATGCCACAGTTGTCATTATCCGATTCGTCGGATTTTTGGTCGTCATTACCGCTATGTACGGCGTGAAGAGATTGTTCCTACGGGGAAGCTAACAGGAAGAGGACCAATACGAAATGGGGTTTCTAATAATATTGGGACTGATTGGTCTAGTCCTTGTTTACGGAATTTATTTGTACAATGACCTTGTGAAAAAGAAGACGCTCGTGGGCGAAGGCTGGAGTGGGATAGACACCCAGTTAAAGCGCCGGGCCAACCTCATCCCCAATCTTGTGGAGACAGTCAAAGGTTATGCCGCCCACGAAAAACAAACGCTGGAAGAGGTGACAAACCTGCGGACGAAAAGCGTTGGGGCAACCGGTGTTGCAGAGCAAGCCCAGATCCAGGGGGAGCTGACTGCCGCCCTCGGACGATTATTCGCCGTGGCCGAAGCCTATCCCGACCTGAAGGCCAATGAAAACTTCATGGGTTTACAATCCGACCTGTCGGAAGTGGAAGACCAGATTCAACTGTCGCGCCGCTATTACAACGGGACGGTTCGCGATATGAACATTGCGGTCGAGTCGTTTCCCAGCAACATTGTGTCGGGAATGTTCAATTTTGTAAAAGCCGAATTCTTTGAGATCGAAGACCCCAAAGCGCGCGAAGTACCGCAAGTTTCGTTTGATAGCTGAGAGCGCTTCGGTGGATTTGCTCTCTGCACGAAGAGTTCCTTTGATGACGCAGTCCCGATGGTATCGCGCCTTTTTGCGCGAAGCGGTTCAAACGGTGCTCACTTTGTTTGCGCTCTTGGCGATGCTTGGTTCTGCCTCGGCCCAAGAGGCCGCTCAAAGCGAACGCATTCTGAATTTCCAAAGCGATATCACCATTCGCACAGACGGCACCGTGCGCGTGCGCGAAACCATTGAGGTCTACGCGGCCGGCCGGAAAATCCAACGGGGCATCTACCGGGACTTCCCCACCACCTATCAGGATCGATTTGGCAACAGAGTTCGTGTGCGCTTCGATGTGGAGGAAGTCCTGCACAATGGGGCAACGGCAAATTATGTCGTGCAGAGTTTGGACAACGGCAGCCGCGTCCGCATTGGCCGCGGAGACGTGTTTATTCCTGAGGGCAGGCACACGTACGAAATCACCTACATCACCGATCGCCAACTTGGATTTTTCGAGGACTACGACGAACTCTATTGGAACGCCACGGGGACCAAATGGGATTTCCCGATTGAACAAGCTGAAGCCGTAGTCCATCTGCCTGAAGGCGCAAACGCAGGAGCCGCGCTCGGATTTACAGGCTACGAGGGCGAGACCGGGGCTGACTATAGGGTCGTGTCGACATACGACGGGGTAGGGTTTGCGACCACGCGTGTATTGAATCCTGGCGAGGGTCTTACCATCGCCGTGAATTGGCCCAAGGGTTTTGTCACCGAGCCGTCACCCACGCAGCGGGCGCAATGGTTCTTCCGCGATAATTTGGGATTTGCCGCCGGCCTCCTCGGTCTCTTGGGCCTGTGTACCTATTACTATCTCTCCTGGGACCGGGTGGGGCGCGATCCAAGAAAAGGGACGATTTTCCCCCGATATGAACCGCCGAAAGACCTCTCTCCGGCCGCGTGTCGGTTCATTCGCCGCATGGGGTACGACCGCAAAGCCTTTACAGCCGCCGTCATCGACATGGCGGTCAAAGGGTTTCTGCGAATAGAAGAAGAAGACGGCAGCTACCGCCTGCGCAAACTAAGAGAAATCGGGTTCTTGCGTCCCGATACAGGCGACAAGCCCCTCTCGTATGGCGAGAAAGCCATCGCACGAAAACTGCTGACATCCAACGACTCTCTCCTTCTAGAGAACGAGAACCACTCAAAAGTGAGCGGTGCGATCAGCAGCCTTAGAAATTTCCTCACGGACGAATATAGTGACAAGTACTTCCGCTCGAATCTCAGGCACTTTTTCATTGGGCTCGGCATATCAGCGGGTCTCATCGTAATTGCCGTTTTCTTCACGCCCCAGTCTGAAGTGGCCGGATTTTTAGCCCTCTGGCTGTCCATCTGGACGCTCGGCGTGGTAAGTTTGGGGAACATGGTGTACAGCCGCTGGAAGACGGTCATTACGTCGCCCTTTCGCCGCTTGTCAGGGCTCGGTGCGGCCCTCGGGATCACGGCTTTCGCCGCACCATTCTTCCTTGCCGAGATCATTGTTCTCGGCATTTTTGTTATCCAAGGCGGTGCGGCACTCGCATTCCTGATCGTCATCGTTGCGGCTGTGAACATGATCTTTTTTCATCTTCTTAAGGCCCCCACCCAGTTTGGCCAGCAGATCATGGACGAGATCGAAGGCTTCCGACAATATTTGTCCGTGGCCGAGAAGCACCGCTTGAACGCGATGGGAGGACCCGAACGCACGCCGGAACTGTTTGAACAATATCTCCCCTATGCCCTTGCGCTTGATGTGGAGAACGAATGGTCGGAACAGTTCGCGGACGTTCTGGCAAATGCCGCCATGGATCCGGGCGCCTCGCGCTCCTCATACAGTCCTCGCTGGTATTCGGGATCCTCGTGGAATCAGTTGGGGTCCGGTCAATTTGCCTCCTCACTCTCGTCGAGCTTGGGCAGTTCCGTTGCTTCGTCGGCCGTCGCACCCGGCTCTTCATCCGGCAGCGGAGGGTTCTCAAGCGGTGGTGGAGGATTCTCCGGCGGCGGCGGCGGTGGCGGTGGGGGCGGCGGCTGGTAAACACGCAACCAGAAAGATGGTTTCCGTTTGGCGAACAAATGCGTAATCTCCAAGAAGAACGCATGACAAGGAGGGGCTCATGGAAAAAGCGAGTGCAAGTTTTCCCCTATCTGGTCTCCGAGTGTTGGACATGTCGCGGGTGCTGTCGGGACCGTTTGCCGGTCGGATGCTCAGTGATCTCGGCGCCGATGTTGTCAAACTGGAGCCGCCTGAAGGCGACGTGACCCGTCTTTGGGGAAAAAAAATCGCCGGCATTTCCGGCTATTTCGCGCAGCAGAACGCGGGTAAGAGAGACATCTCCATCGACTTGCGCAACCCGGAAGGGGCCGAACTGGTGAAGCGCCTCGTCGCCAAATCGGACATTTTGATTGAGAATTTTCGCCCAGACGTCATGCCCAGGTTCGGCTTGGACTATGAGACCCTCGCCGCTATTAATCCTAAGCTAATCATGTTGTCGATTTCCGGCTTCGGCAGCGGCAATGCGGACAGCGGACGCGCCGCCTACGCTCCGGTCGTTCACGCGGAATTAGGGTTTGTGCACGGACAGTCTGAGCTGAGCGGCGCCTATCCGACTGATATTATCCTCTCCGCCGCCGACACCAACGCCTCGCTCCATGGGTTGGTCGGTGTTCTCTCAGCCCTCTACGAACGCACATCGACGGGCAAAGGGCAACACATCGACATGGCGATGGTGGATGCCAGTATGTACACCAACGACGCAATGACCTATGCACTTGAAGAGCCGTCCCAATCGCTCCCCAACGAAGTGATCGAAACCTCAGCGGGCCGCCTGATGCTGGCGGGCGACTTTCGCTTCCTCTGGCAACGGATGAGCGAACGCTGCGGTGTTGAAGATGGGTTAAAGCCGGGCGCCGGACTAAAGGAAAAGATCACGGCGCGCCGCGCCGCCGCCCACCACTTCTTCAATGAAACGTGTACGGACCGAGAGAGTGTCATCGCCGCCCTTGCGCAAATGAACGTAGCCTGGGGGGACGTGCGCACCGCGGCGGAGGCGGCAGACCTGCCCAGCGTCAAGGCGCGCGAGACGGTCACCCAGATGGACGACCGGGACGGCGCCACACGGCCCGTTATTCAAGCGCCCTATCGGTTTTCGCGCAGCACATCAGGCGTCCGCGCGGGTCCGCCCCATTTGGGCGAACACAACGCGGAAGTGTTGGCCGAGTGGTTGGGAATGGAAGAAAGTGAAATCCAATCGCTGGAAGGCGTTTTGGTTGCGGGCAGTCAAAGCTGATCTCGCCGTCCTTTGGTTGCGTTGACTTTCGCCAAGACAGGACTAGGCGTTCGCGGCCTGCAACCCGGGACGAGAAGTCGTCAAAGTACTTGAATTGCGGGCAAGCGTGCGCAATCGGCTCGAGAGCTGATCAATCCCAATGTTCAAAAGGGCCGTGGCGAAGATTAGAACCATCGCCCGGTCAACCCGCAAGTCGGCAAAGGCACTGTCGATATAGAACCCAAGCGTCGCCACACCCAGCATGCCAAAAACTGCCGTCTCCCGCATGATAACTTCCCAACGGTAAAACAAATAGGCAAGCAACTGGGGATACACCCGGGGCAGGACGTCGTAGAAGTAGCGGTCGCCCGGCCGTCTGGGATGGTCAAGCCGAGGTCTCAGGTCCTCCGTTTGCCGACCAATCAAGTGGCCAATAATGGCGCCGTTATGAAGGGCGAGGGCAACGACGGCGGGTAGCATGGACGGTCCCCAAAACTGAAGCAGCATATAGGCAAGGAGATATTCCGGCGTCGACCGGAGCACCACCAGCGCCACATGCCCCCCGGTGCGCCCGGCGGGTCCTGCAAAGTGCGGCGAAATCCATGTGAACTGAAGTGTCGCAAGCAAGCCTGTTGCCACCAAAGCCAACATCGTCACCTGAATTGTTGCCCAAGCGCCAGGAAAAATTTGCTCAAAGAGCAATGTTGAAAGCCATGGGATCAAATCCATTACGCCGGCCTCGGATCGTAACGGGCTTGGTATGATGTCTTGAGTAAAGAACCGGATGACATTGGCGGCTTCTATGTCCACCACGCCCCAGGGGAGAAAAGCGAGCGAGCCGATCGCGAGGACGGGCAATGTGATCGGACGCACCCAGAACCGGATGGTGGCGATCATGACAAAGAACAAAAGGAGGAGGGCCGAAACGTCGGAATAGTGACCCTCACTAAATGCCGTCTCCAGATAAAAGCCCAAAGTTGGCAATCCGACAAACCCCAAAACCGCGCTTGAGCGCAGACCGCACTCCAGACGGTAGAGCGCGTAGATTTTGAACTTGGGAAGCAGGTCCGGCAGGCGCCCATAGAGGTAGCGGGTGAGCCAACCGGGCTGGCTGTTCAGCGATGTCATCGCTGGTGACGGTGTTTCCTCGGCGATCTCGGCATAAACCTTCGCAAAGATCGCCGCATAGGGAATCGCAATGGCGAGCAAGCCGGTAAGGGGCGATAAGCCAAAAAACTGAAGAAAGATGAGCGCCCAAAAAAGCTCGTGAACGGACCGCAAAATGGCGCATGTCGTCCGCACAACTACGTTTTGAAAGACCAGCGAAAGGAGAAATCCAGAAACAACACTGATCACGAGCCCAAGAAAGGCAAAGGCCACGGTCATGAGGAGAGCTTCAGTTAGGTCTCCCACGCGGCTAAAGTCCGGGGTCAACAAGCCCATGCCGAAGCGGAGCATCTCCGGCCACGGATCGATCGAGACGATCTCCAGATCCGCCGTCGGCAAAATGAGCAACGCGACGAAAACAAAGGCGACGCTGATCCCGCCCGGCGGCGTCACGAAACGTCGCCTCATCTATGCGCGCTCATAAAGGTGCGTCATGTCATGGCTTGAGATATCCTCTGGCGGCCGATCAAACACGATTTTGCCTGCCTTCAAGCCGATCAGCCGGTCAGCCACTTGTGTCGCGGCATCAATGTCGTGCATCGCAATGAGGCATGTCCGATGTTTTGAGGTGAGCAGCTCAAGAACCTCTCGGCCAAGCTTTTCGTCAAGCGCTGAGACGGGCTCGTCCGCAATGAGGAGACTTGCCTCTTTGTAGAGAGCGCGCCCAATAGCGACCCTCTGCCGTTGACCGCCGGAAAGATCCGTTGGAAGAGTGTTGATCTTGTCGTTGAGCTCAAGATGCTTGAGCACACCTCTCACATCGCTCAGATAGGGCTCCGCCGGCCAAATCCAATTGCGCAGATTGGTCCAAAACCCGTGCTGGTCCAAACGGCCCATATAGACATTGTGAAAGACGGAAAGGTGATCCGCCAATCCCAAGTCTTGTGGGATGAGTGCGGCGTGCCTGCCGACAAGGCGATAGAGGTGGGAAAGCAACGTGGATTTACCGACACCGCTTTCCCCCACAAAGACGAGGGTTTGTCCTTCTTCGATGGCAAGACTCACATCCGTCAAGACCGCGCCGCCATTATATCCGATGGCTTCGCGGTCCAGAGCGATCAAGGTCACTCGATCAGACCCACCTGTTTCGCCACATCAAGGATGAGGGTATAGTCCTCGTTTTGCGCAGGGACAAACTTGCTGCGCGGAAACGCATCCAGGATCTCTTTGTCGGTTATGCCGAGGAGGACATCCGTCACGCGCTCGGAAAATCCGTCGCCGAACGTTTCGTCCACATCGCCGCGAATGGTCCATTGGTAATCCGGATAGGGAGGGGTCTTCCAGATCACTTGGACTTTGGAGGGATCAATTGTGCCAAGTTCGAGTTCCTTATCCCAGACCTTGAAGTTGACGGCCCCCACCTCGAAGGCGCCGGACTGCACAAGAGCAATTGTTCGGGAGTGATCGCCGCTGAACCCGACGCGCGCGAAAGCCTCTTCCGGCGTCAGGCTCAAGTTTTCTCTGATGTGAAATTCCGGCATCAAACGGCCCGACGTGGAGCCCTTTGAACCAAACGTAAACGTCCGCTCGGAGATAGAGACGGGAAAGTCATCCGACGGCGTCAGGCCGGTCTTCGAGTTGGCGATGAAGTAGGTCTCGAAGAACTGGTCCTCATAGCCTTGAGCGATCGCCCGGGATCCCTCCACGCGAAGCCGCGCGCGCACTCCGGACAGGCCGCCGAACCACGCCAGTTGGACCTGGTCGTTGACAAACGCCGTAACGGCGGCGGCATAGGACTTAACAGGAACGTATTTGACCTCCGTACCCAGCTCTTGGGCCAGATAATGCGAGACTTTTCCAAACCGCGCTTCGAGGCGCGATTCATCTTGATCAGGAATGGCAGTGAAAACGAAGGGTTCGGCTGAAGCGATAGGCGCGAACGCGCCCAAAACAGAAAATGCGCAGGCAACGAGTAGTATGCGGTTGCGCAGCGTTCGACCCAACTGGTCGGCCTGTGGGACTCTCACGACATCGTATCCTCACTTGGTTGATGAAAGGGGGCCGTTCCGGCCCGACAATCGACTTAACCAAACGTGGACGTGGGAGGCAACTGAAGTGTTCTTTACGCCTTGCCTGGCGACCCGTCCTCAGTCCCGAAAATTGACATATTGAAGCGGCTGTTCGAGCCCCAAATCCTTCACAAACTGAATGACGGCTTGCAGATCATCGCGCTTTTTGCCGGTCACACGCAATTCGTCGCCCTGAATCGCCACCTGGACTTTCACTTTGGAGCCTTTGATATCTTTGACGATTTTCTTGGCTAGTTCCTTATCGATGCCCTGACGCACGGTGACTTGCTGGCGCACCGCTTGGCCGGCCGCTTTTTCCGGCGTCTGGTAGTCCAGAACGCCATGATCGATTCCGCGTTTGGCCAAATTGCCCTGCAGAACCTCATGCATTTGTTTGAGCTTGAGATCGTCGTCGGCATCGATGGTGATGATGCCTTCGTTGTGCTCCACCTTCGACGATGAGCCCTTAAAGTCATAACGCTGGCTAATCTCGCGTGTAACATTGTTCACGGCATTGTCGACTTCGGCCAGGTCGGTTTTGGATACGATGTCGAAAGACGGCATATTTTTCTCCTTTTCGACCTTACCTAATCGCCGGCCTTCGACGTGGCAAGGCGAGTATTCTACTCTTAAGGGCTCGGTAAGCGGAGTGTGGCACCATGAAGCCCTGCCAAAGTCAGTCGATTGACCCACTATGCCGTCCGATCGCGCCATATTCCAAGACGTTCAGGTGCTCATCGTTGATGACAACCTCCACATCCGCGAACTTCTTAAACAATGTTTAAGAGGCTTCTCATTCACGAACATTTTGGAAACCGAGAATGCGACGGACGCGGCGCGCCACGTCGATAGCAAAAGTCTCGATCTCGTTTTAGTGGATCACCTGCTGGGAAACGAACTCGGCACAGATCTCGTGCGTCATATCCGGCAGTCTAAGGAAAGCCGCAATCCCTACGTCCCCATTATTATGATCACTGGATTCGCAGACAAGCATCGGCTCGATGAAGCGGTCAAATCGGGGGTAAACTACGTCGTTGCCAAGCCAATACGGCCAAAAGACATTTACGACCGCATCTGGAAGTGCATCTACGAACCCCACCAGTTCTTGAAAACCGCGTGCTATAGCGGGCCTGACCATCCGTATTTGTACCGCATTGGGGCAATTTGCGACCCGCTCCAGGGTCGCTGTGATGAGTGTCCCATCTATCGCGGCGAGCGGCCGGAAGAAGAGGACGACGAGTTGGCGATGATCGTCTAGCGCGCCACTATCCAAGGCCATTCTTTTCAAAAACACCTGTTCTCTGCGGGCCGATACGCCTTATATAGGCGCCATGACAGAAACGACGTCTCGAACTTTCATCGATCTGGGCTTTGACAAAGCGCCGGCCAACACCCGCGTGGTCGTTGCCATGTCGGGCGGCGTGGATTCTTCCGTCGTCGCCGGCCTGCTGAAAAGCGCGGGTTACGACGTTATCGGCATCACGCTCCAGCTCTATGATCATGGCGCTGCGGTTCAGAAAAAAGGGGCCTGCTGCGCCGGTCAAGACATCTATGACGCAAAGCGCGTCTCTGAGCTCATGGGCTTTCCCCATTACGTTCTCGATTACGAAGAGCGATTTCGTGATGCGGTGATGCGCGATTTTGCCGATGCCTACGCCCGCGGCGAAACACCCATCCCTTGTGTTCGCTGCAACGAACGGGTGAAATTTCGCGATCTCTTAGAGACTGCCAAAGATCTGGGGGCGGATTGTTTGGCAACGGGCCATTATATCCGGCGCGAAATAGGCGAGGGCGGGCCGGAACTCCACCGCGCTGAAGACGCCGGCAAGGATCAAAGCTACTTCCTGTTCGCAACCACCAGCGAACAGTTGGATTTCCTGCGCTTTCCGCTCGGCGGATTGCCGAAAGCGCAAACGCGGGCCATCGCCGCCGATCTGGGTCTGGCCGTTGCGGACAAGCCCGACAGCCAAGACATCTGCTTCGTACCCCAAGGCAGGTACACTTCTGTTGTGGAGAAACTGCATCCCGGCGCCTCGGATCCCGGCGACATCGTTGACCAATCCGGCCGCGTTCTGGGCCAGCACGAGGGCATTATTCAGTACACGATCGGACAACGCCGTGGTTTGGGCCTAGGCTCCCAAACGGGCGCCGAAGACCCTCTCTACGTCATCGGACTGGATGCGGAGCGCCGGCAGGTGGTGGTCGGTCCTCGCGAAGCACTTGCCACGAAAACGGTCATACTGAGCGACGTCAATTGGTTGGGAGACGGGCCTCTGGAGGACGCAATTGCATCGGGGATGGACGTGGCGGTGAAAGTCCGCTCCACCCGGCGACCGGCGCCTGCAAGGCTCACGAGTGATCAGGGCGACGTTGCCGTGGAGCTCCTCGATCCCGAACAAGGCGTTGCGCCAGGCCAAGCCTGCGTCTTCTATGACGCCAACGGTGGCACGCGCGTACTGGGCGGCGGGTGGATCCGCTCAACGCTTTCTTGATTGGCCATGGGCTGGCCCTTGCCCTCGATTTCTGCTACCAGCGGGGCCTACATTTCAACTTGGGACCTCAAAATGCCTTTCAGACATTTTCTCGCTGCGCTCGTGGCGCTCAGCCTTGCTGCGTGTTCCGACAACCAAGAAAACAGTTCGCAAACAGAAGAAGGAGCCACCGTGTCCGATAGTTCTTCCGAAGATCCCTTCGTCGCCCATTTCCCCTGGGACGAAAACAAAGACGGTGTCGTGACCACAGACAGCGGCCTGCAATATCTCGTCTTGGAAAGCGGCGATTCAAGTGCTTCAACGGTGAAACCCTCTGACCAGGTCACGGTCCATTACGATGGCCGGCTTGCCGCAACAGGCCAACAGTTTGACTCATCGTACGGCCGCGGTGCGCCCGCTACGTTTCCTGCGAATGCGCTCATCCCTGGCTGGGTGGAGGCGCTGCAATTGATGCGGCCGGGTGACGAATGGCTGCTCTACATTCCATCCAATCTTGGCTATGGCGCGAGGGGCGCTCCACCGGACATTCCTCCGAATGCAGATTTGATTTTCCGACTCAATGTTTTGGCTATAGGCGGGTAGAGACAGCTCCTCGATTTGAGGACCGCTTGCATGACGTCTGCGTTCGGTTTGCACCATTGGTCTAAGGGTGCGAGCTGCTATGGCTCGCACCCCGCGTAACCGCAACGGCCAACTCAAGGCTTGTTCTCTGGGTCCCGCTCGCGTACATGAGGGGCCCGCCGTGGCCCCTTGATGGAATTGGTAGACATACAGGACTTAAAATCCTGGGATCGCAAGATCGTCCCGGTTCGAGTCCGGGAGGGGCCACCAAATCAAAAAAAGATCGAGACGCAATGACTCAGAGCGGAGTATTATACCCGCTGTTCCAAGTGCGGCCCCAGGTTCTGGGTTGATCTGAGCATGCAGCGCTGTGTGTGTGGCCCTAAGTTCGCCCTTGGGAAAAGTGGCCTCGGTGCGATGTTGTTCAGTGTACGGGCAAATTCGTTTTCATTTGCCGATTGAATTGGGGAAGCTTGCGAGCCAGGCGAGAGACAAAGTTGCTGTACCCGTGAAAGCTGGGGGTCACCGGAAGACTTTGGCTGACCCCCAAAGGTGTCATCCCAGAACGATCATCCAGGGATACGAAAACCATGTCCAGATCGCACCGGAGCAGAAGACAGTTGCAGCGACGATCCAAGCATTCATGGCCTGGCGTAACTTCTTGGTGCATCTGAGTACAGCCCGCGCAATACCGCGCACTAGCGTGTTGAACGCCCGTCGAATGTTTTCATGAAAAACGTATACAACGACACCTAGGAAAAGGTGCTGAACACCACCTTCATCAGCGAACATGCCTACGTAGTGGCCGCCGTCACCGGTGAAAACGGAAACGACAAACACAATGATCTGTTCGACGGGACCTGTGACATTATTTGTCATGGCTTCCTCGCTTTCGAGCAAGTGCCCCAATTGTGCCGATTTAGCGGAATTGGGGCGGTTGGCGAAAGGTGAGAAAAACCGCAGGAAAGCGTGGCCGAGTTGACTTTAACCCGACGAAACATTAGATAAGTGTCTTTCCTGGTGTGGTAGCATAATTCTCACCAGTGAAACAGCAGGTGTGAAGTCGGCTGCAATCCGACTTCCCCTGCACCCCTCAATAGAGCACCACGCAAACAAAGCACTACCCATTAAAGAGTAATGTTACAATAGAACACAGTTAATCGTTGTCAAGAAGAGATACGCGTAACGCGTAGCAATTATTCGCGCCGAGCCATTGGATGATAACAGCTCATGGGGCGGTTTTGTTGGTAGTCCAATTCTTCGGCTTCAATTTGGCTCAAAAGATCTGGTCGCGCTTTAGCCAGGCGCCAAGCTGATCGAAGATAAGATGCTACAGTAGAGAAGCCAGCGTTTTCAGCCTCCTTTTGAAGATCCTCTTTGATTTCCGCAGGTACTCGAAACCCAACAAGTTTCAGGTCGGTCGCCGACATTATCCTTCTCCACTATCGCATCTCGGACAAGCTCGGGTTGGGCCCCGCGAAACGTTTGACATGTGACTCGAACTCAATGTAATCAACAGAGCCCCCATTTTTGAAACAATCCCTCTATCTGTTCCAAGTCTCAGTCTAAATTGCCGAATCGGCAATTTCAAGGCCGAATTGGCAAATATGATGTGGAATCCGCGAAGATATTGCCATATTACCGCTGCTTGGTCCAATCGCTCTAATATCTTAAGGAATTATGAAATGGCTCTCACGACTGAGGAACTTGGGGCTTTTCAGTGCGTGTTCGACTTTCTCCGCTACCAGTCAAACGGCGACGTAAGTTACAGATCAATTGTCCTCGACTCTAGTGGAAAGCAGGGAGGAGTGATTGACGGGAGTAAGTTTCGCCGTCATTTTCTTCAGGACGGCGCATATGACCATCTTCACGAAGAATTTCGCGGGAGGTTGCTCGAAATAGCAGAAAACAACATCGATGTCATGCCGCCTTGGGTCGAACTCGCCTTAGATTGCCTCAAGGGAATCTCCCGTCAAGATCGGTCCAAAGATGATCCGTTGCGAGAGGTTTTTCCTGGTGTGCGAAAAGTTACGCGCGAGGATCTGATGGAGATAAGCGAAAACATAAGTGGTTTGTATCGCTTTGCGCGATTGCGCCATCATACTACCAACCCGATAAGCGAACCGGTGATTACTGGTCTCACCTGGATCAAGCCGTACGAGGACGCGAACCCCCCCCACCTAGAGTTTGAAGACATTATTCCGAATACATCTGTTAGGCCTGAGGCCAACCTTCCGAACCTCTATCGAGGTAAAGTTGTTTGTTGCGATGAGAACAATTTCTTGGTTGGAACTGAACGGCACGGAGGAACACCAGTCTTCGTTGGTCTTTCTTATAGTAAAGAGCCGATGGACAACATTGTAGGCCTTTTGCTTAGACGTCACACAGGATCCATGATGATGTGTGGGAGGATACTATTTAGGCGGCACGAGAATGAAAAGTTGATCGACGGTCTGGGTAGTTTGTCAGACCTGAAAACCGAAAATTTGAACGGATTTGGATTGTTTTCAGAACAACAATTCGAAGAATTGTTTAGAGGCTTTAAAATTGAAGATCTGCTGAACGCTTCGACCTTCAACGGGAAGACAATGCTGACGACGCGCGATCCGGATAAAAGGGATACGACATCAACCGGTCAGCAAACCCAAGTCGAAGGGGCTGAGATGAAGTCTCTTTAAGTGCGCCTAAGATTAAGGGCAATCGGAACACGCAGCTGGAGGTTCTTACAAGAGAAGCTTCCGCTCGAAGAATCCCCAACATTTGGCGTTCGGAACCTTGTTGGAGAGGAATTTTCGGTGTGCTTTCACTTCTGCCCCTGTGGGCGGAACTCTGATAGTGGCACGCTTCACCAACGTATAGTTGCTCATATCTGAATAATCATTGTCCAATTGAGCCAACAAAAGATCGGCTTGCCTCCCACCCTTCAAATTCGTGAAGACGTGCGCCAGAAGCTGCAGATCCACCAACGCCCTATGCAGCTACCGGGCGTCCTTGTTGACTTTGAACTTCGTGCACAGAGCATCGAGCGTCACATGCGCTCCTGGGAACTTCAGCCGCGCCATATGCAGGGTGTCGATGGCGTCTCGCCGAGGCGGTCTATTTCGGCTTTCAGGAAGGCAAGGTCGAAGGCGGCGTTATGGATCACCAAAGGATCGTCGCCGATGAACTCTTTGAGCTTGGGCCACACCTCGGCGAAGACCGGTTGCGTTCGAAGGAACGAGGAGGGCAGGCCGTGTACCTTCAGCGCTTCGGGATCAATAGAGCGGCGAGGATTGATGTAGGCGTGGAAATGGTTGCCGGTGGGGATGTGGTCCACAAGTTCGACTGCGCCCACCGCGATGATGCGATGGCCTTTCTTGGGATCGAGGCCGGTGGTTTCGAGGTCGAAGGCCATTTCACGCTTTCGCAACAGACCTCTTTGGGCTCAAGGAAATCCGTTGGGCTGCTTTGGTTTTCGCAACACGTAAGCCGTTGAATTTGCTAGGCCACTTGCCGTTCGGGAGGGGCCACCACCCTCATGCTTTTATACAATGATTTCAAAGGCATAACTTATTTCGCAACATCACGCGAAAAAAATTCGCAACAAATAGGCGCCATTTGTTCTCGGTAGGCGCTATGGTTGTCGGTACTTAGTCTTCGTACGGCTCAGTTAACTAATCCCATACCGCATGCAAACGGTCACATCCGGCTCGTCTTCGCGTTTTCGTGAGCGTCCGCGCACGCCATTTGCAACGATCACCAATTATGATAGATTTCTGCTGTGATTTGTGAGTGGGGCATGCGCGTAAACACCATTAGCTTGACGAAAACCCCGTTGATTGGGGCGGCTTTGGCATTGGTCCTCGTGGCTTCGAATGCAAAATTGGCATTGGCAACGACCGAAATCGATCTCTGCAGCACCGCGGAAGTCCATCAAGAACGTGTTGAAGCGTGCACGGCGGTCCTCCAATCAGGCAGCGAAAGCGAAAGGGCGGAAGCGCTATTCAACCGCGGCGAGAGCTATTACCGCCATGGACAGTCCAGGGCCTGCTTCGGCGAACCTGAAGAGATGGCGCTCGGCCTGACGGACTTGAACGAGGCGCGCCAACTCAATCCGAAGAAACCAGAGGCCCACCTCTATGTCGGGCACATTTATGCAAGCCGAGGCGACTTCGAAAATGCCTTAAGTGCCTATGATCGCGCGGCAAAGGCTGATCGCACGGATGCAGAAGTGTATCGTTTCCGGGCCAAAGTTTACAGCCAATTGGGGCAGGTCGATACCGCCTACAAGGACTATCAAAGAACGTTTCGGTTCGGCGGCGCCGTGGTGGTCAAATGGATGCAGGGCGAGTTAAATGCGCTTTCGCTCTACGACGGCCCGCAGGATGGCACCCTCAACAGGTCTTTCAGGGCGTCCCTCAAATCCTGCATTGCGCAAAAACTCTGCTAAGATCGCGCGTTCAAGCCTGAACCCAAAACTTCTCCATGCCGCGAAAGGCCGGCAGTGTGCGGAACACCGGTTCGCGATCCGAATGACGAAGGTTCGGAAATCGCGCAATTAGCCCGCTAATCGCTTCTTGTGCCTCTAACCGGGCGAGGGGCGCGCCAAGGCAAAAATGACGTCCGCCGCCGAAGGAATCGTGTTGGGGGTTTTGCCTCTCAATATCGAATGCATCGGGGTCTTCGTGGACGGACGGATCCCGATTGGCGGCGCCCAGCGATACCATGACGGACTCGCCTTTATGCACCGGGCAGCCCTTGATCTCCATGTCATGAGGCGCAATCCGGCCCGAATTGATAACCGGCGATTCAAAGCGCAGCATCTCCTCCACTGCGTTGGAGATTAACTCCGGGCGATCGCGCAGTTTCGCCAACTGCTCAGGGTGGTCGAGCAAGGCTTTCACGCCATTGCCGATCAAATCACACGTCGTCACATTGCCGGCGATCAGCAACAGGTTACACTGTTGAATGATCTCTTCTTCCGTAAACCGATCGCCTGACTCCTCGACAGAAATCATTGCACTGATGAGATCGTTTCTCGGGTTCTGGCGTCGCTTGCCGATTTCCTCTCGAAACAACGCCCACAAATTATCTCCGGCTTCAAGCTGTGCCGCCTCTTGCTCTTCCGTCCGAAGCGGATTGAAGAACCCGGCGGCGGCGGTATCGGACCAGCGCTTAAAGTCTTCCCGGCGCGACGTATCCACGCCCAACATTTCGGCAATAACGACCGTTGGAACCGGTCCCGCGAAGTGCTCTATCAGCTCGAATTGACCGTCAATAATGTGATGAGCCTCAATATCATCGAGAAGTTGGGCCACCACCTCTTTGATATGAGGGCGCATGGCCTCAACGGCGCGGGGCGTAAAGGCTTTGTTCACAAGTCCGCGCAGCCTTTTGTGGGCCGGATCATCGGCCAGCAACATGGACGGTTCACTCTCTAGATCCACCCCCAAGAGCCGAATGGACGAGTCCGGGTTCGATTTACGCGGATCACTCCACATCTCTTTATCCCGCAGGATCCGCTGCACTTCGGCTCGGGTGGTCACGATCACATCATTGGTCTCGCTGCCCCGGTAAACAGGACAGGCTTCCCTGAGCTGAGCAAGGCGGGGGTAGGGGTTGGCTCTAAACGTTTCGTCAAAGGGTGTAAGCTCCAGGCCCTTGGGTAATTCGCTCATGGCGTGCGTCTCCAGTGTAAACCTGTTCGTTGTGCCTGATATTAATGTATCCTAAGCTCAAAGTTCAACCACCAAACCACATTGTGGACGAGAGTTAGTTTATCTTTGGGCTGAATAAAGAAAAGCGAATGAAGAAAAAAGACTACTTCGAAGAGCTGGACAAACTTCACTTGGAATTGGTGAAACTCCAGTTCCATATAAAAAAGAACAAACTCAAGGTGTGCGTTCTGTTTGAAGGCCGTGATGCGGCGGGCAAGGGCGGGGTGATAAAACGGATCGCCCAGCGCATGAATCCTCGAATCGTCCGGGTTGTGGCGCTGGGTAAGCCAACCGACCAAGAGCGCTCTCAATGGTACTTTCAAAGATATGTCAACCAACTGCCCGCGGCAGGCACGATGGTTTTGTTTGATCGCTCTTGGTACAACCGCGCCGGCGTCGAACGAGTGATGGGCTTTTGTACTGATGCGGAATATCGTGAGTTTTTGAGATCGGTCCCCGAGTTCGAGCGCATGTTGCAAAACTCCGGACTGATTCTTGTCAAATACTGGCTGCAGGTCTCGCCAGATATACAGGAGAAACGATTTCAAGAACGTGTGACGGATCCCATAAAGCGCTGGAAGGTTTCCCCAATGGACTATGAGGCGCGCCGGCGTTGGATGGATTATACCAGAGCGCGCGATGCGATGTTCGAACATACAGATTTGCCTGGCAGTCCTTGGTTTGTGGTAAACGGCAACAATAAGAAGAAAGCCCGTCTCAACTGCATTAAGCATCTCTTGTCCGTTATTCCCTACGAAGATGACTTACCCGATCCCGATGACGACTTTCCCGAGCTTGAAATTGATCCCAACTACGAGCCATCCGCGGCCTTTGGGCAACACTTGGTTCCGGAATACTTTTAGGTCGGGGCGGCGGAGCGGCCTTGACGCGCACGAAAACCATGCATCACGATCAATTTAGTAAAACTCCGCGTCTCCTTGCTTGACACTGCGGATAAATGCCCATTCACTGGTGTTTCGCGGCCGCCGAATTGAACGAGCGGCCGGAGGTTTGAGTGAGGGGTAGATGAAGCTGGCGCGGCTTTTGACAGTGATGGTCGTCGGATTGGTGTCCGCTCTTGTGGGACCTTCAGTCCTGGCCAAACCCGGCATCGATAAGTTTATTTCTCCTTCTCACATAAGGGATTTGGACCTGTCGCCCGACGGCAAGCGTTTAGCGATGATCCGCAAGGGTCCCCATGAAGACTATCTTCTCACAACATGGACCATCGATGGCGGTGCCGATCAGTTAACCGTGTTGGAGCAGGACCACCGTGGCAGCTATTTGACGGGCGTACGATGGGTGGACGATGAACGGCTTGTCGTTACGATCACGCACATTGCCGAAGTCGATGGCCACGCCATTCCCGTCAGCCGAATGACCGCCATGGATGCGGATGGCGGCAATGCTGTTCGCCTCATGGCGAACATTGAGCGATTGCAAAGCAACCCCAACTTGACTCGTTTTGCCAGCAATTTGCCATTCGACCCCGATCATGTCCTAATGTACGGATTTGAAAGCACGTGGAATTTATACAAGGTCAATTTGCATTCCGGCGCCGCCAAAAGAGTCGAGCGAGGAACGAAATGGACGTACCGCTGGCGGGTCAACCGCCATGGGGAAGTCAAACTGCGCTATGACTACCGACCGGTGTCCCGCGTCGAAAAAGTCTATGTTCAGGGCGATGAAGGCTGGGAACGAATCGCGCGCTTCCGCCGTGGGGAAGGGACCTACGACTCCAGTTTTCTGAGCAAGATCGGGCTCAACAAAGATGACGACCTCATTATGTTTGGCCGGAAAAATGGCGATGAATATGCCGGCCTTTATACTTTCAATCCGGAGTCTCAAGAAATTGAGAAGCGAATATTCGGCGTAGACGGCTATGACGTTTTTGCTGCCATTGAACATCCGTACACCCACGATGTAGTTGGCGCGGTCTACATCGACGATCGCCCTCGCTATCATTTTTTTGATGACCGGCTGCAAGCGATCCAGGGTTTTCTCGAAAATAAATTCAGGCATGGACGTGTGTCCATCGCCTCCGTTTCGCGCCGGCTGGACAGAGTGTTATTTCTCACCCAGGAGCCATGGCGGCCGGGTCGGGCCTATCTTTACAATCGCAACACCAGGACCATTGAGCAGATTGGCGATTTCGCACCGCAATTCGAAAAACCCATCAGCAAGGTTGAAATCCTCTCCTATAAGACCTTTGACGGCGCGGAAATTCGCTCTTACTTGACATTGCCGGCGAGTGGATCGAAACGCAATCTCCCGGTGATCGTATATCCTCACGGTGGACCGTTCACGCGTGACTACCTGGCGTTCGATCCAATCGTTCAATTTTGGGCCAGTCGTGGATATGCGGTTTTCCAACCGAACTTCCGCGGCTCTAGCGGGTTCGGTGTCTCGTTCGAAAAGGCCGGGTACAAACAATACGGCGAGCGCATGATCGATGACATCGCCCATGGCATGCGTACGCTTATCGCCAAAGGGTATGCCGACCGCGAAAGAATGTGTGTCGTGGGGGCCAGTTACGGCGGTTATGCGGCCCTGACGCTTTCGGCCCGGTATCCCGAGCTTGTGCAATGTGCGGCCAGCATCAACGGTCTGACGGATTTGCCCTACCGCATTGAGCGCGTCGTTGATCTGACGAAGAGAAGCGGAGAAAAAGAGGACCGTCTCGAATATTTCAATGAGACAATGGGCAGTTTGGAGGACGAGCGCCGAATGCTGGAGCGCCAGTCTCCGGTCAATTTGGCCAATCGAATCCAGGCGCCCGTTCTTTTGATGCATGCCACCGACGATCAAAATGTCGACTTTGAGCATAGCGCCCGAATGCGGGCGGCCCTCACCGAAGCGGAAAAGTCAGTTTCGTTTCTTCCGCTGGAATCTGGAGGGCACGGCCTGAACGACGTGCGCGCCCTCAAGCGGGTCATGATCGAAACCACATCCTTTGTGGCCGAGCACGTAGACGGCGAGGGTCCGTGACGCTTCGGCACCTGGGGGCCACGGCCATAGGTGCCGTAATGCTGGGCGCCTCACTTGCATCCTGTTCGGATCCTTGCACCAAAGCAGACGGCTATCGCACGGACGGATATGAAGCCTGCCTAGCGCAAGGGGCGACATATCGGGAAATGTATGCCGAGTCCAAAGCGGAAGCAGCATCCATGCAAGGCCTCACCGACGAAGAAATGGCCCGCTACGAGATCGAGCAGGAGTTCTTCCTCTCTATGGAGGTGGCTTACGAAACCCATTGCGGCAGTCTCCACAACGACTGCGCCGAACGCAAAACTCAAGGCTGTTTGAAAGCTTCCGCGCTCGAAACGTGTGAATCGAACCGCATCTACTCCCAATGCATCCTTGATAATGTCCTCAATCAAGGCTTTAGCGAGGAAGCGAAAGGGCACACCTGCACGCACCTCTTGTCCTCGTCCAAAACAAACGCCGTTCAATAATCCTACACGCCTCTCTCTTCAATCCGCTATAGTCGTCCCAGACAAAGAGGAGAGTTCCCTATGGATTATGTTGAAGCCGCCGAAGCTCGCGCGATGGGCGGCATGCGCCTCGCTTTAACGGTTGGTGTGCCGGGGCCTTGGAGTGAAGCTGCCAAAGCCATCTATCATGTCAAGAATATTCCGTACACCCCGGTTGCTCAATATGGCGGACAGGCCAATGAGGACTTGGTGACTTGGACCGGCATTGCGAATGCGCCCGTGGCGGTCTTTGAAAACGAGGCGCCCCGCGAGAAGTGGATCGACATTCTCATGCAGGCCGAGCGTTTGAAGCCGGAGCCCCGGCTCTTGCCCCAAGACCCGTCGGACCGCGCAAGAGTCATTGGACTCTCCAACGAAATCTGTGGGGAGTGGGGGTTTGGCTGGTGCCGCCGCATGATGATGTTGCCCCCCGATCCCATCGAAGAGGAGGGGACTTGGAAGACCCTCCAAGAACGCTATGGTTTTTCTCCGGAACCCTATGATCAGGCACCGCGCCGGGCGGCCGAAATCTTAAACTTGTTGACGCAAGTGTTGGAGGAACAAGGAACGAAAGGCAGCAAATATTTTGTAGGCGGAGAATTGACGGCTCTTGATATATATTGGGCTTGTTTCTCGCAACTCCTTGAGCCGATGGCGGCCGACAAGAACCCCATGAACGATATGATGCGCGGCGTCTACACGGCGGATGACCCGGCGATCAACGCCGCCAAAAGCCCCCTCCTGATGAAGCACCGGGATCATATCTACGATGCGCATCTGAAGCTCCCGTTGGACTTCTGACGGACAACAGCATGGTCACTACACAGAAATTCATAGACCTGGCTCTCGATCTCGACGGAACCGTCGAAGCCCCGCACTTCGAGCGCACCGCCTTCAAGGTCAAACGTATTTTTGTCACGCTGGCAGGCGACGGCAAGACCGCCAACTTCAAGTTCACGCCCGACGAACAAGAGCAGAAATGTCTCATGTACCCGGACGTATTCTCACCGGTTGCCAACAAGTTTGGCGCGCAAGGCTGGACGGTCGCTGATTTGAAGAAGATCAAAGTGGCAGAACTCAAGGCCGCGTTGAAAACGGCCCATGCGCACGCCGGACCTCGCAAGACATAGCTGAGAAAGAGAGGAACGCACGATGGATGGTTTTTTGAGCGATACAGGAGTTGCGGAGCGAATTCTCTCCCACGTTTCCAATGGAACGACCGATCGCACAGACACCGTTTGGAGGGAACCCGTTGCGAACTATCTAAGCGAGGAGCGTCTGAATCGCGAGCGGGCCGCGTTCAAATCGCTTCCCATCGCCTTTTGTCCCACGGCGGCACTTTCGAACGTTGGCGACTATGTCTCCCGGTCCGTGGCGGGCACGCCCCTTATTGTCGTTCGCGGTCAGGACGATCGCATTCGCGCCTTCAAGAACGTATGCCGACATCGCGGCGCTCAATTGGTCGAAGGCAGCGGCTGCACTCGCGCCTTTGTGTGTCCGTATCACGGATGGGCTTATCGCTTGGATGGACATTTGCAATCTCTTCCGCATCAAGACGGGTTTCCCGATCTGGATAAGAGTACGTCCGGCTTGATTGAGGTCGCGCTGGCTGAACATGGCGGCCTCGTGTTTGTCACGCTAGATGGCGAGCACCTCCAGGAGGAAGTGCTCAGTGGCGTACCGGAGTTGCTAACGGACGACCAAGTCATCTTGGAGGCCGGCGAAGGGGAGATTGGGGCGAATTGGAAAGTATATATAGAGAGCTTTATCGAAGGCTATCACATTAAGTACGCCCATCCCGAAACATTTTATCCGTATGGGTATGATAATCTGAACATTATCGAACATTGCGGGCCTCATTCCCGTGTGACTTACCCGTTTCGGCGTATCGAAAAGCTGAGAGACACACCGCCGGGCGAGCGTCAAGTGGAGGGGCGGCTGACATATGTCTATCATCTTTTTCCGAATGTGCTGGTGACCATTCTTTCGCGTCACACGAATATCGTCATGGTCGAGCCCATCGACCTAAATCGAACGCGGACGTATACGTATCGTCTAACCAACAGCGGCGGTGGAGAGGAGGCGGTGGAACTGGCGAAACGCGATTCGTCGTTCGTTGCCGACACGGGCGTTCAAGAAGACATTGCGCTGGTTGAGGGCATCCAACGCGGCATTCAATCGGAGGCGAACCAAGTCTTTACGTTTGGCCACTTTGAGGGCGCCATTCAGCACTTTCACAGAAATCTAACGGCGCGCCTGCAGGCGCCGAAGACGGACTAGGATCGGCCACACCTCCGAAACATTCATTCAACAAATGTGTTGACTTTCAATGATATGATTGATATTCAACAAGAATGTTGAATGAACAACTTAACTCCCAAGCACCGCGCAGTGAACGTGAGTTGCTCGACCAGATATTCGCCGCATTGTCCGACGGGACGCGGCGGGAGATTCTCGAGCTTTTGACGGAGCGGAGTCTTTTGGTATCGGAACTCTCAGACCGCTTTCCGATTTCCATTCAGGCCGTCTCGCGCCACGTAAAGGTGCTGGTTGAAGCGGGCCTGGTAACGCAGGAGAGGACGGGGCGGGTCAGCCGCTGTTCTCTGAACGCCGACCCCATTTTGCCTGCAGCAGTCTGGATCAACCGCTACTCGAAATACTGGCAAGAGCAGTTCGACGAGCTCGCAGCCTGGTTGGAGAAAATAGAGGAGCGACAGCAAGGAGATGAGACATGAAATACAAGGAAGGTATTACTCAGCTAGACGACTATAGAAAGAAAATCAGCGACATAAGAAAGCAGATGCGAGTCGTTCAGGCGGAGATTGAACCCGAACAAGTGCCCGACTATGAATTCAAAACCGAGACGGGTACCGCAAGACTCTCCGACCTGTTTGGCGACAAGGACTATCTGTTCATCATCCACAATATGGGAGCGAGCTGTAGTTACTGTACATTGTGGGCAGACGGATATAACGGCATTTACGAGCATCTGAAGCAGCGCGCAGCCTTTTATGTGTCGAGCCCGGACAGTCCTGAACACCAGGCCAAGTTCGCGAAAGCGAGGAACTGGAATTTTCCGATGATCAGTCATGCCGAAACCGATTTCGCGGCCGACATGGGGTATTGGAGCGAAGCGGGCTTTCATCCCGGCATATCGGTCTTTGTTTTAAGAGATGGGTCCGTGTACCGCATATCCGATACCGAGCTCGGCCCGTGGGACGATTTCAACACTCTTTGGCATATGTTCGATTTGGCGCCCGGCATTCAGGGCGATTGGCATCCTATGAACTCTTACGGATAACGGCCGGTGCTGATCATATGGTTTACGACGACGAATTGACGAAACGATTTCGCCGGCTCCTCAAATCAAAGTCGAACATCACTGAGAAGAAGATGATGGGCGGCATATGTTTCTTGCTCAACGGAAACATGATTGGCGGGGCCGACCGGACGAAGGACGGCCAAGGTCGTTTGATGTTCCGCGTGGGCAAGGACAATGTGGATGCCGCGGCCAAGTTGAAAGGCGGCGAAGGGATGGTACAAGGGGGCCGGAAGATGACGGGCTTCTATTTTGTTGACGAAAAGCACGACGACGACATCTTGTCGAAGTGGATGAAACTTGCGGTGGACCATGCCAAAGGGCTGGCGCCGAAGTGACGTCTCACTTATGGTCTTTGTAAGGATTAAGTGGCCTTAGGCGGCGCTTTGTTGGGATCGAGGGGCGCCCGGTCGAAAGGAACCGTGACCTGTTGAGCGCTGGCTTTGGCGAGGAGCGCTCCGCTCGGACCTTTGAAACACGCTTCAACTGAAATCTCTAGGCGAGGCCGCCCGAACACTAGACCGTCGATTTGCTGCTCGCGGAAGTTCGAAACACTGGCACACCTAACCGAAACAGTAAATTTGCCGGGAAGAGGCCTAAGCGGCGGACACCATTCGCGACTCGGCGCGGATATAACTTTGGCTTTCGCCTTGGAGCACCAGGCAGGTCAGGACGTTGGTTGCAAACGCACCCGTATCAATACCGATCCGGTTGCGCCGCACTTCAATGTGGTTGCTTGGCGTATGACCGTGCACCACAATCTTTCCAAAGTTAGCGTTGGAATTCAGGAATTCGTCGCGAATCCACAAGAGATCCGTTCGCTTTTGTTTCGCAATCGCCACACCGGGTTTCAGCCCCGCATGGACGAAAAGATAGTCACCAAATGTGGCGACCAAATCGAGGTCGCGGAAAAACTCTAAGTGTTCCGTAGGCAAATTTCTGCGAAAGCGTTCCCACTCTTCGAAATCTGAGACGGGGGAGGCTTTAGGTTCCGGCCGAATGCGGGCGTAAGACTCCAAGGTCTGCAAACCACCACAGCTCTTCCAGGCGTCCAAAATGTCGGGATCTTCCACAAATTCAAGCAGCATCTCTTCATGGTTGCCGCGAAGGAAAATCGTCTCGAACGTATCGGGAATGCCATAAAGCAGGATATTGACCACCTCGCGGGACGCGGGGCCCCGGTCGATATAGTCTCCCAGAAAGACAATAGTCTGCCGCACGGTGTTTCGCCTATGGGCCGCATTCTTGATGATTTGCATGATCAAAGCATCAAGGAGGTCGACGCGCCCATGAACATCGCCGATTGCATAAACCACATGATCATCGCGAATGCGCGGAAGACGCTTGCCAAGCCGAGGCAAGTGAAACTGATCGTCGTGTTCGTGCAAAGAGAGGCTCATAGCTAAGGCGATAGGGGGTGTTATTCAGGATGTCTTTGTTGAGTTTTCCACAAGATACGCTGTCCTCAACAAGAGTATCGTGACTTTTTGGTGACCTTTGAATGGCGGCTAAAAGAGATGAAAACCCATACGCAGCATCTCAATATGCTTCGTCAGACATGCAGTGTGGTCCGTTCACAAACCGTTGGAAGTCCTTTAGTTTAGAAGTCCTTTGATGGTGATGGTCGCCGAATGACGACCCAAACCGAGGGTAAAATTTTCGCCAATAAGGCGAGTGGGAAACTAGCTCATGTGGCGGATATGAATCAACTCCCTTCACTCATCGCTCATCGGTGCGGCGCAGGCTTGCGGCCCGAGAACACGTTGGCGGCCCTGGACTACGCGCTGACCCAAGACATCGATGGCGTGGAAGTAGATGTGCACCTCACATCCGATGGTGTTGTCATCGTCCACCATGATTTCTGTTTGAACCCCATTTTCGCCAAACGGGCGGGCCGTCACATCCAGGATGTGGGAGTTGCCATAAACGATCTGGCTTATGAGGAAATCCGCCATTATCATGTCGGAGAGCCCGATCGCACCACACAGGGAGTTTGGCAAAATGAGCGATTTGTATCAGTCGCCGGCGAACAAATCCCTCGATTAAGCGATATCATTGAGCGCATGCAAGCGGGGACGAGGAAGCTGCTTGTGGAGATCAAGTCGGATCCATCGCGGCCGCATCTGTCGGCCTCGCCGGAAACGCTGGCCCACGCCGTCTGCGAACAGCTCTCCCGGTTCGAGAGCTTTGATCAGGTCAACGTTATCTCATTTGATTGGCGCGTGCTCGGGGAAGTCCAAAGGCTCAAACCGGACTTGAAGACAGGCTATCTGACGATCGGGGAACGCGAAGACTATTCGGAGTCAACGTGGTTCGGTGAATTCGATCCGGAGCGATTCAGCGGTTCAATAGTCAAAGCCGCTACCGCAGCAGGCGCCGATTTTTGGTCACCTCACCATGCGGATCTCACCCCGCAAGCCGTTGACGAAGCGCGCAGTCAGGGCCTGGGCGTTTCGGCATGGACGTGTAATGAACCGGATGATATTCGCCGTATGGTGGAATTGGGCATAGACAGCGTCACATCTGATCGACCGGACATCGTAAATGCCGTTTTTGCAGGCTGGCCCCACAAATAGAGCACGGCACGGTCTTGGTTCTGCCCCGATTCTTCCCGTAAACTCCGCTGACTCTACAATTAAAAGGCGGGGAATACGTGGAAAGCTACGACAATTTGGTTGAAACCCTCTCCCTTGGATTAGGGGCGGCATGGGCGAGCGGTATTAATCTGTATGCTGCCATACTCGTAATCGGATTGTTGGGGGCAACTGGTTCGTTCGATCTGCCGCCGGGGCTCGAGGTCCTGGCAAATCCCCTCGTTATATTCGCGGCCGGGGTGATGTACTTTGTCGAGTTCTTCGCAGACAAGATTCCCGGCGTTGATACCGGTTGGGACGCGATCCACACCTTCATCCGCATTCCCGCAGGTGCGATGCTCGCGGCGGGCGCCATGGGAGATTTGGCCCCCGGCGCGGAAATCGCAGCTGTGTTGTTAGGCGGCGGGCTTGCTGCCACCACCCATGCAACCAAAGCCGGATCCCGCGTGCTCATGAACACCTCGCCGGAGCCCGTGACGAATTGGACCGCGTCGGTTGCCGAAGACGTGGCCGTTTTCGGAGGCGTTTGGGCGGCGCTATATCACCCCTGGATCTTTCTCGGATTTCTCGTTGTATTTCTTATCGTTGCAGCCTGGCTATTGCCGAAAATTTGGCGAGGAATTAAATGGGTCGTGCGCAAGATCCGCAGCTTTTTCGGGGGAGAGAAGCCGGAGCCTATGACCTCTCACATCACCGCTCCGCCGGGTCCAGACTGAGTCCGCGCAAGGTCTGATTAACCTTATCTCAAACTTCGAATGCCAGCGTTCGGCAGCGCAGCGTGCGGAAGTGCTCTGACGCTTGTTTCTTTTTTTGATGCGTTGTCCGAACTCATGGCCCGGCTGAAAAGTTTCGTCTTCATCGTCCTTTATGCGCTGACCGGAGTGGTTTGCGCAACGCTCGTCCATCAGATTTTGGGCGCCGATTTGGTGTTGTCCGGGCTTGCTGGAGGCGCAGCCTTTTTGACTCTTGGCCTTTTTCATACCGCGCTTGCGCGGGGGGCAGACCGAAGTCAATTCGATTTGGAACTCATCCACCTCAAGCAGGCCTTAGCTATTGTCGGCGGTGAACTTGAGGAAACCCAGCGTCAACTGAGCGATCTCGCGAGAACGTCCGAAACACGGGCTGAAGCGCGAAACAAACAGATCATTTCCGAAGTTCGCGTTCTGGAAACCCTGATCGAGCAGATGTCGGACGGAATGAAGGAGAAGGCCTCCCAGCTGGTCGAACAGGTCCCTTCAGAAAGCACCCACGTGCCCGGGAACGAGACACCCCCATCACGCGGGCCTTCGGTATTTGAACAACTGTCCCAAGCTGAACTTCTGGATTTGGTGCATGGGGCCCTGGATGACAATCGGGTGGATGTCTACTTGCAGCCGGTGGTCAGTCTTCCGCAGCGCAAAGTCAGGTTCTATGAGAGCTTTTCTCACCTGCGCACAGCCGATGGCCACTCCATAAAGCCGGAAGACTATATTGATGTAGCAGAAGCAGCTGGCCTGGCTCCGCTGATCGACAATCTCTTGCTTTTCCGGTGTGTACAGATCGTTCGCCGACTTTCGCAGCGCGAAGACGAATGCCGGATCTTTTGTAACATTTCCGTTCATTCCTTAAAGGATGCCACGTTCTTTCCGCAATTTCTGGAGTTCCTGCAAGGCAATCAAGAGCTGGCGCGCTATCTGATATTTGAGTTTGGTCAAGACGTTATGAACGCGTGCGGACCCATGGAAAAGACAAATCTGCGCCGTCTTGCAGACCTTGGCTTCGCCTATTCGCTCGATAAAGTGACATCGTTGGATATGGACTTGGCAGAGCTGCGAGACCGCAAATTCCGCTTCATCAAGGTGAGCGGCGAATTATTGCTCAGCGCACTGCCTATACCCTCTGCCGGTGAAATCGATCTATCCCGTCACCGAGAACGGCCGCCGTTCCAAGATTTTTACCGCCGTGCAGCCGAAGAGCTCGATGTTGTCGATGTCGGTGGATACTCACAAGATGACGTTATTGATGTCTTTGAAGAGGGGTACGACGATGCAGGCACAGACGAGGGTCAACTCATGACTGTGCCGAGCATCCATGCGGCCGATTTTAGAGAGCTCTTGGACCGATACGGCATCGACCTCATTGTTGAAAAGCTTGAGACAGAACGCGACGTTGTCGAAGTCATCGATCTAGACGTGGATTTCGGCCAAGGGTTTGTGTTTGGCGAACCAAAACCTGTTACGCTGACCGACTTGGACACCGGTCCCCATTACGACGAACCGGACCCCGAAAGACTTTCCCACTCATTGTCTCCGCTCTATCAGCGTGCGTCGTGAACGAGGAGCTTCCAGTCTGCAGAACGTGCTGAAAGGTGGACCCGGATCTATGCCAGGGTTAATGATCTATTAGCATTCCCCAGCCAGGTTGGCCGAAAGGTGGAGAAAAGCTGCGTGACAGCGCCATACGTTCTGGGTAGATAACTCCTCCAATTGATGACAAGTGTGTTGGAGTGCAAATGCCGCAATCTCAAGGCTGTTATTTAGAAGATCTCAGTGTTGGCATGGAAGCAAGCTACGGGAAAACAATCACCGAAGCCGATATTTTGCTGTTTTCGGGGGTATCGGGCGATACCAATCCGGTTCATTTGGATGAGGATTTTGCCCAGTCGACCATGTTCAAAGGACGCATTGCCCATGGCATGTTGACCGCCAGCCTCATCTCAACGGTGTTGGGAACGAAGCTGCCCGGTCCGGGCGCAATATATCTCAGCCAAACTCTGCGCTTCAAAGCCCCGGTTCGCCCGGGTGATACAGCCACGGCCACATGCTCGGTAAAAGAGATTGATACGGACAAGGGGCGCGTTACGTTTGCCTGTGATTGCCGGGTTGCGGGAAAGACAGTGCTTGATGGCGAGGCCGTTGTCATGGTCGCATCAAAGTCTGCAAGCTGAGTTCTGGTCGCAAAAAATGCACACCTACACCGATGCGAACGAAATCTCCGCCGATCACAAGGAGAGCTTCGCCGTGCTCGGAAACTTTGACGGTGTCCATTTGGGTCATCGCCAACTCATTCGAGAGGTGGTTGAACGTGCAGCTGATAACTCTGCGCCATCCCTTATGATCGCCTTCGAACCGCATCCGCGTGAGTTCTTGCGTCAGGATGAGCCGCCGTTCCGGTTGACGTCACTGAACATCAAGTGCCGCATCTTGCGTGAGCTTGGGTTGACTGCGCTTTATTGCCTGAAATTTGATGAAGCGCTGTCGCGATTGTCGGCTGAAGAGTTTGTCTCGAGAATCCTCAGTGAGCGTCTTGCGCTGTCGGCTCTTACAGTCGGCTACGACTTTCGCTTCGGGGCGGGACGCGCGGGCGATACAGAACTCCTCAACAAGCTAGCTCCACAATACGGTTTCGAACTCAACATCGTCGAGCCGATTAAGGACGATGGTGCCTCCGGCGGCGTGGTCTATTCATCGTCAAACATAAGAGACGCGCTGCGGGGCGGCGACATCTCTCAAGCCAATAAGTGGCTGGGCAGGGCCTGGTGCATCGATGGCATTGTTCAAAAAGGAGATCAGCGGGGAAGAACAATTGGCTTTCCCACACTTAATATTCCGATTGGAGATTATTTGCGTCCGGCGCTGGGGGTTTATGCTGTCAAAGTGGAAGTGGAAGGCGAGGCCGGCGGTGTATTCGGCGGGGTAGCCAATCTGGGCAAGCGCCCCACTTTCGACAAGAGCGATATTCTGTTAGAAGCGCACATATTCGATTTTGATCGCGAGATATATGGGACGCACGCGATAATTCACTTCGTCGAATTCATACGAGGCGAACAGAAATTTGACGGAATTGAGAGTTTGAAACAACAAATCCAGGCGGATTCGCAAAAGGCGAGAGAGATATTGGCGGCGCCGGATTTGCCAACGATTGTTTAGGACCATGGCAGAAACTGCATCACAAGAAAGAGACTACAGAGAGACTTTATTTCTTCCGCAAACGGACTTCCCTATGAAGGCCGGGTTGGCCAAGAGGGAGCCGGAGCTGCTCGCCCGATGGGAAGACATGGATCTGTACACAAAGCTTCGAGAGGACGCGAAGGGTAGAGAACCCTTTGTCCTTCATGACGGCCCTCCTTACGCGAACGGAGCCATTCATCTGGGAACGGCGCTTAACAAGATCCTCAAGGATTTTGTTGTCAAATCCCAACAGATGATGGGCAAAGATGCCAACTACGTCCCCGGATGGGATTGCCACGGCTTGCCGATTGAGTGGAAAGTCGAAGAGAGTTACCGCAAGTCCGGTAAGAACAAGGATGAAGTGCCGGTCCTAGAATTCCGCAAGGAATGCCGCGACTATGCGACTGAGTGGATCGATGTCCAGCGCAGTGGCTTTAAGCGGCTCGGTGTCATCGGCGATTGGCCAAATCCCTATCTGACCATGAGCTTCGAAGCAGAAGCCCAAATTGTGCGGGAATTTCAGAAGTTCGTGATGAATGGCGGGCTCTACCGAGGATCGAAGCCGGTGATGTGGTCGACAGTAGAAAAGACAGCGCTCGCCGAAGCCGAAGTGGAATATTATGATCACCAGTCCCCGACGATCCATGCCAGATTCCCGGTCGTCCGGGGGCCGGAGCAACTGCACGGCGCATCGATCGTCATCTGGACCACCACGCCGTGGACGATCCCCGGCAATCGTGCCGTCGCACGGTCTGCTACGATTTCGTACGGGGTGTATGAAGTAAAGGGAGTAGGGGAAGGGAGCTTTGCCAAGAAGGGCGAACGCCTTGTGCTTGCGGACACATTGGCAGATAGCGTTCGCGAAGCGGCCTCCATCGAGACCCTGGAGCGGCTCGAGGATGTCGATTCCTTCGACGGGGTCGTGCTCTCCCATCCGTTTGCCGGACATGGGTATGATTTCGATGTCCCGCTGCTTGTCGGAGATTTTGTGACGGACGAGACCGGCACGGGATTTGTACACATCGCACCCGGACATGGCTCCGACGACTTCGAGCTTGGCTCCCGCCATGGGTTGGAGGTCCCGTTTACCGTTGACGAGGATGGGCGCTATTTGGATCATGTTCCCCTGTTCGCGGGCCTGCAAATTCTCCACACGGAAGGGAAAAAGCTTGGCAAGGATGCCGAAGCCAACGGGGCGGTCATCCGTGAGCTGATTGACAAAGATAGATTGCTCGCGAAGGGCCGGCTGAAACATTCATATCCCCATTCCTGGCGGTCCAAGGCGCCGTTGATCTTTCGCAATACGCCCCAATGGTTCATCAGTATGGAGACCAATGATCTGCGTGAGAAGGCCTTGAAATCGATCGAAGAGGTGCGGTTTGTTCCGGAACATGGGCGCAACCGGATCCGCTCGATGGTCGAATCGCGCCCTGACTGGGTTCTCTCCCGCCAGCGCGCCTGGGGTGTTCCGCTTACCGCCTTTGTTCACAAGGAAACGGGAGAATTGCTGCGCGACGAGGCCGTCAATGCCCGCATCGTCGAAGCCGTTGAGGCGGAAGGAGCGGACGCTTGGTTCGCGTCGGAACCCGCCCGGTTTCTTGGAAACGCCTATGATCCGGACGCCTATGAAATGGTGATGGACATTATGGATGTTTGGTTCGATTCCGGTGTGACCCATGCATTCGTCCTTGAACAGCGGGACGATTTGCGGTGGCCGGCGGATTTGTATCTGGAAGGCTCCGATCAGCACCGCGGATGGTTTCAGTCGTCCCTTTTGGAAGCGTGCGGCACCCGCGGTAGGGCTCCCTACAACGCCATCCTGACCCACGGCTTTTTCGTGGACAAGGATGGAAAGAAGATGTCCAAGTCGCTGGGCAACACGATCGATCCCGAGAAAATGGCGGCCCAAGATGGGGCGGAAATATTGCGTTTGTGGGTGGCAAGCTCCGACTTCACCGAAGATATGCGCATTGGGGATACGATCGTAAAAACCAGCAAAGAAGCGTATCGCAAGATCCGCAATACGCTCCGCTATATCTTATCCAACCTGAACGGCTTCTCGGATCAGGAGCGCGTGCAAGAGATAAGCGACATGCCCGAGTTGGAGCGCTGGGTCCTTCATCGTTTGAGCGAATTGGATGTCCGGGTCCGTGCCGCCTACAATGATTTCGAGTTCAGATCTGTATTTGGCGAACTATTTAATTTCTGCACGGTTGATCTGTCTGCCTTTTACTTCGATATTCGCAAGGACATGCTGTACTGCGATGCTGTTGATGACATCGAACGCCGATCTTGCCGGACGGTCTTGGACGCTCTCTTTAACTGTTTGACGACCTGGTTTGCGCCTTTGCTTTCGTTCACCGCCGAAGAGGCGTGGCTGGAACGCAACTCCGGATCAAAGTCCTCCGTCCATCTCCAGCAGTTTCCGACCATCCCAGCCGCGTGGCACGACGAGGCGTTGGCGCAACGGTGGGAGACGTTGCGCCGGATTCGCCGTGTCGCAACGGGAGCCTTGGAGGTGGAACGAGCCGAAAAGCGCATTGGGTCGAGTCTTGATGCCCGCGTTACGCTTTATGTGACCGATGAAAGCCAGGCTAAACTCTTGTCCGGCCTCGATCTCGCCGAATTCTTCATATCCTCTGACGCCGTGGTCGTTCCAAACGAGGGACCACCGGGCGCCTTTCGATTGGACGAGGTTGCGGGCGTTTCCGTGGAGTGCGGGTTAGCCGAGGGCGTAAAGTGTGCACGATGCTGGAATGTGCGCCGGGATGTTGGCCTCAATCCGGATCATCCTAGACTATGCGCCAGGTGCAGTGCGGTGGTTGCGAAGTGAGTATGTTGGACTAAACGATGGTAAGATATGGAGCCCTCATCGCCGCAGTCACATTCATTCTGGACCAAGTGTCCAAATGGACCATTCTCAATCTGATTAATCTGGATGAAAGAGGCGTGATCGAGATCACGCCCTTTTTCAATTTGCGCATGGCCTGGAATCCCGGCGTGAGCTTCGGCATGTTTGCGAGCGATGGTCCTTGGGGCCGCTACGCCTTGATCGCGTTCACCACAGTGATTGTTCTATTTTTGGTCATTTGGATGGTCCGTGCTACCAATTTGCTAGTAACGGTGGCGATTGGTCTGCTCATTGGCGGTGCGGTCGGCAACATTGTGGACCGAATTGTTCACGGTGCGGTGGTAGATTTCCTGGATTTTCACGCTTTTGGCATACATTTTTGGACGTTTAATATTGCCGACACCGCCATTAGTGTAGGTGTTATGCTTCTGATCTATGATTCTTTTTTTGGTGCGGAAGAGGCAAAGAAGCCTGCCTAGGTGCGCCGATAAGTGATTGGATTCAAAGGTTCTGCTCAAGAGTGGAATCCGGAAAATCCTGGAGCGAAAGACCGGATGCAGATCGGGAAATCGCAAAGAGTGTAACTTTATGAAAGGAGCTGCGTGACCATGAACCTTCTCAGGACCTCTCGAAATCTGAGAGTTGCAGGTTTGGGCGTTTTGCTTATGGGAACGACAGGCCTGGCGGGATGCTCATCTTTCTCTGATGCGATGGGGCTCGGCAAGAGTCCACCGGACGAGTTTGCCGTTGTCCAGAAGGCGCCGCTCGTAATTCCTCCGGATTATACGTTGAGACCGCCAAAACCGGGTGCGCCGCGTCCCCAAGAATTGACGACCTCGGAGACCGCACGCCGTGCACTCATTGGCGCTGACGATGAGGACGACGACGAAGAGGGATTTGAGGGCCCATCCCAAGGTGAGCTCGTCTTGTTAAGGAACGCGAATGCGGACCGCTATGACCCCAATATTCGTAAGGTTCTGAACGAGGAGAGCGGTCAGCGTAGTCAAAAAGACGAAGCTTTCGCGGACAAGGTCATTTTCTCTGACCCCACATATTCCACCGAATATGCAACAGCCATGGAAGAGTCTGACGCCATCGCGCCCGCAGAGTCGGCACAATCCGAACAAGCGCCGCAAGCAGGCACGGAAGCTTCGATCGGAAAGAAAGAAGAAAAGAGAAAAGGTATCCTTGGTCGCATTACGGGCACAATTACCGACATATTCTAAAGCCGGGGACGGTGCATCGCCAGACTGCACCGTCTGCCTATTTTCGTTCATCATCACAGAGAATAAAGTGCGGTTCACCGTCCACCATCAGCTTCGCGTCCTTTTCGGTTTCGCGCTCGCTCTGTCCATAACCTTGGGTTCACACGTGACACTTGCCGAGCAATCCGATCCTAATCTTCAGCCTCAACAAACTGAGGCATCCTCGGCGCAGCCCGTTTGGCGGCCTCACACATTTGAGCTTCAAAACGGATTGCAAGTCGTGGTCCTGCCCGACCATCGGGCGCCCGTTGTGACCCATATGGTTTGGTACCGGGTCGGGGCTGCGGATGAACCGCCGGGCAAATCGGGCATCGCCCACTTCCTTGAGCATCTCATGTTCAGAGGATCAAAGACGATTGCGCCTGGCGAATTCTCCAAGATTGTCGCCAAGAATGGCGGACAGGACAACGCCTTCACGTCTCAGGACTATACGGCCTATTTCCAGCGGGTTGCCGTTGATCGCTTGCCGTTGGTGATGCAATTGGAATCGGATCGCATGCGCGGGCTCGTCCTCACCGATGATGTGGTCCTGCCGGAACGCGATGTGATTTTGGAGGAGCGCAGCACGAGGACAGATAACAGTCCGCAATCTTTACTTACGGAGCAAATCTCCGCGTCCTTGTTCTTGGCGCATCCTTACCGCATTCCAATCATCGGTTGGGAACACGAAATGCGCGAACTCAGCCGCGAAGACGCGATCACGTTTTATCGACAACACTACGCCCCCAACAATGCGATTCTCATTGTCGCCGGCGATGTGACAGAAGAAAGCGTTCGTCCGCTGGCGGAGAAGTTTTACGGTGAGATCGAGACCCAAGAGATACAGCCTCGCAAGCGTCCCACTGAACCGCCCGCAATTGCACCGCGGCGCATCGAGTATAAAGACGCGCGCGTCAAACAGCCAAGCTTCAGACGCGCCTATATTGCCGCCAGCTACGCAACATCGACGGAACGCACCGCTGAATCCTTGGATTTGTTGATGCAGATCTTTGGATCGGGCCCCACCAGCCGCCTTTACACATCTCTCGTTGTCGAACAGGGTTTGGCGGCCAATGCGTCCGCCTGGTATTCGGGCACCGCTTTGGATTACGGCCGCGTGGGTATCTATGCCGAACCACGCCCCGGCGTGACGTTGGAGCAGCTGGAAGAAGCGGTTGATGCGGAAATCGATAAACTGCTGTCCGAGGGCGTAACCGAAGACGAATTGGCGCGGGCCCAGTTCAATATTGTGGCAGACTTCGACTTTGCCAGAGACAGTCAACAGTCTATGGCACAGCTTTTCGGGACGGCCCTGACCACAGGCTCGACCATCGAAAGCGTGGTCGAGTATCCTGCGAAAATCAAAGAGGTCACGAGGGACGACATTTCGTCCGTTGCCCAATCTCTTTTCGAAAGCGAGTCCCAGGTGACGGCATACCTTCTTCCAGAGGAGGCATCGTGAGCGTGGGACGTTTGGCCTTGGCTTTGACGCTAACTCTTGGTGCATTCTCACTTGCCGGATGCGGCGAGGAGACGGATCAGACGGAAGAACAACCCGTTCTGCCAGAACTGCCTTTGTCCGAGCAGGCGACCCCCGAGGATACCGCCAAGCGCGACGTCCAGCCGGCGGCCGAAGAGACAAACCGGCTGGTTAATACCATGGGCCCGGCAGGATCCGAAATGGAACGCAGCGGCCTGTCTGATCATACAAACTCAGCGGTGACCAACATGAAAAGGCTCGACGCATTTGCTGATCCCGTTGAGACGAGTGTGCAAGCCACGACCAATATCCAGCGCGTCGTAACACCTGGGGGGCTCGAAGCGTGGTTGGTCGAAGAGTATGCGGTTCCCTTGATCGCGGTAGAAATCGGCTTTAAAGGCGCCGCCCGCAGAGACCCTCAGGGCAAAGAGGGGTTGGCCATGCTCATGTCCTCTCTCCTGAACGAGGGGGCGGGTGAGCTCGATTCCCAGGCGTTTCTTACGCGGTTGGACGAATTGGCCATTCGCCTGGGCTTCACGGCCGGCCGGGATGGCCTTTATGGCAGCGTTCGCACGCTGGCGGAAAAGCGGCAAGAAGCGTTTGACTTGCTGAGATTGGCGGTCACCCAGCCTCGTTTTGATGAGGAACCCATCGCAAGGATGAAACAGGAAATCCTGGCCGGGATAAAGCGCGACAAAACGAACCCAAGACGAATCGCAAGCCGGCAACTCTTTGAGCAGATCTTTGGCGAGCATCCCTACGCCCGCAACGTGGATGGCACGATCGAATCTCTGGAAGCGCTCACCGCTGAGGATCTGCGCGCTTTCCACAAAGACGTGATCGCCCGCGACAATATGAAGATCGCTGTGGTGGGTGCCATAAGCGCAAAAGAGCTGACTGAATTGCTCGATAAAACGTTTGCAGATGTTCCGCAGGCCTCAAAAGAAGAATCCATTCCACAAGCGCAGATTCCGGCCGAGGGTCAATTGATCGTTGTGGAACGGACGCAGCCCCAATCCGTGGCGACGTTTGCTTCGCCGGGCATCGGCCGGGATGATCCGGACTTCTTTCCCGCGTTCGTCATGAACTACATATTGGGCGGCGGCGGATTCTCTTCGCGGCTGACCGACGAAGTGCGCGAAAAACGTGGTCTGGCCTACGGCATCTACACTTCGTTTCAAGACTACGATTATGGTCAGATCTTCTTTGGGAGTGTCGCGACCGACAACGCCAGGATTTCCGAGACCCTCGAGATCATTCGTACGGAGTTGTCGCGCATGCGGGACGAAGGTGTGACCGAGCAAGAATTGGCCGACGCCAAAACGTACCTCACCGGATCATTCCCTTTGCGTTTCGACTCCAACTCGAAGATCGCCAACCAACTGGTGAGCTACCAACTCACCGGCCGCGGCATCGATTATATCGACACCCGCAACGACATGGTCAAAGCAGTAACCGGAGAAGACATCCAGCATGTCGCCAAGCGCCTCCTTAATCCGGATGCCCTTTCCATCGTAGTTGTGGGACAGCCGGAAGGCCTGACCCCGGATAAGACTTTCAAAGCGCCCGGCGAACCCGAGTAGGGGACGCGGATTTGGGAAGAGTATCTTGTTTCTGGAAGGGGCGCTCCACCTTTGGTAGTCTGACTTATGATTCACGCAGGCAGTCTTCCAAAGGGACCACATGCAGTATTTGCAAGAGATTGAAGGATGTTTGAGCGACAAGGTCGGTGAGCGGGGCGTCACGGCAGCCGCTCTCGAAGAGGTCGTGACACAGACAAAGCCCGGCCTCGACTTCATCCGCCGGGCCCATGATGACCGTTCGCTTCCCATCCTTAGTCTTTATAAAGATGATTCGGATCTTGATGCTTGCGATCAGTTGGCAGAATGGGTGCCGGATTCCACAACCGACATTTTGGTTCTTGGCACCGGCGGCTCGAGTTTAGGGGCGCAGGCGCTGGCCCAAATCGTCGGGCACCGCGTAACTGGCTTTGCATGGCCTCAAGACGTGCCGCGATTTCATTTTTTCGACAACCTTGACGGCGTCAGTTTCTCGAGAGCGCTGGCCGGCCTCGATCTCTCCACATGCTATGTGCTTGGCATCTCAAAGTCCGGCGGAACGGCGGAGACGATGATCCAGATCTTGGCAACGATCCAAGCATTCGAAAACAAAGGGATGACGGACAGGCTACTGCAACAAATGGCGGTGATAACCACGAATGCCGATAATCCTTTGCGGCGCCTTGCGCAGAAATATGGTCTCACGATATTTGATCATGATCCGGACATTGGCGGCCGGTTTTCTGTCCTCTCCAATGTGGGCTTGCTTCCCGCCATCCTGATGGGATTGGACGCCAAACAGGTGCGCGAGGGAGCGGGAGAGGTGGTCAAAGCCGCCTTGGCAGCGCAAACGCCTGGCTCCGTTCCCGCAGCCGTCGGCGCTGCCCTCTCAATGCTTCTGGACAGGGAAAAAGGGGTCAAAACGTCCGTTCTGATGCCGTATACGGACCGGCTGGAACTCTTCGCCATGTGGTATCGGCAGTTGTGGGCGGAGAGTCTGGGAAAAGAGGGGCACGGAACGACGCCGGTGCGCGCCCTCGGTCCCGTCGATCAGCATAGCCAATTGCAGCTCTATCTTTCGGGCCCCCACGACAAGCTGATCACCATCATTATGACCGATGCGGCGGGAACGGGACCCCGAATTGACAGTTCGTTCGCATCCGACCCGGATCTTGCCTATCTGACGGATCGCACCGTGGGGGATTTGCAAGATGCCGAGCAGCGCGCGACCGCCGACACGCTCATCAAAAACAACCGGCCGGTTCGGATCTTGCGCATAAAAGACGTGGACGAAGCGTCTATGGGCGCGTTGTTCATGCATTTCATGCTCGAGACGATTATCGCTGCCGATTTGCTCGGCATCAACGCCTTCGACCAGCCAGCGGTCGAGGAGGGCAAAGTGCTAGCCCGGTCCTACTTGGCGGAGATGGTGTAGCCGCGATGCCGTCCGCTGTTATCCAGCGTTTGCCGCCCGGTGCGATCAACCAGATCGCTGCCGGAGAAGTGGTCGAGCGTCCGGCAAGCGTTGTCAAAGAACTCGTCGAAAACGCAATTGATGCAGGCGCGCGCGCCCTGGACATCCAGATCGAGCAAGGCGGTCTAACGAGAATCTGTGTTACGGATGATGGCTCCGGAATGACCGCCGATATGCTGCCTGTCAGTATCGAGCGTCACGCCACGTCAAAGCTCGAACTGGATGATGCGGGCGACTGCGATCTCTTAAATATCCGGTCTCTGGGCTTTCGCGGTGAAGCTTTGCCGTCCATTGGCGCCGTTGCGAAACTCTCAATCTCTACCCGAACCACCCAAGACGACACCGGCTGGGAGCTCTCGGTGAACGGCGGGGCGGTCGGTGAGGTCAAACCGACAGGCTTCTTGCGCGCCAGCCTGAGCGGGACGCGGGTCGAGGTACGCGATTTGTTTTACGCAACGCCCGCCCGGCTTAAGTTTATGAAATCGGAACGGTCCGAAACGGCCGCCATCGGCGATGTAGTAAAGCGATTGGCCATGGCCCATCCGCAGGTGGGCTTCACTTATACCGCCAACGGACGAAAAGTTCTGGCACTGAAAGGTGGGGGGGACGGCCTGACGAGATTGGCAGCCATTCTCGGCCGCGAATTTGGCGACAATGCGCTTCCCATTGAAGCTGAGCGCGAAGGCATTCGGGTCTCCGGCTTTGCCGGACTGCCCACTTACAATCGCGGCAATGCCCAGCAGCAATTTCTATTTGTGAATGGCCGGCCCGTCCGCGACAAACTGCTGATCGGTGCCGTGAGAGGGGCGTATGCTGACTTCTTGGCCCGCGACCGCCATCCGGTCGTCGCCTTGTTTGTTCAGTTGCATCCCGAACATGTGGACGTGAATGTCCATCCCGCGAAAGCCGAAGTCCGCTTCCGTGCGCCCGGCGTCGTGCGTGGTCTGATCGTCAGCGCGCTCAAGCATGCGCTGGCCGAGGCAGGCCATCGGGCCTCGACAACGGTGTCCGCTGCGGCTCTTGGATCCTTTGCGAGGGAACCGGCGCAGTCAAGCCTGTGGCGGAGCGGGATCGGCCCTCGAGCATCCGGCGGAGCTGCGGTGGGATTTGCAGAGCAAGCGCCCGAGCCTTTCTTCATGGACCGCCAGGGCGAGGGCCTGCAGCCCGCTGCGCGTGCCATGGACATGGACGAAGACCTTAGAGAGCCGGCGGCACACACCAGCAACTTTCCCTTAGGCGCCGCTCGGGCTCAGCTCCATGAAACTTATATCGTCGCGCAAACCGAGGACGGTCTCGTGCTCGTTGACCAACACGCCGCTCACGAACGATTGGTTTATGAGCGGATGAAAGAGGCCATGGCGGAACAAGGCGTGCGGCGTCAGATGCTTCTGGTGCCCGAAGTGATCGAGGTGCCGGAGCACGAGGCGAACTTGCTTCTCGCCCGTGCAGAGGAACTGGCCGAACTGGGACTTGTCATCGAAGGCTTCGGCGTGGGCATGGTTATCGTGCGCGAAGTCCCGGCGCTCTTGGGCTCTCTCGATGTACAAGGGTTGATGCGCGATCTCATCGACGACATCTTGGAGCTCGACCAGGCCCTCTCCCTCAAAGAGCGCTTGGAGGAGGTGTGCGGAACGTTGGCCTGTCACGGCTCCGTCCGCTCCGGCCGCCGCTTGACCGTAGAAGAGATGAACGCGCTCCTCAGAGACATGGAAGCCACCCCCCATTCCGGCCAATGCAATCACGGCCGCCCCACCTATGTGGAACTCAAACTGGCCGACATCGAAAAACTGTTTGGCCGGCGCTAAGCGTTTCTCCGTACCAAAAACGTCACCTTCGTGCCCCCGTACGTCCGCTCGTCCTTGACTTCGATCCCGTCCGGTGGCTCGACCTCCTGGCGCTCATCCGTCTCCAGAACAAAACACGCCTCATTCGCGATCCATCCATCTTCGATCAGGGCCGAAATGGTTTGGGTGCCGACAGCGTCTTTGTAGGGTGGATCCAAGAAGATCAACTCAAAGGGCTCCACCCGGCGGGGCTTGAGGCCGATCTTCTCCGCATGAAGGCGCAGGATTTTCGTTACACCATAGGTGTGGGTCGATTCGATGTTCTGGCGAATGGCGGCCCGGGCGGCCACATCCGCATCGACAAAATTGACAAAGCTCGCCCCCCGGGAGAGGGCTTCCAGCCCCATGGCGCCTGTCCCGGCAAAGACATCCAAGACCCGAACGCCCGCTAAGCCGCCGGACAACAGATCCCCATGCTCGAGAATATTGAATACGGATTCGCGCACCCGATCCGACGTGGGCCGGGTCTCCGCTCCCTTGGGGGCAACCAATTTGGTGCCGCGGTACTTTCCCGCAATGATCCGCATGTCAATGTTTTTTGATGTGGCGGCCAAGCTGCTGGCGCAGCACCTGGGCGCCCACTTCCTCCGTTTGGCCGGACTTCAGATTGCCGAGCTGAAAGGGGCCATAACTGGTGCGGATGAGGCGGTTCACTTTGAGGCCGATGCTCTCCATCACCCGCCGGATCTCCCGATTCTTGCCTTCAGAGAGTTTCACTGTCAGCCAGGCATTGCCCGCCGATTGCTTGTCCAAGGAGGCCTCGATGGGTCCGTACTTGAAACCGTCAACCTCCACACCGCGCTGAAGTTTCTCGAGATCGGCTTCGGTGACTTTCCCGTAGACCCGCACCCGGTAGCGCCGCGCCCAGCCCGTGCTCGGCAACTCAAGCGTCCGCGCCAGCTCTCCATCGTTGGTGAGAAGCAGCAACCCCTCCGTCGTCAAATCAAGACGGCCGATCGTGACGACACGCGGAAGATCATCAGGCAGAACATCAAAAACCGTTTTGCGGCCTTCCGGGTCGTGATTGGTGGTGACAAATCCCGCCGGTTTGTGAAAGCGCCAAAGGCGCGTTGCCTGCGCTGTCGGCAACTTGCGGCCATCGACAACAATATCGCTCGCCTCGGTCACCACGACGGCTGGGGTGGTCAGCACTTCACCATCCACCCGCACGCGGCCTTCACCAATCCAGCGTTCCGCTTCCCGGCGTGAACACAAGCCGGCCCGCGCCATGACTTTGGCGATGCGTTCCGGCTTTGCCTGATGTTTCTCAGTGACCATTCTGTGTCTATGTCCAATCGCCGGTTGCCCAGCCAGGGGCATTCTCCTACACCGGAACAAACCAACATCCCAGGCCCATGCGATGCAAAGCGATAATTTTTATATGGCGCTCGCGCTGAAACAAGCCAAGGCCGCCGCAGCGCGCGCCGAAGTCCCCGTTGGGGCCGTCATCGTCGAGTGCGACACGGGGCAGGTTTTGGCGAGGGAGGGCAACCGCCCCATTGAGCTGCGCGATCCGACGGCCCATGCCGAGATATTGGCGATCCGGGAGGTCTGCCGGCTGCAAGACAATTACCGCTTGCCGGGCTGCGATCTCTTTGTGACCCTAGAACCCTGTACAATGTGCGCGGCGGCGATTTCGTTTGCGCGCATCCGGCGGCTTGTGTTCGGCGCCTTCGATGAAAAAGGCGGAGCGGTAGAAAACGGCGTTCGGTTTTTCGATCAGCCCACCTGCCATCACCGTCCCGGCGTGGTAAGCGGGATAGAAGGGGACGCGGCCGCCGAGCTCCTAAAATCTTTTTTTGCTGAGCGCCGCCAGAACAGTTGAACGGGTTCAATCGAGGATCCGGATCCTGGGCGCCGGACGATTGCCTTTTTCTTCTAAGGCCGCGAGCATGTTGGCGGCGATTTCGGCAAAGGCAAGAGACTCCGGCGCGGTTGGATCCGTTGCGGTGATGGGTGTCCCCTCATCCGAAGTCTCGCGGAGGCGGACGTAAATCGGGATCTCTCCCAAGAAAGCGCATCCGAGTGTCTCGGCCGTTCTTTGAGCCCCCCCTTGCCCGAAGATATAGGTCCGCTCGCCTGCATTTTCGAAGTAGGCCATATTCTCGATGATGCCCAAAATGGGGATCTGAGTCTTTTCGAACATCGTGATGCCTTTGCGTGCGTCAATAAGCGCAATCTCCTGGGGCGTGGAGACGATCACCGCACCCGCGAGTGGAACGTGCTGGGCCATGGTCAACTGCGCGTCGCCCGTACCCGGCGGCATGTCCACGACCAAGATATCCAGATCGCCCCATTCCACGTCCCGTAACATTTGTGTGAGGGCGCTCATCACCATGGGCCCTCGCCAAATCATGGCTCGGTCTTCATCGACCATGAGACCGATCGACATAGCTTTCAGTCCCCATGCGTCTTTGGGCAGAAGCTTTTTCCCGGTTGATTCCGGTTTGCCTTGCAATCCAAGCATTCGCGGCAAGGACGGTCCATAAACATCTGCATCAAGAATGCCCACACTCAGTCCAAGGGATTTCAGTGCTATGGCCAAGTTGACGGCCACGGTTGACTTACCAACGCCGCCCTTTCCACTCGCTACTGCAACGATCTTCTTGATTCCCGGAAGGTCGAGCGAACGGGGCCGGGCCTCTTGGGGGGTCCGCTGACTTTGGTTTGACTGCGCCGCGGCCCCGGTGTGGGCGGTTAGGACGGCAGTCACGGACAAAACACCCGGCACGTCGTAAACGGCGCTTTCGCAGGCCTTGCGCAAGGGCTCTTTTTCGGCGCCTTTTTCGGCGGCAACCTCAATCGCAAATCCCACATGGCCGTCTTTGACAACAAGCCCTGAAATTAACCCTAATGAAACGACATCTTGACCATTCTCCTCGTCGTATATGCTGGAGAGCTTTTCAAGTACGGCGTTTTTGATGCGGTCGCTCATTTCTTTGATCGCCGGGTGGACAGATTGAGAAAATTAGGGGCATAAGATCTTGAATTCGCTGACCTTTCAACCCTATGTGTCAAGGGGTAGCGGGTCACGGTGTCAATTGCGCCGGCCCGAAACCTGTCATATAAGCGCAAATGCCTTGGAAAGCCCGCTTTTTCAGGCGGGACAGACAGCTTACCCGAGCAATGGAATTGGAGATGGGCTCTGAAGGGCCCATGCACAATCACACAAAAGAGTAGAGAATAAGTCATGCCGTGGAACGACAATAGTGGCAATGGAAATGCGGGCGGCCCTTGGGGCCAGCGCCCATCCGGCGGGAGAGGACCTCGCGGATCCGGCCCTCAGCCCACGGATTTTGAGGATATGATCCAGAAAGGCCGGGATCGAATGCGTCAGGCATTCCCCAGCGGCCAACTGCCGGGTTCAGCTTGGTTGATTGGTATCCTGCTGGTGGTGCTTGTTTGGTTGGCAACAGGAATCTATACAGTGCAGCAGGATCAGCAGGGCGTGGTTCTGAGATTTGGTAAGGCCGTGCGGACGACCGAACCTGGCCTCCATTACCATTTACCCTATCCGATCGAGACAGTTGAGCGGCCCCAAGTCACGAAGAACAACGCCGAGATCATCGGTGAGATTGTCAACGGGCGCCGGAACGAAATCCAAGGACACATGCTCACCAGAGACGAGAACATTGCTTATGTCGAATTCTCAGTGAACTGGCGCATCCAACATGACAAAAAGTTCGACAACGGCCTAACGGGCACGTTCCTTTATCTCTTTAATATTCAAGACCCCGAAGAATCCGTTCGCGCGGTTGCCGAGAGTGCCATGCGTGAGGTTGTCGGGCGCAACACAATGGAGTTTGTTCGAACCAAGGGACGTGACAAAGTCCAACAGGAAACCCAAGAGATCACTCAGCGCGCCTTGGATGAGTACGGGGCGGGCATTCTGATCACCCAAGTTCAAGTGAAAGAGACACCGCCACCTAAGCCAGTTGAAGAATCGTTCTTGGACTTGAACGCGGCGCGGCAAAACAAAGAGCGTTCCGAGAACCAGGCTCTGCGGTATCAAAATCGGGTCATTCCAGAGGCGCGGGGCCAAGCCTTTAGAATCATTCAGGAGGCCGAGGCCTACCGGCAACAGACTGTCGAGCAAGCGCTCGGTCAAGCCAATCGCTTCAACGCCATTTACTCTGTATACAAAGATGCCAAAAGCGTAACACGTGAACGTATGTTCTTGGAAACGATGGAGCGCGTGCTTGCGGGCAAGAACAAGGTCGTGATCGATCAAAATGGGTCCGGGTCAGGTGTTGTTCCCTACCTTCCACTGAACGAATTGAGCAGACCGGCGCGGAACCAAGAGGATGAAGAGGAACAACAACAATGAACAATCTAAATCTCATCCTAGTCGGCGTTGTCGCCGTCGCTTTGGTGGTCTTTTCCTCCCTTTGCCTGTACACGGTGGATCAACGGGAACAGGCATTGGTCTTCGAGTTTGGACGCGTGGTGACTGAGCCGATTACCGAGCCTGGACTGAAATTCAAACTACCGTATCAAAACGTCGAGAAATTCGACAAGCGCCTCCTTGTCCATGACAATGTGCCGGTCACCGTAGACGTCAGCGAGAATGAACGTCTGATCGTTGACGCCTTTGCGCGCTACCGCATTGTCAATGCGCTTCAATTCTATGAAACCGTTCGCACACCAACGATAGCGAAAGAGCGCTTGCAAGTTTTCCTCGATTCCAGCATCCGCGAAGTGGTTGGCGGGCAAGGCCTCAGAGCCGTAATCTCCGGCGAGCGTCGTCTTGTTATGGAACAGATTCGTGATCTTGTTCAGGACGCATCCGACGATGCGGAACTCGGCATTGATGTGGTCGATGTGAGAATCAAGCGCGCGGATCTGCCTCAACAAAACAGTGAGGACGTGTTCGACAGGATGAGGACGGAACGTCAGCAAGAAGCGCAACTGTTTCGCGCCGAAGGTGAAGAACGCAAGAGAGAGATTGAATCGGAAGCCGATCGCCGGGTAACCGTTCTGCTGGCGAAAGCCGAACGGCGCGCTCAGGAAATCCGCGCCGAAGGGGACGCCTATCGCAACGCGATTTTTGCCTGCGCGTATGGAGCAGATCCCGAATTCTTCTCGTTCTATCGCACGATGGAGGCTTACGAGCGCTCATTCCAAACAACGGACACGACGATGGTATTGTCTCCCGACTCGGAGTTTTTCAAGTTTTTTGGGGATGCCAGCGGTTCGTCAGGCTCGGGCATTGAGGGTCTCGATTCTAAGACGTCTCGGTCTCTTCGGTCCTCCGACCCCAATTGCGGACCCGACGGCGAGTACGATTACCAAGGCATATCTTTCCTTGATCCCGAAGCAGTAGAGGAAGTCCTTGAAGAATCGTTGGAACAAACTCTGCCCACAGAAGGCAGTGCTTTGCCGTCGCTGGAAGGAGGGGACCAACAATCCTCTTTGTCGCCCGAACCGTCTCCGACTGAGGTACCGGCGACTGAACTAACCGAAGAAGATGGAAGTGTCGTGGTTCCTCCACCCGCCGAAGGGGCGCCAACACCGGCAGATGAGATCCAAAACTAAGTGAGAGTGATCCCGGCGACCGGGATCAGTTCGCCTATTTCGTTCGAAAGCTGAACCATGACGGACCTGTTGGTTGGGATCGGCCTCGTACTCTTTCTTGAAGGCGCGCTTTACACTCTGTTTCCTGAAAACATGCAAAAGATGATGCAGCAAGCGCTTGAGATGCCGCCCAGCAGCCTCCGCCAAGCCGGATTGATCGCCTGTTTGGCGGGATTTACGGTGATTTGGTTCGTTCGCACGGGAAATTGAACCAAGAATGTGGAAGTGACAGCATATGGTCTCAACGATTTCGAAAGCGTGCCACAATTGTTCCTTAATGTTTGCCAATGAAAACAGGTGATCCAGCCAGTGAGGTTAAGCAAATGACAAGTCGTATTCCCAGCAAGAAAGTGGTCTCGTTTAAAACGCTTTGTATGGGGATGGCTCTTTGCCTTTCCGTCGTAGCCGCAGATTTCGCGGCGCAAGTGACGCCCGCCATGGCCCGGCCGGCACCCGACAGCTTTGCTGATCTCGCCGAAAAACTGACGCCTTCTGTGGTGAACATTTCCACGTCTCAAGACGTGAGCACACGGCGTATGGAAGACTTTCCGCTTCCTGAAGTTCCGCCAGGGTCTCCGTTCGAAGACTTTTTTCGCGATTTTTTTGAGAACAGGCGCAATCAGGGGCCTCAAAAGGTTCGCTCATTGGGGTCTGGATTTGTCATCAGAGCCGACGGTTTGGTTGTAACGAACAACCATGTGATTGAAGGCGCCGATGAAGTCCAAGTAAAATTTAGCGACGGCCGTGAGTTGGAAGCTGAGATTCTTGGCCGGGACGAAAAAACGGATCTGGCCGTATTGAAAGTCAAAGCTGACGGCCCATTGCCTTTTGTTTCATTTGGCGACTCTAAGTCTCTGCGGGTGGGAGACTGGGTGCTCGCGATCGGAAATCCCTTTGGTTTGGGGGGCACAGTGACGGCTGGGATCGTTTCGTCCCTAAATCGGAACATTAATGCAGGCCCGTACGACGATTTCATACAGACCGATGCATCCATCAACCGCGGGAACTCGGGCGGGCCCTTGTTCAACATGGACGGCCAAGTGGTGGGAATCAACACGGCCATCTTTTCGCCGACGGGCGGCTCGGTCGGCATCGGCTTTTCGATCCCCACAGACATTGCCAAAAATGTCATCGCCCAACTCGAAGAGTTCGGTGAGACGCGGCGAGGCTGGCTCGGTGTCCGCATACAAACAGTGACGCAAGACATTGCCGAAAGTATGGGAATGAAGGACGCAAAGGGAGCGCTCGTGGCCTCAATCGATGATGGAGGGCCCGCTCAAAAGGCCGGCTTGAAGGTCGGCGACGTTATACTCAAATTCAATGGGCGGGATGTGCCGGAGATGCGGGCCTTGCCGCGCATTGTGGCCGATACAAAAATTGGTTCGCGCGTACCCGTTCAAGTCTCAAGAAAAGGACAGCTCAAAACGTTTACCGTAACGGTCGCGCGCCTCGAGGAACCCGAGAATGGAGAAGAGATCGAACAGACGCAGTCGGATAGTCCGCTGACCCTCGGTTTATCGCTTTCAAAAATGACGCAAGTCCTGCGCGAACAGTATGACATTCCCGACGACGTCGAGGGCGTTGTCATCACCGGTGTGGATTTTGAGAGCGATGCAGCCGAAAAACTGCGCGTTGGAGACGTCATCGTGGAGGTTGCGCAGGAGCCGGTTTCAACGCCCGAAGATGTTGTTGCCAGAGTGAAGCAGTCAACCAAGGCGAGCGGCCGGCCAATCTTGTTGCTCATAAACCGAAAGGGTGAACTGACCTTCCGCTCCATCCGGCCGACCTCGAAGGAGGGCGCCCAATAAGGTCCGAGCGGAGATGCTTCACTTGATGAGCACCTCCAAGTCGGACGCCAACACGAGCATTCTGCTGGTCTAGAGCCGTTTTGGTTTTGAAAGAAGCACAGGACGGCTCCAGCTTCTTCATTTGCCCGTTTCCTCACGGTGATGAGGCTTATTCGCGCCGAACGTTTCCGTTTGATCGGTTGACTCCGAGCTTACGCCTGGAAATCTCCTAGAGCCGTTTTGGTTTTGACGGAAACACAAAACGGCTCCAGATTCCTTGTTTTGCGCGTTTCCTGACGGTGAACCGGATTCCACTTCACCTGGAAA
>JANQPV010000006.1 GCA_028285305.1 Alphaproteobacteria bacterium | reverse complement strand
TCCAGGTGAAGTGGAATCCGGTTCACCGTCAGGAAACGCGCAAAACAAAGAATCTGGAGCCGTTTTGTGTTTCCGTCAAAACCAAAACGGCTCTAGATCTTCCAAATGTCTCCTTTTAAGCGGTGACCCGGCGCTTCCATTTGCTGGATACATTGCTTCTAAACAAAAAGATCTCACGCCACCAGAGAGGCAAGGACCTTCCGTGTGCCCTCAAAGGGGCGCCGGCCGTGCATGACGAGGAAATTATCAACAAGGGCAACGTCGCCCGCTTTCCATTCGAGATCAAAGGAGAGCTCGTCCGATAACGCGATGGCCGGGCGCATATCATCTGCCGAAATGGGGCCGCCATCGCCGAACGTGATAGACTTGGACGGATCATTGCGGGCATCCTTCCAACCTCGGAAGGCGGCAATCAACTGATTGAAGAAGACCCGGCGCCCGTCGTCTAACGCCCGCACAGCTTCCAAGCGCGGCGTGGTCGCCGAGAGCGTCTCGTCCTCGCCCCAAGCCCAACGGTAATCCAGCTTTGAGAGCCTGGCTTCAGCTTCTTCCCTCGTATTCACAGTCAGTGTACTGCGCCAACTTCGACCCATGCCGGAATTTGGGTCATCGTCTCCCGGCATAATTGTGCGATACTTGACGCCGCGTTCGGCAAAGGCAATCACCAGATCAGGCCTTGCCTCCTCCATCTTTTCCAGAAGGATGTCCGATCGGCAAAGCGGTGTCGCGCCGCCCCTCTCGGCCGCAATATTGCAGTAAAGAAAGAGCTTCGACGGATAGAGAGGCGTCTGAGCCATTTCGTGATGAAGATATATGGAGACATCGGGTGGCGCTTCATTGGCAGTGAAGACGCGCTCCGTCAGATTAACGCGAACCGCATTGGAAAGAGAGTCTTTGTAGGGAAAGTTCTCGGCACCGTAGGCCAATACGGCCTTGTCGAAATCTTCAACGGTTGGAACCTCAAAGCCGCGAAACAAGAGAGCGCCGGACCGGACAAGCCTGAGATCGACATCGGCGCGATTTGCCTTGAGATAATCGGCAAGACTGGGGGCTTGTGTGATTGGGGAGACGATTGCTGGAAATTCCGTTCCATACCAATTCTGACGCTTCATGATCTGAGCCCGCTAGTCGTAGATCGGAAAGAACGTGTTGAAGGCGGCTTCGCAGAACACCCCCGGATCATTAAACCGTCTGTTTTTGTTCAGTCCTGTAATTGCATTCATGTCCGATTCCGTTAGGGCAAAGTCCGCGATCGCCAAATTCTCTTTCATATGGTTTGCGTCCGTCGTTTTCGTGACAACCGCCGTACCCCGCTGAACGCCCCATCGCAAGACAACCTGCGCTGGCGTCTTATTGTGTGCCTTGGAGATTTCCAACACTTCAGGCGCTTCGAGGACATTCTCTTTTTCTTCGGCCATATCGATCGGGACGTAAGAAAGAGCTCCCAAAGGAGAGAAGGCGGTGACTTTGATCCCATAGTGATCCGCCAAGCGCAAAAGCTTTTCTTGGGTAAGGTAGGGATGACTTTCAATTTGAAGAGTCGAAGGTTTGATCCGGGCATACGCCATCAAATCATGCAACAGCCCGCTATTATAGTTGCAGACGCCGATTTCTTTGACGAGCCCGGCTTCCACCAAGTCTTCCATTGCGCCCCAAGTTTCGGAAAGCGGCACCGCCACGGGATTCATTTTGGGGTGCTCCGCATCTGGATCAAAAACCCATTCCGGGGGATAGCGGATCTCAAACGGAACATATTCGAGGGCGATCGGGAAATGAATCAAATAGAGATCGAGATAGTCGAGTCCGAGATCCCTCAGTGATCGCTCACACGCTGGGCGCACATGCTCTGCACGGTGATAGGTGTTCCAGAGCTTGGATGTGATCCAAAGGTCATCCCGGGAGCACAAGGGGGCGGAAACGGCGCGCGCGATGCCTTCCCCGGCTTCTCTTTCATTTCCGTAATCACAGGCGCTGTCGAGATGGCGAAACCCTGCCTGAATAGCGTCCTGCACGGCCTTTGCGCAGTGATCCCGATCGATCTTCCATAGGCCAAAACCAATTTCGGGCATAATGTCCATACGGATTGTTCCTTTCTGATCCCTCAGACAGTCATCTGACAGTCAAATCAATGGGCCGGCCTTCCGTGATTGATTGGTGAGCCGCAGCGCCCATTTCCACTGAACGAACACCGTCGCGAACGCCGACCTCAAAGGGCGTATCGTTCAACAGCGCCTTGTGGAATTTCATGTGTTGAAAATAGGTCGCACCATGATGAGAGCCTGCGGCAAGGGCCGTTGCCGGCGTGGGAACATGTTCTATGACTGGACCCGATTTGTCTCGCGGGGACCAGGTCACATCGGCCCCTGGTATCGTCACCTCAAGCTTGCCTCTTTCACCCAGGACGTAAATGTGTTCCTGCTGTTCAGAGCCTTCTGCATACATGCACAAGTCAAGCGCCGCCCGGGCTCCACCTTCGAAGTCAACAATGACATAAGCCGTGTCTAGAACATCTGGCCGTTTCCCCTCGTAGATTTCTTCAAGATGGTTCACCTCCTGGCCGCCGGATGCATAGATTCGCACGGGCTCATCGCGCAAAATGTACCGCATCAGATCGAAGAAATGACAGCACTTCTCGACCAATGTGCCGCCCGTGTTGCTGCTAAAACGGTTCCAGTTCTGCACCTTGGGCAAAAACGGAAAGCGATGCTCCCGGATCGACAGCATCCGAATGGGACCGGTCTCCCCCTCATGCGCACGCGCAATGAAGCGCGCCACGGGCGGCATATATCGATACTCTAACCCCACACAAATGCGCGCACGCGCGTGCTTGGCCATCTCCTCCAGGCGCAACGCGTCCTCGACTGTTGAGCAGAGCGGTTTTTCCATGAGGACGGCGATGTCGCGTTCGGCAATATCTTGAAAAACGGCAAGGTGCGTGTTGTTAGGCGTGGCAACGATGAGTGCGTCCAGTTCGATCGTGTCGAGCATGTGTTGGTAGCTGTCAAGGAAGACCACATCGGTTTCGGCGGTAACCAATTGCTTCGCCGCCTCGAGAGAGGGTCCGAAAGTATCGGCGACCGCAACCACGGCGGCGCCCTCAATCAGTTTGAGATTAGCGATATGCTCGCGCCCCATCATACCGGCGCCAATAACACCGTATCTTATCAATGTATAAGGTTCCTCCCATTCCCGCTTAACGCGGGTCAGTCTCGGCTCGGCCGCTTACCATGCTCATTTTTCGGAAGAAAGTCGATATCAGGTGGGCGCTGTTGGAACTCCAGGAAGGAGAGACTGAGACGGGCGAAATCCAGTCTTCCGCATGCACAAGCACTTAGGCGAACGAGGACAGGGTGCGCTTACATTTTTTGCTCGCCAAGATTTTTCCTGCGCGGGCGAGGAGTCGGCCTGACTCTCAATAGCGGTCGCGATGCCGCACCCATTCCATGCTATAGGGCAGCGCCTCTTCGTCCCGCCCTTTGGGAACGAGGTCGAGAAACGTATACGTCCCAATCAAGTTCTCAAGCCCTCTGCCGTAAGCCGAGTAGGTGTGAAAGACGCGGCCCGCCTCATCCTTGGCAAAGGTGCTGATACCGGGTGCTTCCGTCGAAGGAAATGTCGTCTTCTCTCGGAAGTTATAATTGGCATTCCCGTTCATTTCATCTTCCGTGAACGAAACATGAAAATCCCGGTTGAAGTCGTTGTTCGCCGAAGATACCCACTTAAACGTCCAGCCCATCCTCTTTTTGAATGCTTTGAGATTGGGGTAGGGGGCTTTGGAAACCGTAACCAGTGCGACGTCTCTTTGAGCAAGGTGAACGAGAATGGAATTGTAATGATCGGCCAGATAGGAGCAGGCCTTGCATCCTTCATCCCATCCGTCATCAAACATAAAATGGTAAACCAGCAACTGGCTATGCTCGCCGAACAAATCGGCAAGGCTCTCCTGGCCGTTCGCCCCATCGAACACGTACTCCTTTTCAACGAGAACCCAGGGCAGGTCCTGCCGGGCCCGGGTGAGCGCATCTCGCGCCCGCGAGTGTTGTTTTTCTTGTTCGAGAAGCGCCAGCCGAGCCTCCAGCCACTCTTCCTGAGATACTACGTTTGCAGACATAAGCCATCCCTTACTGATGAGTATGCATTATCTTTATCGAGTTACGTGGCGTAGGCGGACGAAGAATTCATCCCAGCCTTTGTCATGATTGCCCGCCATATCAAATCCACCGCTGTCCAAATTCTCGAAGCCGGTATGTTCCAGTCGCAATATGGTGCCGCCCTCCATGCCGGTCAGCGTCCACGTGCATGTCGTTACCACATTACTGAGTCCCCCATGGGTGAAGGTGTGCACGAGCTTTCGAGGCGGATCATATTCCAAGACTTCGCCCCAAATCTGCTTCTCCCCTTCGCGCCCGAGAGAGTTTCGAACCAAATGAAAGTCCCCGGGCCCGGTGATGTCTGCTCCCGCCTCATAAAACCACGTTGCGAGTCTTTCCTTTTCCGTCAGAAACTTCCACACGTGATCCGGCGGGGCCGACAGAAAGACAGTCTTCACAATGGCGAGCTCGCTCATAGACACTCCTCTTCAACTGCATGTTTGAGCCGCTCCAACCGGTCGTCCCAAAACTGATCGAACCAACGCATCCAATCGGCCGCCGACTTCAGTGCAAGCGGTTGGAAACTGTTAATGCGTTCACGGCCTTGTTGGCTGACTGCAATCAGCTGCGCGTCCTCCAAAACCTTCAGGTGCTTGGCAATGGCTGGCCGGGACACTTCAAAATGCGAAACAAGCGCCCCAATCGATCGGGGTTGGTCAGCAAGCAGCTCCAATATGGCGCGCCGCGTAGGATCGGAGAGGGCGCGGAAGACAGGCTGGTTTATGTCTTTTCCCAGACTCACTGGAGCCTCGCTGAAATTGCTTTCAATCTCTTATATGAAACCATTTGGTTTCATGTCAATATCGGTCGGAGAGTGTGTCGCGATGGAAAACAAGCATCAAAAAGAGACTAAGAACGATTCGCGATGTGCTCTTACGGATTTCTGAGTGAGGTCGGAATCGATCTATAAGGAGAGACATGCTCTCGCCTAAATTTTTGGTTAGAAGGTGTGAGAATCAAAACAGTCAACGGGAGGCGGTCGACTCAATTGTTCAGAGGTACAATATTGGTGGTGTGTGCTCTTGTCTTGTCGTTCGGACTTATGTGGCCAGCTTCTAGCGTGAGCCAGACGTTGAAAGAAAAAAAGCTTCAACAAGCCGAACAAGACGAGATTCAGAACGAAGTCACTTACACAAACGAAAAATGCGGCACCTCATTGCGCGCCTCCGCGGAGTTTGGGGGCCCGGGCGACGGGCCGGACTTAGACCTTTCCAACACCTGCAACCTCGTCTTTAGCGCTCTTGAGCGCGCCTGCGACGATCCTGTCAAAAGAGAGATTGTTAAAGCCAAAGTCGAGGCGGTCGCGTGTGCCAGAGGCGCTGAAAGATCCCTGTCGCTGAATGACGGAACCCTGAGGTTCGAGCAAGACGCGGTCAGAGACGACGATTTCGAGTATATCAGCTCATTTTTGGCGGAGTCTTTAGAGTAGGCCTAAACGGATTTCATGCGCGCCAGTTCGGCCTCCAAGTGTGCAATTTGCGTTTTGAGCTCCATGACAGCAGGTTCGATCTCGGCACGCGTGAACCGCTGGGTAATGTGCTGTGGACAATTCCAATCAAAAGCTTCGATATGAAACAGGAGGCCCCGCTCCACTTTTGCCTTGTACCCGTCGTCCACAAGCGCCGCCGCAAGATCCGGGTGGTCGCTCAGATCGACGCGCTCCGTCCGGGCAAAGACTTTAAACCGCCGCTTGTTGACATAATCCATAAAGAAAAGAGAGGTGCGGTTGTTCGTGTCTAAATTCCCCATACTGACATATTGACGATTGCCGCGAAAGTCGGCGATTCCTATCACGGAGGGCGACAGCAATTTCACAAACCCGCGCGGACCGCCCCGATGCTGAACATAAGGCCACCCTTCCTCATTCACCGTCGCCATATAGAAGCTGTCCCGCGCGGCAATGAACGCTGCTTCCGGCTCGCCCAAGTAATCCGGACCTGATTTTGGGTCTGTCATTTCCGCGTAACCGGCTCGGCTTCCATTGGCTTCCTGGTTCGCCTTTACCGCAGGCGTGAAGGCAACATTCATATAGCGCTTTGACATGTCAAAGGTCCTTAATCAGTTCACGGTTTAAAAGTGCCGTCCAAGAGAAACCATACCAAGGCAATCGCGGAATGTCCTGTTTGAACAGCCGCCTCGAGACACGATCAGGGTCCCTTGAACCAGCGCCGTCGCCTGGTTTGCCCGCAACGTTGATGATGCAGCCCCAACGTCCGCCAGTTTGTCTTCATCCGAGATTTTGGTCGAGCGCGGCATCAATCACCACTCAATTACCAAACGATCGCTAGAGATAGCTCGGTATTTGATAGCCGCAAGTCTCGAGGAAGATCTCGGCTATCACATCCCTGTGAGAAAGAGCCAATGCCGACCTCAATCAAATCTGGTATATCGACCACCACTGCAACCTCTATCGGATCCTTTTGGGGGGAGCCGAACCCTCGTTCGCCGCTAGAACGGAGCGTGTTTTGGAAATAATTTTCGACATTTCTGATTATAGGATTTTGGAAGTCTACGATTGGAGAGGTTGGGCATTGCTATGCTTGTTTGGCTTTGTATTGACGATTTTTGCAGGACTAGGAAAATACTGGCCCCTTTCGCAATTCTATCCTTTTAAAGGTCAGGGTTGGCTTGTTCGCTTAGCTCCCATGTATTTGACGCTAACTCTTGCTCTAGGGCACTCAATACCTACGGTCTTATCCCTTCAAAATGCGAAAGCCGCGGTCATCGAAGAAACCTATCGAGTTCGGGAACTAAGTTACGATGGGCCTCGACGCCCATCCAATCCGCTGACTGGAGAGTTACCTGAAATGGGGCTCACATTTGAGCAAAATCTATACTCTGTGCCGGGCCTATTTGATGGAATGGAGAAGTTTTTGCCAGTCTTGAGAAGAAGACTCGAAACAAATGAAACGTACTCCGTTTACACCGTCGGAAATACTATCTTAAAGATAGAAAAGGTTTACCCAAGGTATTGATGCGAGTTTGAGATTGGGAGTCTGCATACAAATAATAAGCGGTACCTGATGATCACTTGAGACAACGGGACTTAAGAGGAACCGAGAACTCTAGGGTGCGCTGAGAAGATAGCGGCTTGAACTTTCTGAAGCCAGCAGAGCCAGCAGTTCTGAAATGATATCCGACCGCACAAAAGGTGCGGACACCTGACGGCACTCTTCGCTTGTTATTGTCCCAAGAAGCCTTCACGCGCAGGAACCGCCCGATCATAGGAATTCGTGTGCTCAGAAGAGAGCCAGTTCCTCAAACCCTTTGATCAAGTACACAGCGCCAAGCAAGACCACGACAACGCGGCTAGCCACTTGGAATTGTCCTTCGGAAACATGGTCGAGCACGGCTCGCCCCGCCCGCGTACCGGCCATCGAAAACAAAATGACGGCAGGAAATAACCAAACGGGAAGGGATCCATCATCAACCACGATATTCAGTATAAAGCCGTAATAGAGGATCTTTAAGACGTGTCCTAATGTTTGCGTGACCGCTTTGGTCGCGATCACGGACTCTTTGGCTAGGGTGCTTTTGACATAGAAGACATCCAGCACAGGTCCCGATGCCCCCGCCAGCAATTGTGCCGCCGTGACGACGACACCGCTGACAAAGGTCGTCCCCGGACGCTGAATGTCGAGATAGGGTGCATTTCTCAGAAACAAAGCGGCAATTGGAAACAAACCGATCAGAATAAAGATGACTGCCTTGCTGGGGGAGATCTGCAACACTGAAAAAAAGACGAGCGCGGAAAGTGCACCGTAAACATAGGTGCGCAGAATTTCGTATCGGATATGCTCTCGAAGCAAGAAAGCGCGATACCCATTCGCTGCCGCCTGGGTCACACCGTGCAAGATCATCGCGGCAGAAACCGGCAACAGCCAAGCATAGATCCCCATCAAGATGATCCCGCCCGCCATGCCGAGAATAGCGGAAATGAAGCTGGTAACGACGACACCAGATAGAATGGCAACAAAAGTCATATGCGCAGAGCCTCCCTCCCGCGCAAAATAGCGGAATGTCTGTACATGAGAAACAGGAATGATTAGAAAAACATATATTCCTAAAGGGACTGCACTGTGATTGAAAATCTAGAAACGCTCATCGCGTTCGCGCAGGAAGGCACGATGACCAAAGCCGCCACCAGGCTCCGGATCACGCAGTCGGCGGTGAGCAAAAGACTGGCTGCTTTGGAGCGCGAAATGGGTCAAGCGATCATCGAACGCAGGGGCCGCGAAGCAGTGGTCACCGAAACGGGCCGCAAGCTGATCGCGGATGCAGAGCCGTTACTGAACGAACTCAGGACTCTTCTCTCGGTAAAGTCAGCAAAAGGAGCTATTAACTTGACCATAGGAGTCTCAGAGTCCGTATTCGGGTCTTGGGGGGCAGGGGTCTTGTTCGGCGCAGAACGTCAAACCTCCGGGGTGAAGCTTGTTGCTCATACCCACCGCAGTCCGGTTGTTGTCGACAAGGTTCGATCTGGTGAGTACCAGTTGGGACTTTGCAGTGGTTTGGAAACACAGCCCTCTGGACTCGTGGGAGAAGTCTTATACAGGGAACAGATGGTATTCGTCGGATCGCCCAAGACGCTTCGAAATATAGAGGACACCGAGGTCTGGACCATCGAGCCGAGCTCTCTGACATGGCGGTCCATGAAAAAGTCAGCGGGCAAGTACGGTATCTTCCCGTCGCGCACGGTGGAGACGTTCTTTGGTGTTGCTCAAGCCGCCAAGGCGGGATTTGGGGTGGGAATGGTGCCAATCGGTGTCGCCTTGGCGATGAAGATTCCTACAAAGAACATAAAGCCGATTGAACCTCTGCTGGAGCGATCCGTCGCAATCGTGAGCCAAAAGTCCAGGTTCAACCGTCCTGAAGTGCGCGCATTCATTGAGAACGTGAAACAGGAAATCGGCAGACTTGATTTAGATGGCGTCTAGCTTGCGGTCTCTTAAAAATTATCCTTGCGCAGCCGTGTTTCAGCAAACACATCCACGTCAGGGGCGCCCGTCATGCCCAAGGTATCGCGCAGGTCGGAGCTCATGGGGCGGAGGAAAGGGTTCGTGGCCTTCTCCAAACCGATCGTCGTGGGGACGGTGGGGATGTTTTTCGCCCGCATGTCATCAATTTGCGCAGCTCGCTGAACCAAGTCCTGATTTTGCGGCTCGACAGTAAGTGCAAACTTCGCATTTGCCTGAGTGTACTCATGGGCGCAATAAACCGTCGTTTCGTCAGGCAGCGCGATCAATTTCTGCAACGACGTCCACATTTGCGCAGGCGTGCCTTCGAAGAGGCGGCCGCATCCCAAGGCAAAAAGCGTATCGCCGACAAAGGCCGTCGCGCTGTCTTCAAACCAATAGGCGATATGGCCCGACGTATGTCCGGGGACGTCGAAAATACGAGCGACCTGATGACCGAGTTCGAACGTATCGCCGTCCTGCAGTTCTAAATCAATGCCGGGAATGCGCGCAGCTTCTCCTTTGGGCCCAACAACTGTGCATCCCGTCTTCTCTTTGATCTCCAAATTCCCTCCAGCATGATCGAAATGGTGATGCGTGTTCAGAATATAGTCGAGCTGCCAGCCGGTTTCGTTGAGAGCGTTTTCGATGGCCGCAACCTCGGGCGTGTCGACCACCCCCGTTTTTCCCGTTTCCGGGTCACGCACCAGAAAGCAATAATTGTCGCTCAGAGCGGAAAACATATGCACTTGCAGCTGGGTCATGAAGCGGTCCTTAGGTTACCAAATGGGTCTGGGTGGTTGCGAGCAACCGTTTCTTAGGCCTATCATACAACACTAGAGCGTTTCCAGGTGAAGTGGAATCCGGTTCACCGTCAGGAAACGCGCAAAACAAGGAATCTGGAGCCGTTTTGTGTTTCCGTCAAAGCCAAAACGGCTCT
>JANQPV010000005.1 GCA_028285305.1 Alphaproteobacteria bacterium | reverse complement strand
TCCAGGTGAAGTGGAATCCGGTTCACCGTCAGGAAACGCGCAAAACAAAGAATCTGGAGCCGTTTTGTGTTTCCGTCAAAACCAAAACGGCTCTAGTCGGGAATGACGGTCCAACAGACACATGAAAATAGCCATCATCGACTACGGCTCCGGCAATCTCCGCTCGGCGGCAAAGGCGTTTGAGCGCGCCGCCTCGGAAGCGGAGATTTCGGCGCAGGTCCTGGTCACCAGCAATCCGGAAGACGTTCTCGACGCTGACCGAATTTTGTTGCCCGGCGTGGGCGCGTTTGCGGATTGTCTGGCAGGAGTGACCGGCATCACCGGTATGATGGCGGCTCTTACCGAGGTGGTCATCCAGGACGCCCGCCCTTTCCTCGGCATTTGTGTCGGCATGCAGCTTATGGCCACAAGAGGTCTGGAACACGGCACCCATCCGGGCTTTGATTGGATCAAAGGCGAAGTGAAGCTCATCGAACCGAGCGACGCCTCGCTCAAGATTCCCCATATGGGCTGGAACACGATCCAGATTGAGCGGCCTCATCCCGTCTTCGAAGGTTTGGGCACAGGTGATCTCGACCACGCCTATTTTGTCCACTCCTACCACTTCGAACCGGACAACGCGGACGCCCTGATTGCCACGACCAACTACGGCACCCCCGTTACCGCCGCCATTGGCCGCGACAATCTCGTGGGCACCCAATTCCATCCAGAAAAAAGTCAGGCCACGGGCTTGCGCTTGATCTCCAATTTCTTGAAGTGGTCTCCATGATCTTGTTTCCGGCCATCGATCTCAAGGACGGGGCGTGCGTCCGCCTCATTAAAGGCGATATGGAGCAAGCCACCACGTTCAACACGGATCCCGTCGCCCAAGCCCAGGAGTTCAAGGACCTGGGCTGCGAGTGGATCCACATCGTTGATCTCAACGGCGCCTTTGAGGGCCGACCGGTGAACGATTCGGTGGTGAAACAAATCATCAGCCACGTTTCGCTGCCGATACAATTGGGCGGTGGCATCCGCGACCTTGCCCTTGTCGAAACTTGGATTTCCTCAGGGATCCAGCGGATCGTGATCGGCACGGCGGCGGTGAAAAACCCCGATCTGGTGAAGGAGGCCTGCCGGCTCTTTCCCGGCCAGATCGCCGTGGGGCTCGACGCCAAAGGCGGCAAAGTGGCGGTCGAGGGCTGGGCCGAGGAAACCGATTTGACCGCGCTGGAAATGGCCAAACGCTTCGAAGGGGCAGGGGTCGCGGCCATCGTTTTCACGGACATCGACCGCGACGGGGTACTGACCGGTCCCAACATTGAAGCAACTGTGAGCCTAGCGAATTCCATTTCCATCCCCATGGTTGCAAGCGGCGGCGTCTCGTCTCTCAAGGACATCCAGAACCTCGTCGCCACCGAGTGCCCCGGCATCGAAGGGGTCATTTCCGGACGGGCCATTTACGATGGCCGCTTGGATGTGAAAGAGGCGTTGGCCGTGTTGAAAGGGAAGTCGTATGGGTGATGCCGAATCCGCAATTTCTTCGGCTTTGCTGGCTGGATCCCCGGTCACGCGCTTGCGCGCGGCCGGGGAAACCCGCTCAGATCTGTTGTGCTATCGTCATTTCCCCGCCAAGGGACCTAAGGTCCCGCTGAGCGGGGATCCATATCTTGAGGCGTGCCTCAAATTCGACGGGTCATGTCCGCTGTTTTGGACGCGATCATGGAAACCCCCATGCTAAAAATCCGCATCATCCCGTGCCTGGACGTTAAAGACGGCCGCGTGGTCAAAGGCGTCAACTTTGTCGACTTGCGCGATGCGGGCGACCCGGTGGAGCAGGCCAAGATTTACGACGCGGCGGGGGCCGACGAGCTCTGTTTTCTCGACATCACGGCCAGCCATGAAAATCGCGATACCATCTTCGAAGTGGTGGCCCACACGGCGGAGCAATGCTTTATGCCGCTGACGGTGGGCGGCGGCGTGCGCACCACTGAGGACATCCGCAAGCTCCTCCTGGCCGGCGCCGACAAAGTGTCCGTCAATACGGCAGCGGTGAGAGACCGCCAGTTCGTACGCGAAGCCTCTCGAAAATTCGGCGAGCAATGCATCGTTGTCGCTATCGACGCCAAATCCGTAGGCGAAGGAAAATGGGAAATCTTCACCCATGGCGGCCGCGAACCCACCGGCATCGATGCTGTTGAATACGCCAAAGAAGTTGTCTCGCTGGGCGCCGGAGAAATCTTGCTGACCAGCATGGACAAAGACGGCACCAAGTCGGGCTTCGATCTGCCTCTCACCCGCGCCATCTCTGATGCGGTCACCGTGCCCGTTATTGCCAGCGGCGGTGTTGGCACACTCGACCACCTGGTCGAAGGTATACGCGAGGGCCATGCCAGTGCCGTCCTCGCCGCCTCAATTTTCCACTTTGGCGAATACTCCATCGCCGACGCGAAAGCGCACATGGCGGCAGCAGGCTTACCGATTAGGCACTAACGGCATACTTGATCCGTACAAAGACCAGTCCGAAAGAAACCTGACGGTCGAATAGACGAGCCCAACCGACCGGTCCCATTGTAGCGGACGATCGATCAGCTACTCGATACCAAGGGTTTCCTTCAGGGAAAAGTTACCCCACTGAGCAACGGTCGCATCGATGTTTCGAGAGACGAGATTGGCAACACTCGTCGATTCCTTTTGGAACGCTTCCATATCCGCGTTACCGGCGAGGCTTTCCCTCCATGTTTCTTCCTCCGCGGCATTCTCGAACCCAACCGCCACAAAATGTGTAACACTGGCATCGCCGGAGCGAAGCTGGAGCAAATGGGCTTCGCCCGGGTGTTTTTTACCCGTAGCCGACCCCCAGAGCTTATCCAACGCCGCCACAAACCCGCCGGCATCGCTGACGTCGATCGCATAGCCGAGCCAATAGCTGTTGCTCTCATCCACGTTTCCATAGGACTTTACGTGCGCACTCAGCGATTCGCTGACGGGACTTAGGTTAGGACCCAACGCTGCAAAGAAAGCTTGCCCTGCTTCCGATTCCCCCAGGCTCTGTCCCCACGCATTGAGCTCTGCGGAACTCTTGCCCACAAACACGAGCGTGTGGGTCGTAGGATTAGGACCGTTGAAAGCAGCATCCAAGAGCACCACCCGGCCCGGAAGGGATTTCCCCACATCGGAGGCCATCAAGGTATTGACCGCCTCGACGACGGCCGCTTCGTTTCCAGGCGCAACCTGGGCATTATAGGCGGCCCAGGTAGGACCTGCCGAAGCTCCCGAATTGACTCCTACGAAGAAAAGGAAAGCGATGAAGGCCAAATAGAATCGCGGCGAATAGCTCATAATGTCCTCCCTATTTATAGACAAAACTACATTAATGGAGAAAAGGCCAAAAATCGAGACAAAAGCCGCTCATGGGAAGCCCGGTCGCATCCTCTCGTCATCCGAAAGGAAGCTACAATCCACAACTCACAAAGCCGCACACGCCTCTTGTTGTTGGCGACGGCTTCAATCCCGCGTTACACCCTTCCCATGCCCATGCAAAAGAAGAAAATCGCGGATATGTTCGCACGGCTGCGGGACGCCGATCCCCACCCCGAGACAGAGCTGCACTTCATTAATCCGTATACGCTGGTTGTGGCCGTTGCGCTTTCGGCCCAAGCCACCGACGTCGGCGTGAACAAAGCCACCAAGCCGCTCTTTGCCAAGATTCAAACGCCCGAGGCGATGGTGGCCTTGGGCGAGGACAAGCTGCGCGAGGCCATCAAGACCATCGGCCTCTATCGCAACAAAGCCAAGAACGTGATCGCCCTCTCCAAGAAACTAATCGACGAATTCGGCAGCGAGGTCCCCCAAACCCGCGAAGAACTGGAGACCCTGCCCGGCGTCGGCCGCAAGACCGCCAACGTGGTGCTCAATGTCGCCTTCGGCCAACCCACCATGGCCGTCGACACCCATATCTTTCGCGTTTCAAACCGCACCGGCCTTGCGCCAGGCAAAAACCCTCTGGAGGTGGAGCTGGGCTTGGAAAAGCGCGTGCCGCCCGAGTTCGCTCAGCACGCCCACCATTGGCTCATCCTCCACGGCCGCTATGTTTGCAAGGCCCGCACGCCCCAGTGCCCAGAGTGCGTGATCAAAGATCTCTGCGGCTTCAAGGAAAAGACGAAAACCTGAAAAACAGCACTCGGCTTAGCCACCAAGTTGTGTGCTCAGTTATTTGTCATATTGACAAGTTATGTGCTTAGTTTATTGTCATCATGACAACATTGAGAGCGAAACCAATGCCCCGACCCAAGATCGACGTAGAGCGAAGAGGCCAGATCCTGCGCGCCCTGGAGGCTTGTGCTTTGAAGAACGGTTTGGCCAAGACCACGTTGAACGATGTGGCAAAGGAAGCGGGCCTGCCGCGGCCGCTCGTGCGCTACTTCATGGGCAATCGCTCCGACATGGTCTCGGCGTTGCTGAACGGAATGGTGGAGCGGGCGGAGAACCAGTTGGCGACCTTTACCAACGGCAGCTCACAACCCACATTGCGGGAAACCATCGAGTTTTTGCTCAACAAGCTCTTTCAAGACGAACTCTCCAACGCGCTCATCGGCGAGCTTTGGTTTCTGGCGGAACAGGATGAGAGTGTTCGGGCCAAGTTAAAGGCTGTATACGGACGGGCTTGCGAAGAGATCGCCTCAATCTTCAAAAAGAGCGGTGTAGGCGCAAGCGACAGCGAGCGAAAAGATGCTGCCTATGCGCTTGTCGCCATGTCGTATGGCCATGCCTCGTTTGAGTTTTTGGGGCTAAGACCCGCGCGGCGGCGGGGGGTGGCGGATCAGGCGGAAAAGATCTTATCAGGACTAAAACGCAAACGCGCTGAATCGGAGGAAAGTTCATGACCAAATACATCGTCGGCCTTGTGGCCCTCATGGCCATCGCGGCTGGAGGCTGGTTCTTCTTCCAAGATCGAATCGACCGCGCCCAGGTGGTGGTCAACCTCTTTACCGGCGAAGAGCAGTACGAAAACTTCAATCGCATGCATGAGCTTTTCCCGACAGGCGTGATGCCGGCTTCGCCGAGTGCTCTCGACTTCGATGACGGTGCGCCGATCTCGTTACCACCCACCTATGTCTTTGAGGGCGAGACGAAAGATACCAAAGCTTTTCTAGAGGAAACCGACACCAGCGCCGTCCTGATTCTCAAAGATGGGAAGGTTGTTTTCGAAGACTACTATTTGACTGGCGGCCGCGACGTGACGTGGCTATCCATGTCTGTCGCCAAGAGCTTCGTCTCCGCTTTGATTGGAATTGCTGTCGCAGAAGGGCATATCAAAAGCATCACCGATCCTGTTACGGAGTATGTCCCTGAGCTTCAGGGGTCCGCCTATGATGGTGTGTCGATCAAAGATGTTCTTCAGATGTCTTCAGGCGCGCGCTGGAACGAAGACTATAGCGACCCGAACTCCGATATAAACCGCTTTGGCCGCATATTTGCGATCGGCGGTTCCCTGAATGAATTCGCTGCGACGCTGACCCGCGAGCTCGAGCCCGGCACGTTCAACAGATATAATTCGACGGATACGCAAGTTCTGGGCATGCTCTTGGTGGCAACCACAGACCGATCCATCACAGACTATATGACGGAGAAGCTCTGGCGCCCTATGGGCGCGGAGTCGGTGGGATACTGGCTGCTTGACGGCGACGAAATGGAGATGGCTTTCGGCGGTATGAATGCGACGGCACGTGATTATGCGAAAATCGGTGAGATGTTTCGTTTAGGCGGGAAACTGAATGGGAAGCAAATCGTACCCGCTGACTGGGTCCGCGCATCTGTTACGCCGGACGCACCCCACCTTCAGCCGGGCGATGACAATCCGGCCTCGGACTTTGGTTTGGGCTACGGCTACCAATGGTGGGTGCTGGACGGAGACGAAGGTGAATTCTCTGCGATTGGCGTCTACAATCAAATGGTCTACGTCAACCCGGCTCAAGGCGTGGTCATCGTCAAATTGTCTGCCAACAGTGCGTACGGCACCACCGATGATGAAAGCAGTTACCGGGAATTCGAAACATTCGAGTTGTTTCGGGAGATTGTAAAATCGGCAAAGTAACCTCAGGAGACGCTAACTCTTCGCCTTTCTCCCCCATTGGGATTCAAGACACGTTTGCGGATCAAGGCTACCGCCCTGATTGGCTCGCGCCTCCAAGTGCGTGACGCGAAACGTGCCCCCCGCGTCCGGATAGAGGTACAAAAAGAACGCACAAGACCGGCCGGAATACTGCCACATCTGGGAGTCCAGCTCTTCGCGCAACAGGGTCGGTTGACCGAGACGAGCCAGAACTTCATTTTTGTCCTGATTAAGGAGGGAGTTCGGCGACGGCGGTGAGCCTCGTCGCACGGCCGCTTCCTTTTGATCTTCGTTGTCGTCCGCGACTTTAGCCCCCCCGGACCCGAAGAGATCGCCCACCGATGCTGTTGACGTACACGATGCCAGCCAAGCTGAGGACAGGAGAAGGAGGGCTAATGAAAAAAGCGGACGGGACACGAACGGAGTACCTCATCTGAAAACGAATCAATCAGGCTATGTCGATACGCAATCTTTGCGGCACCGGCAAGAACACTCGACAGTGTTGCCTTGATTTTGCCGGGGCGCCCATACTACACAGGCGCGTTTGCAAAGCTGAGGGGGAACCATGTCCAGTCCAACACTTGACGTCATTACGATCGGCAATGCCATCGTGGATGTGCTTGCCCATGTGGACGAACCGTTCTTGACCGAAAATGCCATTGAAAAGGGCGCCATGACGCTCATCGACGAAGCGCGCGCTAAAGAGATCTATGGCCTTATGCCCCCGGCGGTGGAGATTTCAGGTGGGTCCGCCGGAAACACGGCGGCGGGCATCGCGTCCCTGGGTGGCGAGGTCGGATATGTGGGCAAAGTGCGCGATGATCAGTTGGGCGAGGTGTTTACTCACGATATGCGTGCAATCGGCGTTGCCTTTGAAACGGCGCCATCGGAGAGCGGACCGGCCACCGCGCGCTGCTTCATTCTTGTCACGCCCGATGCTCAGCGCAGCATGAATACGTACTTAGGGGCCTGCCAGGAATTGGATACGGGAGACATCGACCCCGGTTTCATCGCGTCGGCCAAAGTGCTCTATATGGAGGGCTATCTTTACGATCGCCCCACCGCCAAAGAGGCCTTTCACAAGGCTGCAAAGATCTCCAAGGAGGCGGGGAACAAAGTGAGCCTGACGTTATCGGATTCGTTTTGCGTTGATCGGTACAGGGATGAGTTTTTGGGCCTCATCAAACAGCACATCGATATCCTCTTCGCCAACGAGGACGAGCTCAAGTCGCTTTATGAAATGGATGACTTCAACGCAGCCTGTGATCTGTTGGCGAGCCACTGTGATTTGGCTGCAGTCACCCGTTCTGAAAAAGGATCGATCATTGTGAACGGGTCCGAGCGTTTGGAGGTCGCCGCGTTTCCTGTGGACAAACTAGTGGATACGACAGGGGCAGGCGATCAATATGCCGCCGGGTTCCTTTATGGGTATTCCCAAGGGCTCGACTTCACAACATGTGGAAAGCTCGGGAGCATGGCCGCCGCAGAGGTGATCAGCCACTTTGGTGCGAGGCCTGAGGTTGGGCTGGCAGACTTGGCTGAATCACATAATTTGATTTAGTCGTTATTCGCCGAAGTGGCCCCTCATCCCAGCCTTCTCCCCGTAAACGGGGAGAAAGTGTACAGCAGTGCACAAGTTGATTCCCTCTCCCCATTTATGGGGAGAGGGCTAGAGTGAGGGGCGGAAAAGAGGCCCTGAATTCATTGAGATCTAACCTTTCCGGCCCGCCTTTTCCGCCAGCCCCGACACCCCTTCTCTTTCCTTAAGCTTGTCGAACACCGCATCGAGAGAGATGTCCCGCGCGGCGAGAACGACGAGTGTGTGATAGAAGAGGTCGGCCGCTTCTCCCGCGACGTCGTCCTCCGAACCGTCGACAGCGGCAAGCGCCAATTCCACGCCCTCTTCTCCCACCTTTTGGGCGCATTTGTGCAGGCCCTTGGCCAAGAGCTTGGCGGTGTACGAGGTTGTTGGATCAGCGCCCTTTCGGCTTTCGATAACGGCGTAGAGATCGTGCAAAATCGTCGACTGAGACATAAGTTCGTATTCTTTTCAATTCCGTTGAATTCCATTGGATCCGTTGGGCTTCCGCGGAAACTAGTTATATGTTCATTGCAGTCTGCTATACTTGAATGGCTATGACTAAAGTAACGCCCAAAGAAGTCAAAATATCCTCGCTCGCAACTCCCTCCAAGGACGACCTAAAGGTCTTACGATCTCTCTCGCGCGAAGAATGCCGGGCACTTGTATCGAGGGAATTGGAGAAAGGTTTCAATGAACTCGAAAAAGGCAACTTCATTGAGCTCAACTCGGACGAAGACATCGAAGCATTTTTGGATGAGATATGGGCGGTAGATGCGGATACGACTGTCTAGACGGGCCAAGGAGCATCTAGAAGATATTCGAGCGTATACTATAGAAGAATTTGGCGTTCGTCAGGCTGATTTATACCGCGGCGCGCTTGGTCAGGCTTTCGTCACTTTGCGTCTCTTTCCCAAGATTGGCATGATGTCGGAAGACTTGCCATCAAATGTGCGGGCTTACCGGGTACGCGAGCATTGGATATGTTATCGTATAGCTGATGACACAATTGAGATCGGTGCAATCATTCGGGAGCTGGGGCAAATTCAATTCGATTGAATTGTCACTGTCGAACTTGCCCTTGGAGCTCTGCGACACCGTTGCTAGTTTTTACCGTCGGGCCTGGGATGGTACTTTCAAAGCTTGATAATAGGGGCCTAAAAGTTTCAGCTCATGTTCCTCGACCTGACCCTCTATCCTCACCGCTCTCTGTCCAAGCGCGGGTTCTATATTGTCATGGCGGCGGTGGCTTTGGTCAGCGTGAGTGTCAGCATGGGCTTTTTTGCCATGGGCGCCTGGCCGATCCCGGGGTTTCTCGGCCTCGATATTCTTATCGTCTACTTCGCATTCCGTGCCAGCTACCGACGGGCAAGAGGATTCGAGCATCTCACCCTGGATAAGAGCGCAATGCGCGTGCGCCGCAAAAGCTGGCAGGGTGAAGAGCGCTCCTGGGATTTGGAGCCCACCTGGCTCAATGTTCAGCTTTCCGAGCCTGTCGACCACGACAGCTCCCTCACGCTGCGCTCTAAGGACACTCAGCTGACCATCGGCGCCTTCCTGCCGCCCCACGAACGCTTGGAAGTTGCCAAAGCCATCCGCGCGGCCATCGAAAAGCGGCGCGATTCGCTGGCCCAGCCGCAAGTATCCTAAAGGAATCAAACGACAAGAACCGGGTGGGCGCGAGGCAACGATATCGCTATCTTCGTTCCCATGATGGAAAATTTCGACAAGACTTCTCTTGACTATGATCGCATGGCGCGGGCGATTGAGTATTTGGACTCCCATGCCGGCGACCAGCCAAGTCTGGACGATTTGGCGGGCGAGATGGGCCTCAGCCCCAATCGAGCCCAGCGCGTCTTCCGCCGCTGGGCGGGCCTGACGCCGAAACAATTTGTCAGCCTCGTGACGATGAACCAGGCCAGGCCCTTGCTGGAGGAGGGCGAGAGCGTCCTAAACGTCGCCTATGATGTGGGCCTATCGGGCCCCGGCCGGCTCCATGATCTCTGCATCCGCTGTGAGGCCATGTCGCCGGGTGAAATCAAATCGGGCGGTGCGGGGTTGGTGATCTCTTATGGCTGGTGCGATACGCCCTTTGGCCGGACTTTGATTCTTTACACATCGCGCGGCGTAACTGGCCTCGCCTTCGCCGATCCGAAGTCCGATAAGGAAACCCTGGCCGATATGATGAGCCGGTGGCCCAAGGCGGAGTACAGGCAAGATGCTCAAGAAACTGAAAAGCTGGCTGAGAAGATTTTCTCTGCCGATGGCGGGGACCTGTCACTTTTGGTCGGCGGCACCCCATTTCAGATCGCTGTCTGGAGGGCGCTTCTCGAAATCCCCGCCGGCGCCACCTCGACCTACCAATCGATCGCAGAAGAGATCGGCAAACCGAAGGCCATACGCGCCGTGGGAACAGCAGTGGGCCGCAATCCCATCTCCTATCTCATCCCGTGTCACCGTGTCCTGAGAGTATCCGGCGCTCTTGGCGGCTATCATTGGGGTCTCACCCGTAAGAAAGCCATGCTCGCTTACGAGCGGGCGAACGCGGAGTTCGGCGCGGACACCAACTAGAGCGTTTCCAGGTGAAGTGGAATCCGGTTCACCGTCAGGAAACGCGCAAAACAAGGAATCTGGAGCCGTTTTGTGTTTCCGTCAAAACCAAAACGGCTCT